>NZ_DATGOP010000047.1:0-11950 GCF_035305885.1 Pseudonocardia sp.
GATCGACTCCACCAACTCGACCGGCACGCCGAGCGTCTCGGCGACGGTCTCCAGCTCGTCGCGGGTGCGGCTGGTCCCGTCCGGCGGGTGGAGCACCCACCGGATGCCCGCGTCGAGCGCCTCGAACAGCTGCGCCCGGTAGTCGGCCACCAGTTCGCGGGCGTCCGCCACCCGCTGCTGCTCGGCCGCCAGCTCGCGCCGCAGGTCGCGCCGCACCTGGAGCCTCGCCGCGGCCCTCGCCACGGGCCCACCGTTGCCGGCCAAGCCGATCTCGGCGGCCAGGCCGGCCACCCATGCGCCGCGCCTGCGGGCGGCGGCGACCACGTCCGGGAGCGCCCGGATGACAGCGCTGCTCACCAACGCGCCGCCCACCGCCACCGCGGCGGCGGACGGGCCGACGCCGGCCACCAGGAGGCCGGCGGCCGACGCCACGACGGCGCCGGCGAGGGTAGCCCGCACCGACGGCGGCCCGCGGCCCAGCCGCACGAAGCGGTAGGCACCGAACACCCCTGCGACCACCGCACCGATCGCGGCACCTGCCGCGAACGCCGCCCCGCCCGTCTCGCCGACGATCGCGAGCACGCCTCCCGCGGCGGACCCGGCACCGGCGATCGCCGCGGCGACCCGCGCCCAGCCACGCGCCGGAGCGCGCTCCGGCTGGTCGGCCGACGACCTCGTGTCTTCGATCCGGTCGGCCGGTTTGCCGCTACGGGTGCGCTCGACGTAGGCGAACCCGGGGACGCGGCCGGCCTTGATCCGCTCGACGATGGCGTCCTTCCAGGACTGCGGCAGCCACGCCGGCAGGTCGGCCGCGAACTGGCCCACCGGGCGGCGGGACTCACCGCCCATCGCCCTCGACACGAGGGACTCGAGCGAGCCCGGTGCGAACGCGTCGTGCGGCAGCGTCGACCTGGTCGAAGGCTCGTCGGGCAGCTCCCGCAACGCCGCGAGGAGCCGCCGCTTCGTGGACTTCGTCCAGCTCAGCCCGTGCTTCGCGGCGAACGTCCCGATCGCGCCCGCGGGGGCGGCGTGGCCGGTCCAGCGGCCGACGGCGATCAGCTGGCGGAGCTCCTCCGCGGACAGCGAGCCGCGCTCGGCGAGCCGCACGAGGTCCGCGATCACCTGCTCCGGGACGTTGCTCCCGATCAACCGGCCCAGCTGGTGGCGCAGCTCGGCGTCGGCGACGCCCTGCAGGTCGGCGTTCGCCTCGGTGCCTTCGCCGCCGTGCTGCGTCACCCCTGCCTCCAGGCGGGCGAGCAGTTCGCGGACCTCCCGCTCCTGCGCGGCGACCGCGCGGGCCGCCTTGGTCGCGGTCTCGGCGGGCAGGGTGACCACGAGCGCCTCGAGGCGGTTCAGGAACGCCGGGTTGTCCAGGACGCCCTTGAAGTGGTTCGGGTCGACGTGCAGCCGGGTCAGCACGATGCGCTGGAGCATCGAGACCAGGTGCTGCGCCTCAACGGCCGTCCACTGGGCAGCGCCCCACTCACCGGGCAGCGCCCCGGCGACGTCGATCGCGTCCTGACCGATGCCCGCCACGGTGGCGATCGCACCGGCGAGATCGCCCGCCTTGATCTGCTCACGCGCCCGGGCGACCGCCGCTCGGGTCAGCGCGAAGGTGCGTTCGGCCTCGACGTCCGCGCCGACCTGCGTTCCCGGGTCCGCGGCCTGCGCGGACGGGAGCGTGAGGACACGGGGGCGGACCCGTGCGAGCTCAGCGCGGAACGCGCGCTGAGCCGTGACGAGGGCGTGCTCGGCGGCGCACACGTTGCTGCAGACCTGCTCGAGTTCGGCGAGCCGGGCAGGCAGGCCGGCCCCGCGGAGACCACCGGATTCCGCGAAGTCGTTCAGCGCTGCGGCGAGCCTGCGGTCCGCCTCCTGGACCGCGCGGGCCGCCTCACCGAGCCGCCCTTCCGCGATCGTCCCGACGAGCTGCTCGCTGACGTTGTCCGGGCGCAGCTTGCCCTTGACGGTCAGGGCGAGCTCTGCGGCACGGAGCCGGTCGGCGCGCACCTGCGCCTTCTTGATCATGCGGTTGGCCAGCCGGAGGCGCCAACCGGTGAGCTCACCCGCGCTGAGCTTCTTCAGCAACCGCAGCAGGTGGCGGTTGGCGAACGTGGCGAGCTGCGGGTCGTCCAGGGAGAGCGACTCGCGCCACGTACCCGGCTGACCGTTGCGGCCGAACCGGCCACCACCCTGCATCACGGCCCGCCGGGTCCCGAACATGCTCACGATCTCGACGTGCCCGCCGCCCTTGGCGATCAGCATGTCGCGGACCGGGTTGGGCGCGCCGGGCGGGGCGTAGCCGCCGAGGGAGATGTCGGTGCCGCGCCCGAACCGGGCGGTCGCAACGGTCACCGCGAACGGCCTGCCGGCCTCGGCCTCGGCGATGGTCTCGTAGAGCCGGCGCGGGGTCGTCGCGTTGACCACCCGCGGCTCCACCGGGTGCGGTCCGGTCGCCAGGACCTCCTTGATGATCTTGGCGACGCGGATGGAATCGGCGATGTCGCGCACCAGGATCAGGAGCGGGCGCGGGTCGCCCCGACGGTGGGCCTCGAGGATCTCCTCCGCGACGCTGCGCGCCAGCGTCGCGGAGTCGGCGAAGACCCGGCGGGGCAGCTCCGCGAGCCGGCGGGGGTCGTAGGTCGCGATCTCGACGACCTCGAGGCGGTAGACCTTGTGCAGCGCGGTGGCCGCGTCCTTCGCGGTGCCCGTGATGCCGCGGTAGGACAGCTGCGCCTCCAGGTACTGCAGGAGGGTCTCCTCGGACACCGTCCGCAGCGGCGGCTTGATCGTCACGCCCTCGAGGGCGTCGATCCACCCGTGGTCGAACCAGCGGTTGTCCGGCACCGCCTCGCCGTTGTCCCGGTCGACGACGACGGTGGCGTCGCCGTCGCGGAAGTAGTCGCGGTTGTACCGGTGGTGCCAGCCGGACGTCAGCGCGTCGGCGATCTCAGCGACGTGGCGCGGCGCCAGCTCGCCACCGAGTCCGACCTTCTCGGCGAACTCCCTGGCCTGCTCCGGGCTGATCCGCACGCGGCCGTCGACGATGTCGTACTCGCCGTGCTTCTGGTAAGCGCGCGCCAGGTCGGCGATCGCGTACATCTCCGCGGCGTTGTCGACGGTGCCGTCGACCTGGGCGCCCAACCGGTACGCGGTGCGACCCCAGTCGATGGCCAGCATGTCGACCTCGTCCATGACGACATGGCGAGAGCCGAACCGCAGGTTCGGATCGTGCTTGCCGCGCTGCCAGTCGGCGACCAGCTCGCGGGCGGAGCCGTAGACGACGTCGGCCGCGTAGATGTCGCTCAGGTGCGGGGGCGCCTCGGGCGTGCCGTGGAACCCGTCCGGGTCGCGGGTGCCCACACCGGGCCGGGTGGTCCTGCCGGGCTCGCGGAACGCGGTGGTGATGCCGAGCTCGTCGGCAACCTTCTTCGCACGTGCCGCACCCGACCGGGCCAGCGTGCTGTTGTGCGTGATCACCGCGACCGGGTCGCCCCCGAGCGCCCGCGTCAACGCCCAGATCCGGGCCACCAGGGTCTTGCCCTCGCCCGTGAGCATCTGGACGACGACCCCTCTGGGCAGGTGCCTGCGGAGCGCCATGAGGGCCCGCAGCCCGCTACCGCCGGTGGGCGCGCTGTCCAGCGCCAGCACCGCCGCGATCTGGACGTCGCGTGGCGTCTCGCCGATCTTGCGTCGGTTGGCCTCGCACACGAGGGCGCAACGCTGGACGTCGTTCAGCTCCTCGAGCACCTGGGCCCGCTGCGCGGGATCCCGCAGCCGCTCGACGAGCTCCTCGTAGCGCCTCGGGTTGTTGCGCCACTCCGCGAGGAGCGCCTCGATCTCGGTGATCTTGTCCTGGTTGGGCCTGAGCGTCTCCTCGACCTGGTCGGCGTGCGTGTGGAGGACCTTCAGCTCCTGCGCGAGCTGGTGCGCCCTGCTGCGGGCGGCGCGGATCGCGTGCTCGAGGGCCGCGCGCTCACCGTCCGCAGCACCGGCGAGCCGGCGCTGCAGGAACTCGACCTTCGCCTCGGCAAGCGCCTTGTCCGTGAGCGTCTGCCGCCACAGCGCTTCGAGCGCGGTGACGGAGCCGCCGCGCCGGACTTTCGAGGGTGCTGCCGGGCGGTGCTCGACGAAGACGACTCGCGCGTCTCCGTACTCGTACTCGACGACCTCGTAGTCCTGGTGCTCTCCCTTCTCCTGCTGGAGCTGACGCCGGTGCTCGATCTGCTGGCGCAGCTCGTCCACGGTCATGCGCTTGCGGAACAGGCCGGTGCGGATCTTGCGCGCAACGGCCTCGATCGGGCGAGCGGTCAGGTTCTGCATCGCCCGGGCGAGCTTCCTCGCCGAGATCGGCTTGACCGGCCGCCCTGGGGGCGGCACGCCGGAGGCCGTGCCCGTCACCGGGTTCGGATCGAGCCCGAGCCCGGACGCGTTCACACCGCCGTTGCCGCCACCGTCGGGTGCCTCGCCGGGGGAGCCGTGGCCGCCGGGCGGCGGCGGGGCACCACCGTCACCGCCGGACTGGCCCGGGCCACCGCCCGCGCCCCCGCGAGGCGGCACCGGCGGCAGCGTGCCGTCGCCGCCACCGGGCGCCGGCGGGGTCGCCGGGCCGTCGCCCCCATCCGACGCGGCCGGGGTGGCGGGGCCGTCGCCGGCGTCGGGAGCCGCTGCGCCGGTACCTGCCTCAGCCGAGCCGTCCCCGCCGAGGCGGACCGGCATGTCGGCGCCGTCACCGGTCCCGCCAGGCGGGGGGGCGATCGCCTCGCCGGCCTCGTGGGCGCTCGTGCCGAGCTGGCGACCGAGCTCCGGGCTCCACATGGCGCGCAGGATCCGGCGCACGTCCCCACGCTTGACCCCGAACTCCGTGGCCTTCTGCCCCACCCGGGCGGTCTGCACACCGCCCAGCTGCGTGAGCGAGATCTCGAGCGCCAGCGCGGTGTTGCCGGCCACGCGCACCGACCACTGGGCGAGCTCCAGGCTGATCCGGAACTCCGCGGCCAGCTCGGCTGCCGTCGGCGTATTGCGCTCACCGCGTGCGATCTCCCCGAGCCGGGTGACGAGCGCGGGGTTCTCAGCCGCCTCCAGGAGCTTGCGCGCCTCGGCGGGGGAGAAGCCGTGGTCGCGGACCAGCGACTCGACCGACGGACGCACGCCGCCCTCGGCGATGCGGCCGAGCTGCGTCATCAGTGCGATGTTCCGCGTGACCTTCAACACGGTCCTGACGTCGCCGCGACCGAGGCCGAACTCGCGCGCCAGCTGACCCCGGGTGAGCACCCGGTACTCACCGCGGGCGATCGCGTCGAGCCGCTCCGCCAGCCCGCGGGAGCCCGAGATCCGCAGCATCGTGTCCGCCTCGGCGCGCGTCATCCCGAACTCGCGGACGAGCGTCTCGACCACCGTCTCCCGCGGGGCCTGCACGAGCTGGCGGATCCGGTCCATGACCGAGACGCGCTGGCCCCCCACTTCCGCACTGCGCGTGGCCATCCGCGTCGCGAGGCGCGCATCGGAGCGCGAGATGCCGAACGTCTTGGCCATCTCGTCGATCGACAGCGGCCGAACCGTACCGTCGACGATCTTCGCGGCGAGCTCCGAGAGCCCGCGCAGGGCCGCGACCCGCTGGGCTCCCTTGGCGAGCGACGTCCTCACCCCGTGCGTCGCTGCGAGCGTGCGAGCCGACTCGACGACCGCGCCCTGGTTGTTGACGCGCTCGACCAGGCGCGAACCCTTGACGGCGTTGAGCACGTCGCGGGCCTGTCGTTTGGTGATGCCCAGCCGGTGGGCGAGCTCCGCGGCGGTTTCGGTCGGTGTGGTGCGCTGGTTGCGCATCCAGTTGACCACGCGGAGGTTGGCCTCGGCGTTTTGCTGTTCGAACCGCGCGCGGGCCTGTTTGCGGCTGATGCCCTCGGCCTTCGCGATCTGCCGGACCGACATCGGACGGCCGGGAGCGCGCTGCGGCCCAGCGGGGGTTGCCGGGACGGCCGAGGCGTCGGCGAGCGCCGGGCCGAGCGGACCGGGTTCGACGAACCGCTCAGCGCCCGGCATCCGGCTCGCCATCGGCGCGCCCGACTTCGTGAGGCGGGGGAGGCCGATCGCCTGGAAGCGGAACACCTTGCCGGCCCCGCCCAGGGCGACCGGCATGCCGAGCATGCCCGCGCTCATCGCGAGGTTGCCGAAGGCCGCCCACTTCTCCCCGGGCGTCATGCGGTCCCAGTTGCGCGCGGTGGTGACCACGCCCTCGCCGAACGTGTAGCCGAACGCCCCGAACGCGAGGGCGTTCGCGCCGTACGACACCCGGCTGCTGGTGGTGGCGGCCGTCAGGCCCAGCATGCCGCGCCAGGTGGTGCTCGACGCCGCCTGGGCGCTGCTCCACGCGGCCTGCCAGCCCGGTGCGGCCGTCACCCCGCGCTGTAGCGCGGTCGCCCCGACGCCCCTGACGCCGAGACTCCCCCCTAGTCGTGCTGTCGCTTGTGCCGCACCGGCTGTCGCGGCCTTCACCGCGACCCCCACCCCGACGACCGTCAGCACGTTGCCGGCCAGGTTGAGGTAGTCCGCGCGCGCCGCCGGGTTCGACCAGCTGTTGGACTGGCCGTGGTTGTTGCGGTTGACGATGTTGCTGACCGCGTCGTAGGTCGTGTACGCGATCCCGCCCGTGATCAGCGCGGTACCACCGACCGCCGCGGCCGCCCCGAGCGGCGATGCCGCCCCCAGCGTGGCCAAGGTGGCGATCCCGCCCCCTGCCCACAGCAGGACACCGCCGACGACCATCGCCCCGCCGACGACGTAACCGCCGAACTTGTCCCACCAGCTGGCGGGGGTGTGGCCGGATTTCTCGACGATGCGGCAGCCCTCGCAGCTCGTCGGCGCCTCTCCCGTCTCGGGGTCGAGGCCGTCCTCGGTGAGCGCCTCCAGCTCGTCGAGGTTCTCCACGGCGATGAGCGTGCCGTCCTCGGAGAGGATCTCGTTGTTGTCGCGGAAGTCCTGCAGCGACCCGAAGTGGGCCCCCGTCTGGTCGATGTAACGGTAGGAGCCGTCCTCCTGCTTGACCCGGAACAGGGTGATCGCGCCCCACGTGCCGTCCGGGTTCTCGTACGGCATCGTGATGGCCTGGGCTCTGCCGTCGGCCGACAGCTCCTCGATCCGGTTCTGCACGTCCTCGGGGTTGGCGTCCGGGCCGATCAGGCTGGCGATGACGTCGTCGTCGCGCCAGTCCGTCTCGCGCGGGAGGAGCTCGGCCTCCTTCATCTGCGGGGTGACCCCGAACGCGGCCAGCGCGGCCTGGTCGTCGAGGCTCATCGTGTCATTGATCTGGTCCCGGAAATGCCCGTCGTAGCGCTTCCAGTCGTCCAGGAACCGCGCACCGGTGTGGATCGCTGCGAAGTCCCCGAGCATCGTCGAGGGCAGGTACCGGCCGCCGAGGAGGCTCTGGTTCGGGCCGATCGGGTCACCGGGCTCGTAGTTGCGCGGAGCCTCGAACCTCCGATCGCGGACGTAGTTGTACGCGACCTCGGTCAGCCTCGAGAGGACACCGAAGGTCTCGGACAGCTCCTTCTGGCGCGGTTGGGACGACGCGGACAGCCGAACGTACAGGTCGTTGACGCGGTTGTGCCGGTCGTACGCGCTGCGCAGGTCCCTCGCCCAGGACGAGTTGCGCGACGCGTCGGCGTACGCGAGGTCGGTCTGCCGCAGCACCTGTTCCGCCGCATCGATGTCGGCCTGGTACGGCCGCATCGCGACCGCGATCTCCTCCTGCTCAGCGGTGATCGCGTTGTGCTCGCGGTTCAGCCAGATCGCCTCGCCGGTGTTCGGCCCGCCACGCCCCTCGATCACTTGTGCGGCGTGGTTGAACCGTGCGATGCGATCGTTGAGCCGCGCGATGCGCGGGCCGAGCGCCTGGTGCATCTCCAGCTGCGCGTTGTTGAGGTCCTGCTGCTGCTGGGAGACGACGTCGATCGCGCGCCTCTGCTGGCGGTCGGCCACCTCGGGGTCGCTGCTGAGGGGCTCGCCGAGCAGGTGCTCGATCAGGTCGGGGTCGTTGCCGACCTCGGCGTTGGCCGCCCGGTAGTCGTCGAGCGTCCAACCGGCGGCGCGCATCAGCTGCAGCCGCGTCTGCGCCGGCTCCCACTTCTCCAGCAACCCGGGCGCCTCGCGATCGATCGCGTCGCGCACCGGCTTGATGTCGGCCCACTCGGCGTCGTCGATGTAGCCGTCGTCGGCGAGCGCGTTCTCGGTGAGATCCGCCAGGTTGTCGATCGGCCCCCGGAGCTCCTCGTACTCCGGGGCGAGTTCCTCCTGCGTAACGGTGTCCTCGAACCAGGACATCTGCACGCCGTCGCGCTGGGTCTGCGACAGCGGCAGGTCGCGGTTGTAGGCCTCGAGAACCTCCTCCTCACCGGCGCCCGCGAGAGTCTCCAGCTCCGAGGCGGTCAGCGGGCTCCGGTCGTCCGCGTCCCGGCCCGGCAGGAGCTGCTCGCCGTTCGGGCCCTTGAGCTCGGCCAGCTCCCGCGCCATCTCCTCGGAGATCTGCAGGCTGGGGTCGAGCACGGCGGCCATGGCCCCGTTCGTCTCCGGCGGCGCGTCGTACTCCCTCGCCCCGTGACCCGAGCACGCGCCCGAGCCGCCCACGCAGAAACGGCCGACGTGGGAGCCGTCGTCGTTGGGGTAGAGCAGGCCCATGCGGACCGGGACCCACTCGCCGGTCTCCTCGTTCTTGACGACGGTGGCGTTCTGGTAGTGGCCCTCCTGGTTCACGCCCCAGCAGCCGCCGCCCTCGCCAGAGGCACCGCAGATCGCACCGCCGCCCTGGCCCGCGCCCTCGCCGTTGGCGTCCGCGAGGGACCGGTTGTACTGCGTGAAGCCGCAACGCCCGCCCGAGCCGGCCTTGCAGGTCTGCTTGTCACCCCACGGCGTGTACCGGGAAACGAGCCCGTTGCTGTCGTCGAAGAGCGTGACCGAGCCGTAGCCGTTCGGGAACCGCCCCTCGCCGGTGGGAAGCTGCTCGGTGATCTGACAGTTGTCGCACCGCGTCACCGGGTCGTACATGTGGCCGTTCGAGCCGTCGCTGTAGACGCCGGGCATCGTGCGGACGCAGTTGCCCTCGCACCACAGCGACCCGCCCTTGCCGTTCTTGTCCGGGGTGGTCGCCCTGATCCCCTTGCTGAGATCACCGCCGGTGATCTCGATCCTGAAGAACTCCGTGCCCGGCCGCTCGGAGAAGTTCGGGTTGTTCGTCGCGTTGTAGTTCGGGTCCTTGAACTTGATGTACCCGGTGGTGCCCTTGATCGAGTAGATGCCCGGCGTGCTGAGGTCACGCCCGCGCCCGATGATGTCGGTGACGCCGGCGGGAAGGTTGTCGGCGTGCACCACATCGCCCTGGTCGTTGGTGAACTCGCCACCACCGTGGAACTTGATCCGCGCCGGCGCGCCGGACCCGTCCTGGGCCTGGATCTGGCCCCAGTTGCCCTCGACCACCAGGTGCTCGCCGGTCGGCGACCACCACTCGCACCCGCCGTTGCAGGTGCTGGCGAACGGTGAGCCCTTCTTGTTGCCGAACCGGATGTTGTTGACCTGCGACTCGGCCTGGGCCCTGCGGGTGAACACGATCCGGTCCCGGGTGCGGCCGTCGATCGCTTCACCCCGACCGCGCACCCACGCCTCGGCGTCGCCCTCCGCGTCCTGGGCGATCCCGACGCCCTCCGTGCCGCGCACCTGGTGCCGCTGGTCCGGAGCGCCCTCGACCGGCATCGAGGCGTAGAGATCGCCGTTCGGGTTCCCGCTGTCCCGACCACCGGTGATCCCGTCGAGGCTGTGCTCGCAGGTCGTCCCCGCAGGGCACGGCGCGAAGCGCGTGATCTCGTCGGTGCCCCGCGGCTTGATCTCGACGATGGTCCGGCCCTCGTCGTCCTGGGTCACCCGGACGGCCGCGTGGTCCCGGTCGACGTCCTCGATGTCGATGGGGTTGCCGTTCTCGTCGACGAAGATCCCGAGGCCGTCGGTGTTGATCTCGGCCGCGATGAAGTCGAGCCCGGCACCGCCCTTGGTGCAGCCTCCATCACCGGTGCAGCCGGCGTCTGCGACCCCGTCCGGGCCCGCGATCGCGACTGCCCACGCACCGCAGCCGCCGTTGCCGGAGCCGGAGCAGGTCGCCCACTTCTCCGCCGTGTACTTGCCGTACGGCGTGTTCAGCTCGTCGTACGCGTAGGCGTGTGCGGAGTAGGAGGCCGTGCAGTTCGCGGCGCCCGAGCAGCTCGCGCCCGCGCTGGCGAAACCCTCCTCGGCGTGCGCGTAGGCCGACACGGCGACCCCGCCGCCGCCCATGCCGCCGCCGCCGGAGCCGTGCGCGTACGCCCTCGCCCAGGAGCCCGACGGGTGCGATGCCGAGGCCGACGCCGTGGCCTCGTAGTAGTGGCTGCAGTGCGTGCCCGGGCTGCCCATGCAGGACGCCGCGGCCTGGGCGAAGTTCCCGCCGCCCGTCGCGGAGGCCGTGGTCATGACCATGCCGCCGCCCGTGGTGCCCGAGCCGTAGCCCGTGGCCGTCGCGAACGCACCGGGCGCCGATGCCGAGCTGTGAGCGCGGTAGGAGTACGAGCAGCTCGAACCCGCGCTGCCCTGGCAGGAGGCGGCCGCCATCGCGTGACCCGGACCGGTGTCCGCCGCCGCGCTCGTGGCGCACCAGCCCGCGCCGGCCCCGCCCTTGCCCCCGCAGGACGCGTTCGCCGTGGCGCGGTTGCCGCCGGTGGCACTCGACGCCTTGCTCGACGCCGCGAACGTGTGCGTGCAGCCGGAGCCCTCGCTCCCCTGGCAGACCGCCGAGGCCATCGCCTGCTCGTCGCTGGTCTGAGCGGTGGCACTGGTGGCGCACCAGCCCGACCCGGCACCACCGGTGCCCCCGCACGTCGACTCGGCGACGGCCTTGTTGCCGCCCGTGGTGCTCTTCGCGGCGCTCGACGCCGCGATGCTCTGCCGGCAGGTCGCGCCCTCGCTGCCCTGGCAGGACGCGGCGACCTGAGCGCCGGCAGCGGACGCCCCGACCTGGCTGACGCCGGTGCACTGCCCGTTCGCACCCGCCGTGCAGTCCGTGCTCGAGGACGCGCGGTTCACCCCGTTCGCCACGACCGCCTTCGCGGTGCCCTCGGTGTGGGTGCGGCAACCGGTGCCGGTGCAGTTGCTCGCGACCTCGGTGACCGCGGAGAGGGCGAACCCGCTCGTGGCCGCCTGGCACACACCGGCGGCCGCGCACGTGGCAGTGGCCTTCCCGCGGACGGTGCCACCCGCAGCGACGGTCTCGGTGGTCGACGAAGTCCTGGTCGCGCAGCCCGACTTCGTCCCGTTGTCGCACATGGCCGCCACCTGGGCCGACGTGGAGACGAATCGGCTCGCCTCGTCGACGGTGGGAGCGGTGAGCACGGTGGCGGATGCCGCGCTGACCTGCGCCTGGCATGCGGTGCTGCCGTCGCAGGTCGCGGAGCCGTTGGCAGTGCTGTGGCTGCTGCGACCGTCCTGCTGCGCCTTCGCGTCGGCCGTACCGGTCACCCGGCCGACGCAGCCCGCATCGGGGCAGAGGATCGTGGAGCTCGACTGACCGCTGCCCGAGACGCCGGGAACCGTCTTCGGCTTCTCACCCTGGGTCTGACCCGCGTCCCGGAGGGTGGTCGCGGCCGCCGTGCTGGTGACGGCACATCCGCTCGCGGCGGAGGTGCACGTCGCGTCGGTGCGCGACTTCCCGGCCAGCCCCGACGTCGCACCCGTGGTACGCGCGGTGCAGCCCGGGCCTGCGCACTGCGCCGTGGCGGCGGACTGGCTCGCCGTGGCCGGCGCGTCGGTCACCGGCTTCGCGGCCAGCTTCGCGGCCTCGGTGGCGACCTCGCGCGCTTCCTTCGCCGCGGCGGCGGCGTCGGCGGCGGCCTTCTTCTGTGCGGCGGTCGCGCCCGGGCGGGCGGCGACCTTCGCGGCC
>NZ_DATGOP010000048.1:0-94581 GCF_035305885.1 Pseudonocardia sp.
CTAGGGCCTGTTTAGAAAGTGGTCTTGGCGACGGCTCGGAGCCAGATGTCGATCACGGCGACTTCGACGGTGGCTTGGTAGCGCACAGCGAGCTTGTCCTAGCGGGTCGCGACCGCCCGGTGCTGTTTCAGCAGGTTGATGCCGCATTCCACGGAGTGGCGGAGCCGGTAGGTGTCCGGGCAGAACGCCGGCGGGCGCCCTCCGGCCGAGCCCTTGGCCTTGCGGTTGGCCTGCTGATCGACCTTCACCGGGATGGTGGCCGTGATTCCGCGACGTCGCAGATAGGCCCGGTTGACCCTGGATGAGTAGGCCTTGTCGCCCAGAACCCGGTCCGGGCGGGTGCGCGGCCGCCCCCGCCCGGACCGGGCCACCCGGATGCGTTCCAGCACCGGCCGAAACTGCGGGCTGTCGCCGCGCTGACCTGCGGTGATCACCACCGACATCGGCTTGCGGCCCTGCTCGCACGCCAGATGGATCTTGGTGGTGCGGCCACCGCGTGAGCGCCCCAGGCCATGATCGGGCGGTTCGTCTCCCGGCGGCTCGACCTGCCCGCCGACGTCACGGCGGGCACCCGCGGCGTGCTGATGGGCCCGGTTGACGGTCGAGTCCACCGACACGCTCCAGGCGACCAGCCCGGCGGCGTCGGCGAAGGCCATCAGCTTCGCCCACACCAGCGGCCAGACCCCCGCGCGCTGGAAACGGCGGAACAGGTGGTAGACCGACTGCCAGTGCCCGTACCGCTCGGGCACGTCACGCCAGGGCGCACCAGCCCGGGTCCGCCACCGCACGCCGTCCACCAGCCTCCGCCGCGTCCATTTCGGTGGCCGGCCACGCCGCCCGGCACGCGGCAGCAGCGGCTCCAAAGTCCGCCACTGCCGGTCCGTCAGGTCTTTACGGGCTCCGATCGCTACGCTGGCCACGAGGTCTCCGGTGGTGATGGTCTTCTTGGTCGTTGATCCATCTACCGGAGACCTCACTCATCTCCGCTCACCGACACGCCCGCCGAGCAGACGAAGATCGACTTTCTAAACACCGCCTAGCGCGGGGTCAGGCCGCACGCGGAACCTGCTCGGACTCGGCGTCGCGGACGGTCATCAGGTAGAGGCGCCGGTCCAGCAGCCGGTCGACGTCCTGCCGCGCCGCCGCCTTGAGCCGCGGGGTGAGCCCGGAGCGGGGCCCGGCGTGGTCCCAGCGCTCGGCGATGTGCCGGTCGACGCTGGCGATGTCCGGGCACGGGAACCGGTAGCCGGGCAGCACGCTGGCGACGGTGTCGATGGGATCGGGGGCGTCGGATGCGTACAACATGGGCCACACCTGTGGGAGCGAGGAGGCAGGGGAGCGGCGCTGGTCCACTTGACAGAAAATGCTACGGCGCCGTTCCGGCTCGGAAATGCGCAGGTGAGGAGGGTCACCGTTCGATTCACGCCGCGGGGAGCGCGTCGTGACGGACGCGTGGCGCCGGTCCAGGAGCAGCTCGTGCGGCCCCGTCCGGCCACCCGATCGACACCTCGCGGGCACGAGCAGCTCGGGCGGGCACCGTCGTGCCGCGCAGCACGGGCACGAGCCCCGCGCCCCGCAGGCCGTGCCCTGCGGAGCCCGCTCGACCCCGGCGGAGTCGAAGCCGTGGCAGCCGATGAGGCGGGTCGCCTCGTCGCGGCGCGCACCGACACCGGGAGACCCTCGACGCGCTGGTCGAACTGCGGCGGACCCGCCGCGGCGAGCGCCTATCCCGTCACCGTGACGGGAACGCCCGCCGGCACGGCGCGCAGCCGGTGGACGCGCACCTCCCGCGCGCCGCGCGACGACCGGGCGCTCGATCCGGCCCTGCGGCAGCACCGGCCCGCCCGCCACCGGCGGAGGGGAGCTGCGGCTGGTGCCACGAGGCCACCCGGTCCGGTCCGCTGCCGATCGGGTGGATCCGCACGTGGCGGGAGACGTGGTTGTCGGCGACGCCCGCGCACGGCGGTGGGCCCGGTGCGGGTGGAGCAGGCGAACCTGGGCGTGGGGCGGGTCGGGTTCGCCGCCGTCGGCGTCCCACGGGTTCAGGTGGCCGCGGTCGTGCACGCGCACCGGGCCATCCACGGCCGGTGGTCTGCACCGGCCGGCCCACCGCGGGATGACGATCGTGCGGTCCGGCCCGGCCGGCGGCGGCGGTTCCTCGACCGCCGTTCACAGCGGCGCCGTCGCGGGCAGCAGCGGCCCGACGAAGCCCTTGCTCGCCCGGTACGGCGACGCGGGGCCGGAGTAGCTCTGCAGGGTCGCCCCGTGCGGCCCGTGCCAGCCGCGGGAGATCAGATCGTCGATGAGCGCGCCGCGGTCGAGGAGGCAGCGCAGGCCCGCCGACGGGATCCGCCGGGTCCGGCCGGGCCGCAGCGGCGTCCACCCGACGACCTGCCCAGCGCGACGGCCGACAGCGCCGCGGTCCGGTGGGCCGGCGAGCGGCCCTGGTAGAGCGGGGAGCCTTGCGTCGAACGTGGCGGCGAACGAGCCGAGGGACTCCTCCAGACGCGGTCGGAGCCGCGCCGGCGGTTCCTCGTCGCCGCGCAGGTGCGCCACCGGCACCGGGTAGGGGTGCGCGGCCCAGCCGACGTGGTGGTCGAAGGCGCGGCCGTCCTCCTCGAGGAGGGCGGCCACGGTCATCGGGAACGGGTACCGGTTGTCGGGCGCGGGCTCGTGGCGCAGGGCGCCCCGCCACCACGCCTCGAGGCGGTCCCGCTCGCCGTCGGCGAGCAGGCCCACGTCGGCGCCGCGCGGCGAGCAGCCCGAGCGCCACCGACGCCGACTCGACCATCGGCTGCCCGCCCGGCCCGTGCGCCGATGGGCGGCCACCGTCGGGCCCGGCGGCCCCGGCCCGCTCACCAGCTCGAAGTCGTCGGCGGGATCGGGGCCCGTTCCAGAATGGTCACGCGGTGATCGGCAGCAGCTCGCGGCGCACCGGGTGGGCGAACGGCTCCCCGGCCGCCCACCGCCGCACCTCGTCGGCGGCGGCGTCGGCGAGCCTGCGCAGCTCGTTGCCCGTGGACCCGGCGATGTGCGGGGTGAGCACCACCCCGTCGCAGTCCCACAGCGGGGAGTCGGGCGGGAGCGGCTCCGGCGTGGTCACGTCGAGCACGGCCCGCAGCCGCCCGGACAGCAGCTCGCGCTCCAGCGCGGCGTGGTCGACGAGGCCGCCCCGCGCGGTGTTGATCAGGGTCGCGCGGTCGGGCATCAGGCCGAGCAGCCGGGCGTCGACCATGCCCCGGGTGCTGTCCAGGAGCGGCGCGTGCAGCGACACCACGCGGGAGCGGGCGAACAGCTCGTCGAGCCCCACCGGCTCGGCGCCGAGCGCGCGCACCTCGTCGTCGGGCACGTACGGGTCGTGCAGGAGCACCTCGAGGTCGAACGGCCGCAGCAGGTCGGCCGTGCGCCGCCCGACGAGCGACGCGCCGAGCAGCCCGACCGTGGCGCCGTAGTTGCCCGCGTCGGGATGCAGGGCGTTCCAGTCGAGCTGCGCCCGCGCCGCGCGGAACTCCCGCGCGATGTCGGGCACCCGCTTGCCCGCGAGCAGGATCATCGCCACGGCGTATTCGGCGACCGGGACGGCGTTGGCCGCCGCCGCCGAGCTGACGGCGATGCCGCGGTCCCAGCAGGCCTCGGTGACGTGCTGGCGCACCGTGCCCGCGGTGTGGACGACCGCCCGCAGCCGGGGTGCCGCGGCCAGCACGTCCGCGGTGATCGGGGGACAGCCCCAGCCGGTGATCAGCAGCTCGACGTCGGCGAGGTCGGCGCCGGCGAAGTCGTCGAGCACCACCTCGGGGTCGATGTCGACGGCGGCGGCGATGCGGGCGACGGCGGCCGGGTGCAGCAGCTCGCGGGCGGTGGACACGGCCATGGCGAAGGCGGCGCGGACCATCACTCCACGGTCCCCGCCGTGAGGCCGCAACGCCAGTACCGCTGCAACAGCAGGAAGGCCACGACGGGCGGGACGAGGGCGAACAGCGAGCCGATCACGACGCGCGGGTGGTACTCGGGGAAGCCCTCGTCCACCCGGTCGGTGAAGGTCGAGCGCGACGTCGTCGAGGGCGATCGCGGGCCGGGCGTCGTACTCGGGCGTGGCGACGCGGACGACCTGCTCGGCCCGGGCGAGCGCCTCGACGTCGGGGCGCAGCAATCGGGGAGACGCCGAACTCCGGCGAGGTCCGCCACCGGCGCGGACCCGCGGGACCGCGAGGATCCGCTCCCGGCGGGCGGACGGCCTGCTCACGAGCGGGGACGCCACCTCCGCCGCGCGGGGGCCCGCGTCAGGCCACGAGCTCCAGCCGGCCCGCGGTCGTGATCACGGCCGGGACGCGCTCGCCCACGGCGCAGTCGACGGCCGGCGCGATCAGGCCCGCCCGCACCAGCCGGTGGACGGCGCTCTGGTCGCAGCAGAAGCGGCCGTCGAGGTAGAGGTCGGGCTCCGAGCCCCACACGAGCTCGGCGCGTCCGCGCTCCACGGCGCGGAGGATGGCCCGGTCACGAACGCTCAGCTCGACATCGGCGACGAGCTCCATCGCGATCCCCCCAATTCCAACAGGTGAGACCAGGGTGGGGGAATCGTGGATCGCGCGGCCACAGAATTGAGGAACATCTGAGGTTGGCGAACGGCGGGTCTCGGGGAGTTCACCCGGTCGGGTGTGGCCGGTGCACCAGCAGCGGCACGAGCTGCTCATCGGCGGTGAGCGAGCCGTGCTGGCCCGGCATCCGCGACAGCACCCGCTCCGCGCGGGAGCGGATCACGGCCGTTCCCCCGCGCGCGGCGACCACGACGTCGCCGATGCGGTCGCGGGCGTGCGGGGCCACCGGCAGCCCGAACCAGCCGTCGGCCACCGCCTGCTCCCCCGGCACCACCCAGGCGCCGTCGCCCAGCACCTCGGTCCACGTGGCGAGCACGTCGTCGAGCGCGCCGGGGTGGACGTGGAGGTGGCGGGCCCGCGGGTCACCGGCCGCCGCGTCCACGCCGGCGGAGAGCGCCTCGTCGGTGTCGACGTCGTGACGGCGGTCGACCGCGACCATGCCGTGGTCGCCGGTGATGGCGAGCAGCGCGTCCGCCGGCAGCCGGTCGGCGACGATCTGGGCGAGCCGGTCGACCTGGGCGAGCTGCAGCCGCCACGGCAGCGACCCCGGGCCGTGCACGTGGCCGAGCAGGTCGAGGTCGCGGTGGTAGGCGTAGCAGAGCTGCCGCCCCGGGCCCGCGGTCGCGGCGAGCACGCCCGCGGCCAGGTCGCCCATCGCGTACGTGCCCTGGTAGCGGCCGCCCCGCAGCGTGGCCCTGGTCAGCCCGGAGCCGTCGAACTCCGACAGGGAGACCACGGTGACGCCGACCCCGTCGGCGGCGGCGCGCTCCAGCGCCGTGGGGACCGGCTGGACCTCCTCGGGGACGAGGCGTTCGCGCAGGTCGTCGCGGCCACCCTGGGCGGTCCAGCGCAGGGTGTCGAGCAGCTGCCCGTCCGCGCGCAGCACGATGCCGAGCAGGCCGTGCGCGCCCGGCGGCACGCCGGTGCCCAGCGACGCGAGGCTGATCGACGTGCTGGACGGGAACCCCACCGTGAGCGGCCCGAGGTCGGGCAGGCTCGCGAGGAAGGGCGCGTCCGCGGCGTGGCGGCGCAGCAGCTCGCTGCCGAGCCCGTCGACGAGCAGCAGCGCTGCCGCCCGCGCCGGCGGTACGGCGAGCGCGGGCGCCGGCCCTGGCACGCCGAGCGCGGCGAGCAGCGCGGGCAGCACCTCCGCGAGCGAGCGACGTCCGTACTCGGGCAGCAGCGGCTCGACCACGCCCCCAGCTTCCCAGCCGGACGCCCCACGGTCTCCCCCTCCACGAGCCGCCCCCGCTGTCGGCGAGTCGCGCTCTGCGTGTCGGCGAGTCGCGGTCTGGGTGCGCGCGAGTCGGGCTCTGGGTACGGGCGGCCAGGCGGGTGATCGCCGCTTAGGCTCGCGACCGTGGACGACCGGCTGCCGGACGGAATGCGGATCGTGCTCGACCGGCACGCGATGGTGACCGACGACGGCACCGCCCTCTTCGGCGGCGCCCCACCGCGGATGCTGCGCCTGACCCCGGCCGCGGCGGCCCGCATCGAGGACGGCGCGCTCGAGGTCCGCGACGCCCTCTCGGCGAAGCTCGCCCGCAGGCTGCTCGACGCGGGCATCGCGCACCCGGTGGCCGAGCCCGCGTCCGCGATCCCGCCCGCGTCGGACGTCACCGTCGTCGTGCCGGTGAAGGACCGCGTCGACGGGCTCGCCCGGCTGCTCGCCGCGCTCCCCGCCGGCCTCGGCGCCACGATCGTCGTCGACGACGGTTCCGCGGACGCGGCCGCGATCCGCGCGGTCGCCGAGCGGGCGGGCGCGCGGCTGCTGCGCCACGAGGTGGCGAAGGGCCCGGCGGCGGCCCGCAACGCGGGGCTCGCGGCGGCCCGCACCCCGCTCGTCGCGTTCCTCGACTCCGACGTGGTGCCGCAGCCCGGCTGGCTGGAGCCGCTGCTCGCCCGGTTCGCCGACCCGGCGGTGGCGCTGGTGGCGCCGCGGGTCGTCGCGCTGGGCGGCGACGGCTGGCTGGGCGGGTACGAGTCGGTGCGCTCGTCGCTGGACCAGGGGCCCGACCCCGCGCTCGTGGTCCCGAAGAGCCGCGTGGCCTACGTGCCGAGCGCGGCGCTCGTGGTGCGCCGGGACGCCGTCGGGGCGGGCTTCGACGAGCGCATGCACGTCGCGGAGGACGTCGACCTGGTGCTGCGGCTGCACGAGGCCGGCCTGCGCCTGCGCTACGAGCCCGCCTCCCGCGTGGCGCACGAGCACCGCACGAACCCCCGCGACTGGTGGCTGCGCAAGGCGTTCTACGGCACCGGCGCGGCACCCCTGTCGCTGCGCCACCCCGGCCAGGTGCCGCCGATGGTGCTCAACACGTGGTCGGCGGCGGTGTCGCTGCTGCTGCTGCGCGGCCGTCCGTGGTCGGTGGTCGCGGCGCTGGCGGTGCTGGCGGGCGCCACCGAGCAGCTCGCGCGCAAGCTCCCGGTCCGCGAGCCGCGCCGCACCGCGGCCCGGCTCATCGGGCTCGGCGCCCTCGGCACCGTGCAGCAGACCGCGGACGCCGTCACCCGCCACTACTGGCCGATCGCGCTGGCCGCGGCGCTGGTCTCGCGCCGCGCCCGCCGCACCGTCGCGCTGATCGCACTGGCCGAGGGCGTGGTCGACTGGTGGCGCAAGCGCGACGCCCCCGGCCGGCCCGGCCTGCTCGGCTACCTGGTCGCCCGCAGGCTCGACGACCTCGCCTACGGCGGCGGCCTCTGGTGGGGCGCGATCCGGCACCGCACGGTGGCGCCGCTGCGCCCGGTCGGCACCGGGCCGGACCGTTCACCCGACGCCTGACCCCCGTCGGGTGATCTTCACCGCCGTCCGGACAGGTGAACCTCGCCACGAGCGACTTCCGCAGACGCGGAGCCCATCGTTTGATTTCTCCGAAGTTGCGGTCCTGTTGCTGATCCGAGTCGGGTGGGTCGTCCCAACACAGCGGAGCAAGGACCAACGGCCTTGCGTGGCCGGATGATCGGCGGTCTGATTGTGGGCGCCGCCACAACGACGTGTGCGGCACCCGGGCGTGGCTCGGCTGCGTCCGGTGCGTCCAGTGCCGCTCTGGGGGAGCGGCACCGCGCTCGTGGTGAGGAGAGGTCACATGGCACAGGTTCGGGTCACCGTCGACGGCGTGGAGTACGTCGACGACGTCGAACCCCGCATGCTGTTGGTGTACTACCTGAGGGAGCGCCTGGGGAAGACCGGAACGGTCATCGGCTGTGACACCAGCAACTGTGGTGCCTGCACGGTGCACCTGAACGGGCAGAGCGTGAAGTCCTGTTCCGTGCTCGCGGTGCAGGCGGACGGCGCCGAGATCACGACCATCGAGGGGCTCGCCAGGGACGGCGAGCTGCACCCGGTGCAGAAGGCGTTCAACGAGTGCCACGCGCTGCAGTGCGGCTACTGCACGCCGGGCATGATCATGCAGGCGGTCGACCTGCTGGCCGACAACCCGGACCCGGACGAGCAGGCCGTGCGCGAGGGTCTCGAGGGCAACCTGTGCCGCTGCACCGGCTACCAGAACATCGTCCGGGCCGTGCAGAGCGCGGCGCGCGCGATGAAGCCCGGCGCCACGGCGCCGGTCGACACGCCCACCCCGGTCGCTGGAGGCCAGTGACATGACGACGACCGCCGAACCCACCACGCACGGCGAGATCGGCCGCCCACGCGTCCGCAAGGAGGACGAGCGCCTGATCACCGGCCGCTCGCGCTACACCGACTCGATCACCCCGGCCGGCACGCTGTACATCTCCGTGGTCCGCTCGACGTTCGCGCACGCGCGGATCAACGGGATCGACACGTCGGCCGCGAAGCAGGCGCCCGGCGTCGTCGGCGTCTACACCGCCGCCGACCTGGGTGTGGAGAGCATCGGCCTGCCCTGCGCCTGGCCGATCACCCCCGATCAGAAGGCGCCCCAGCGGCCGCTCCTGGCCAGCAGCACCGTGCACTTCGCCGGTGAGGGCGTCGCCGTCGTGGTCGCCCGCTCCGCGGGCGAGGCCCGCGACGCCGCCGACCTGGTCGACGTCGACTACGAGCCGCTCGAGCCGGTGCTCGACATGGAGGCCGCGCTCGCCGAGGGCGCCACGCTCGTCCACCCCGACCTCGGCACCAACGCGAGCGCCACCTGGGTGTTCGACTCCGGCGAGGCCGGCACCGGCGGCAGCGTCGCCGATGCGATCGCCGCCGCGGAGTCCGACCCCGACTCCGTCGTCGTGCGCCGCAGGTTCCGCCAGCAGCGGCTCATCCCGGCGTTCATGGAGCCGCGCTCCGTGGTCGTGGATCCGACCGGTGAGCAGATCACCTTCTACTCGGCCACCCAGATCCCGCACATCCTGCGCACGATGACGTCGGTGGTCCTGGGCGTGCCCGAGAGCAAGCTGCGGGTCATCGCCCCCGACGTGGGCGGCGGCTTCGGCGGCAAGATCGGCGTGATCCCCGAGGAGATGCTCTGCGTCGTGCTGGCGCAGAAGCTCGGCAAGCCGATCAAGTGGACCGAGACGCGCTCGGAGTCGATGCTCGCCGCGCACCACGGGCGCGACCAGATCCAGGACATCACGATCACCGCCAAGAAGGACGGCACGATCACCGGCCTGGACGTCAAGCTGCTCGCCGACATGGGCGCCTACCTCGGCCTGGTCGGGCCGGGCGTGCCGATCCTCGGCGCGTTCATGTTCAACGCGATCTACAAGATCCCCGCCTACCGGTTCGCCTGCACCAACGTCTTCACCACGAAGACGCTCACCGACGCCTACCGCGGGGCGGGCCGGCCCGAGGCCACGTTCGCCATCGAGCGGATCATGGACGAGCTCGCCGTCGAGCTCGGGCGCGACCCGCTGGAGCTGCGCGAGCAGAACTGGATCAAGCACGACGAGTTCCCGTACACCACGGTCGCCGGGCTGACTTACGACTCCGGCAACTACGAGCAGGCCACGCAGCAGGCGATGGAGCTGTTCGACTACGCGGGCCTGCGCCGCGAGCAGGAGGAGCGTCGTCGCTCCGGCGACCCCGTGCAGCTGGGCATCGGCATCTCGACGTTCACCGAGATGTGCGGGCTCGCGCCGTCGCGGGTGCTCGGCTCGCTGTCCTACGGAGCGGGCGGCTGGGAGGCCGCGAGCATCCGGATGCTCGCCACCGGCAAGGTCGAGGTGATCACCGGCGCCTCGCCGCACGGACAGGGGCACGAGACGGCGTTCAGCCAGATCGTCGCCGACCAGCTGGGCGTCCCGTTCGAAGACGTCGAGATCCTGCACGGCGACACCCAGATCGCGCCCAAGGGCCTCGACACCTACGGGTCGCGCTCGCTCGCCGTGGGCGGCATCGCGATCGTCAACGCGGCGCAGAAGGTGATCGCCAAGGCCAAGAAGCTCGCGGCGCACATGTTGGAGGCCGACGAGAACGACATCGAGTTCTCCAACGGCACGTTCTCGGTGCGCGGCACCGACAAGGGCAAGTCCATCCAGGAGATCGCGTTCGCCGCCTTCATGGCGCACGACCTGCCGGAGGGGATGGAGCCCTCGCTCGACGCCGACGCCGTGTACGACCCGGAGAACTTCTCCTTCCCGCACGGCACCCACCTCGCCGCGATCGAGGTCGACACCGAGACCGGGCGCGTCCGGCTGCGCAAGTACGTGTGCGTCGACGACGTCGGCAACGTGATCAACCCGCTGATCGTCGAGGGCCAGGTGCACGGCGGGCTCGCGCAGGGCATCGCGCAGGCGCTGTTCGAGGAGGCCAACTACGACGAGCAGGGCACGCTGGTCAACGCCACGTTCGTCGACTACACGCTGCCCTCGCCCGCCGACCTGCCCAGCTTCGACACCCGCGTGGTGAGCACGCCGGCCACCTCCAACCCGCTCGGGGTGAAGGGCGTCGGGGAGGCGGGCACCATCGCCTCCACCCCGGCGATCGTCAACGGTGTGATCGACGCGGTGCGCCACCTCGGCGTCACCGACATCGAGATGCCGTGCACGCCGCAGCGCGTGTGGCGCGCCATCCAGGAGGCGAAGGGCCGCTCCACGCAGGAGACCCCCGTCGACACCCATTCGCCGGGCGCGGGCCTCGGCTCGATCGACCCGAACAACCCCCAGGGAGAGGTCCAGTGATCCCCGCCAAGTTCGACTACGTCAAGCCGTCGTCGGTCGAAGAGGCAGTCCAGGCCCTGCAGCAGGGCGGCGACGACGCCAAGATCATCGCAGGTGGGCAGAGCCTGCTGCCGGTGCTGCGGCTGCGGCTCGCCGCGCCGAGCCTGCTGGTGGACCTCGGCGGCATCGCCGAGCTGCGCGGGATCCGCGACGAGGGCGACCGCGTCGTGGTCGGCGCGATGACGACGTACTACGACATCATCCGCGACGAGGCCGTGCAGCAGCACGTCGCGCTGCTCGGGCAGGCCACCGAGACGGTCGCCGACAGCCAGGTGCGCCACCGCGGCACGCTGGGCGGGTCGCTCGCCCACGCCGACCCGGCCGGTGACCTGGGGGCCGTCGCGCTCGCCCTCGACGCGGAGATGGACATCGTCGGGCCGTCCGGGCGCCGCACGGTGCCCGCGTCGGAGTTCTTCGTCGACTACTTCACCACCGCGCTCGGCGAGGGCGACATCCTCACGGCGATCCGGTTCCCGAAATACACGGGCTGGGGCAGCCACTACGAGAAGTTCAACCGCACCGCGCAGGCCTGGTCGATGGTCGCGATCGCGGCCGCCGTCCGGGTCGAGGGCGGCACCATCGCCGAGGCGAGGGTCGGGCTCACGAACATGGGCGCGACGCCGATCCGCGCGCGAGGTGTGGAAGAGGCCCTCGTGGGGCAACCCGCAACCGCCGAGGCGGTGCGGGCGGCAGCCGAACGGGTCACCGAGGGCACCGCCGCGCCGAGTGACGCCGATGCCGCTGCGGACTACCGTGAACACCTGGCCAAGGTGCTCACGGGCCGCGCGGTGCTGGCGGCCGCAGGCTGACGCTCGTCCCGCAGGACGCCTGCTTCGGTCATCCGGGGCAGGCGTCCTGCGGCTTTGTGGAGGAGACTTACTGATGCAGCTGGAGAACAAGTTCACGATCGACGCGCCGATCGAGAAGGCGTGGGAGGCGCTGAACACACCGGAGACGGTGGCTCCCTGCTTCCCCGGCGCCACCCTGCAGGAGTACGAGGGCGACTCGTTCACCGGCACCGTCAAGGTGAAGCTCGGGCCGATCTCGCTCACGTACAAGGGGAAGGGCACCTACGTCGAGCGCGACGACGCGAACCACAGGGTCGTCATCGAGGCCAGCGGCCGCGACGCCCGCGGCAACGGCACCGCGAGCGCCACCGTGACCGGCACGATGGTGGCCGACGGGCCGAACCGGACGGCCGTCACGATGGTCACCGACATGACCATCACGGGCCGGCCCGCCCAGTTCGGCCGCGGCGTCATCTCCGACGTCGCCGACAAGATCATCGGCCAGTTCTCGGCGTGTGTGGCCAGCAAGCTCGCGCCGGAGGCCGAGGAGCCCGCGGCGAAGGAGGAGGCGCCCGCTCCGGCTGCGTCCACGCCCTCGTCGGCACCGAGCGGTACGGGGGACTCGGCGCCGTCGGCCGCGGCCGGCTCGGTCGTCGCGCCCGCCGCGACCGGCACCACGAGCGGCAGCACCAACGGCAGCGGGTCGGCGGAGGCGGCGAAGGGGCCCGTGCTCGCCTCGAAGCCCGCGACCAGCAGCGGCCCGCTGCGCAGCGAGGTCGACGCGATCGACCTGCTCGACACCGCCGGTGCGCCGGTGATGAAGCGCATCGCCCCGGTGGCGGCGGGCGCCCTGCTCCTGCTGATCATCTTCCTGATCCGCCGCAGCCGCCGCGGCTGACGACGACACCACGGCTCCCCCGTCGGCACCCGCCGGCGGGGGAGCCGATCTTTTGGTCAGGACAGGCCGGAGACGCGCAGCGTGATGTTCAGCCGGCCGGCCGAGAGGCCGGTGTCGGGCACGTCGACGTCGGGGAGCAGCTTCGGCACGCCGTGGTAGGCGAGGCGGCTCTCGTCGCCGAACACCACCAGGTCGCCGGAGCGCAGCTCCACGTCGGTCCACGGCCGCCCGCGGTCGCCGGTGTTGCCGAACCGGAACACGCACGCCGCCCCGATGCTGAACGACACCACCGGGTCGGGCGCCCGCTCGTCGCCGTCGCGGTGCATCCCCATCCGCGCGTCCGGCCCGTAGTGGTTGATCAACGCGATGTCCGGGCGGTAGCCGCGGGCGCGCTCGGGGTCGCCGTAGGCGTCGGCCAGCGCCTCCCGGCCGAGCTCGCCGAGCCACTCCGGGAACGGGAGCACCGGGGACCCGTCCTGGTCGTCGCGGGTGCGCGAATAGCGGTACGGGTACCAGTGCCAGCCGAGGCACACGCTGCGCACGGTCATCCGGCCGCCGGTCGGCAGCACGGCCGCGCGCATCCCCGGGCCCTCGCGCGCCCATTCCCGGCAGGCCCGCACGAGGGCCCGCTGGCGGTCGAGGTCGAGCCAGTCCGGGACGTGCACGGCGCCGGGGGCGAGGACGCGGCGCTCCCGGGGGACCAGCTCGAGCGGCATCACCCGGCCCCGATCCGACCGTTGTCGATGCAGGTGCGCGACCGCGGACGCCGCTCCTTCGACGTGCTCTCGGAGCGGTCCACGAGCATCAGCTCGATGCCGGCCTCCGGTACGGGGTCCGCCGGCCAGCGCGACCGCGTGCCGCGGCCCGTGGTGGGCACGGCGGCGTCGAACTCCTCCTCGGTGGAGTCGAGCACGAGCGGTGGGTCGCAGCGTTCACCGCGGTACTCGGCGAGCCGGAGGCGGCCGCGGGCGTCGGGGTCGGCGAACACGGCTCGGTCCTCCCGCTCGATCGCCTCGACCAACCGGTCGAGATGGGACTCGGGCACGGGTGCATCGTGCCCGATCGGCGCGTCACCGCGCGTTGTGGAAGATGATCCCCAGCACGTACCGGCTGCCGCTGCGCACGGTGCTCACGCCGTGCCGCACCTGCACGCGGTGGAACCCGCGGGAGCCGCGCCGGGGCCGGTGGTGCACCGGGAACACCACGGCCTCGCCCTGCCGCGGGCGCAGCACGGTCGGGCGCGACTGCCGGCGCGGCCGCTGCTCGACGAACACGCTCTCCCCGCCGGTGAAGTCCTCGTCGGGGCGGCTCAGCATCACGAGGAACTGCAGCGGGAACGCCAGCTCCCCGTAGACGTCCTGGTGCAGGCAGTTGTAGCCGCCCGGCCCGTAGCGGAGCAGGAGCGGGGTGGGGCGGTGCTGCCCCGCCGCGGCGCACTCGGCCAGCAGCGCGTCGAGCTCGGTCGGGAACGTGCGTTCGCCCAGCCTTTCGGCCCAGGTGTTCGCGATGCGCGCGAGCGGCGGGTACAGCTGCTCGCGCAGCTGCTGCACGAGTGGCGGGAGGGGGTCGGCGAAGTAGCGGTAGCTGCCCTCGCCGAACGCGTGGCGCGCCATCACCACGGTGCTGCGGAACCGCTCGTCCTCGTCGAACATCGCGATCACCTCCGCACACTGCTCGGGGGTGAGCAGCGGCCCGGTGCTCGCGACGCCGTCGGTGTCGAGGCGCTCCTGCAGTGCGGGGACGTCCAGTCGGTCCAGCACGGCGGTCATGGCTCCAGCCTCGCGCGCGTGGCGCCCTCCCGCTGGCGGGATTCGGCCGCGGGCCCGCGACCCGGAGTGCACCGATGGCGAACGGGACTGCACGCGGGGGCAATGCCCGTCGCCGTCACCGGCCATAGCGTGGTGGCCGACGAGCCGAGGGGGATGTGCGGTGAGCGTCGTCGCGAGGATTTCCACCGTCCTGGGCCTGGTGGCCGTGCTCGGCGTGGTCCCGATGACGCCTGCAGCCGTCCCACCGGGAGGCGGGACGGCTGCAGCGGCGACGGTCGAGGACGAGGGCTGGGCCAGGACCCGGGTCGTCGACCGCGGTCCGATCAGGAAGTGCTACCGGGAGTTCTGCGAGGCCCTGGTGTGGCTGCGTCCCGGCACCGGATTGGAGTGGAACAAGTTCGCCATCAACCCGGAGGGCAACCGCTGGTACTTCGTCCGCACGTCCTTCGGGGCGGACGGGTGGATGTACTGCGGGAACCTCAGCGCGAGCTGCTAGTCGGTCAGTGCGCGGCGGCGAACAGGCGCCTGCCGACCAGGGCGAGGATCGCCAGCAGCGCCACCGCGAACCCGATCAGCGCGGTCTGCACCGACACCAGCTGCACGGCCAGCCCGAGCCCCAGCACCGGCACGGTCAGCCCGACGTAGCCGGCCAGGAACAGCCCGGCGAGCGCCTCGCTGCGCGCCTCGGGCGTGCAGACCGACAGCACGATGCCCATGGCCGTCTTGAAGCCGGCGCCCGCGCCCGCACCCGCGACCACGCCGCCGACGAGGAACAGCGCGAGGCTCGGCAGCTGCACCGCGACCGCCACGAGCACGATCCCGGCCACCAGCGCCCCGAGGCCGAAGCGGAGCTGGTGGCGCAGCGGGGCGCGGGACACCACGATCTGGGCGATCGCCGCGGCGGCGAACACCGCGAACGACGCCACCCCGGCCAGCGCGTGCGAATCCTGGTGCAGCACACCGGCCAGGAACGCGGGCGCGAGCGAGGTGAACAGGCCGAACACCGCGAACTGCACCAGCGCCGCCGCGGCGGCCGCGAAGTAGCGGGCGCGGTCCGCGTGCGGCACCGAGACCCGCTGCGGCCGGTACGCCACGCGCCACGGCTCCACCGTCTCCGGCACCAGCGTCAACGCGAGCGCCGCGACCAGCATGAGGACCTCGAACACCAGGTACGGCAGGTGCAGCGGGGCGCCCGCGTACTGCGCCAGCAGGCCGGCGACGAGCGGGCCGAGCCCGATGCCGCCGAGGTTGGCCGCCGTGGCGACGACGTCCGCCCGCGTGCGGGCGGCGCCCGGCCGCGCGGCCATGTGCAGCTCCGCGAGGTGCGCCGTCGCCGTCGCCGTGAGCATCCCGATGCTGATGCCCGACACGAACCGCGCGACGAGCAGCGCGGGCAGCGACGTCCACTCGAGGAAGATCGTCGCCGCGAGGACGTTGACCAGCACCGCGGGAACCAGCATCCGGCGGCGCCCGACCCAGTCGGAGACGTGCCCCGCGAGGAACAGGCTCGCGAGCACACCGACCGCGTACGTGGCGAAGACGACCGTGACGGTGAACGGGCCGAAGCCTTGCTCGGCCTGGTAGAGGACGTAGAGCGGGGCGGGCGCGGCCGAGAACGCCATCGTCACCGCGAACGTGAACGCGACGATCCAGAAGCCGCGGTCGTGCGAGCGCGAGCCGTCGGTCGCGACGGCCGGTGGGCTCATCGTGGCGGAGGTGGTCACCGGGGTTCCTCTCGATCTCGTTGGTGTCCGGCATCCACTCTCCGTGCTGCGATCAATCACGTCCAACGAATGTTTATGCACGTTGCTATCTCTGATGTAGATTGATTGAGTGGAGCTGCGCCAACTCGCCTACTTCGTCGCCGTCGCCGAGGAGCTGAGCTTCACGAAGGCCGCCCGGCGCCTGCGCGTCGTGCAGTCCGGGGTCTCCACCGCGATCCGCGCGCTGGAGCGGGAGGTGGGCGCGCCGCTGTTCGTCCGCGACAGCAGGCACGTCCGCCTGTCCGACGCGGGCGCGGCGATGCTGCCCAACGCCCGCGCCGCCCTCGAGGCCGCCCGCGCCGCGCACGACGCGGTGCAGGCGCACCACGGCGAACTGCACGGCTCGGTCGTGGTGGGGAGCATGCTGAGCACGCCGGGGGTCGACGTGGCCGGCGTGCTCGGGCGGTTCCACCGCGCCCACCCGGCCGTGCGGGTCCGCGTCCAGCACTCGACGATGGGTTCGCGCGGACACGTCCACGCGCTGCTCGACGGCACCGTGGACCTGGCTCTCGTCGCGTTCGCCCGTCGCCCGCCGGCCGGGCTCGTCACGGAGACGTTGGCGACGGAGCCGCTGCGGCTCGTGTGCGGCCCGGACCACCGGCTCGCGGGGGCCGACGGGGTGCGCCTCGAGGACCTCACCGACGAGCACTTCGCCGAGTTCCCCGAGGGCTGGGGCACGCGCGACATCGTCGACCTCGCCTTCGACCGGAGGGGGCTCAGCAGGCGGGTGTCGCTGGAGGTCACCGACTACGCCACCGCGGCGGCGCTGATCCGGCAGGGCCATGTGCTCGCGTTCCTCCCCGAGAGCGCCTTCGACGAGGACTCCGGCCTGGTCGTGGTGCCGGTCGAGGGGGACCAACCGACGTGGAGCGTCACGCTCGCCACGTCGGCGACCCGCCCGCTGCCGCGGCCCGCGCTGGTGCTGATGTCGGAGCTGCGGCGGGCGGTGCATGATCGCGAAGCGGCCCCTTGACCAGCGCGCGGACGGGCGGGCGCGATGATGGCTCCATGCTCCCCGGACCCCGCAACTGCTTGACCGACGTCCCCGGCCTGCGGGTCGGCCACGCCTCGATCGAGGGGCCCGGCGCCCTCAGCGGCACGACGGTGGTGCTCGCCCCCGACGGCGGCGCGGTGGCGGGCGCGGACGTGCGGGGCGCGGCGCCCGGGACGCGCGAGACCGACCTCCTGCACCCGGGCGCGACCGTCCAGCGCGTGCACGCCGTCGTCCTCTCCGGCGGCAGCGCCTACGGGCTCGCGGCCGCGGGCGGCGTGATGGCCCGGCTGGAGGAGGCGGGGGTCGGGTTCCCCGTGCCGGGCGGCGTCGTGCCGATCGTGCCGGGCGCCGTCGTGTTCGACCTCGGCCGCGGCGGCGCGTTCACCGCCCGGCCGGACGCGGCCACCGGCGCCGCGGCCTACGACGCGGCGAGCGACGGGCCGGTCCCGCAGGGCGTGGTCGGCGCCGGCACGGGCGCCGTGGCCGGCGGGCTCAAGGGCGGCGTGGGCACGGCCAGCGCGGTGCTCGACGACGGTGCCACCGTGGCCGCGCTCGCGGTCGCGAACGCGGCCGGCTCCCCGGTCGACCCGGCCACGGGCGAGCTGCTCGGGGCGCGGGCCGGCCTGCCCGGCGAGTTCCCGCGCTTCGAGGTCGGGCCCGCCGCGCTGGAGGAGCTGCGCTCCGCACCGCTCGCGCCCGCGCTCGGCGTCGCGACCACGCTCGCGGTCGTCGCCACCGACGTCACGCTCGACAAGGCCGGGTGCGGCCGGCTCGCGACGATGGGCCACGACGGGCTGGCCCGCGCGATCTCGCCCGCCCACACCGCGACCGACGGCGACGCGGTCTTCGCGCTGTCCACCACGGCCCGGCCCGCCCCGGACCTGCGCGGGCTCGTCGCGCTGCACGCCGCGGCCGCCGACGTCGTCAGCCGGGCGATCGCGCACGCGCTCCTCGCGGCCGAGACGGTGCGGACGCCCGCCCGCACGTGGCGCAGCTACCGCGACGTGGTCGGGGCCGCGGGCTGACCCGTCAGGCGACTCGGCTCAGGTACCGGTCCAGGCTGCGCATCACGTGGCTGCGCCAGCCACCGCCCATGATCGAGCGGGACAGCTGCTGGATCGGGTCGTCCGGGTCGAACCCGCTGTGCTCGAGGAACAGCCGCGTCCCGCGGCCCTCGGGCTCGAGCGTCCACGTCACCGTCGAGTTCAGCCCGTCGGGCCGCTCGGCGTCGGTCCAGGTGTAGCGCAGCAGCCGCTCCGGCTCCACGGCCAGCACCTCCCCCGCGACCACGCCGCTGAAGCGGGTGGCCTCCAGCGGTTTCGCGCGGAAGGTGAAGCGGTGGCCGACGACGGGCGCGAAGTCGGTGGGCATGAACCACACGGCGAGCAGCTCGGGGTCGACGAGCGCCCGCCAGACCCGGGGCGGTGGGTGGGCGAGGAACTGGTCGACGTGGATGGTGGTGAGGTCGGTGCCGGTCATGGGTGGGCATCCCGGTCGGCGTCGAGGAGCTCGCCGAGCGCGCGGATCTTGTCCCGCCAGAACCGCTCGTAGGGCAGCAGCCACTCCTGCAGGTCGCGCAGCGGGCCGGGCTCGACGGCGTAGAGGCGCTGCCTGCCCTGCCGCGTCTCGCTGACCAGGCCGGCCTCCCGGAGCACCTTGAGGTGTTCCGACACGCTCGGGCGGGTCATGTCGAACCGGTCGGCGATGTCCTGGACCGGGCGCGGCCCCTCCAGCAGCAGGTCGAGCACGTCGCGCCGGGTGGGGTTGGCCAGCGCGGAGAACACCCGGTCGGCGGGCGAGGACTTGGGACGCTGCGGCATCGCCGCACACTTCATCATCACGGCCGCGGCGGGGGCAACCGGGTCACCGGGCCGCGGTCAGCACGAAGCCGTTGCCGTCCGGGTCGGCGAACGTCGCCTGCCTGCCCCACGGCATCTCCGTCGGGCCGTCCACGGCCACCCCGGCCGCGACGAGCGCCGCGCAGTCGGCGTCGAGGTCGTCGGACTCGAGGATGATCCCGTCCCCCGCACCCGGACTCGTCCCGGGGAACGGCCGGTGCAGCACGACCGCGGTGCCGCCCTTCGGCGGGACGACCTCGAGCCACCGGTTCTCACCGACGGCCTGGTCGGTGCGCACGTCGAAGCCGAGCCGGTCGACGTAGAAGGCCTTGGCCCGCTCCTGGTCGGACACGAACAGGGTCATCGTCCGGATCTGGGTGATCGCCATGTGGCGACAATAGGTAGGAAATCTCCTACTAGTCAAGGGTAGGAAGTTTCCTACCTGTCATCCGCCTGCGAACGGGGGCAGGACGTCGAGCGTGGCGCCCGCCGGGACGGTCGCGGAGTGGTCGCGCACGGCGACCTCGTCGAGCAGGTAGCTGCAGCGGTCGAGCACCCTGGACAGCTCGGCGCCGTGCCGCTCCCTGATGGCCGCGATCGCGTCGGCCACCGTGGCGCCCTCCGGCAGCTCGAGCGGCTCGGTCTCGACGCCGGCCGCCGCGCGCGCGGCGGCGAAGTAGCGGATCGTGACGGTTGCGGTGGTCGTGCCCATCTCACCCGCCGATCGCGCTCATCGGGCGATCGGGTTGCAGGAAGCCCGGGTCGTCGATCCCGTGCCCGGCCGCCTTGCCCCACATCGCGTACCGCCAGGTGTCGGCGATCTCCTCGTCCGAGGCGCCGCCGCGCACCAGCGCGCGCAGGTCGGTCTCGGTGCGGGCGAACAGGCACGACCGGACCTGGCCGTCGGCGGTGAGCCGGGTGCGGTCGCAGCTGCCGCAGAACGGGCGGGTGACCGAGGCGATCACGCCGACCACGGCGGGCCCGCCGTCCACCAGCCAGCGCTCGGCGGGCGCCCCGCCGCGTTCGGCGGGGTCAGGGGTGAGCGTGAAGGCCTCCTGCAGCCGCTCCATCACCTCGCCCGCGGTGATCATCTCCGACCGCTGCCAGCCGTGCTGGGCGTCGAGCGGCATCTGCTCGATGAAGCGCAGCTCGTAGCCGTGTTCGAGGGCGAACCGCAGGAGCGGGACGGCCTCGTCGTCGTTCACGCCGCGCAGCAGCACGGTGTTGATCTTGATGGGGTCGAGACCGGCCGCGCGCGCGGCGGCGAGGCCGTCCAGCACGTCGTCGAGCCGGTCGCGGCGCGTGATCGTGGCGAACCGGTCCGGCCGCAGCGTGTCCAGCGAGACGTTGAGCCGGTTCACGCCCGCCGCGGCGAGCGCCTCGGCCCGGCGGGCGAGGCCGATGCCGTTGGTGGTGAGCGAGATGTCCGGGCGCGGCTCCAGCTCGGCCGACGCGGCGATGATGTTCTCCAGCCCGCGCCGCAGCAGCGGCTCGCCGCCGGTGAACCGCAGCTCGTGGACGCCGAGGTCGCGCACCGCGATCGTGATGAGGCGGACCAGCTCCTCGTCGGTGAGCTGCTCGTCGCGCGGCATCCAGTCCAGCCCCTCGGCCGGCATGCAGTAGGTGCAGCGCAGGTTGCAGCGGTCGGTGAGGGAGATCCGCAGGTCGGTGGCGACGCGACCGAACGTGTCGATGAGCCGCGGGTCGGCGGGGCGCGCCGGATCGCGGGGGGTCGAACCCCGCACCGCCGGGAATCCGAGCTCGGTTGCCGTCACACCACGAGCGTAATAGCCCGGAACGGGGCGTGTCGGCACCGTTGATCACGGGGCGGTTCGGCTTCCGCATCTGCGCGGGGAAGTGTCGAAGGGCGCCGCAGATGCTGATCGTCGGGCTGTCCGAAAAGATGGGTGGATCACACCCGGAGCGCGCGACTCGCCCGCACCGAGAGCGCGACTCGCCGGGCCCCCGCGAGTCGCGCTCTGGATGCCCGCGAGTCGCGGTCTCGCTGTGCGCGAGTCGCGCTCCGGGTGTGGGCCTCACTCGTGGCGGGCCAGCTCCTGGCGGGCGACCGTGCGCAGGTGGACCTCGTCGGGCCCGTCGGCGAAGCGCAGGGCGCGGGCCCAGACGTAGAACGAGGCCAGCGGGAAGTCGTCGCTCATCGCCGCGCCGCCGTGCACCTGCATGGCCCGGTCGATCACCGTGCAGGCCATGCGGGGGCAGAGCGCCTTGATCGCGGCGATCTCGGTGGCGGCGCCCTTGGAGCCGTACCGGTCGATGAGCCACGCCGTCTTGAGCACGAGCAGCCGGGCCTGCTCGACCTCGATCCGCGAGAGCGCGATCTGCTCGCGCACCACGCCCTGGTCGGCGAGCGGGCGCCCGAACGCGGTGCGGGAGCGGGCGCGGCGGACCATGAGGTCGATCGCGCGCTCGGCCATCCCGATCAGCCGCATGCAGTGGTGGATGCGCCCCGGACCGAGGCGGGCCTGGGCGATCGCGAACCCGCCGCCCTCCTCGCCGAGCAGGTTCTCCACCGGCACGCGCACGTCGTGGAACTCCAGCTCGGAGTGCCCGTGCTGGTCCTGGTAGCCGAACGTGGGCAGGTGCCGCTTGATCTCCAAGCCCGGGGTGTCGCGCGGCACCAGCACCATCGACTGCTGGCGGTGCCTGGGCGCGTCCGGGTCGGTCTTGCCCATGACGATGAAGATCTTGCAGCGCGGGTCGGCGCTGCCGGAGATCCACCACTTGCGCCCGGTGATCACGTACTCGTCGCCCTCACGGCGGATGCGGGTCTGGATGTTCGTCGCGTCCGACGAGGCGACGTCGGGCTCGGTCATGGCGAACGCCGAGCGGATCTCACCCTCGAGCAGGGGCTCCAGCCACCGCTGCTTCTGCTCGGGCGTGCCGAACAGCTGCAGGGTCTCCATGTTGCCGGTGTCCGGGGCCTGGCAGTTGATGGCCTCCGGCGCGATCGTCGGCGACCAGCCGGAGACCTCGGCGATGGGGGCGTACTCGACGTTGGACAGCCCGGAGACGCTCGGCAGGAACAGGTTCCACAACCCGCGGGCGCGGGCCTCCTTCTTCAGCTCCTCGACCACCGGCGGCAGGTCCCACTCCTGCGGGGTGCCCCGGCGCTCGGCGCGGAACGCCTCGTACTCGGCCTCGGCGGGGATGATCCTCTCGTCGAGGAACTCGCGCATCCGCCTCGTGTAGTCGGCAGCCACGGTGCTGGGTTCGAAGTCCACGACCAGAACCCAACCACAGACGACCCGTCCTGGCTGAAGTCGCATCCGCGGACCTATTGTCGGGTTCGTGCCGCAATTCAGGATCGCCGAGGCCGCCCGGCTGCTCGGCGTCAGTGATGACACCGTGCGCCGCTGGGTCGACGCGGGGGCGCTGCCCGTGCAGGTCGACGCGTCGAACCGCAAGGTGATCGACGGTGCCGCGCTCGCCGCGTTCGCCCGCGACCACGCGGCCGCGCCGCCCGACCCGTCCGACGTGCGCAGCTCGGCGCGCAACCGGCTGGTCGGCCTGGTCACGTCGGTGGTGGCGGACCGGGTGATGGCGCAGGTCGAGATGCAGTGCGGGCCGCACCGGATCGTCTCGCTGATGTCGAGCGAGGCGGTCAGGGAGATGGGCCTCGAGCCCGGCGCGCTCGCGGTCGCGGTGATCAAGTCGACCACGGTGGTCGTCGAGACCCCGGGGGCGAGCTCGTGAGGTGGGCGGCCGCGGCGGTGGCAGCGCTGCTGCTCGCGGCCTGCTCCGGCGCGGGCGGCGGTGGTGCCGCCGCGGGGCAACCCGAGCCGCGGACGCTCACGGTCTTCGCCGCCGCGTCGCTCACGGAGGCGTTCGGCGAGCTCGAGACCCGGTTCGAGGAGGTCCACCCGGGCGTCGACGTCGTGTTCGGCTTCGGCGCGTCCTCCGACCTCGCCCAGCAGGTCGTCCACGGCGCCCCGGCCGAGGTGCTCGCCACCGCCGACCCCGCCACGATGCGGACCGTCGCGGACGCCGGGCTCGTCGACGGGGAGCCGGTGGTGTTCGCCACGAACGTCCTGCAGATCGCCACCCCGTCCGGCAACCCCGCCGGCATCGCGTCCTTCGCCGACCTCGCCCGTCCCGGCCTGCAGGTCGTCGTCTGCGCCCCCCAGGTGCCGTGCGGGGCGGCCGCCGAGCGGGTGGAACGGGCCACCGGCGTGGCGCTGGACCCGGTGAGCGAGGAGCCGGACGTCGAGTCGGTGCTCGGCAAGGTCGTCACCCGCGACGCCGACGCCGGCCTGGTCTACGCCAGCGACGTGCGCGCCGCCGGGGACGACGTGGCGGGCATCGCGTTCTGCGAGGCGGACCTGGCCCGCACCGAGTACCCGATCGCGGTGATCGCCGACGTGCCCGACGCCGACCTCGCCCGCGCGTTCCGGTCGCTCGTCACCGGGCCCTCGGGGCGGGCGGTGCTCGGTTCGGCGGGCTTCGGGCGCCCGTGACCCGGCAGGCGGCCCCCCGCACCGACGACCACGACACGGGCGTCGGCCTGCCGCGGCTGCTCTGGGTGCCGGCGGCGCTCGCGTTCGCGCTGATCGCGCTGCCGGTCGTCGGCCTCGCGGTGCGCGCGGACTGGCCGCGCCTGCCCGAGCTGCTGCTCAGCGAGTCGGCGCTCGACGCGCTGCGCCTGTCGCTGCTCACGGCCGCGATCTCGACGACGCTGTGCGTCCTGTTCGGGGGCCCGCTCGCGGTGGTGCTCGCGCGGGGCCGGGTGCGCGGCCTGCGGGTGCTGCGCTCGGTGGTGCTGCTGCCGCTGGTGCTGCCGCCGGTGGTCGGCGGCCTCGCGCTGCTGTTCCTGCTGGGACGCACCGGGTTCGTCGGGCGTTCGCTCTACCTCGCGTTCGGGATCACCGTGCCGTTCACGACGGCGGCCGTGGTGCTGGCGCAGACGTTCGTGGCGATGCCGTTCCTGGTGGTCAGCCTCGAGGGGACGCTGCGCACCGCGGGGCGGCGCTACGAGGCGGTCGCGGCCACGCTCGGCGCCGCGCCCTGGCTCGCCTTCCGCCGCGTCACGGTGCCGCTGGTGCTGCCGGGCCTGGCGTCGGGGGCGGTGCTGGCGTTCGCCCGGTGCCTCGGCGAGTTCGGCGCCACGATCGCGTTCGCGGGCAGCCTGCAGGGCACCACCCGCACGCTTCCACTGCTGGTCTACCTGGAGCGCGAGAGCGACGTGGACGCGGCGGTGGCGCTGTCGCTGCTGCTCGTCGTGGTCGCGGTCGTGGTGATCGCGGTCGCCCGCCCCCGCACCGTGGAGGGCCTGCGGTGACCGCGCTCGACGCGCACGTCGTCGTCCGGCGCCCGGCGTTCACCCTCGACGTGGAACTCCAGGCGGCGTCGGGCGAGGTGCTCGCCGTGCTCGGGCCGAACGGGGCGGGCAAATCGACGCTGCTCGGGGTGCTGGCCGGGCTGGTGCGCCCGGACGAGGGCCACGTCCGGCTCGGGGACACCACCGTCGCCGACCCGGCCGCCGGGCTGCACGTGCCCCCGCACCGGCGCGGGGTCGGGCTGCTCGCGCAGGAGCCGCTGCTGTTCCCGCACCTTTCCGCGCTGGGCAACGTCGCGTTCGGCCCGCGGGCCGCGGGCGTGCCCCGGCGGGAGGCCGAGCGGCGGGCGCGGGAGCTGCTCGCCGCCGTGGACGCCGCCGAGCTCGCCGACCGCCGCCCGGCCCGGATGTCGGGCGGGCAGCAGCAGCGGGTCGCCCTCGCCCGCGCGCTCGCACCCGGACCGGACCTGCTGCTGCTCGACGAGCCGCTCGCCGCGCTGGACGTCGACGCCGCCCCCGCCATGCGCTCGCTGCTGCGCCGCGTGGTGCGCGCGGCCGGCCAGACCGCGGTGCTGGTCACCCACTCCGCCCTCGACGCGCTCGTGCTGTCGGATCGGGTCGTCGTGCTCACCGCGGGCCGGGTCGTCGAGGAGGGACCCACCCGGGAGGTGCTCGCCCGCCCGCGCAGCCCGTTCACCGCGCGGATCGCGGGTCTCGACCTCGTGCCCGGCACCGCGTGCCCCGAGGGCCTGCTGGCCCCCGACGGCACCGTCGTCGCGGGCCGGGACGGCGGCCTCGCCGAGGGTGAGCCCGCGGTCGCGGTGTTCCCGCCCTCGGCCGTCGCGGTGTTCGCGGAGCGGCCGCACGGCAGCCCGCGCAACGTGGTGCCGGTGCGGGTGGCCGCGGTCGAGCCGCACGGGGACGTCGTGCGGCTGCGGGCCGCCGCGGTGCCCGACGGGCCGCCGTGGGCGGAGGGCCTCGCCGCCGACGTCACCCCGGCCGCCGTGGCCGAGCTGGGCGCCGAGCCCGGTGCGCGGGTGTGGTTCGCGGTGAAGGCGACCGAGGTGGCCATCCACGCGGCCGGGGTCGGGGCACCGGAGGCGGACTCCACCCGCTCGTGAGCGGGGACGGGCACCGCCTGCACCCGTACCCCACACCGGGGGCGCCGGAACGCTCCGTCACCCCATCGGTGCTCATCCGTCACACCAGCCACGATCGTGTCTCTGTTCCCACCCGTACCAGGACCGTAGCGTCGCTGATCGTGACGCGGTCCCTCCTGCGCATCGGCGCCCCCGTGGCGCTCGTGCTGCAGCTGGCTGTCGCGGTCGTCCTGCCCGGCACCGCGCACGCCGGCGAGGACCTCGGCGAGCCCGTGCCGTACGTGGTGCACGCCCGTTCGGCCGCCGACGCGAACGCCGCCGCGGCCGCGGTCGGGGTGCGGCCGACCCGGGCGTTCGGGCACGCCTTCGCCGGCTTCGCGGCGCCGATGAACCGCGCCCAGGTCGCCCGGCTGAAGGCGCGGGACGGGGTGCTGGGGGTGGAGGAGGACCGGCGCGTGGTCCCGCTCGACCCCGGCCGCAGGCGGGAGATGGCCGAGGGCCTGCAGCCCGACCCGCCGAACTGGGGCCTCGACCGCATCGACCAGCGCACGCTGCCGCTCGACCACCGGTACACGACGAACGCGACGGGCGAGGGCGTCACGATCTACGTGCTGGACACCGGCGTCGACGTGACCCACCCGCAGTTCGAGGGGCGGGCCGCCTGGGCGCTGAACACCGTGGACACCGACGACCGCGACTGCGACGGGCACGGCACCGTCGTCGCGGGCATCGCCGCGTCCCGCGACTTCGGCGTGGCGAAGAAGGCGCAGGTCCGGGCGGTCAAGGTGCTCGACTGCAACGGCGCGGGGACGCTGTCGTCGCTGCTGGCGGGCGTCGACCACGTCGCCACCACCGCGCAGGGGCCCTCGGTCGCGGTCATGTCGTGGAGCTACGGGCCGTCGGAGGTGCTGCTCTCCGCGGTGGCGGGGCTCGTCGACAAGGGGGTGTTCGTCGCGTCGTCGGCGGGCAACTCCGGCGCCGACGACTGCACGGTGGCGCCCCGCGCGTTCCCCGGCGTGCTCGTCGTCGCCAACTCCACGATCGACGACCAGCGCGCCACCAGCTCGTCCACCGGCCCCTGCGTGGACCTCTACGCGCCCGGCACGCACATCCGCTCGACGGTGCCGGGCGGCGGGGTCGCCTCCTACACGGGCACGTCGATGGCCGCGCCGCACGCGGCCGGCGTGGCGGCGCTCTACAAGCAGACCTTCGGCGACGCGCCGAGCGCCGCGGTCGAGAAGTGGATCATCGACAACGCGACGCCCGGCGTCGTCCGCGGCGGCGGGATCGGCGGCACGCCCAACCGGCTGCTCAACACCGGCGGGTTGTGAGCGGCGCCCGCGATCAGGCCGGCTCGAGCACCTCGAAGCCCGCGTACGGGACGAGCGCCTCCGGCAGGCGTACCGAGCCGTCGGCCTGCTGGCCCTGCTCGAGCACCGCGACGAGCGTGCGCCCGATCGGCAGCCCGGAGCCGTTCAGGGTGGCGGCGAAGCCCCGCTTGCCGTCCTTCGACTTCGTGCGGATGCCGGCGCGGCGGGCCTGGAACGTGCCGAAGTCCGACACCGAGCTGATCTCCCGGTAGGCGTTCTGGCCCGGCAGCCACACCTCGATGTCGTAGGTGAACTCCGCCGAGAACCCGATGTCGCCCGCGGCGAGCTTCACCACGCGGTAGGCCAGGCCGAGGCCCTGCATCGCCGCCTCGGCGTGCCCGAGCAGCACCTCCAGCTCCTCGCGGGAGCGCTCGGCGTCGACGATGCGCACGAGCTCGACCTTGGAGAACTCGTGCAGCCGGATCAGCCCGCGCGTGTCCTTGCCGTACGAGCCCGCCTCGGAGCGGAAGCAGGGCGTGTGGGCGGTGTAGGCCAGCGGCAGCTGCTCGAGGTCGAGCGTCTCCTTCGCGTGCAGGTTGGTGAGCGGCACCTCGGCGGTGGGGATGAGGAAGAGCTCGCGGTCGCCGACGCCGGTCTTGAACAGATCCTGCTCGAACTTCGGCAGCTGGCCGGTTCCCGTCATCGTGACGCGGTTGACGAGCGTGGGCACCGAGAACTCGGTGTAGCCGTGCTGTGCGGTGTGCAGGTCGAGCAGGTAGCGGGCGATCGCCCGCTCCAGGGCGGCGCCCTTGCCGCGCAGCACCGCGAACCGGGGCCCGGACAGCTTCGTGGCCCGCGGCAGGTCGAGGATGCCGAGCCGCTCGCCGAGGTCGACGTGGTCGAGCGGGGTGAAGTCGAACTCCGGGCGCTCGCCCCAGCGGCGCACCTCCTCGGCGTCCTCGTCGCTCGCGCCGTCGGGCAGCTCGTCGGCGGGCAGGTTGGGGATGCCGAGCAGGAGCTCCTGCAGCTCGGCCTCCGCCGCCCGGTGCTCCTCCTCGGCGGCCGACACGACCGCCTTGAGCTCCCGGGCCCGGGCGACCAGCGCCTCGCGCTCCTCGGGCGCGGCGCCCTTCACGGCGTTCGCGACCCGCTTCGACTCGGCCCGCGCCTCGTCGCCGCGCTGGATGGCGGAGTTGCGGGCGGCCAGCAGCTTCTCCAGGGACGCCGTGTCCAGCGTGTAGCCCCGCCGGGCGAGCTTGCGGACGGCGTCGGTGGCAGGGTCGAGAAGCACCCGCGGATCGTGCATCTTCCGAGGGTATCGGCACCCCGCGACGGGGTTTCCTCCCCATCCGGAGGTGGCGGTCGTCCGCTGGGCGTCGCAGGATGAGCGCGCGATACCTGCCGCCGATGATGTCGAAAGGACCGATCGCCGTGTCAGCTGCCGCTGCGCCCGCCCTTCCGTCGTACGCCTCCGGGACGTCCGACGTCCCGCTGCTCGGCGACACCATCGGGGACAACTTCGACCGCATGGCGGCCGCCCAGCCGGACGCCGAGGCCATGGTCGACGTGCCGAGCGGGAGGCGCTGGACCTACGGGCGGATGCGCGAGGACGTCGACACGCTCGCGCTCGGCCTGCACGCGGCCGGGGTGGCGAAGGGCGACCGGATCGGCATCTGGGCGCCGAACCTCCCCGAGTGGACCCTCGTGCAGTACGCCACGGCCAAGCTCGGGGCGATCCTGGTCAACATCAACCCGGCCTACCGCACCCACGAGCTCGAGTACGTGCTCAACCAGGCCGGGATCTCGATGCTCATCGCCACGCCGAGCTTCAAGACCTCCGACTACGAGGCGATGATCAAACAGGTCCGGCCGAACTGCCCCGCGCTGCGGCAGGTGATCCTCATCGGCCGCCCCAACTGGGACGAGCTCGTGGAGGACGGCCGCCGCGGCGACCGGGCCGAGCTCGCGCGGCTGCAGGCGGCGCTCTCGCCCGACGACCCGATCAACATCCAGTACACGTCCGGGACCACGGGGTTCCCGAAGGGCGCCACGCTGTCCCACCACAACATCCTCAACAACGGCTACTTCGTGGGACGGCTGTGCGGCTACACGCCGCAGGACCGGGTGTGCATCCCGGTGCCCTTCTACCACTGCTTCGGCATGGTGATGGGCAACCTCGGCGCCACCACCAACGGCTCGACCATGGTGATCCCCGGCCCCGGCTTCGACCCGAAGGCCACGCTGAAGGCCGTCGCCCAGGAGCGCTGCACCTCGCTCTACGGGGTGCCGACGATGTTCATCGCGGAGCTGAACGACCCCGACTTCGACTCCTTCGACCTCTCGTCGCTGCGCACCGGCATCATGGCCGGCTCGCCCTGCCCGGTGGAGGTGATGAAGCAGGTCGTGGACCGGATGGGGATGACCGAGGTGACGATCTGCTACGGCATGACCGAGACGTCACCGGTCTCCACCCAGACCCGGGCCGACGACTCGCTCGAGCGGCGCGTGTCCACGGTCGGGCGGGTGCACCCGCACGTCGAGGTGAAGATCATCGACCCGGAGACCGGCCTGACCGTGCCCCGCGGGACGCCCGGGGAGCTGTGCACCCGCGGCTACTCGGTGATGCTCGGCTACTGGGAGCAGCCGGACAAGACGGCCGAGGTGATCGACAAGGCCCGCTGGATGCACACCGGCGACCTGGGCGTGATGGACGACGAGGGCTACGTCAACATCACCGGCCGGATCAAGGACATGGTGATCCGGGGCGGGGAGAACATCTACCCGCGCGAGATCGAGGAGTTCCTCTACACGCACCCGGACATCGTCGACGCGCAGGTCGTCGGGGTGCCCGACGAGCGCTACGGCGAGGAGCTGTGCGCGTGGGTGACGCTGCGCGAGGGCGCGCCGGAGCTCACGGCCGAGGCGCTGCGCGAGTTCGCCACCGGCAAGCTCGCCCACTACAAGATCCCGAAGTACGTGCTGGTGGTCGACTCGTTCCCGATGACGGTCACCGGCAAGGTGCGGAAGGTGGAGATGCGCCAGAAGAGCATCGAGATGCTCGACCTGCAGGAGGCGGCGAGGATCCGCAACGCCTGAGCGGGGGCTGGACCAGCGCCTTCCGGTGTACCGCGCCGACGGAGGGCGGGGTGCGGGCAGCGTGCCGGTGGTGCGGATGCGACTGGTGAGAATTGGACGGGTGCGCGCGCCCCGTCGCTCGGACTAGTGTGGTGGTACGCGTCCCGGTGTCGCTCGATGGGCCGACCAAGTGGCGGTCACGGCATCTCGGGGCGCGTTCGTCATGCGGTCCCGGCTGGGGGCCGCATGACGTCGGGTTCGATCGAGGAACGGGTGAGCAGGGGTGCCGACCGGCAGGGTCAAGTGGTACGACGCCGAAAAGGGCTTCGGGTTCCTCGCTCAGGACGGCGGCGAGGACGTCTACGTTCGCAAGGCCGCGCTGCCGGCCGGGGTGCAGGCGCTCAAGGCGGGCCAGCGCGTCGAGTTCGGGATGGCCGAGGGCAGGCGCGGACCGCAGGCGCTGTCGGTGCGGATCGTGGACAAGCCGCCGTCCGTGGTCGAGGCCACCCGACGACCGGCCGAGGACCTGCACAGCCTGATCGAGGACATGATCCGGCTGCTCGAGACGAAGGTCCAGCCCGACCTGCGCCGCGGCCGCTACCCGGACCGCCGCACGTGCAAGCTCGCCGCCGACGTGGTGCGCGCGGTCGCGCGCGACCTCGACGGCTAGCGGGGCGGCCCCTCACTCCGCGTTCAGCACCCAGCTCGCCCGGATGGGGAACTCCAGTTCCCCGGTGTCCGGATTCGGCTGCGGTGGTGGGCCGTACTGCTGCACCTCGGCGGTGATCAACCGTGCCTCCGGCGCGCTCAGCTGCAACGTCCAGTCGCTGCGCGCGCCGGGGGCGAACACCGGGCTGCGCTCGTCGATCGGGGTGCCCTCGGCATCCGTGTAGCTGAAGACGACCTGCCAGGGCGTCTGCGCGATCTCCGGTGGCACCGCGACCTGCAGGGGGGTGCCCGGCGGCACGGGGAGGCGCACCGGCGCGGCGACGTCGGTGACGCACTCGGTGAGCTCGAGGTCGCAGTACTGCGCCGGGCGGGCGACGGTGCCGGCCGCGCCGGCCGTGAACGTCACCTCGGGCGGCGGTGGCGGTTCCTGCGCCCCGCAGCCGGCCAGGAGCAGCGCGGCGACGGGGGCGGCGAGCAGGCGGCGCGGCACGCGACCACCGTACGCAAGGCGGGCTACCCGGCCTGCGGTGCCCGGTGCCCGAGGAACGGCAGCAGGCTGCGCCCGCGGGCGACGAGCGCCGACTGCACCCCGGCGAGCGCGATGACGGTCGCGATCACGGCGAAGCCGAGCCAGAACGTGTCGTGCGGCAGCAGCACGCCGATGGCGCCGCCGAGCACCCACGCCAGGGCGAGCACGGTCTCCGACCGCCCGAACGCCGAGGCCCGCGACTCCTCGGGGAGGTCGCGCTGGATCACCGCGTCGAGGCAGACCTTCGCGAGCGCGCTGGCCGCGGCGCCGATGAGGCCGACCAGCGCCGCGGTGGCGATGCCCGGCAGCAGGGCCGCCACGGTGCTCACCACCACGGCGGCGGTGACGCACGACATGATCACAGCGTCGGAGCGGAGGAACTGCCGCCGGGAGCCGACCGCGTTGCCGGTGAACGAGCCGAGGCCGGCCGCGGCCCCGACGAGGCCGATGAGGAAGACCTGCCACGCCGGGTCGGTCTCCGACTGCTCGCGCACCACGAACGCCACGTAGAGGGTGAGGAACCCGGTGAGCACCCGCACCGCGCCGTTGCCCCACAGCGCGACGGTGACGCGGCGGCCCATCGGGGTGCGCCTGCCCCGCGCCGTGGTGCGCAGCGTGGCCGCGACCTCGCCGGCCGTGGACTCGACCCAGCGCGGGATCCGCAGGCACAGCACGGTGCCCGCCACGCCGAGCACGGCCGTGAAGAACAGCGCGCCCGGCGAGTCCCACAGCCAGGCCACCCCGGCCGCCACCGCGCCGGCGACCCCGCCCGCGACCAGCCCGAACGTGGTGAGGCGGGAGTTGGTGGTGACGAGCGTGATGGCGCTGGGCAGCACGCGCGGCGTGACGGCCGCCTTGAGCACCGCGAACGACTTGCTCAGCACCATCGCGCCCAGCGCGGCCGGGTAGAGCAGCCAGTTCTCGTAGTTGAAGGCCATCACGACCGCGAGCGCCGCCCGCCCGAAGCACGAGACGGCGAGCGCGGCGCGCCGCCCGCGCTGCAGCCGGTCGAGCATCGGCCCGATCACCGGCGCCACCACCGCGAACGGGGCGACCGTGATGATCAGGTAGAGCGCGACGTTGGTCTTGCTCTCCGCCGTGGCGGCGGCGAAGAACAGCGTGTTGGCCAGCGCGACCGCCACCGCGGCGTCGATCGCGTAGCTCATCATCGTGGCGTAGGTGAGCGCCGCGAGGCCGGAGCGGTCCGCCCCGTCGGCCGTGGTGGCGCGGCGGAACGCCCGGATGCCGCCCTCGGTCAGCTCGCGGCTGCGCAGCGCGGCGACGCGGGTGACGGTGAGCTTGCGCGGCATCCGCCGGGTGGTCGGCGGCTCCGGTGGCTCCGGTGGCTGCCGTGGGGGCGGCGCCGGTTCGGGCTCCGCGGCGGCCGCCGCAGGCGGGGGCGTCCAGGTGCGCGGCGGGGGCGTGCGGCGGTGGGCGGCCGGGTCGTAGTCCGGGTCGTCGTGCCACGGATAGCGCCTGCGCGGCACGTAGCGCCCGGTGTCGGATCGCCCGGCGTCGGATCGCACGGTGTCGGAGGGCACCTCGTCCGAGGGCACGGTGCCGGACCGCACGGTGTCGGGGCGCTCGGTGCCGGGCCGCTCGTGCGCCGCCTGCGGGCGCCCCTCGTCCACGGTGACCCACGTGCGGCGGCCGCGCAGGCCGCGACGAGGGCGGGGCGACTCGGGACGGGCCACCGCCCCATTCTGTCCCATCCGGTCGTGGGGACGGGCGCGTTCGGCGATCTATCCCGCGGGCGTGAAGCGGACCCGGAACGACGCGGGCCAGAACTTGCCGGTGAGCAGGTATTCGCCGTCCCCGACCGCGGCGATGCCGTTGAGCACGTCGGCGCCCGCGCGGCGCGTGTCGTCGAGCAGCCCGGCGGCGTCCACGACCGCCGTGACGCGGCCGTCGGCCGGGTCGATCCGCACGATCCGGTCGGTCTGCCAGATGTTCGCCCACACCTGGCCGTCGACGCACTCGAGCTCGTTGATCTCGGTGACCGGCTCGCCGTCGAGGGTGACGGCCACCGAGCCGGTCTCGGCGAACGAGACGGGGTCGTGGAAGCGCAGCCGGTCGGTGCCGTCGCTGCGCACGAGCCGGCCGCCGTCGCGGCACAGGCCCCAGCCCTCGCCGTCGATCGGCACCTGGCGCAGCAGCTCGAGGTCGGCCCGGTCCCACTCGAGCGCGATCCCGTCCTGCCAGGTCAGCTGCCAGATCCGGTCGTCGACCACGGTGATGCCCTCGCCGAAGAGCGACCCGGGCAGCGCCACCTCGCGGCGGACCTCGCCGGTCTGCGGGTCCAGCTCGCGCAGCCGGGACCGGCCGGCGAGGCCCGTGCCCTCGTACAGCCGGCCGTCCGGGGCGAGCTCGAGGCCCTGGGTGAACGCGTCGGTGTCGTGCGGGAGCTCGGCGAGCACCGTCGGCCGGAGCCGTTCGACGCCGCCGGGCCCCGCGGGTGGAGCCGCGGGCGCGGCCGCGGCGCACCCGGCGAGCGCGATGGCCAGCGCACCGAGCAGTGCACGGCCGAAGGTCATGGCGGAGAGGGTGGCACAATCCGTCCGGTGAACGCCGTACCGACCCTCGATCCGCCCGCCCGGCTCGTGGACGCGGTGGAGCAGGCTCGGGCCGCGGCGGTCGAGGAGGCCGCGGCGGACCTCGGCCCGCGCGCCGCCGAAGACGCCGTCGGCGAACACCTGGAGGTCGTCCCGGAGGGCCCGAACGCGGTCAGCCACCACTTCGAGGCGAAGCAGGGCGGCTACCGCGGCTGGCGCTGGTCGGTCACGCTCGCCACCGCGGGCGACGACGCGCCGGTCACCGTCAGCGAGGTCGTGCTCGTCCCCGGCCCCGACGCGCTCGTGGCGCCCGCCTGGGTGCCGTGGGAGGAGCGCGTCCGCCCCGGCGACCTCGGCGTCGGCGACCTGCTGCCCGCCCGGGCGGACGACCCGCGGCTCGCGCCCGGCTACCTCGCCTCCGACGACCCGGCCGTCGAGGAGGTCGCCCTCGAGGTGGGGCTGGGGCGCCGCCTCGTGCCCTCGAAGTACGGGCGCGACGAGGCCGCCCGCCGGTGGCACGAGGGCCCGTTCGGTCCCGGCTCCGACATGGCCCGCGCCGCCCCCGCACAGTGCGGCACCTGCGGCTTCTTCTTCCCGCTCGCCGGGTCGCTGCGCGCGGCGTTCGGGGTGTGCGGCAACGAGTACTCGCCCGCCGACGGCAGGGTGGTCGACGTCGCCTTCGGCTGCGGCGCCCACTCCGACGTGCAGCCCGACACCGGCTCGTCGGTGGCGGTCGCCGAGCTGGTGTACGACGACGGCGTGGACCTGGAGCCGGTCGGCGACTAGTGGACGATCCCTTCGGCACGGCGGAGCTGCGGTCCGCCGTGCTCTCGGCGTGGGCGGACTCGCCCACGCGCTTCCGCGAGGACGCCAACGCCGAGGAGGACCTGCGCCTCGGCGGCTACGCCGACGCGTGGTTCGTCGAGCTCGCGCAGAACGCCGCCGACGCGGCGCGGGCGGCGGGCGTGCCGGGCCGCGTGCGGGTGGACGTGTGCGGCGGCGAGCTGCGGTTCGCCAACACCGGGGCGCCGCTGGACGCCGCCGGGGTCGCCGCGCTGGCGTCCCTGCGCGCGTCCGCCAAGCGCGACGACCCGGGCTCGGTCGGCCGCTTCGGCGTCGGCTTCGCCGCCGTGCTCGCGCTCACCGACGCGCCGCGGGTGCTGAGCACGAGCGGCGGCGTGGCGTTCTCGGCGGAGCGCACGGCCGCCGAGGTCGCCGCCCTCCCCGGGCCCGCCGCCGAGCTGTCCCGCCGGGACGCGCCACCCGTCCTGCGGTTGGTCTGGCCCACCGACGAGCCCCCGACCCCCGGCTACGACACCGAGGTCCGGCTGCCGCTGCGGCCGGGGGTGGACCCGGACGCGCTGCTCGCCGAGGCCCGTGCCGGCGCGGCCGACCTGCTGCTCGCGCTGCCCGACCTCGTCGAGATCGCCGTCGCGGGTCAGGTCGTGACCCGGGCCGAGGGCGTCGGCCCCGGCGAGGTGGCGATCGGCGGGCGGCGCTGGCTGCTCGTCCGCGCGAGCGGCCGCATCGACGACGCCGCCGCCCAGGCCGAGGCCGTCGAGCAGCGGACGCGGCGGGACTGGTCGGTGTGCTGGGCGCTGCCGCTGTCCGCCGACGGCGCCCCGGACCCGGTCGGCGCCGACGTGCTGCACGCCCCGACCGCCACCGAGGAGCGGCTCTCGCTGCCCGCGCGGCTGATCGCCACCGTGCCGCTCGAGCCGGACCGCAGGCGCGTGCGTCACGGGCCGGCCACCGCGGCGGTGCTGGAAGGGGCCGCGGCCGCCTACGTCGACCTCGTGCGCGCCGTCGCCCCCGAGGTCCGGCTCGCGCTCGCGCCCCAGCCCGGCTTCCCGCGTTCCGAGCTGGACGGGCGGTTGCGCGAGCTGCTGTCGGAGGCCCTGCGCGCCGCGGAGTGGCTGCCCGCCGTCGGCGGCGCGGAGCTCGCCCCCGGCCGGGCGGAGTGGCTCGACCTCCCGCCGCTCGACGGGCCCGGCGCGGCCCTGCCCGGTCTGCTCGCCGAGGCGGGGTTCGACCGGCTGCTGGCGCCGTTCCCGCGGGGCACCGACCCGACCGTGCCCGCGGGGCTCGGCGTGCACCGGGTGTCGCTCCCCGAGCTGGTGCAGCGGCTGCTCGGCGTGCAGCGGGCGCCGGCGTGGTGGCGGGCGCTCTACGCGGCGCTGGAGGCGGTCGCCGACACGGTGCCCGGCGCGCCGGACGAGCTGCGCGCGCTCCCGGTCCCGCTGGCCGACGGGCGGACGGCGGCCGGCCCGGCGACCGTCCTGCTGCCGCCGGACGCCGGGTACGACGGTGGCGAAGGTGGCGTGGCCCGGGTGGCCGAGCTCGGGCTGCCGGGGCTGCACATCGCGCACCGCGAGGCCGCGCACCCGCTGCTCGAGCGGCTCGGCGCGTGCCGGGCCGACGCGGCGACGCTGCTGGACCACCCGGCGCTCGCCGAGGCCGTCGAGCGGTCGGTGGAGGACGCGGAGGCGGGGCTCGACGTCCGGCCCCTCGCCGAGGCGGTGCTGGCGCTCGTCGGCGAGGCGGGCAGCGCGCCCGAGGCCTTCGCGGCGCTGGCCCTCCCGGACGCCGACGGCCTCCCGGCGCGGGCCGACGAGCTCATGGTCCCTGACGCGGCGATCCGGCCCCTGCTCGCGCCGGACGTCCCGCTCGCCGTGCTCGACCCGGACTTCGCCGCCCGCGTGCCCCGGGCGGCGCTGCTCGCCGTCGGCGTCGTCGACGGGTTCTCGGTGCTGGTGGACGAGGACCCGATCGGGCCCGACCACGACCTCGACGACGAGGAGGCCTGGTGGGACGGGCTGGACGCCCCGCCTGCGCGCCTGGTGGCGGTCCGCGACCTCGATCTCGTCGCCGACGACGCGTGGCCCGCCGCGCTCGCCCTGCTCGCGCGCGAGCGGGAGACCAGGGCGGCGCTCACCGCGCCCGGCTCGTACACGGCGTGGTGGCTGGGCAGGCACGCCCGCATCGGCGGCCACCGCCCGGCGCACTGGCGGCTGCCCAGCGCCACCGACCTCGCCGCGCTCTACGACCCGCCGCCCGGCGACGGCCTGCCGGACGAGGCCGTGCTCGCCGCGATCGGGGTGCGCGCCGACCTGAGCGTCCCCGACACCGCAACGGCGGCCGACCTGCTGGCGCGGCTGGCCGACCCGGCCCGCACGCCGGACGCCGCGCTCGCCGCGGAGGCGTACGCCGAGCTCGCCGAGGCCGTCGCCGGCGGCCGGGTCGACCCGGCCGAGCTGGAGCTGCCGGAACGGGTCAGGGCGCTCGACGGGAGCGTCGCGGACGTCGAGGTGGCGGTGGTGCTCGACCGGCCGTGGCTGGCTGCGGTGCTGCCCCCCGGCGAGCTGGCCGCGGGCGGCGACCCGGCCGCGCTCGCCGAGCTGCTCGACCTCCCGCTCGCCTCCGAGGTGGTCGAGGCCGAGGTGGAGGGCGAGGGCCGGGCCGCGCGGTGGGCCGAGCTCGCCGCGGTCGTGGTGGCCTGCCAGGCGCTGGACGTCCCGGTGCCCGACGGCGAGCTGCGCGTCCACGACGAGCTGCGGGTGCGGGTGCACCGGCCCGTCTCCGGGCGGTTCCGGGTGCCCGCGTGGCGGGACGCGGCGGGGCGCTGGCACGCGAGCGACCCGGTGCACGCGCTGCTCGGGCTGCTCGCCGAGGATGTGATCGGCGCCGATTCGACCGGTTGAACCGGCCCTCGGCGTGCTACACAAAGTCGTGACCTCCGCCCGCCCCGGCGCACCGCGGCGACCCGACCGGGTGTGCCTGTTGTCCGTCCACACGTCGCCGTTGGAGCAACCCGGCACCGGTGATGCGGGCGGCATGAACGTCTACATCGTCGAGACCGCCACCCGGATGGCCCGCCGCGGCGTCGCCGTCGAGGTCTTCACCCGCGCCACCTCGTCGGACCTCCCGCCGGTGGCGGAGCTGGCGCCCGGGGTGCTCGTGCGCCACGTCGTCGCCGGGCCGTTCGAGGGCCTCGGCAAGAACGACCTGCCGAGCCAGCTCTGCGCGTTCACCGCGGGCGTGCTGCGCACCGAGGCGCGCCAGGAGCCGGGCTACTACGACGTCGTGCACTCCCACTACTGGCTTTCCGGTCAGGTCGGATGGTTGGCCAGGGACCGCTGGGGAGTGCCGCTCGTGCACAGCGCCCACACCCTCGCCAAGGTCAAGAACGCGGCGCTCGCCGCGGGAGACCAGCCGGAGCCGATGGTGCGGGTGATCGGCGAGGAGCAGGTCGTCGCGGAGGCGGACCGGCTGATCGGCAACACCGACGAGGAGACGGCCCAGCTCGTCTCGCTCTACGGCGCCGACCCGCGCCGCACCGTCGCGATCCCGCCCGGCGTCGACCTGGCCCGCTTCACCCCCGGCGACCGGGTCGCGGCGCGGCGCGCGCTCGAGCTGCCGCCGGACGCGGTCGTGCTCGCGTTCGCCGGGCGGATCCAGCCGCTCAAGGCGCCCCACGTGCTGCTGCGGGCCGCCGCCGAGCTGGTCCGGCGCGACCCGTCGCTGCGGTCCCGGCTGGTCGTGCTCGTGGCGGGCGGCCCGTCGGGCAGCGGCCTCGCCGAGCCGCGGGGCCTGCACGGGCTCGGTGCCGCCCTCGGCATCAGCGAGTTGCTGCGCTTCCTGCCCCCGCAGTCCCGCGACGGCCTGGTGGAGCTCTACCGGGCCGCGGACGTGGTCGCCGTGCCGAGCTACAACGAGTCGTTCGGCCTGGTGGCGCTCGAGGCGCAGGCCTGCGGCACCCCGGTGGTCGCGGCGCGGGTGGGCGGGCTTCCGGTCGCGGTGGCCGACGGCGTGTCCGGCCTGCTCGTGGACGGCCACGGCGACTCCGAGTGGGCCGACGCGCTCGCCGCCGTCGCGCTCGTGCCGGGCAGGCGCGCCGAGCTCGCGGCGAACGCCGTGGGCCACGCGCACCGGTTCTCGTGGGACCGCACCGTCGACGCGCTCCTCGACACCTACGCCGACGCCGCCGCCGAGTTCGCCGAGCGGCAGCGCGGCGCCATGCGCGCCGGGCTGGCGGCCGGGATGATCGAAGGATGACCGCAGCGGATCGACGAGACGTCGACGCCACCGTCGAGGCCGCGCTGGCCGAGCTCGGCGTCGACCACCGCCGCCACGCGCCGGGCGAGTTCCTCGTGACCCTGCCCGGGACGAACCGCCTGCAGACCCATTGCTGGCTGCTCGTGCGCGAGCACGCGCTGTTCGTCCAGGCGTTCGTCTGCCGCCGGCCGGACGAGGGGCACGAGGCGGTCTACCGGTTCCTGCTGCAGCGCAACGCCCGGCTCTACGGCGTGCACTACGCGCTCGACCGCATCGGCGACATCCACCTCATCGGCCGGATCGCGCTGCACGCCGTCACTGCCGATGAGCTCGACCGCGTCCTCGGCCAGGTCCTCGAGGCCGCCGACGGCGACTTCAACACCCTGCTCGAGCTCGGCTTCGCCGGCTCGATCCGCCGCGAGTACGCCTGGCGCCAGGACCGCGGGGAGAGCATCGCCAACCTCCGCGCCTTCGAGCACCTGTTCACCTGACCCACCCCGCGAGTCGCGCTCTCGCTGTCGGCGAGTCGCGCTCCGGGTGTCGGCGAGTCGCGGCCTGGGTGCGGGCGAGTTGCGCCCGGAGCGCGGCGTCGTGACGCGATCGTGACCGACGCCGCCCAACCCGCCCCGCAGCCCCGCCCGTCCTCACGGCGGACCACGGACGAGGAGGCGGTGGCGGTGCAGGCGAGGCTCAGACGGCGGGCGGTGCTGGTCGGGGCGGGCGTGGTGCTCGCGGTGCTGGTGGGGGCCATCGGGCTCGTGCAGGGCGGCGGGAACCAGGAGGGCGGGGGCGACGCCGTCGTGAGCGCGGCGCCCGCCTTCCCGCGCCCGTCGATGGGCAGGGGATCCGGCGCGGTGGAGAAGGACGCCGTGGCCCCGGAGCCGGGCGGGCGGGACCAGGCGCCGCCGGGCGTCCCGGTCGGGAGCGTGCAGCGGCAGCTGGTGCGCACCGCGCAGCTCACCGTCGAGGTGGGCGACCCGGCGGGGGCGGTTCGCCAGGTCCGCGCCGCCGCAGCGGGCGCCGGCGGGTTCATCACCGAGGAGCAGACGAGCGACACCGGCAGCTGGCTGGTGCTGCGGGTCCCCGCCGACGCCCTCGACCGCGTCGTCGACGAGATCGCCGGGTTCGGCCGCGTGACGAGCCGCACCAGCCAGGTGCAGGACGCGACCGAGGAGGTCGTCGACCTCGACGCCCGGGTCGCGAGCCAGGCGGCGAGCGTGGCCCGGGTGCGAGGCCTGCTCGCCGAGGCGAGGTCGATCGGCGACGTGGTGGCGATCGAGTCGGAGCTCGCCCGGCGGGAGGCCGAGCTGGACTCGCTCACGCGGCGGCTCGAAGCGCTGCGCGACCAGGTGGCCATGTCCACGCTGACCGTGGACCTGCGCAGCCCGTTCCCCGTGCCCGCGCCGGACGTCCGGGAGACCCCCGGCTTCCTCGACGGCCTGGCCGCGGGCTGGGCAGGGCTGCGCACCGTGGGGACGGCCGCCGCGGCCGTGGTGGGGTTCGTGCTGCCGTTCCTGCCGGTGCTCGCGCTGCTGGGCGGGCTCGGGCTGCTCGGGCGGCGGGTCGTGCGATCGAGGCGGGCGACCGCCCCGGCGGTCGCCTCGGGCGGACAGGGGCCCGACGCGACGTCCTGAGCTGCGGACGGGGGGCGGGTGGGGCGGAGCGGCCCGGGATCTGAGGGGGAGTCATGAACTCGGGCCACTCCGCTGGAACCGCCACATCGGCAGCGCGATCGGGGGCATCGCGCGCCGGCGGCAACCGGCACGGCGAGGGGACGCCGTTCCGGGCCGGCCGGGCGAGTGGGGCCCGCCAGGGCCGGCGCGCTCACATTGGCAGGCGGTGACGATCAAGACAACCCTTCCGAGTTAGGCCATTCGGGTGAAAGCCGCCGGTCGGGGCGCCTGCGCGGTCTGGACCATTGCGCCCTACTGGCGGGTAGAGTCCCGCTGTCGTCACCCGCAAAGGAGCGCCCGCATGCCCGTCCGCAGCCCGTATCCGGACGTCGAGATCCCCGACGTGTCGCTCTACGACTTCCTCTTCACCGGCTTCGGTGAGAAGGCCGGGGACCCAGCGCTGATCGACGGATCAACCGGCGCGTCGATCACGTTCGGCGAGCTGGAAGGCATGGTCAACAAGATCGCCGCGGCCCTTGCGGAACGCGGCATCGGCGCGGGCGACGTCGTGGGCCTGTTCGCGCCCAACAGCCCGCACTACGTGGCGGTGTTCCACGGCATCCTGCGCGCCAACGCCGTCGTCACGAGCATCAATTCGCTCTACACCCCCGGCGAGCTCGCCCACCAGCTCTCCGACTCCGGGGCGAGGCTGCTGTTCACCATCTCGCCGTTCCTCGACCGCGCGCTGGCGGCGGCCGCCGAGGTGGGGCTGCCGGCGGAGAAGATCGTCGTCCTGGACGGCGCGGAGGGACACGAGAGCCTGGCCGACCTGCTCTCGACCACCGCGCAGCCGCCCGCCCAGACCGTGACGTCGGGTGACACCGCCGTGCTGCCCTACTCGTCCGGTACCACCGGACGGGCGAAGGGCGTGATGCTCACCCACCGCAACCTCGTGGCGAACCTGCAGCAGATCGCGGCCATGGGCGAGGTCGACGACGGCACGAGGATCCTCGCGGTGCTGCCGTTCTTCCACATCTACGGCATGACCGTGATGATGAACCAGGGCCTGCACCGGCGGGCCACGGTCGTCACCATGCCGCGCTTCGACCTGCAGGAGTTCCTGCGGGTCATCTCCGAGTACAGGGTCAGCCGGATCTACATCGCGCCGCCGGTGGCGGTGGCGCTCGCCAAGCACCCGATCGTCGACCAGTACGACCTGTCGTGCATCGACGTGATCTTCTCCGGCGCCGCCCCGCTCGACGCCGAGCTCGGGCACGCCGTCGCGAAGCGCCTCGGCTGCACCGTGCTGCAGGGCTACGGGATGACCGAGCTGTCCCCGGTGAGCCACAGCATGCCCGACGACCGGCCCGACCTGGACCTCAACAGCTGCGGCTTCGCGATCCCCAACATCACCTGCAAGATCGTGGACCCGGAGACCGGCGAGGAGGTCGGCCCCGGCGTGCCCGGCGAGCTGTGGGTCAAGGGCCCGAACGTGATGGCGGGCTACCTCAACAACCCCGAGGCCACCGCGGCCACGCTCGACGACGAGGGTTACCTGCACACCGGCGACGTCGCGACGGTCACCGAGGACGGCGTGTTCACGATCGTCGACCGGGTCAAGGAGCTGATCAAGTACAAGGGCTACCAGGTCCCGCCCGCCGAGCTCGAGGCGCTGCTGCTGACGCACGAGAAGATCGCCGACGCCGCGGTCATCGGGGTGCGCGACGCCGAGGGCGAGGAGGTGCCGAAGGCGTTCGTCGTACGGCAGGAGGGCGCGTCCGACCTCACCGAGGAGGACGTGATGACCTTCGTCGCGGAGCGGATCGCGCCGCACAAGAAGGTGCGGGTGGTCGAGTTCATCGACCAGATCCCCAAGTCCGCCTCCGGCAAGATCCTGCGCAAGGACCTGCGGGCCCGCGAGCAGGCGCGCGCGTAAGGCGGTGCACCCACCGCACCGCGGCCCCGTCCTCGGAAACGGGCGGGGTCGCGGTTGTGGTCGGCGCCATGGCCGGAGGATGATCCCCCGGTGTCCGTGGCGGCGATCACCTTCGTGCTGGTCTTCCTCACGGAGGTGGCCGACACCAGCGGCCTGGTGACGCTCGTGCTCGCCGCCCGCTTCCCCCCGCGCTGGGTGCTGCTCGGCGTCTGCCTCGGCATGGTGGTGAACGTCGCGGTCGCGCTCGTCGCGGGCGGGCTGCTCTCGCTCCTGCCCCGGTGGCTCCTCGCCGCCGTCCTCGCCCTGGTCTTCCTCGTCGGCGCCTACCTGATCTGGCGCGAGGGTGAGGAGGACGACGACGATGACGACGAAGCGGGGGACGTCGCCGCGGCGAGGACGCGGTGGGGTGTGGTGGCAACCGCCTTCGGCGTCGCCGTCCTCTCGGAGTTCGCCGACCCGTCCCAGATCGTGACCGCCTCGCTGGCGGCCCGCTACGCCGCCGACCTGCTCGCGGTCGGGGTCGGTGCGACGCTCGGGTTCTGGGCCTGCGCCGCGCTCGCGGTGTGGGGCGGGGACCGGCTCCGCCGCGTGATCCCGGTGGTGTGGGTGACCCGGGTCGCCGCGGCCGTCATGGTGGGCCTCGCCGTCTGGACCGCCGTGGACGCGCTCCGCGCTTGAGGCCCGTAACGGTCCGCCTTTCGGGGCCGAGCCGTACCGGACCGGAGGAGCGTGACGCCGATGTCCGCCGAGCAGAACCGAGCGGGGCTCGCCGCCGCCGTCATGGCGTGGAACGACGGCGACGGCGAGGCCTACCTGCGGCTGTACGACCCGTCGGTCCGCCACCACGGCCTCGGGCCGGAACCGCTCGACCACGCGGGCAACCGGGCCTTCTACGAGGGCGTGTGGGCGGCGTTCCCGGGCATCCGGCTCACCCTCGACGACCTGGTGGCCGAGGGCGACCGGGTGGCGGTACGGTTCCACCTCAGCGGGCGGCACTGCGGCGACTTCATGGGCGTCCCCCCGACGGGGCGGGACGTCGTGATCACCGGCCAGACGGTGCTGCGGTTCCGCGGCGGCCGGGTGATCGAGCGCTGGACGACCACGGACCAGCTCGGCCTGATGGTGCAGCTCGGCGCCGTCCCCGCGCCGGGCGGGTGACGGGGCGCCCGCGGTCAGGGCCGGTGCGCGGCGACCGCGTCGGCGCCCGGGGCGTCGCCCACCGCGCGCAGGCCCGCGACCACGCCGTCGACGTCGGCGGCGGGGCGGTTCTGGCTGAGCTTGAACTTCGCCTCGATGCGCTCGATGCGGACCTCGACCCCGACGATCGCGCGCAGCTGGCCCGCGATGAACCGCTCGGGCGCCTCGTCGACGCGCCACGGCGCGGGCCGGCCGGCCTCGTGGGCGTCGGTGAGCCGCCGCACGAGCGAGGCCAGCCAGTCGACGTCGTCGTGGATCCGCACGTGCCCGTGGACGTGCGCGGTGACGTAGTTCCAGGTGGGGACGACGCGGCCGTGTTCGGCCTTCGAGGCGTACCAGCCCGGGCTGATGTAGGAGTCGGGGCCGCGGACGATCACCAGGCACGGCTGCCCGTCGGCGCGGCGCCAGTGGTCGTTGTTGCGGGCGAAATGGCCCAGCAACGTGCCCTGCTCGCGGTCGTACAGCAGCGGCAGCATCGTCGCCTCGAGCCCCTCCGGCCCGACGGTGATCAGGTCGGCGGCGCGGTGCCGGGCGAGGAGCTCCTGCACGTCGGCGTCATCGGGGGCGAAGTGGGCCGGCACGTACACGCCCGCGATCCTCCACCCGCCGGTGGACTTCCGCGATGGCCAGTCCGGGCCGGATTCGAGGTGCCACTTCAGCGAGGGCGGTGCTTCTCCATCCACTCGACGGCGAACGCGCACATCGCAGGCGCGTCCACGAGGACGCTCTCGGCCGCGCCGACCCGCCCGCGCCTGCCCTGCCCGGTGGCGAGGAAGTCGCGCACGATGTCGGCGAAATAGTCCTCGGCGAACCCGTCGACGACCGGGTCGCAGGTGTCGAACTCCTCCACCGTGCGCCACTCGACGCCGGCGTCGGTCGCGAACGGCACCTCGTAGCGGATCACCCGCTTGCCGGGCAGGTCGGCGAGGTGCTCGGCGTGGTGGAGCAGGGTCATGGTGTCCAGGGGCGCACCGATCATCACGACCCTGCCGCCCGCCTCGACGAGTTTGGCGAGCGGCGAGCCGGGACCGTAGCCGTAGTCGAGCGGGTGGTCGGCGGTGAACCACTCGGCGCGCGCCCCCAGCGCGGCGACGGACGCGCCCGGGTTGCCGCTGCGCAGCGCCCCCGGCGTGGTGCGCAGGAACTCCGGCAGCACCCCGTTGTCGCGCGCCGCCCGCGAGGCGCGCGGGTCGAACGGCGGCACGTGCGGGCGCCACCGCTCCGGCACCCGGCCGTCGGCGTCGAGCAGCTGGTCGTAGCCGGCGTCCCAGTCGGTGTAGGCGAGGACGGTGCCGCCGGGGGACACCGCGTCGAGCAGCGCGCCGATGACGGCGTCGGGCCCGTTCAACATCGGCCCGACCTTGCTCAGGGCGCCGTGCGCGAGGACCGCGTCGCCCGGGCGCAGGCCCAGCTCCTGCAGGTCGGCCCGGAGGTCGGCACGGGTGAGGAAGGGCTCCGCCACGGCGGTGACCCTAGCCGCGCCCGGGTCCGGTGGTGGTGGGATTTCGCGTCGGGCGGACGTGGAGAGCCCGTACGGTGCCGGGGTGCGCATCCGCCTGCAGCAGATCGTGATCGACAGCCGGGAGCCCGCGCGCCTGGTGCGGTTCTGGGCCGCGCTGCTCGGCGGCGAGCCGGTGGTCCGGCCCGACGGGTGGGCCCGCGTCTCCCCGCCCGGGACGCCGACGCTGACGTTCCAGCTGGTGCCGGAGGACAAGGCGGGCAAGAACCGGCTGCACCTCGACCTCGAGGTCGAGCCGGGCGGGATCCCGGCGGCCGTCGCGCGGGCCGCCGAGCTGGGTGCGACGCCGGTCGGCGGGCTCGTCGCCGACGCGAACGGGCGGTTCCACGTGCTCGCCGACCCCGAGGGCAACGAGTTCTGCTTCGTCTCCGACTGACCTCACGGCCGATCCGCCAGAGCGCGACCGTCTCCCGGCGGCGCAACGGGGTGAGCGGGTCGTCGTCGGGGAGGTCGCGGGCCGCGGACGGCGCCGTGAGCCGGTCATGAGGATCGGGAACCCAGGGCGCAGTCGACGGCTGTGCAGAGGGTGTCGGCCTCGGTCTGCAGGATCGAGGCCTCGGCGGGCAACGCCCGCTCCAGGCTGAGCCCGTTGACGACCGTGAGCAGGAACCCCGGGTGATCGGGTTCGTCTCGGTGGTCGTGCTCATCGTCGGCGTGGGCCTCAACCTCCTGCAGGCCCTCGAGCCGATCTCCCGGATACCGCTGGTCGCCGAGGGCCTCGGCGTCTTCGAGTCGCCGATCCACCTGCCGCTCTGGCTCAACGTCGCGCTCACCGTCGCGGCCGGCCTGGCCAGCACGGAACGGGCGCTGCGGCTGCGCTTCCACCGGCTGCTCGACGGGGGTGGGAACTGAGCCGCGCCCTCGACCGCCGACACGGCGAGACCCACGGAGACCGAGGACCCGCCATGGCAGACCGCACCCACCCCGCCGGACCCGCGCCCCCCGACCACCGGCGGGGTCGGTCCCGCGCCGGTCGTCACCCGACGCCACGGGGCGGCGGCGTGGCGCTCCCGACCCCCTTGTCGGAGCGGTCTCCCGCGCCCGACCTGGCGCGGGGCATGATGCTGCTGCTGATCGCGCTGGCGCACGTGCCCTACTTCCTCCACGCCGCCCCCACCGGCGCGATCGGGCTCCACCCCGTCACGGGGAACGCGGCCGACCGGATCGCGCAGGTGGTCACGCTGACCGTGGTCGACGGCCGGGTGCACACCATGTTCGGATTCCTGTTCGCCTACGGGATGGGGCAGATGCACGCCCGCCAGACCGGGAAGGGCGTCAGCCCCACCGCTGTGCGGCGCCTGCTGCGCAGGCGCCACCTGTGGATGATCGTCGTCGGCGCGGTGCACGCGGCACTGCTGTGGCAGGGCGACATCATCGGCGTCTACGGGCTGATCGGTCTGATCGTGGTGCCGCTGTTCCTCGGCCGGACCGATCGCACCCTGAAGGTCTGGATCGGCGTCCTGCTCGGGCTGGCCGTCGCGTTCGCCGTGCTCAACGGCCTGAGCTCGGCCCTCGCTGCGGCGCAGGCGGAATCGGTCCTCGTCGAGCAGCAGCGGCTCAGCATCGCCGAGCCGGACTACCTCGTCTCGATCGCCGAGCGCCTGCCGGTGTGGATCTCCACGATGATCGGCGGCCTCGTATCGACGGCGCTTCCGGTGGCGTTCCTGATGGGGGTGCTGGCGGCGCGGTACCGGATCCTCGACGAACCCGGCCGCCACCTGGTGCTGCTGCGTCGGTTGGCGCTGTGGGGCATCGCCGCCGGGTGGGCGACCGGCGCAGTGCTGGCGTTGCAGCACATCGGCGTGGTCGACCTCGGTGCGGTGACCGCGCTCTCGAGCCTGCACTTCTTCGCCGGGATCTTCACAGGGGTCGGCTACGCGGCGCTGTTCGGGCTGATCGCCCACCGGCTGTCCGGGCGCGGCGCGGCCTCCGGCCGGCCGGCGCGCTGGATCGGGGCGCTGGGCCGGCGCGTCGCTGGCGTGGGGGCCGGTGCTGGCGGCCTGGGGGGTCGGCCTGGGCGCTCACCTGTCGAGCTGGTCGGTGGCGCTGTTCGCCGTCGCGGTCTGGGGCGCGACGGTGGCCGTCGCCACCGCGATGGAACGCCGCGGTCTGCGCGGGCCCGCCGAGGTGGCGTTGCGTCGGCTGGCCTACCGAGCCGTCCGCCCCGCGGCGGCCGGGAGGACCGCGGGAAGCTGAGCGGGAGCGGGCGTCCGGTGGCGGCACCCGTCAGCCGCGCGATCACCTCGGCGTGCGCGGGAGCGGCCCCCGGGGCGCGGTACCGCTTGTCCGAGCGTGTGACTCGGAGCACAGTGAGGCATGGCCCGGTTCAGCCTGGCGTCGCGCGCATCGTTCGTCTCGGACCGGATGCGCGTGTCGGCGCGGATCTCGATCTCGGTGACGGTGCGGTCGCTCGGCCGCGGGCGCGATGACCGGCTCGTGGCCGAGCTCGCCGGGTACTCCAGCCACGCCGACCTGCTCGACCTCGCCGCCGTGCTGGACCGGTACGCCGACGAGGACACCGCGGAGATCCGGGAGATCGTCGCGGGCCGGGCGGCGCTCGTGCCCGGCCACGGCCGCGCCGGCTGAACGCAGAACTCGTCGCCTTCCGGGTCGGCGAGCCCGACCCGGTCGTCGAGCTCGGCGAGGATCCGGGCGCCGAGCCCGACGAGCCGCACGACCTCCGCGGCGACGTCGGCGGCGCACAGGCCGAGGTGCACGCGGTTCTTGCCCGCCTTCGGCTCCGGAACCCGGGTGAACCACAGCCGCGGCTCGCCGCCCGCGGCGGGCTCGACCAGCACCGACGGGTCGTCCTCGGGGTGGTCGACGCCCAGCGACCGCAGCCGCGCCAGCTCCGCCTCGTCGTACGGGGCGACCCGGTGGCCGTCCAGTGCCGCCGCCCAGAACCGGGCGAGCGAGGCCGGATGGCTGCAGTCGAACACCACGCGCCGAGCGTGCTCACCCGGTCAGCATCGTGGCGGACGGCGCCGGGGGCGCACCGGGTTTTCACCGGCGGCCCGCCCGGGTGCCCGCCCGGAGGGCGACGGCCGCCGCGGCGACCGCGACGAGCCGGACCCGGTTGACCCGGTGCCAGTGCCGGACCAGCCGCTGCCGCTCGTCGGGGTCTGCGGGCCGCTTCGCGTCGTCGAGCAGGCGGAGGTTCACCGCGGTGACGAGGTGGCCGGTGAGCGCGGCGCCGGTCGCGGTGAGCAGGGCCGCCGCGCCCAGCGCCGGCCGGGCGGTGCGCCTGCGCCAGCCGGCCGCGATGCATGCGAACGTCGTCGCGAGCGTGACCGGGGCCGCCGGGACGTAGTAGCGGACGGGGCTGCCCGGGGCGAACGGGCCGCCGGTGGTGGGCTGCTCGGCGACCCGCGCGGGCATCCGCACCACCTCCTCGTAGAGGTTGCCGAAGAACCAGTGCGCGAGGCCGATCTCGGCCGCGGTCGTCAGGCCGGAGCGCCGAGGCGAGTCCATGCGGTGATCCTGCCGCCTGGAGCGAGTGGCGCGGTGGACCTACGGTGTGCGGATGGCGAAGGCCCCACCGGCGCGGTCGACCCCGCTCGACGAGCAGCTGTGCTTCGCCCTCTACGCGGCGTCGCGGGCGATGACGAGCTGCTACCGCCCCCTGCTCGACGCCATCGGCATCACCTACCCGCAGTACCTCGTGCTGCTCGTGCTGTGGGAGCGGGGCGAGTCCACCGTCACCGGGATCGGCAAGGCGCTGCAGCTGGAGACGGGCACGCTCTCGCCGCTGCTGAAGCGGCTGGAGGCGGCCGGCCTGATCACGCGCACCCGCCGGGCGGGGGACGAGCGCTCCGTGCTCGTCTCGCTCACCGCGGCCGGGCGCGAGCTGGAGGCGCGGGTCGTAGGGGCACAGATCGACGTGGGCGCCGCCACCGGCCTCACCGCGTCCGAGATCGCCGACCTGCGCGAGACGCTGCACCGGATGTCGGCGCGGCTGCGGGCGGCGGCCTCCCGCCACGCCCCGTAGGCGTACGCCACAGCCCTGTTGCCCCTGCTCGATCGCTCTGGTGCACTGGAGAGCGTGGTCGGCGATCTCCTCCCGCAGCGGCGCACGTTCTGCGTGTGCCTGATCGGGGCCGACCAGCTCTCGGTCGACGACCGGCGGTGTCGCCCCCGGCCGGCCTGCTGACGCCGCGTCACGGCGGTTCGCGGCAGGCCGTTCGTGCCCACCGCCGCACGACCGATCGGGAGCAGACCACCGATGACCGCCGCCACCCTCGACCGGCTCGCGGGCGAGCCGCTCTGGGCGCAGTTGCTCGCCGACCTGCGCCGACGACTCGACCAGGACGAGTTCGCCTCGAGTTTCCCCGGTGAACTGGCCCTCGTGGCCGAGTACGGCGTGAGCCGCCACACCGTCCGCGAGGCGGTGCGCAGGCTCCGCGAGGAGGGCCTCGTCATCGCCGGGCGCGGCCGCACGCCGCGCCGCGCGGCTCCCGCCGAGATCGAGCAGCAGCTCGGGGAGATCTTCAGCCTGTTCTCCGCGGTCGAGGCGGCCGGGCAGGTCCAGCGCAGCGTGGTGCGCACCCTCGACGTGCGCGCCGACGGGGTGGTCGCCGCGCGGCTGGGGCTGGAGGAGTCCACGCCGCTGGTGCACCTCGAGCGGTTGCGCCTCGCCGACTCCGAACCGCTCGCGGTCGACCGGGTGTGGCTCCCGGAGCGGCTGGCCGCCCCGCTGCTCGACGTGGACTTCGGGCGCACCGCCCTCTACACCGTCTACGCCTCCCGCTGCGGCGTGCACGTCACCGGCGGGAACGAGCGGGTGCGGGCGGTCGTGCCCGGCCCGGCCGAGCGCGAGCTGCTCGCCATCCCCGACGGCGTCGCCGCGTTCTCGATCGACCGGCTCGGCTGCGCGGGCGACCGGCCCGTCGAGTGGCGCCAGACGTTGGTCCGGGCCGACCGGTTCAGCATCTCCGCCCGCTTCTCCGCGCGGGAGGGCTACCAGATGGACATCTCCGCCTGACCCGTCGAGTCGGAAAGCCGCCTGCGGCGAGACGCCCCGGTCAGGCCGGGACCGAGACGCCGACGCCGCCGCGGGTGTGGGCGCCGTACTCGGCGATGGCCGCGTCGAGGTCGAGCGGAGCGGTCTTCATCGTGACGTCGGGCCCCAGCCGGTCGGCCGGCACGAGCCAGGACACCTCGAACTCGAGCCCGTCCGGGTCGTGGGCGTAGAGCGCCTTCGTGGTCCCGTGGTCGGAGGCGCCGACGAGCGAGCCCCGCTCCCGCAGGACGTCGGCGATCCGCTTCAGCTCGGCGAGCGTGTCGACCTCCCACGCCAGGTGGTAGAGCCCCACGGTCGAACGGCCTGCGGCGGACGGGCCCGCCTCGGCGCCGATCGCGAACAGGCCGAGGTCGTGGTCGTTCGTGGACCCCTCCGCCTGCAGGAACGCCGCGCGACCCGAGATCTCGTTGACGACCCGGAACCCGAGCGCCTCCGTGTAGAACGCGACGCTGCGGTCGAGGTCGCGCACGTAGAGCACGGCGTGGTTGAGCCGCTGGACCGGCATCGTTCCTCCAGGATGTTGAATGTTCAATCGCATGGTAGACGTGAACTCATGAATGTTCAACTTTCGGGAGGTATCCTGATCCGGTGAGCGGAGACGAGACCCGGTGGCTTGATCCCGAGGAGCGGGAAGCCTGGCTGTCCTACGTCGCGGCCACCACCCTCCTCGACGGCGCGCTGGACCGCCAGCTGCAGCGCGACGCGGGGATGCCGCTCGCCTACTACCAGATCCTGGCGATGCTGTCGGAGGTCCCGAACCGCACGCTGCGCATGAGCGAGCTCGCGGCCATCACGCAGAGCTCGCAGAGCCGCCTCTCCCACGCCGTCGCCCGGCTCGAGCGCAGGGGCTGGGTGCGGCGCAAGCCGTGCTCCGAGGACCGGCGCAGCACGTTCGCCCAGCTCACCGAGGAGGGCTACGCGGCGCTCGCGGCCGCGGCGCCCGGCCACGTGGGCACCGTGCGCCGCCACCTGTTCGACCGGCTCACCCCGGAGCAGGTCGGGCAGCTGCGCGACATCAGCCGGGCGGTGCTCTCCGGGCTGGGCGTCCCCGGCGGCGACGCGCGCGACGTCCTGCCAGGCTGACGCTCTCGGCCTCGCGGAGGGGGCGGCGTGGGCATCCGGACGATCGGCATCGCGGTCGCGCTGGCGGGCGCGGTCGGCGTGGCCGGCTGCGCGGTGGCCGTGCCCGGCTCCCCGGCGGCCGACCCGGCGGCGCTGCCCCGTCCCGCGCCCGCGCCGCGCCCGCCCGGCCCGGCGTTCCACGACGCCCTCGACCGCTTCGACCTCGTCCCGCCGCCGGGCTGGACCGTGGACACCAGCGGCCGGCAGGGCACCGCGGTCGTCTTCGCCGACCCGAGCGCGACGGGGGCCCCGCAGGCGCGGTTCCGCGCCAACATCAACGTGATCGTCGTGCCCGCGCGCACCGACCTGCCCGGCATCGTCACCGGCGCGCGGCGGGAGGTGCGGGAGCTCGCGGGCTACGTGCCGACCGCCGACGAGCCGGTCACGCTGCCCGACGGCTCCGCCGCGCACCTGCTCGGCGGCACCTACCGGGACCCCGGGAGCGGCCTGGTGCTGCGCAACCTGCAGCTGGTGGCGGTGCACGGCGGGGTGGAGACGGTGGTCGTCACCGGCACGGCGCTCGCCGACACCTGGGACGGCTACGGGCCGGTGTTCGACACATCACTGCGCAGCCTGACGGTGACCACGTGACGGACGCGCGCGGCCTGGCAGAGTTGCGCGCATGGGAACACTGGTGCTGCTGCGGCACGGGCAGAGCGTGTGGAACGCGGAGAACCTGTTCACCGGGTGGGTGGACGTGCCGCTGTCGGAGACCGGGGAGCAGGAGGCGCGCCGCGGCGGCGAGCTGATGCGCGAGGCGGGCCTGCTGCCGGACGTCGTGCACACCTCGCTGCTGAGGCGCGCGATCTCCACCGCGAACATCGCGCTCGACGCGTGCGACCGGCACTGGATCCCGGTGCGCCGGGACTGGCGGCTCAACGAGCGCCACTACGGGGCGCTGCAGGGCAAGGACAAGAAGCAGACGCTCGAGGAGTTCGGCGAAGAGCAGTTCATGAAGTGGCGCCGCTCCTACGACGTCCCGCCGCCGCCCATCGAGCGCGGGTCCGAGTACGACCAGGAGGGCGACCCCCGCTACGCGCCCGGTGAGGTGCCGCGCACCGAGTGCCTCGCCGACGTCGTCGCGCGGTTCCTGCCGTACTGGGAGTCCGCGGTCGTGCCCGACCTGCGCGCCGGCAAGGTCGTGCTGCTCGCCGCGCACGGCAACTCCCTGCGCGCGCTGGTGAAGCACCTCGACCGGATCTCGGACGAGGAGATCGTCGGGCTCAACATCCCGACCGGCATCCCGCTGCGCTACGAGCTCGACGACGACCTGCGCCCGAAGGTGCCGGGCGGCGAGTACCTCGACCCGGAGGCCGCGGCCGAGGCCGCCGCCGCGGTGGCGGCGCAGGGGCGCTAGCCGACGGCGCGCCCCCGCCGCGGCGCCAACCCGCGGCGGCGGCGCGGTGAACAGTCCGTGAACGGCGGGCGAATTCACCCGTTCTGCGACGTCAGCCGCGTCACGACCGGCCTTTCGCGCTGGCCTCGCGGGCGGTCGGCCTGCCTACCATGCGCTCGTGGACGCGCTGCTCTGCGTGGCGATCGCAGCCGGTGCGCTCGTGCTCGGCGTCCTGGTCGGGCTCCGCAGGGGGCGTCGACCGGAAGAGGCCACCCCGGAGCCGGCGCCTGCCGCGCCCGACCCGACGGTCGCCGACCTGCTGGAGCGGGTGTTCCGCGAGACCGACGAGGGCCTCGCCGTGCTGAACCGCAGCGGCGACGTCGTGCTGCACAACCCGCGCGCCGCCGAGCTGGGCGTGGTGCGCGGCGGGCAGGCCGACGCCCGAGCGGCCACCGCCAGCCAGCAGGTGCTGCTGTCGGGCAGCCCCGTCGACGTCGACCTCTCCCCGCTCGACCACCGGGGCCGCCAGCCCGCGGCCGTGATGGCGCACGTGCGCCCGCTGGGCGAGGGCTACAGCATGATCGAGGCGGCCGACACCTCGGAGGCGGTGCGGCTGGAGGCCACCCGGCGCGACTTCGTGGCGAACGTCAGCCACGAGCTCAAGACCCCGGTCGGGGCGATCGGCCTGCTCGCCGAGGCCGTGCTGGACGCCGCCGACGACCCGGCCGAGGTGCGCCGCTTCGGTACCAAGATCCTCAACGAGGCCAACCGGCTGGGCAACCTCGTCACCGAGCTGATCGCGCTCTCCCGGCTCACCGGCGCCGAGCGGCTGCCCGAGCTGCAGGTCGTCGACGTCGACGAGGTCGTGCAGGAGGCCCTCTCCCGCTGCCGGCTGTCGGCCGAGTCCGCGGGCATCGAGATCATCGTCGACCGGCCGAGCGGCCTGCAGGTCGACGGCGACCTGACGCTGCTGGTCACGGCCCTGTCCAACCTCGTGGAGAACGCCATCAACTACTCGCCCGCCGACTCCGCGGTGTCGGTCTCGCGCAGGCGCTGCGGGAAGTGGGTCGAGATCGCCGTCACCGACCGCGGGATCGGCATCGCGCCCGAGCACCAGCAGCGCGTGTTCGAACGCTTCTTCCGCGTCGACCCGGCGCGCTCCCGCGCCACCGGCGGCACCGGGCTCGGCCTGGCGATCGTCAAGCACGTGTGCGCCAACCACGGCGGCGAGGTGCGGCTGTGGAGCAGCCCCGGCACCGGTTCGACGTTCACGATGCGCCTCCCCGCGCACGCCGCGCAGGACCCGGCGCCCGCCGCTGCGTCCGACCCCGGGACGGCCGCCCCGACGAGCCGCCCCGCCGATGTGCCCGATCGCGTCGGGTGAGCCAGAGGAGATCCATGACAAGGGTGCTGATCGTCGAGGACGAGGAGTCGTTCGCCGACCCGCTCGCGTTCCTGCTGCGCAAGGAGGGCTTCACCACGGCCATCGCCGGCACCGGACAGGACGCGCTCGACGAGTTCGACCGCAACGGCGCCGACATCGTGCTGCTCGACCTCATGCTCCCGGGCATGAGCGGCACCGACGTCTGCAAGGCGCTGCGCACCCGCTCCGCCGTCCCGGTGATCATGGTGACGGCGCGGGACAGCGAGATCGACAAGGTCGTCGGCCTCGAGCTGGGCGCCGACGACTACGTGACGAAGCCCTACTCCGCCCGCGAGCTCATCGCGCGCGTCCGCGCGGTGCTGCGCCGCGGCGGCGAGGCGGGCGACCACGACGGGCAGCCCGGCGTGCTGGAGGCCGGCCCCGTGCGCATGGACGTCGAGCGGCACGTCGTGACGGTGAACGGCACGGAGGTCGCGCTGCCGCTGAAGGAGTTCGACCTGCTCGAGTACCTCCTGCGCAACGTCGGCCGGGTGCTCACCCGCGGACAGCTGATCGACCGCGTGTGGGGCGCCGACTACGTGGGCGACACCAAGACGCTCGACGTCCACGTCAAGCGGCTGCGGTCGAAGATCGAGGCCGACCCGTCGGCCCCGCGGCACCTCGTGACGGTGCGCGGGCTCGGCTACAAGTTCGAGGCCTGAGCGGCGAGCCCGGGGCGATCTCCACAAGCTGTGGACAACCGTGTGGGGAATGTGGACAACTCGCCCGTCTTCGCAGGTCGCGGCGGCGGCGCCCGGGGTTGCCACCGGCTAGGTCACAAGAGCGTCACGTCCGGGCAGTAGCCTGGGGCCCGTGCGCCTCGGTGTGCTCGACCTCGGTTCCCGCGCCGCCCACCCGCTCGCGGTGGGCGCGCACCGGGGTATCCACCCCGCGGCGGAAGTCGCCGTGGGCACCTCGGAGGCCTCCCGGTCGCCCGCCCGGCCCCTGCCGGGAGCGCCGTCCGGGGCGGGGCCGCTGGTGCAGCGCACGCCCACCGACGTCGGGCTCAGGCAGGTCGACACGCTCGATGGGACGGCCCAGATCGACCGCTCGGCGCAGGACGCGTCCGAACGGCTTGGACGCTTGACGACGTACGAGGCACGGTGTACTGGATGAGCTCCGAGACCGACCACCCACGCCAGCGCACAGTCGCCGAGCTGCTCGCCGCGCACGGCGACAGCACGCTGTCCGGCGGTCGTCGACGGCGCCGCCGGGAGCCCGACGAGCCGGACGAGGACGGCTACGGCGCCCCCGTCGCCGATCCTCCGGACTGGCGCTCGGCGGCCCCGCGGGAGCCGCGCCGCGCCGCGCCGGACCCCGCGCCCCCGCCGCCGGTCGGCCGGGAGCCGGGTGGCAGGCGCCGGGCGGCGGGCGCAGAGCCGGACTGGGCGGGCGAGCCGCGGGCGCCGGAGCGCAGGACTCCCGAGCGGCGGGCGCCCGAGCCGCCGCCGCGGCCGGTCGAGCCGCGGGCCGCCGACCCGTGGGGCGCCGACGAGCTCGGCTCCGACGACTGGGCGTCCGAGCGGTGGGACGCCGGGCAGTGGGGCGACCAGGACGGCTGGGACGCCGGGCGGCGCGACGGGCGGGACGCCCGCGCCCCGCAGGACCAGTGGGGCGCCGGCCCGGCCCGCGAGCCCCGCTACGCCGACCCGGAGCCGCCGGAGGCACCACCGCGCCGGTCCCGGCGAGCGGCCGAGGAGCCGCCGTGGGAGTCGCGCGACCAGGCCCCGGCGTGGGAGCCCCAGGCCGAGCCGCCGCGCCGGCCGCGGGAACCGGACGCCCCCGCGTGGGAGCCGCGTGCCGCCGAGCCGGAGCCGGGCGGGCGCGATCGGGAGCGCAGGCTCCGCGACCTGCGCAACCTCGGCCGGACGTCCTGGGACGCGGCGCCGGAGCGCGAGGCGGCACCCGGCCGGCCGGCCGGTGCCCCCGCCGCCCCGTCCGCGGCCCCGGCCGCCGCGCCGGCCGACGAGCACCTGCCCACCGAGCAGATGCCGCAGGTCCGCCGCGGCGGGCCCGCTGGTCCCGTCGACCCGGCGGCCACCAGCCGGATCCAGCAGCCGCGCAGGCGCGCGGAACCGGAGCTCGACGAGCCCGACGACGACGGCGGGCCGGCCACGATGATCGGCGCGCCCCCGGCGGGTGCGGAGGCGTGGCACCGCAACCGCACCCAGGGCAGGCGCCGTTCCGCGGAGCCGGACGACGAGTTCGAGCAGGACGGCGGGCCCGCCACGATGATCGGGGCTCCGCCCGCAGGCGCCGAGGCGTGGCACCGCGACCGCACCGACGGCAGGCGCCGCGCCGACGACGGCGGGCCGCCCACGCAGGCGGCGGCGCCGATGTCGTTCGACGACGACGGCGACGAGGACGACGACTACTACCGCGTCGACTACCCGGCGGGGCTCGATCGCAAGGGCGTCGGTGAGGAACCCACCGGCGTCTTCGCCGGTGGGGAAGCCGGCGAAGACGCACCCGCTCGGCGCCGCTCCGCCCAGACCGAGGAGAAGGAGGAGGCCGGCGGCGGTCCGGCGTGGGCCGCGGTCATCGCGCAGTGGATCGCCGGGGCCATCGGCGGCGCCGCGCTGTGGGTCGGGTTCCGCTTCCTGTGGCGCGACCTCCCCGTGGTGGCGCTGGCAGCGGCGGTGCTCGTCACCGTGGGTCTCGTCGTGGTCGTCCGGGCCCTGTTGCGCAGCAGCGACCTGCGCACCACCCTGTTCGCCGTGCTCGTCGGCCTGCTGCTGACCGTGTCACCAGCCATCCTCGTGCTGCTCGGGAGATGACCCGCCATGCCGCCCGGGACGTCGCCGGCCCCGCCGGTTGCGCTCTCCACCGCCTCGGTCTACCCCGAGTCGACCCGGGCGGCGTTCGAGCTCGCGGCCGAGCTCGGCTACGACGGCGTCGAGCTGATGGTCTGGACCGACCCGGTCAGCCAGGACATCCCCGCGGTGGCGCGGCTGGCCGAGCGGTTCGGGGTGCCCGTGCTCGCGGTCCACGCGCCCTGCCTCGCCGTCACGCAGCGGGTGTGGAGCGCCGACCCGGTCGAGCGCATCCGGCGCTCGGTGGCGGCCGCGGCCACCCTCGGCTGCCGCACCGTCGTGGTGCACCCGCCGTTCCGCTGGCAGCGGCGCTACGCCGCGCGGTTCGCCGACGAGGTCGCGCGGGCGGGTGAGCGCGACGGGGTCGTGCTGGCGGTCGAGAACATGTACCCGATCGTCCGGTCCGGGGTGCGCACGGTGACCTACACGCCGGGCTACGACCCCACAGAGGTCGGCCACCCGCACTACACGCTCGACCTGTCCCACACCGCCGCGGCCGGGGACGACGCGCTCGCGCTCCTCGGGAGGATGGGCTCCGCGCTCGCCCACGTCCACCTCGCCGACGGCAGCGGGGCGCCCCGCGACGAGCACCTCGTGCCCGGGCGGGGCAGCCAGCCGTGCGCCGAGGTCTGCGAGCGGCTCGCCACGGGGTTCACCGGCGCGGTGGCCGTCGAGGTCAACACGCGGCGGTGCCGCACCCGGCCGGAACGCTCGGCGATGCTCGCCGAGTCGCTGCTGTTCGCCCGTATGCACCTGCAGCCGACGGCCCGGCCGGCGCTGCCCGTTCAGTAGCGCCGATCACATCGGCGCGCGCGCTGCGCCGCCGCGGTGATACGCACTGTGTCGTGCGACCCGCCACGACCGAGACCGGCCGGCCGTTCCGCGACGCCATCGAGGTGACCCCGCTCGGCGACGGCTGCTACGGGGCCGAGCTGGGCACCCTCTTCACCGTCGGGCCGAAGGCGCACGGCGGCCTGCTCATGGTGCTGCTCGCCCGCGCGGGCCTGGCCCGTGTCCACGCCGAGACGAACGGCGCCGCCCCCGACCCGCTCGCCGTCGCCGCCGACTACCTGCGGGCGCCCGACCCCGGGCCGGTGGAGCTGGAGACCGAGGTGCTCAAGCTCGGTCGCACCGCGTCGGTCGTGGCGGTCCGGATGCGCCAGGACGGCCGCCTCGTGCTCGCCTCCACGGTGACCGCGGGCAGGCTGCCGACCGACGGCGACCGGTGGGCGGACCTGCCCGAGCTCCCCGCCGAGCCGACGCCGGAGGCGATCGACCCGCGGGAGCACGGCATCGCCCACGGCGTCGCGAGCGCCTGCGAGCTGCGCTACGACACCCCCACGTTCGCCTTCGCCCGGGGCGAGCAGGGGCCGCCCGTGCTGCGCGGGTGGGCCCGCCCGCTCGGCGAGCCGACCGACGTGCTGTTCGCCCTGCTCTCCGGCGACATCATGGCGCCCACCGTGTTCAACCTGGGCGGCCGCATCGGCTGGGCGCCCACCGTCCAGCTCACCGCGCTGCTGCGCGGGCACCCCGCGCCGGGCTGGCTGCGGATCGAGGCTCGGACCGTCGCGGTGGCGGGCGACTGGTTCGACGAGGACGTCACGGTGATCGACTCGACGGGACGGCTCGTCTGCCAGGCCCGTCAGCTGGCCCTCTCCCCGCTCGAGCCCTGACGGTCTGCGACTACCGTTCCCGCACATGACACGGATCGCTGTGCTCGGGGCGGGGAAGATCGGTGAGGCGCTGCTGTCGGGGCTGCTCTCCGGCGGTCGGTCCGCCGACGACCTCGTGTTCACCGAGCGGCACCCGGAACGCGCCGCCGAGCTGACCGCCCGGCTCGGGGTCGAGGCGGTCGATGTGGCCACCGCGGCGAAGCGGGCGGACATCATCGTGGTGGCGGTGAAGCCGCAGGACATCACGCCGGTCCTCACCGAGCTCGCCCCGGTGCTGCGTCCCGGCACGCTCGTGGTGTCGCTCTGCGCGGGGCTGCCGACCTCGCTGTTCGAGGAGGCCCTCCCGGAGGGGACGCCGGTCGTGCGGGTCATGCCGAACACGCCGATGCTGGTCGGCGAGGCGATGAGCGCCATCTCGCCGGGCACGCACGCCACCGACGAGCAGCTCACCGAGGTCGAGAAGATGCTCGCCTCCGTCGGGCGGGTGGTGCGGGTCCCCGAGTCGCAGCAGGACGCCGTGACCGCGCTGTCCGGCTCCGGGCCCGCGTACTTCTTCTACCTGGTCGAGGCGATGATCGACGCGGGGATCCTGCTCGGGCTGCCGCGCGCCGTCGCGGCCGACCTCATCGTGCAGTCGGCGTTCGGGGCCGCGCGGATGCTGCGCGAGTCCTCCGACCACCCGGTGATCCTGCGCGAGGCGGTCACCTCGCCCGCGGGCACGACGATCGCGGCGATCCGCGAGCTCGAGCGGCACGGGGTGCGCGCGGCCCTCATCGACGCGATCGAGGCGGCGCGGGACCGTTCGGTGGAGCTGGGGAAGGGAGGCCGCTGAGGCGGCCCCGGGGCGTCCGGGCCCCGAACGGGGCAGGTGAATCACCCGTACGCGCCGGGCGCGGCCACCCTCCTGCGCACCACTCCCCTCGAAGACGTCACATCCGCACCGCTAAGCTCATCCGGAACATCGGCGCCGTCTCGGCCGCAGGAGACCGGGCGGCCGGTGCGACCACGAAAGCGGTGATCGGATGCCGTCCGAGCCTTCGGAGATCCACCTCTCGCAGGTGCAGTTCCTGACGGTCGCCGAGGTCGCGGCCATGATGCGGGTGTCGAAGATGACCGTGTACCGCCTCGTGCACAGCGGGGAGCTGCCCGCCGCGCGCGTCGGGCGCTCGTTCCGCGTCCCGAAGAACGCCGTGGAGGAGTACCTGCGCAGTGCCTACTTCGATGCGGGCTGAGGGGAGGCCGCCCGTCAGGTGCCCCGGAAACCCCCGGTAGAGTAGGTCACCGGTCATCGTGCTCGGCCGCGCACGCCCCGCGCTGCGCCTGGCCGGAGCGCGCCTCCACCGCACGACCAGTGGCCCGCCAGCGGGCCGCGACCCGACAGGAAGGGCCGCCTCGTATGGGGTCAGTCATCAAGAAGCGCCGCAAGCGGATGTCGAAGAAGAAGCACCGCAAGCTGCTCCGCCGCACCCGCGTCCAGCGGCGCAAGCTCGGCAAGTGACCGATCCCGGACGTGGCCGGTGGCCGCGTCCGGGATTGCGTTCACCTGCGGTGCGTCCGCTCACCACCGCGAACTCGGGACCACGTCTTAGCCGCGGGCGGTCTACCATCGGTCACTCGCCGCATCTGTTCGCGTTCCTGGGGTAGGGCCGTGCCGCCATCCGTCGTGCTCGTCACCGGGGTCAGCCGGTTCCTCGGTGGTCACCTCGCTGCGCGACTCGCGCAGAACCCGGACATCGAGCGGGTCCTCGGCGTGGACACGGTGCCACCGCCGCGCGACCTGCTGCGCCGGATGGGCCGCGCGGAGTTCGTGCGCGCCGACATCCGCAACCCGCTGATCTCGAAGGTCATCTCCACCGCGAACGTCGACACCGTCGTCCACGCGTCGCTCTCGGCCAACCCGGGCTCGTCCGGCGGCCGGGTGGCGATGAAGGAGATGAACGTCATCGGCACGATGCAGCTGCTCGCGGCGTGCCAGAAGGCGCCGTCGGTGCGGCGCATGGTGCTCAAGTCCACCACCGCCGTCTACGGGTCGAGCCCGCGCGACCCCGCGCTGTTCGACGAGACGATGACGCCGAAGGACCTGCCGTCGGGCGGGTACGCCAAGGACGCGGTGGAGATCGAGGGCTACCTGCGCGGGTTCGCCCGCAGGCGCCCGGACGTGTCGGTCACGACGCTGCGGTTCGCGAACTTCATCGGCCCGCGCATCGACACCGTCTTCACCCGCTACTTCGCGCTGCCCGCCGTGCCGGTCGTGCTCGGCTACGACGCGCGCGTGCAGCTGCTGCACGAGGAGGACGGCCTCGCCGTCCTCGAGCGGGCCGCGAGCGAGGACATCCCGGGCGTCTTCAACGTCGCCGCCGACGGGGTGCTGCTGCTCTCCCAGGCCATCCGGCGGGCCGGCCGGGTGCCGATCCCGGTCCCCAGCCCGATCGTCGGGCCGGTGGGCAGGCTGTTCCGCAGCGCCCGGCTCGTCGACTTCTCCCCGGAGCAGATGCGGCTGCTCAACTTCGGGCGCGTGGTGGACAACACCAAGCTGCGCACGCAGTTCGGCTTCACGCCGCGCTGGACCACCGTACAGGCGTTCGACGACTTCGTCCGCGGGCGCGGGCTGCGCCCCGTGGTGGACCCCGAACGGTTCGCCGTGCTGGAACGGGGCCTGCTCACCGCCGCGCGGGCCCTGCGCTGATGGCCGACGACCCGTTCACGAGGACAACCCGAGGATGCTGCGATGACGCCCCGCCGCCGCGCCACGCACAGCCCTGACGGCCCCCGGGCCGGGGAGGAGCGATCCACCGTGCCCGAAGCCCAGGTGATCCCGTTCCGCACCGACGACCGCCGCGGGTCGTGGAACGGTGCGGACGACGAGCCGCGCGACGCCGAGCGGGAGGACACCGCCCCGCCGCAGTGGGAGGAGGCGCTCGCCGACCTGCTGGCGTTCCTGCGCAGGCGCCTGGAGGGCGACTACGCCGTCGACGAGTTCGGGTTCGACCCCGACCTCACCGAGCACGTCATCCTGCCCGCGCTGCGGCCGCTGTACCGCAACTGGTTCCGGGTGGAGACCATCGGCATGGACAACGTGCCCGCCGAAGGCGGCGCGCTCGTCGTCGCCAACCACTCGGGCACGCTGCCGCTGGACGCCTTGATGACCATGGTGGCGCTGCACGACGACCACCCCGCGCAGCGGCACCTGCGGATGCTGGGTGCCGACCTGATGTTCCGGCTGCCCGTGGTGGGCACGCTCGCCCGCAAGCAGGGCAGCACGCTCGCGTGCTCGCCGGACGCGGAGCGCCTCCTGTCCTCCGGTGAGCTCGTCGGCGTGTGGCCGGAGGGGTTCAAGGGGATCGGCAAGCCGTTCCGCGACCGGTACAAGCTGCAGCGGTTCGGGCGCGGTGGCTTCGTCTCGGCCGCGCTGCGCTGCGGCGTCCCGATCATCCCGTGCGCGATCGTCGGCGCCGAGGAGATCTACCCCAAGATCGGCGACATCAAGCCGCTCGCCCGGCTGTTCAACGCCCCGTACTTCCCGATCACCCCGCTGTTCCCGCTGTTCGGGCCGCTGGGGCTCATGCCGCTGCCGTCGAAGTGGTACATCGAGTTCGGCGAGCCGATCCGCACCGACGCGGTCGATCCCGCGGACGCGGACGACCCGATGGCCGTCTTCAACCTCACCGACCAGGTGCGCGAGACGATCCAGCACACCCTGTACCGGCTGCTCGGCCAGCGGCGCAGCACGTTCCTCGGCTGACCCGGCCGGGATCAGCGCTTCCGGGCGGCGAGGCCCGCGGCGACCGCGCCCGCGATGGCGCCCGCGCCCAGCACCGAGGGCACGCCGATCTTGGCCGCCTTCCGGCCGGTGCGGAAGTCGCGGATCTGCCAGCCGCGCTCCTTCGCGATGTCGCGCAGCTCGGAGTCGGGGTTGACGGCGACGGCGGTGCCGACCGCCGAGAGCATCGGGACGTCGTTGACGGAGTCGGAGTAGGCGGTGCAGCGGCGCAGGTCGAGGCCCTCGGTAGCGGCCAGCGCCCGCACGGCGTGGGCCTTCGCCGGGCCGTGCAGGATCTCGCCGACCAGCCGCCCCGTGTAGTAACCGTCGACGCTCTCGGCGACCGTGCCCAGCGCTCCGGTGAGCCCCAGCCTGCGCGCGATGATGAGCGCCAGCTCGACGGGCGTGGCCGTGACCAGCCAGACGCGCTGGCCCGCGTCGAGGTGCATCTGGGCGAGGGCGCGGGTGCCCGCCCAGATCCGGTCGGCCATCAGCTCGTCGTAGATCTCCTCGCCGAGCGCGGTGATCTCGGCGACCGAACGGCCCGCGACGAACGAGAGCGCGGTGTCCCGGCCGGTGGTGGTGGAGTACTCGGTCTCCTTGCCCCCGATGCGGAACTTCAGCTGCTGCCACGCGAACCCGATGAGGTCGGCCGTGGTGAAGAACTTCCGCGCCGCGAGCCCGCGCGCGAAGTGGAAGATCGACGCGCCGATCATCATCGTGTTGTCGACGTCGAAGAACGCGGCAGCGGTGAGGTCGGTGGGCGGCACGTCGGCCGGCCCGCTGTCGCCGGCGGCGACCGCGGCTGCCGCCGCTGCCTCGCCCGCGCGGACCGACGGGTCGGCGGCAGTGGCGGAGTCGACAACGCCCGGCGTCTCGGTGGCCCCGCTCAGCTCGCCCGAGCCGGTGGGGGACAGCGGTTCGCGAGGTTCTTGATCAACCACCTACTGGCCTCCGTGGGTCTTCGTCGTCCCAGCCTACTGTCGCCCGGCAGACGCAGGAGCCCGGTTCGGTGACCGACGGGTTGCGAACCGTCACGCCCCCGGCGACGAGAAAAGGCCGCCGCGGGAAGCGCCCCGCGGCGGCCTTCACGGCGGTGCGGATCAGCCGATGGTGATCCCCGGCAGGCCCGGCAGCAGCGGCGGCAGCGTGACCGGGGGCAGCAGCGGCAGCGGGACGGACACGTTGCCGTCCCCGCCATCGGAGTCGTCGGAGTCGGACTCCGACTTCTTCTCGTCGCCGTCCTCGTCCTTCGTCGCCGTGCCGCTCGGCTTCTCGTCCTCGTCGTCGTCCTTGTTCGGCGAGAGGTCGGGCAGCAGCCGCGGGTTCTCGCGGTCCGTGGTGCGCTCGGAGCTGCGCGACGGCTCGCTGGTCCGGCTCGAGTCCTTCGGCGACGACTCCTCCTCGTCGTCGTCCGGCTCGCGCGTGGTGTCGCTCCCACCCGAGTCCTCGGAGTCGGACTCGTCCTCGCTCTCGCCCGCGGTGCGCCGGGAGTTGTCCTCCTCGGTGTCCAGGCTCGTGGTCCGGCCGAGCAGCCGCTCGAGCAGCTGCCTCGAGGTGTCCGCGTCGGCGGACGGGGGCAGCTCCGGCTCGAGCTTCTCGAGCTTGTCGGACTGCTCGGCCGCCCACCGGCGCAGGTCCTCGGCCGCGGCCTGGTCCTGCTCGGCGGCCGACAGCAGCAGCTGCGAGCCCTCGTTCGTGGCCTCGTCGAAGTCGTCCATGGCCGAGGTGAACACCTCGGGCGCAGGCGGTCGCTCCGCGTTGCGGGCGAGCTGCTCCACCTCGGACAGCCGGGTCGCGGCGATCTGCAGGTGGCGGCGGGCGCGGCTCTCCTCATCGAAGGTGAGGGCGACCCCTGCGGACTCGGCGACCCGCTTGACCGGGTAGAGGGTGTCGCCCGGCAGCGCGTTGCTGCTGGCGAGGACCCCGCCGCTGGCGATCGCCAGCATCGCGGCGGCGGCAGCGGCCCCCACGAACACGACCCGCCCGCGCAGCCCGGCGGGCGCCGACCGCTTGGTCCGGCCGCCGAGCGTGTGCCGGGCGCGCCGCGCGCGCCTGCCGTGCAGCGGGATCGGCTCGACCAGGGTCTCCTGGTCCGGCTCGCCCCCGCCCGGTGCGTCCGCGGCGACCGGCTCCATCAGCGCCGTCTCCGCCGACGGGTCCACGTCCTCGCGCTCGTCCAGCCGGCCGAGCGGCGCGGTGAGCTCCGCATCCGCCTGCGGCGCGGGACGGGGAGCCGGTCGGGTTCCCTCCTGCTCCGCCGCGAGCATCGCCATGAGGCGTTGCTTGGCCCTGGCCTTCGCCTCCGGGTCCGGCGCGTAAGCCGCACCCCGGGACCGCAGCATGGCCACGATCTCGAGATCCCGCGCGAGATCGGGGTCGTCCGCGGCGCCGAGGGGTGTCCCCGACTCCACGGCTGCGGCGAACCGCTCTGCGTCCTTGCCCTGTCCGGCGGGCATGTTGGCCGTCCTCACTGCATCCCTGCGCTGTCAGTACCCGTGCCGCGGGCGTGCGCGGCGCGGCGTTCAGCCCTACAACGAGCCGGGCGGGCAGTGGTTACGGTGCCAAGACCGTTCACCGCATCGAGTCGTTCATTCGCCGCACCTGTAACGCGGTGGGCGGCCGGTTCGATATCGCCGCGGATCATCGGAGGCCCTCCGGGAGCAGCTGGGCGAGCCGTCGGACCGCTCGGTGCTGAAGGGCCTTGACGGCGCCCTCGTTGCGGTCCATGATCTCGGCCGTTTCGGCCACGGACAGGCCCTGCAAGAAGCGGAGCTGGATGCATTCCTGCTGGTCGGGGTTCAGCTTCCGGACGCAGCGGAGCAGCTCGTCGTTCGTGGCGAGGTCCAGCACCTCCTGCTCGGGGCCACCCGTGCTCGGGGAGAGCTCGACGATCTCGCTCGTGGTCTGCTCCAGCCGGTACCGGCTGGACTTCACGTGGTCGAAGATCAGGTTGCGCGCGATGGTGACGAACCACGCACCGATGTCCCTGCCCTGGTAGCTGACCGACGAGATGCGGCGCAGGGCCCGGACGAAGGTCTCCTGGGTGAGGTCCTCGGCCAGGGTGCGGTCGCCGGTGCGGAAGAGCACGTACCGGAAGACGACGTCGTAGTAGCGGTCGAACAGTTCGCCGAAGGCGACCATGTCGCCTTCCTGCGCCGCCTTCACCAGCGCCCAGGCACCGGCGCTCTCGTCGGGCTGCGCCGCCCCGCGCCCGCGCGCGGCCGGGTCCTCCGGGGCGGGCTCGCCGGGGCTGTGCCTGCGGGGGAGCGGGAGCGGCGGGCGGGTGGCGCCCGTGCGCGGTGGCGGCCCGGGCGGACCGACGCGGGGAGCTGTGGTCGGGGGCATCTGTACCTCTTCACCCGCCGGGGTACGGGTGGTCTCGGTGGGGAGCAGCCGAGGCTGTCGCGCGGGACGGGTCATGGCTCCCGGCGGGCCCTGGGACCGGGTCGGTGGTCGGTACGTCCGTCTTCGGGACGCCGTGCCGAGCGTCTGCGCAACGCACAGGCGTCCGTCGGGTCGGCCCGCGGTGCGCCGGCGGCGACAGGCAGCATGCCACTCCCTCGGGTGAGCTTCGCGACGATCTCGTGGGTCGGCCGTTGAGTTGGCTGTAGCGGCGGAGCATACGGGCGGCCAGGTGTGGCGGAGCACGCACCACCGCTCGCCGCGCCCGCGTTCCGGTGAGCGGCCGACTACGCGCGGTCAGTGTCACCGCTCCCGCGTGTCGTCGCGGAAGACCGGAGCGCCGAGCGTCGGGGCCGCCGCGCCACCCGGTTCGTGCCAGACTCGCGGGCGAGGCCATCCAGCTCGGCGGAAGACCCTTGGGAGAACCGTGGACAGCCACAGCGGCAGCCCGCAGGACGGGACCCCGCACCACCTGGCCGATCTGGTCGCCCGGGCGGCGCGGGCCACGCCCGACCAGGCCGCGATCGTCGACGTTACCGGCGGGACCACGCTGACCTGGGCGGAGTTCGACGCCGCGGTCAGCGCGGAGGCCGCCCGCCTGCGCGAGGCCGGTGCCCGGCCGGGCGAGCGCGTGCTCGTGCGGCTCGGCAACGGCGCCGCGTTCTGCGTCTCGGTGCTGGGCGCGGTGCGCGCGGGGGCGGTGTGCGTCCCGTTCGGCCCGGTGGCGGTCGCGCGGGAGCTGGAGATCGTGCTCGACGACTGCACCCCGGCGGTCGTCGTCGCTGCGGAGGGTGACGAGGCGGCGCACCGCTGCGGGCCGCCGCGCGGGGCCGCCCTGCTGCCGCCGCCGCAGCTCCACCCCGGCCCGGACCGGCCCGCCGAGGCGGCGGTCGGCGGCGGCGAGGACATCGCCCTCCTCGTCTACACGTCCGGCACCACGGGGCACCCGCGGGGCGTGCGGCTGTCGCACCGGGCCGTGCTCGCCAACCGCGAGCAGGCCGCGGCCCTGCGTCCGGCGCCGGTGATCCCCGTCGACCGGGTGCTGCTGTCCATCCCGCTGTTCCACGTCTTCGGCCTCTGCGCGGGGCTCCTGCAGGCCTGCTGGGCGGGGGCCACCGTCGTGCTCACCGAGCGCTTCGACCCCGCCCACGTCGCCGAGGTGCTCGTGCGGCACCGGGTGAGCGGCGTGGCCGGGGTGCCGTCGATGTTCCGGGCGCTGCTGGAGCTGCCGCCCGACCAGCTGCGCGCAGCCACCGCGGGCCTGCGGCTGTGCACGTCGGGCGGGGCGCCCCTGCCGCCGGAGTGGCTGGAGCAGTTCCGCGAGGTCACCGGGCTGCCGATCTACGAGGGGTACGGCCTCACCGAGGCGGGGCCGGTGCTCACGATGAACCCGCTCGGCAGCCCGCCGAAGCCCGGGTCGGTCGGGCGCGCGCTGCCCGGCGTCGAGCTGCGGCTGGTGGACGCCGAGGGCCGCCCGCTCGACGTGGTCTCCGAGCCCGACCCGGAGGACATCGACGAGGACGTCTCCGACCCGGCGCAGGACACGGGCCTCGTGGCCGTTCGAGGGCCCAACCTGTTCTCCGGTTACTGGCCCGACGGTTCGGGCGGGCCGGACGCCGACGGCTGGTTCCGCACCGCCGACGTCGGCTTCCTCGACCACGACGGCGACCTGCACCTGGTCGACCGCTCGTCCGACCTCGTGATCGTCAACGGGTTCAACGTCTACCCGCGCGAGGTGGAGGCGGTGCTCGCGGAGCTGCCCGCGGTGGCCGAGGCCGCGGTCGTCGGCGTGCCCGACGACGAGACCGGCGAGGCGGTGAAGGCGGTGCTGGTGCGCCGCGAGGGCGAGCAGCTGTCCGAGGAGCAGGTGCGCGTGCACTGCGCGGAGCGGCTGGCCCGGTTCAAGGTGCCTTCGCTGATCGAGTTCACCGACGCGCTGCCGCGCACCCCCACCGGCAAGGTGGCGCGGCGCCTGCTGGCGGTGCGGTCGTGAGCGCGCCGCGGGTCACGGTCTACACGCGGGAGGGTTGCGGGCTGTGCGCCGAGGCCGAGGCCGAGGTCGCGCGGATCTGCGCCGACGTCGGGGTGGGCTGGACCAGCGTCGACGTCGACTCGGACCCCGACCTGCGCGCGGAGTACGGCGACCGGGTGCCGGTGATCGAGGTCGACGGGCGGGAGCACGGCTTCTGGCGGGTGGAGGAGGACCGGCTCCGCGCGGCGCTGGCCTGACCCACGGGCGAGCCGAGCCGAGCCGTCCTCGGATCGTCACATCCGCCCGCGCCGTGCGGGGCGAGACTGGTCCGGTGAGCACCACCACGGAGGCCCCGACCCGCGCCGAGCCGATCCCACGGGGCTGGGCCGCGCTGGGCGGAGTGCTGGCCGTCGGCGCGGCCGTCGCGGCCGGGCAGCTGGTGGCGGGCGTCGTCGGGCCCGCCTCGTCGCCGTTCGTCGCCGTCGGGGACGCGGTGGTGCGGCTGGCGCCGCAGTGGCTCGTCGAGTTCGCGAAGGCGGCGTTCGGCACGGCCGACAAGCCGGTGCTGCTGGCGGGGATCGCGGTGGTGCTCGCCGGCGTCGCGGCGGTCGCGGGCCTCGCGTCGCGCAGGCAGCCCGGCGCCCTCGTCGGGACGGTGGTCGTCCTCGGCGCGCTCGGGCTGGGGGCGGTGATGTTCGCGCCGTCCTTCTCGCCGCTGGACGTCCTCGCGCCGACGGCCGCGCTGGTGGTCGGGGTGGCGGTGGCCCGGTGGCTGCACGGGCTCGCCGCCGGGGCCGTCCGGGGCGACGGTCCCGCCGACCCCGGCCGGCGGGCGGTCGTGGTGCGGGCGGCGACGGCGGTGGGCGTCGCCTCGCTCGCGGGCGGGGCCGCCGGGGCGTGGCTCGCCCGCGGACCCGCGGATCTGCGGGGGCGGGTCACGGCACGGCTCGCGGCCGCCCGGCCCGTCGAGCGGGCACCGGCGATCCCGGCGTCGGCCGCCTTCCCGGAGTCGGGCACGCCGACCTTCCTCACGCCGAACCGCGACTTCTACCGCATCGACACCGCGCTGCGCGTCCCCGTGGTGGCGCCGCAGGACTGGTCGCTGCGCATCCACGGGATGGTCCGCAGCGAGCGCACGCTGACCTTCGACGACCTGATGGCCCGGCCGCTCGTCGAGCGCCCGGTCACGCTCACCTGCGTGTCCAACCCCGTGGGCGGCGACCTGATCTCCACCGCGGTGTTCACGGGGGTCGACCTGCGCGACCTGCTGCTCGAGGTGGGCGTGCTGCCCGGCGCCGACCAGGCCTTCGCCACGAGCGTCGACGGCTGGTACACCGGCACGCCCGTCGACGTGCTGCTGGAGCCGGACCGCGGGGCGATGCTCGCCGTGGGCATGAACGGCGAGGCGCTGCCGCTCGAGCACGGCTTCCCGGTGCGGATGGTCGTGCCCGGCCTGTACGGCTACGTCTCCGCCACGAAGTGGATCACCGACCTGGAGCTCACCACGTTCGCCGCGAAGGACGGCTACTGGCTGCGGCGCGGGTGGGCGCAGCGGGCGCCGATCAAGACCCAGTCGCGCATCGACCACCCGCGCGGCTTCGCCCAGGTGCCCGCGGGCCGGGTGGTCGTCGCGGGGATCGCGTGGTCGCAGCCCGCCGGGATCGCCCGGGTCGAGGTGAGCCTGGACGGCGGGCCATGGCAGGACGCCGAGCTCGCCACGGAGGTGAGCGGCGACACCTGGCGGATGTGGCGCACCGAGCTCGACGTCGCCCCCGGCGGCCACTCGGTGCGGTGCCGCGCGACGTCGGCCGACGGCGTGGTGCAGACCGAGCTGGAGGCCGACCCCGTGCCGGACGGCGCCACCGGCTATCCGGACGTCTCCTTCTCCGCCTTCTGACCCCTCGGCGGCCGTTCGACGGCGAGGAACGGCCGATCGTCGATCGATCACCGCACCGGCCCCGCGGCGGGCCCGCGCGCCGGGTCCCCCGCGGCGGGGATGGCGCCCGTGACCTCGGGTTCCGCCCCCTCCGAAACGGCGTGACCGAGATCTCCGAGGTCTTCGCCGTGGGGTCGACGACGGCGCCCGCCCGTGCCGGGAACGGGCCTCGAGCACGCGACGAGCGGCAGGCGTGGGACGACCATCGGTCGAGGCGGGCCGCGCGGGCCGTGCGGGGGCCTCCGGGTTCAAGATCGCGACTTTGTGCGTGCCTTCACAAGCGACTACCGTGTTATCCCGTCGCAGTCAACACCCGTACCCGGGTTATTCGACTCGAATCCACCTGGCGAGGCGGCCGCGCCGTCCGCGCAGGCAGTACCGGGCACAGCAGCATCGAGGAGACGTGAGCGTGACGAAGCCGCCGCATGCCGGCTCCGAGGAATCGCCCGCCCGGCTGCGGTCGATCCCCGAGGCCAGCGTCGCCCGGCTCGCGGTCTACCTCCGCAAGCTGGGCGAGCTCGCGGAGGAGGGCGCCGAGACGGTGTCCAGCGACGAGCTCGCCGCCGCCACCGGCGTCAACCCGGCGAAGCTGCGCAAGGACCTGTCCTACATCGGCTCCTACGGCATCCGCGGCGTCGGCTACGAGGTCGCGGCGCTGGTGCAGCAGCTGGAGCGCACGCTCGGGCTCAACCACCGCCAGGCCGTCGCGCTCGTCGGCATCGGCAACCTCGGCCACGCGCTGGCGGGCTACAGCGGCTTCAGCGGCCGCGGCTTCCCGGTCACCGCGCTGTTCGACGTCGACCCCGACCTGGTCGGCATCCACATCAACGGCATCCTCGTCGAACACGTCAGGGCGATCCCCGAGGTCTGCCCGGCGCGCGGCGTCACGATCGGGATGATCGCCACGCCCGCGTCGGCCGCCCAGAGCGTGTGCGACCTGTTCGTCGAGGCCGGCGTGCGCTGCATCCTCAACTTCGCCCCGGTCGTGCTGCAGGTGCCCGAGGAGGTGGAGGTCCGCAAGGTCGACCTCGCGGTCGAGCTGCAGATCCTCGCCTTCCACGTGGCCCGCAAGAACGTGGCCGCCGCCGAGCAGCAGGCCACCGCCGCGAACGCCTCCGTGAACGGGCATCCCGTCAACGGGGCGGGGAGGTTCACCGAATGACCGTGCTCGTCGTGGGTCTGTCGCACCGCAGCGCGCCGGTGCACGTGCTCGAGCGCGCCGCCGTCGGCGCGGACGAGGTCCCGAAGCTGCTCGAGGAGCTGCTGCGCGGCCAGCACGTGTCCGAGGCCATGCTGCTGTCGACGTGCAACCGCATCGAGGTCGTCGCCGTGGTCGACGCGTTCCACGGCGGCCTGGCCGACGTCTCCGCGGTGCTCGCGCGGCACTCGGGGATGTCGCTCACCGAGCTCACCGAGCACGTGTTCGTGCACTACGCGGGCTCGGCCGTGCAGCACCTGTTCGCGGTGGCCGCCGGGCTCGACTCGATGGTGGTCGGCGAGGCCCAGATCCTCGGGCAGCTGCGCACCGCGTACGCGGCGGCCGACGAGGCCGGCACGGTGGGGCGGGCCCTGCACGAGCTCGCCCAGCAGGCGCTGCGCGTCGGCAAGCGGGTGCACGCGAGCACCGGCATCGACGCCGCGGGCGCCTCCGTCGTCTCCGAGGCCCTCGCCGACGCCACCACCCAGCTCGACGGGCTCGCCGGCAGGCGCGCCGTCGTGGTCGGGGCGGGCGCCATGGGCGCGCTCGCGGCCGCCCACCTGCGGCGGGCGGGGGTCGCCGAGATCGTGGTGCTCAACCGGTCGGCCGATCGCGCCGAGCGGCTGGCCGAGAACACCGCCGCGCAGGGCACCGCCGCGCGCGCCGGGGCGTTGGACGCGCTGGCCGACGAGCTGGTCGCCGCCGACCTGATGGTCGCGTGCACCGGCGCCGTCGGCACCGTCGTCGAGCTCGACCCGGTGGCCGGCGCCGTCGCGCGGCGGGACGGGCGGCCGCTCGCGATCGTCGACCTGGGCCTGCCCCGCGACGTCGACCCGCGCGTCGGCGCGCTGCCGGGCGTCTCGGTGGTCGACCTGGCCACCCTGCAGCGCAGGCTCGCCGACGGCGATCGGGGCGCCGCCGTCGCGGCGGCGCAGGAGCTCGTGGCCGAGGAGGCGCAGGCCTACCTGGCGGCCCAGCGCTCCGCCGAGGTCACCCCCACCGTCACCGCGCTGCGCAGGCGCGCGTCCGAGGTGATCGACGCCGAGCTGCTGCGGCTCGACTCCCGGCTGCCCGGCCTCGAGCCGAAGGTGCGCGAGGAGTTCAACCGCAGCATCCGCCGGGTGGTCGACAAGCTCCTGCACACCCCCACCGTGCAGATCAAGAAGCTGGCCGAGGGGCCGGACGGCGACAGCTACGCGGCCGCGCTGCGGGCGCTGTTCGAGCTCGACCCGCAGACGCCGAACGCGGTGGCCGTCCAGCGCAGCGGCGACGTGCTCGCCTCGCTGGAGTCCCGCACCGAATCCCACGAGGGGCAGGACGCATGAAGCTGCGTATCGGCACCCGGCCGAGCGCGCTCGCGATGGCCCAGACCGGAATCGTCGCCGACCGGCTGCGAGCGGCGGGCCACGAGTGCGAGCTGGTGGGGATCAGCACATCCGGCGACCGATCGTCGGCACCCGTCGCGCAGCTCGGCGTCGGGGTGTTCGTGTCGGCGCTGCGGGATGCGCTGGCGCGCGGCGACGTCGACGTCGCCGTGCACTCCTACAAGGACCTGCCCACCGCCCCCGACCCGCGGCTGCGCATCGCGGCCGTCCCGGCCCGGGAGGACCCGCGCGACGCGCTGGTGGCCCGCGACGGCCTCGTGCTCGGGGAGCTCCCGCCCGGGGCCCGGATCGGCACCGGTTCGCCGCGGCGCATCGCGCAGCTCGATGCGCTGGGCCTCGGGCTCGAGGTCGTCGCGATCCGCGGCAACGTCGACACGCGGGTGGGCAAGGTCCGCTCGGGCGAGCTGGACGGCGTGGTGCTCGCGGCCGCCGGGCTGTCACGGCTCGGCCGGCTCGGCGAGGCCACCGAGCTGCTCGACCCGCTGCAGATGCTGCCCGCGCCCGCCCAGGGTGCGCTGGCGGTGGAGTGCCGCTCGGACGACACCGGGATCGGCGAGGTGCTGGCCGCGGTCCTCGAGGACGCGCCCACCCGGGCCGCGGTGGTCGCCGAGCGCGCGGTGCTGGCCACCCTCGAGGCGGGCTGCAGCGCCCCGGTCGGGGCGCTGGCCGACGTCGTCTCCGACCTGGACGACGACGGCAAGGTCGTGGACCGCCTCTCCCTGCGAGCGGTGGTGGGCACGATCGACGGGGCGTTGCTGCGCGCCTCCGTCACCGGAGACATGGACGACGCCGAGAAGCTCGGCGCGGCGCTGGCCGCGGAGCTGCTCGACATGGGGGGCCTCGACGCCCTTCCGAGAAACGCTGGATCGGGAGTTCCGAGATGACACCTACGCCCAACCCGGGACGGGTCGCCTTCGTGGGCAGCGGCCCCGGCGATCCCGGCCTGCTGACCGTTCGCGCGCGGGAGGCCCTCGCGAGCGCACCGCTCGTCATCACGGACTCGGACGTCCCGGACCAGGTGCTCGCGCTCGTCGCCGACGGCGCCGAGGTGCGCCCGGCCGTCGGCGCGCCGAACGACGTCGCGAAGGAACTCGTCAACGAGGTGCAGTCCGGCCGCAGCGTCACGCGTCTGGTCAGCGGCGACCCGTTCACCACCGACTCGGTCGTGCAGGAGGCCATCGCGGTGGCCGCGGCCAAGGTGCCGTTCGACGTCGTGCCGGGCGTGCCCGCGGGCACCGCGGTCCCCACCTACGCCGGGGTGCCGCTGGGCGCGGCGCACGTGGAGGCCGACGTGCGCGCGGGCGTCGACTGGCCGCGGCTCGCCGCCGCGCCGGGCACCTTCGTGCTGCACGCCACCGCGGCGAACCTGGCCGAGATGTCCTCCTCGCTCACCGAGCACGGGGTACCTGCGCAGACGCCCGTCGCCGTCACCGTGAACGGCACCCGCACCACGCAGAAGACCGTCCAGAGCACGCTCGCCACCGTGGCCACCGACGCCGCCGAGCTCGAGGGCCCGCTCGTGGTCACCGTGGGCGCCGAGGTCGGCCTGCGCGCCGAGCTGTCGTGGTGGGAGTCGCGGGCGCTCTACGGCTGGCGCGTTCTCGTGCCGCGCACCAAGGACCAGGCGGGCGCCATGACGGAGCGCCTCGCGATCCACGGCGCCACCGCCGAGGAGGTGCCCACCATCGCCGTCGAGCCGCCGCGCTCGCCCACGCAGATGGAGCGGGCGGTGAAGGGCCTCGTCGACGGCCGCTACCAGTGGGTGGTGTTCACCTCCACGAACGCCGTGCGCGCGGTGTGGGAGAAGTTCGGCGAGTTCGGGCTCGACGCCAGGGCGTTCTCCGGGGTCAAGATCGCTTGCGTCGGCCAGGCCACCGCGGAGAAGGTGCGCAGCTTCGGCATCAACCCCGAGCTCGTGCCGTCGATCGACGAGGGCCAGGAGTCCTCGTCCGAGGGCCTTCTGAAGATCTTCCCGCCCTACGACGACGTGCTCGACCCGGTCGACCGCGTGCTGCTGCCGCGCGCCGACATCGCCACCGAGACCCTCGCCGCCGGCCTGCGCGAGCGCGGCTGGGAGATCGACGACGTCACCGCGTACCGCACGGTGCGCGCCGCGCCGCCGCCCGCCCCGATCCGCGAGGCCATCAAGACCGGCGGGTTCGACGCTGTGTGCTTCACCTCGTCGTCCACGGTGCGCAACCTCGTGGGCATCGCGGGCAAGCCGCACGCCCGCACGATCGTGGCGTGCATCGGTCCGCAGACCGCCGAGACGGCGCGCGAGTTCGGCCTGCGGGTCGACGTGCAGCCGCCGGAGCCGCGGGTCCCGCTGCTGGTCGACGCGCTCGCGGCGCACGCGGCGAAGCTGCGCGCCGAGGGTGCCCTCCCGCCGCCGCGGAAGGTGAAGGCCCGCCGCCGCTGAGGCGGATGTGCAGCAGAGCCACCTTCCGGCAAGCGCGTTGCGGGAAGGTGGCTCTGCTGCGAGCGGGGGCGGCGAGGGCCGGTCGTAGGCTGGGCCCATGGCGTTCCCCACCCACCGGCCCCGGCGGTTGCGCAGCACCCCGGCGGTGCGCAGGCTCGTCGCCGAGACGGACCTGCGGCCGCGGCACCTGGTGCTGCCGATGTTCGTCAAGGAGGGCGCCACCGAGCCGGTGCCCATCCCGTCCATGCCGGGCGTCGTGCAGCACACCCGTGACTCGCTGCGCAAGGCCGCGGTCGAGGCGGTCGAGGCGGGCGTCGGCGGGCTGATGCTGTTCGGCGTGCCGGAGCGGCACGACGCCACCGGCTCGGGGGCCGTCGACCCGGACGGCGTGCTCAACGTCGCGCTGCGCGACGTGCGTGCCGAGGTGGGCGACGCCACGGTCGTGATGGCCGACACCTGCCTGGACGAGTTCACCGACCACGGCCACTGCGGCGTGCTCGACGACCGGGGCCGGGTGGACAACGACGCCACGCTCGCCGTCTACGCCCGGATGGCCGTGGCGCAGGTCGAGGCGGGCGCCCACGTGGTCGGTCCCAGCGGGATGATGGACGGCCAGGTCGGGGCGATCCGGGAGGCGCTCGACGCCGCCGGCCACACCGACGCCGGCATCCTCGCCTACACCGCGAAGTACACCTCCGCGTTCTACGGACCGTTCCGGGAGGCCGTCGAGTCGCAGCTCACCGGCGACCGCAAGACCTACCAGCAGGACGGCGCCAACGTGCGCGAGGCGCTGCGCGAGCTCGCCCTCGACCTCGAGGAGGGCGCCGACGTCGTCATGGTCAAGCCGGCCATGGCCTACCTCGACGTGGTGCGCGCCGTCGCGGAGGCGTCCGACGTCCCGGTGGCCGCGTACCAGGTCTCCGGCGAGTACGCGATGATCGAGGCGGCCGCCGCGAACGGCTGGATCGAGCGCGACCGCGCGATCCTCGAGACCCTCACGGGTATCCGCAGGGCGGGCGCCGACATCGTCCTCACGTACTGGGCCACGGAGGTCGCGACCCGGCTGTGACCGGTTCGAAACCGCTCATCCCAGCGGGGTGGGTTCGCGGTGCGACGGCAAGGGTTACGATCACGGCCCCATTGATCAGGGTGGAGGACCGCGATGAGCAACGACCCGGGCGCACCCGGTGAGTACCAGCCCGGCCAGCAAGGTTGGCAGGGCGGGCAGCAGCCGCCTCCCTACCCGAGCGGCTTCGGGCAGCAGCAGCCTCCGCCCGCGTGGGGCGGCTACCCGCCGGCCCAGCCCGGTCAGCCGGGTCAGCCCGGTGGGTTCGGCCCGCCCCCGCCGCCCGGGCAGCCCATCGGTGGCCCGCAGGGGCAGAGCAACAGCCCGTTCGCGGCGCTGTTCGACTTCGACTTCAACACCTTCGCCACCCCGGCCGTCGTCAAGATCCTCTACATCGTGGGGATGATCCTGATCGGCCTGTTCTACATCGGCGCCCTCATCGGCGGGTTCGCCCAGGGGGTGGGCCCGGGGCTGCTGGCGCTGGTGGTCGGCGGGGTCTTCGCGCTGTTCGCCCTGATCATGTTCAGGGTGACGCTCGAGTTCTACTACGCGCTGGTCCGGATGAGCGAGGACATCCACCACCGCAAGGACTGAGGGCACGTGGACAGCCTTGGACGGACGGACCTACGGTGACGCCGTGAGCACACCCTCCGACCCCCGCAACGGGGGCAACCAGCCCGATGACCAGTCGGGTGCCGCTCCGCCGAGCGAAGGGTCGGGGCAGCAGCCCGCTGCGGGGCAGCAGCAGTACGGCCAGCCCGGCCAGTACGCGCAGCAGCCGCCGTACCCCCAGCAGGGGCAGTACGGCGGGCCCCAGTACGGGCAGCAACCCCAGTACGGTCAGCCCGGCCAGTACGGCCAGCAGCCCTACGCGCAGCAGGGCCAGCAACCCACGCCGGGCTACGGCCAGGCGCCGCAGTACAACCCCTACGCCCAACCGACGCAGCAGTACGGGCAGTACGGCGCACAGCCGGGCCAGTACGGCGGGCCCCAGTACAACCCCTACGGCCAGCAGCCCGGCCAGTACCCGGGCGCCCCGTACGGCGGCGACGTCGCCGGCCTCCGCTCCGAGGACCGCGGCCCGGTCTCCCGCCCGGGCCTGATGGTCGTGTCGCTGGTCCTGCTGATCCTGAGCGCGCTGCCGTTCGTCCTCGCCGGGGCGGCGCTGCTGCTGTTGCCGCTGGACGCGAACGCGATCCCCCCGGAGTACGAGCAGCAGTTCGAGCAGGCGGGCATCACGGCGGAGGCGGCCCTGTCGGCCATGCGCGGCTTCGCGGCCGTCATGCTCGTGCTCGCGTTGCTCTACGTGCTGTTCGCGGTGCTGATGTTCATGGGCCGCAACTGGGCGCGGATCGTCCTGACGATCATGACGGCCGGGTTCACGCTGCTGTTGCTGCTGGGCATGTTCGCCGGGGCGGGCAGCGACGGCGCAACCCTGTTGTTCGTCCTGCTCGTCGTGGCGGCGTCGGTCGGCGGCACGGTCATCGCCTTCCTCCCCGAGCCCAGCCGCTGGTTCTCCCAGCGGTAGGGCGTCCCGGGGCGCACGCCCGCGCGCGGAGATGTGAGACTGGCTCTCGTGGCTAGCTCGCCGATCCCGTCCGGCCAGGAGGCCGCTGCCCGCACCGAGACCTCGCGCCGCCTGTTCGATCGGGCGTGCGCCGCCATCCCCGGCGGGGTGAACTCCCCGGTCCGGGCGTTCGCCGCGGTCGGGGGCACGCCGCGGTTCTTCGTGTCCGCGTCCGGCCCGTGGCTCACCGACGCCGACGGCAACCGCTACGTCGACCTCGTCAGCTCGTGGGGCCCGATGATCCTCGGGCACGCGCACCCCGCCGTCGTCGAGGCGGTGCGGGAGGCCGCCACCCACGGCCTGTCGTTCGGGGCGCCGACGCCGACCGAGGTCGAGCTCGCCGAGGAGATCATCGGGCGCGTCGAGCCCGTCGAGCAGGTGCGGCTGGTCAACTCCGGCACCGAGGCCACGATGAGCGCGATCCGGCTCGCCCGCGGCATCACCGGGCGCCGCGTCGTGGTCAAGTTCGCAGGCTGCTACCACGGGCACGTGGACGCCCTGCTCGCCCAGGCCGGCTCCGGGGTGGCCACGTTCGGCCTGCCGACCAGCCCCGGCGTCACCGGCGCCCAGGCGGCCGACACGATCGTGCTCCCCTACAACGACCTCGACGCGGTGCGCGCGGTGTTCGCCGAGCGCGGCAGCGAGATCGCCTGCGTGATCACCGAGGCGGCCGCGGGCAACATGGGCGCGATCCCCCCGCGCCCCGGCTTCAACGAGGGCCTGCGCGACATCTGCCACGAGGCGGGCGCTCTGCTCGTGATCGACGAGGTGATGACCGGGTTCCGGGTGTCGCCGTCCGGGTGGTACGGGCTGGACGGCGTCGCCGGCGACCTCTACACGTTCGGCAAGGTCATGTCCGGGGGCCTGCCCGCGGCGGCGTTCGGCGGTCCCGCCGCCCACATGAGCCACCTCGCCCCGGCCGGGCCGGTCTACCAGGCGGGCACGCTGTCGGGGAACCCCGTCGCCGTCGCGGCCGGGCTCGCCACCCTGCGTCACGCGGACGCCGACGTGTACGCCGCGCTCGACGCCAACGCGGCCCGGCTGGGCGGGCTGATCGACGAGGCCCTGAGCGCGGAGGGCGTGCCGCACCGCGTCCAGTACGCGGGCAACCTGCTGTCGGTGTTCTTCACCGAGGACGAGGTGCACGACTACGCGGGCGCCCAGGCCGCGCAGACCTGGCGGTTCCCGGCGTTCTTCCACGCCCTGCTCGACCGGGGCGTCTACCCGCCGCCGAGCGCGTTCGAGGCCTGGTTCGTCTCCGCCGCGCTCGACGACGACACCTGGCAGGTGATCGCCGACGCGCTGCCGGCGGCCGCGCGGGCCGCGGCCGCCGCGACCCCGCCCGCCGAGGCCGGGCGATGACGGCTCCGCGCACGATCGTCCACCTGCTGCGCCACGGCGAGGTGCTCAACCCGAGGGGGATCCTCTACGGCCGGCTCCCCGGCTACCACCTGTCGGAGCGCGGCCGCGACCAGGCGGAGATCGTCGCCAAGTTCCTCGCCGACGCCGACGTGACCGCGGTGCTGGCCTCGCCGCTGGAGCGGGCGCAGGAGACCGCGGCCCCGGTCGCGGCCGAGCACGGGCTCGAGGTGCTCGTGGACGACCGCCTGATCGAGGCGGACAACCGGTTCGAGGGGCTCACCGTCTCGGTCGGGGGCGGTGCGCTGCGCAGCCCCCGCCACTGGCTGCTGCTGCGCGACCCGTTCACCCCGTCCTGGGGCGAGCCGTACCTGCAGATCGCGCACCGCATGTACGCCGCCGTCCAGCGGGCGCGCGAGCTCGCCGAGGGGCACGAGGCGGTGTGCGTGTCGCACCAGCTGCCGATCTGGACGCTGCGCCGCTACCTCACGCGGCAGCGGCTGTGGCACGACCCGCGGCGCAGGCAGTGCGCCCTGGCCTCGCTCACCTCGCTCGTGTTCACCGGCACCGAGCTCACGCAGCTCCGCTACACCGAGCCCGCCGGGTCCAGCGACCCGAGGCAGACGGGCGCATGATCCGGCTGCTCGCCGCGGTGCTCGCCGCGCTGCTGCTGGCGGGCTGCTCGGCCACGCAGGAGGCGGTGGCCACCGGAGGGGAGTTCCAGTTCGTCGCGCCGGGCGGGCAGACCACGATCTTCTACGACCCGCCGGAGAGCCGCGGCACCGTCGGCGGCATCTCGGGGGAGAGCCTGCTGCGCGAGGCCGCCACGGTCGGCTTGGACGACTACCCCGGCCAGGTCGTCGTGCTCAACATCTGGGGGTCGTGGTGCGGGCCGTGCCGGGAGGAGATGCCCGGCCTGCAGTACGTGCACGACAACTCCGAGGCCGTGGTGCTCGGGCTGGACGTCCGGGACTCCCGCGCCGACGCGCTCGACTTCGTCCGCAACCGGGGCATCACGTTCGAGTCGATCTTCGACCCGCCCGGCCGCGCGCTCGCCGCGTTGAGCGGCTACCCGCGCAACGTGGTCCCCTCCACGATCGTCTTCGACAAGCAGCACCGGGTGGCGGCGGTCTTCCTGACGGCGGTCCGCGTGCCGGAGCTGATGCCGCTGGTCCAGCGCCTGCAGGCCGAACCCTGACCCCGGCGAGCCGCGCTGCGAGTGCGCGCGAGTCGCGCTCTCGCTGTGGGCGAGTCGCGCTCTGGGTGTCGGCGAGTCGCGGCCTGGGTGTTGGCGAGTCGTGCCCTCGGTGCGCCCGTGGCTCTGACCGGCGCGGCGATCCACTACAACGTGTAGAACCCGGTGTGGGCGCCCAATAGCACGCGGCCTACCCTCATGGGCGATGGACCCCTCGACGACGCTCGCGGTCTCCGGACCGCTGCTCCTCGCTGCCGCCGTGGCCGTGCTGGCCGGCGCGGTGAGCTTCGCGTCGCCGTGCGTGGTCCCGCTCGTCCCCGGCTACCTCGCCTACCTGGCCGGCCTGGTCGGCGCCGACGCCCCACCGGCCACGGCCGCCGAAGCGGGCGAGCCGCGGTCGGGCCGGTTCCGCGTCGCCGGGGCCGCGGCGCTGTTCGTCGCCGGGTTCACGGTCGTGTTCGGCGCCATCCTCACCGGCGTCGTCTGGCTCGCCGACGCGCTCGTGGCCAACGAGGCGGTGCTGCAGCGCGCGGGCGGCGTCCTCATGATCGTGATGGGGCTGGCGTTCGTCGGGCTGGTGCCCGCGCTGCAGCGGGAGAAGCGCATGCACTGGGTCCCGCGCGCCGGGGTGTGGGGCGCGCCGCTGCTCGGCGCGGTGTTCGGCCTCGGCTGGGTGCCCTGCATCGGGCCGACGCTCGCGGGCGTCGTCGCGGTGGCCGCGGGCACCGGCGGCGGCTCGCTGCGCGGGGTCGTGCTCACCGTCGCCTACTGCGCCGGGCTCGGCCTGCCGTTCGTGATCATCGCGCTCGGGGCGTCGCGGGCGGTGCGGGCGCTCGGCTGGCTGCGCCGCCACACCCGCGCGATCCAGCTCGCCGGCGGGGCGCTGATGGTGGCGGTCGGGGTCCTGCTCGTCACCGGCGTGTGGGGCGCGCTGCTCGCCAAGCTCCAGGTGTCCATCGCGGGCTTCGTCCCGGTGCTGTAGATGGCCCCCACCGAGACCCCGACTCGCGCGCACCCGCAGCGCGACTCGCCGACACCCAGGCCGCGACTCGCCGGGGTGTGGGCGGTGCTGCGCAACGGCTGGCGGGGACTGACCTCCATGCGCACGGCCCTCGTGCTGCTGTTCCTGCTGGCGGTCGCCGCGCTGCCGGGGGCCCTGCTGCCGCAGCGGTCGCTGAACCAGCGCCTGGTCGAGGAGTACTTCGCCGACTACCCGTGGCTCGCGCCGACGCTGGACCGCCTCGGCTTCTTCGACGTGTTCGCCGCCCCGTGGTTCGCGGCGATCTACCTCCTGCTGATGATCTCGCTCGTCGGCTGCGTGCTGCCGCGCACCCTGGAGCACGCCGCGGCCCTGCGGGCGGAGCCGGTGGCCACGCCGCGGAACCTGTCCCGGATGCCGCACCACGCGAGCGGCACCCTCGACGTCGGCCTGGACGAGGCCGTCGAGCGCGTGCGGTCCCGGCTGCGCGGCTGGCGCAGCGTCGAACGGCCGGACGGGGCGGGCCGCACGATCTCGGCCGAGAAGGGGTACCTGCGCGAGGCGGGCAACCTGCTGTTCCACCTGAGCCTCGTCGGCCTGCTCATCGGGGTGGCCGCGGGCAAGCTCTTCGGCTACGAGGGCCAGGTCATCGTCATGTCCGGCGGCGGCCAGTTCTGCAACACCGGCATCCTCGGCTACGACACGTTCCGCGCGGGGCTGCGCGTCGACGGCACTGACCTCACCCCGTTCTGCATCCGCCTCGACGACTTCCGGGCCGAGTACCGGCCGAACGGGCAGGCCGAGAGCTTCCGCGGGCAGCTGGCCTACCAGAGCGCCGAGGAGGTCGCGTCCGGTTCCGACGAGTGGCGCACCCACCAGCTGGAGGTCAACCACCCGCTGCGGGTCGACGGCAACCGCGTCTACCTGCTCGGCCACGGCTACGCGCCGCGGTTCACCGTCACGTGGCCGAACGGGGAGCAGCGCACCGGCGCGATCCAGTGGCGGCCGGTCGACCAGGCGACCCTGCTGTCGGAGGGCGCCACGAAGTTCGAACCGCCCGGCATCACCGACTCCGAGCAGCGGCGCACGTCCCAGCTCGCCATCACCGGCCTGTTCGCGCCGACGTCGTCGGGCGGGGACGTGGTCACGTCGGTGTTCCCGGCGCTGCTCGCCCCCGAGGTCGCGGTGGACGTCCTGCGCGGCGACCTCGGCCTCGACGACGGCCGCGGCCAGTCGATCTTCCAGGTCGACCAGCGCATGGTCGAGTCCGGCGCACTGGTGCGCGTCGCGCGCGCCAACCTGGTGCCGGGCGAGTCGCTGACCCTCGACGACGGCACCGAGATCCGCTTCGACGGCGTCCAGGACTGGGCGTACCTGCAGATCAGCCACGACCCCGGCCAGGAGGCGGTGCTCGTGTTCGCCGTGCTGCTGCTCGGCGGGCTCGCGCTCTCGCTGACGATCCGCAGGCGCAGGTTCTGGGCCCGCCTCACGCCCACCGACGACGGCGCTCGCACGGTCGTCGAGCTCGGTGGGCTCGCCCGCACCGACCGGGCGGGCTACGGCGAGGAGTTCGCCCGGCTGCGGGCGGACCTGCTCGACCCACCCGAGGAGAGTTGATGCTCACCGAACTCGCCACCTTCAGCGACCGCCTCTTCGTGGCGGCCGCCGGGATCTACGCGCTCGCGATGATCTTCCACGCGGTGGAGTTCGCCGCGGCGCGGGCGAAGTCGCCCGCACTGGTGGGCGCCGGCGCCCCCGCCGAGGAGTCGACGCGCACCCGGCCCGAGCGGTTCGGCCGCATGGCCGTGGCGGTCACCGTGCTCGGCGCGGCCCTGCACCTCGTCTCCCTCGCCACCCGCGGGCTGGCCGCCGAGCGGTGGCCGATGGGCAACATGTACGAGTTCATCTCCGCGATCTGCCTCGCCGCGGTGGTGACGTGGCTCGTGGTGCTGCGCCGCTCGCCGTCGGCGCGCCCGGCGGGCCCGTTCGTGCTGTTCCCGGTGCTCGTGCTGATGGCGCTCGCCGGGTCCGTGCTCTACGTCCCGACCGGGCCCGTGGTGCCGCCGCTGCGCTCGTACTGGATGAGCATCCACGTGAGCACGATCAGCGTCTCGTCCGGGCTGCTGGTCGTCGCGGGCGTGGCGAGCCTGTTGTTCCTGCTCCGCCGATCGGGGTCCCTCGCCGGGGTGGCGGAGAAGCTGCCGGCGGCCGACGCGCTGGACCGGCTCGCCTACCGCATCACGATCATCGCGTTCCCGCTCTTCACGTTCGCGATCATCACGGGGGCGATCTGGGCTGAGGCCGCATGGGGCCGGTTCTGGGGGTGGGACCCCAAGGAGACCGTCGCGTTCGTCTCGTGGGTGATCTACGCGGCGTACCTGCACGCGAGGGCGACCGCGGGCTGGCGGACGGGCCGGGCGGCGTGGGTCAACGTCGCGGGCTTCGCTACGATCGTCTTCAACCTCTTCTTCATCAACATGGTCGTCGCCGGTCTGCACTCGTACGCCGGGGTGGGCTGACGCCGAGTGATACGGCGCCACCCGACCGCGCCTCGACCCCGGGCAGTCGGCCGACTACCGTCGGCGTCCGTGTGGGGGTTCGACGGTCGACTCGATGCGCTCGGCGGGATGTACGGATGACAGAGCGTCAAACCGGTGACGACGGGGACTACCCGGACGGTTCGGTGGGCCGGTACGTCCGCGAGCGCTGGGGGGCCGCCGGGGCCCGGTCCGCGCCCGTCGCACCGCCGGAGCCGCCCGCACCGCGCTCCGATCCCGACACCGCGGACGGCGACGCGACCGCGCCGAACCAGCTGCGGGTCGAGCGGGACACCGCCGAGAAGGCCTCCGACGCGCCCGCCGCACCCCGCACCCCGCCGCGCGGCACCGCCCGCTGGACCGACCCCGGCGCGGTGGCCGCCCAGGAGGCGCAGCGCGCCCGCAGCGGCCGCGGGCCCCGGCCCGACCTGTCCACCGCGCGGGTCCTGACGCCCACGCGCAGGCCCCCGCAGTCGGGGTGGCGGCGGCTGGTCTACCTGATGTCCGGCAAGCGCATCAACCCCGGCGAAAGCCCCGCGGACATCCGCAAGCGGGAGCTCACGGAGCGGGTCAACCGGCCCCTCATGGGCTGCTACAAGATCGCGATCCTGAGCCTCAAGGGCGGCGTCGGCAAGACCACGGTCACCGCCACCCTCGGGGCCACGTTCGCCTCGCTGCGCGGTGACCGGGTGGTGGCCGTCGACGCCAACCCCGACCGGGGCACGCTCAGCCAGAAGATCCCGCTCGAGACCAGCGCGACCGTGCGCAACCTGCTGCGCGACGCGCAGCGCGTGCGCCGCTACAGCGATGTGCGCGCCTACACCTCACAGGGCCCGTCCCGGCTCGAGGTGCTGGCGAGCGAGCAGGACCCCGCGGTCTCGGAGGCGTTCAGCGAGGACGACTACCGCCGCACCGTCACGCTGCTGGAGCACTTCTACAACATCGTGCTCACCGACTGCGGCACCGGCCTGATGCACTCGGCGATGTACGGGGTGCTGGGGCTCGCCGATCAGCTGATCATCGTGTCGTCGGGTTCGATCGACGGCGCGCGCAGCGCGTCGGCCACGATGGACTGGCTCGACGCGCACGGGCACGGCGACCTGGTGAAGAACTCGGTGGCGGTGATCAACTGCGTGCACCGCTCATCCGGTGGTGTGGATCTCGGGAAGGTGGCCGAACACTTCGCGGCGCGCTGTCGCACGGTGGCGCGGATCCCGTTCGACGCCCACCTCGAGGAGGGCGCCGAGGTGGACCTCGACCGGCTGCAGCCGGCTACCCGGATGGCGTTGCTGGAGCTCGCAGCGGCGGTGGCCGACGCGTTCGAGGGCCCGCCCGCCTGATCACCCGGGCCGGCGCTCAGACGCTCGGCGGGTCCTCCCGCCTGCGCACCTTCTCGTCGAGCTGACGAAGGAAGTCGGGGTCGTCGTCCGGGCCGCTCACGCGCGGCCGGCTCGCTCCGGCCACCGGGCTGCGCCGCTGGGGCTGCGGGAAGTCGACGGCACCGGAGTTCATCGCCTTCCACAGCACCAGAGCGATGATCGCGGCGCCGACGAATGCGATGAGGAACAGCATTGTCGAACCACCTCCGCCGCCGAGGTTAGCCGAGGACGTGCGGGGGCGGGGTGAAGTGCTGTGAACGGGGCCCGGTCAGGGACGGGCGGGCGGCTGCGTGGCCTCGCTCGTGAGTTCGGCCAGCATGCTGCGCACTTCGGACTCCCGGAACCGCCGGTGACCGCCGGGCGTGCGGATCGAGCCGATCCGCCCCGCGGAGGCCCAGCGGGTGACCGTCTTGGGGTCGACGCGGAAGAGGGCCGCGACCTCGCCCGGGGTGAGCAGGCGCTCGTTGCTGCCGCTGTGCGCCGCGATCGACATCCATGACCTCCCAGAACGTGGTGCTTTCCGGGCCATCGTGACACCTCGGACCCCAGGTACTCGAACGGTTGTCCGCAGGTAAAGGGCTCTTAAAGGACGAACCGGACAGGGTGCGTCCGGGCGGGGACCTGCCCCCTCCCGAACCGGTCGTACGCTGGGCGTATGACGTCCCCGACCCCCACCGATCGGCAGCCGGGGCTGGCCGCCGCAGTGGCGCTCTACACGGCCGCCCGCGTCGGGCTCGTCGCCGTCGTCACCGCGCTGCTGGTGGTGGCGGGCGTCCCGTTCCTGCTCGCGCTGCTGATCGCGCTGATCGTGGCGCTGCCGCTGTCGATGGTCCTGTTCCGCGGGCTGCGGTCGCAGCTGGAGAACGCGCTCGGCGCGGCGCGGGAGCGCAGGGCGAGGGAGCGGGAGGCCCTGCGGGCGAAGCTGCGCGGCGACGAGCCGCCCACCGCGTCAGACGAACCGGCCGACCGCGAGTCCGATCGCGGTCAGGACTGACCAGGCCAGCAGCAGCACCCCCGTCTGGGCGAGCACCCGGATGAGCTTGGCGCCCTCCGCGCCGCCGAGGACGTCCCGGATCGGGAGGACGGCGAACGGCAGGGCCAGCAGGGCCAGCAGCATCGGCCAGCTGAGCACGGCCGCGCCGGCGGACAGCAGGAACGGCAGCAGCGTCAGCGCGGCGTAGAGGCGGCGGGTGTCCCGGTCGCCGAGCCGCACCGCGAGGGTGTACTTGCCCACCGCCGCGTCGGTCGGGATGTCGCGCAGGTTGTTGGCCACCAGCACCGCGCTGGTGAGCATGCCCACGCCGATCGCGGTGACGATGTCGAGCGCGCCGGGCCAGCCGCTCTGGGTGAGCACGGTGCCGAGCACGCCGACGAGGCCGTAGAAGACGAATACCGCGAGCTCACCGAAGCCGAGATAGCCGTACGGGCGGGAACCGCCGGTGTAGAACCATGCGGCGACGATGCAGAGCGCGCCGACGGCGATCAGCCACCACTGCTGGCTCAGCGAGATCAGCGTCAACCCGGCGACGCCCGCGACCCCGAACGCGAAGAACGCCGCCGTCCGGACCGACGACGGGGCGGCGAGCTGCGACCCGACCAGCCGCAGCGGACCGACGCGCTCGTCGTCGGTGCCGCGGATGCCGTCGGAGTAGTCGTTCGCGTAGTTCACGCCGACCATCAGCGAGATCGCGACGACCAGGGCCAGCAGCGCGCGTCCCGGTGCGACGACGCCGTGCCCGATCGCTGCTCCGGTGCCGGCGATGACGGGGGACAGGGCGGTCGGCAGGGTGCGTGGACGGGCACCCTCCACCCACTGAGCGAGCGTGGCCACACCTGAACGTTATCCGCAGGCGCCGGCGGCACCCACACCGCGACTCACCCGCACCCAGACCGCGACTCGCGGACACCCAGACCGCGACTCGCCGAAGGCTCGGCGAGTCGCGGGCTCAGTGCGGGTGAGTCGCGGGCCGGGTGCACGGGGTGACGCGGGGCGGGGCGCGGACCGCGGCCGCCTCGACGTACTCGTTCGGGCCGATCCGCAGCCAGCGGTCGTGCGCGCACTGCACGGGCACGGCGGCGCGTCCCGCCGCGAACCCGACGACCTCCGCTCCGGCGTCCGGGCCCGCGCGGACGTCCGTGCCCGCCTCCACCCGTGCCAGGCTCTCCTTGCCGGTCCACAGGTACTCGACCTGCACCCACGCGTTGTCGCGCAGGCCGAGCGCGTCCCAGAAGACGCCGTCGCCGAGGTCGATGCCCGCCGGGTTGGAGACCTTGCGGCCGTACTGGTCCTTCCCGCCGTTGTAGCCGCGCTGGTGGGCGGCCTGGGCCTGCGGCGTCCCCTGCGGCAGGTCGCGCCACTCCTGGCGGCGGTGGCCGGGGTTCCAGTAGTCGTCGCGGGTGTTCCACGGCCCGACGTCCCAGACGGGCGCGAACGCGCAGCGCCCGGTCGGCGCGCACACCTTGACCGAGTAGTCGCTGCTGCCCCGCGGCGAGAGGGCCCGCCGGGACGGGAGCGCCACGAAGTGGTCCCGCTCGCCGATCTTGTGCCCGTTCGCCGTGGTGCGCCCGACGAGACCCTCGCGGGTGGCGAACACGCGGTAGGAGAGGGCCTCGTCCCGCTCGTCGGACTCGGCCCGGCCGGGCGGCGCCGTCCGGGCGGTGAGGGCCACCCTCCGGACGGTCGGTCCGGCCTCCGGGTCGCCGGCGAGGACCAGCCGCGCCTGCACCTCGGCCGACGCGATCGGGAGCGTCACGGCGGGCCCGCCGGGCCCGGGCGCGGCCGGGATCCACTCGGTCCACCCCCCGCCCTCCCGGCGCGCCCTGACGTCGACGGTCGCGGTCGCGCCCGCCGGCACCTCACCCGTCACGGAGACGACGACGCGGTCGGTTGCCGCGGCCAACCGGCGGGCGGGGAAGGTCAGCAGGCCCGTCGGGCGGCCGCCGCCGGAGGCGCCTTCGGCGACGGCGACGAACGCCGTCCGGGGGTCGATCCGCGCCGCGCCGCCCGCGACGGCGACGCCGACGGCATCCCCGTCGCGCAGGTCGGCCGTCCACGAGGTCCCCGGCGGGCCCGCGGGCGTGGTGGGGCCGATCAGGAGGCTGCTCGCGATGGCGAGCAGCGCGCTCGCCGTGCCCCAGCCCATCGCGCCCCCTTGATGCTCGTGTGACCGGTGTGTCGCTCGGTGCAGGAGACGAGAAGGGTGACGCGTTCGTCAATGAACGCAGCGTGACAGGCCCGATGGGGTGTACGGCGGGTTCAGCCGATCCGGGGGTGTGCGGACGCGTCGGTGTGGGCAGGGGGCGCTTCTCCCGCGACCAGGCGGGCCGTCGCCGCCCGATCGGGTTTGCCGATCCCCCGCAGCGGGATGCGGGGCACCGCGCGCAGGATCCGGGGCACCGCCGCTCGCCCGAGCGCATCGCGCACCGCGGCGCGCAGCCGCTCGGCCCGTGCGGCGTCGAGCGGGCCGTCGGGCACCTCGACGGCGGCCGCGACGAGCTGGCCCCACTCCGCGTCGGGGACGCCCACCACGCACGCGGCGGCCACGCCCTCCTGCGCGGTGAGCACCTCCTCGACGGCCGCGGGCGCGACCTTCTCGCCGCCGGTGACGATCACGTCGTCGGCCCGGCCAAGCACCTCGAGCCGCCCGGCGCGCCACCGGCCGAGGTCGCCCGTGCGGAACCACCCGGCCACGAACGCCTCCGCCGTGCGCGCGGGATCGCCGAGGTAGCCGTCGGCGAGGGTCGGGCCGCCGATCCGGATGCGGCCATCGGCCTCCAGGTCGACGCGGACGCCGTCGAGCGGGACCCCGTCGTAGACGCAGCCGCCCGCGGTCTCGCTCATCCCGTAGGTCGTGACCACCGCGACGCCCGCGGCGACGGCCCGCTCGCGCAGCTGCGGTGCGAGCGCCGCCCCGCCGACGAGGACCGCTGCGTAGCCCCGCAGCGCGTCGAGGGCGGCGCCGCCCGCGTCCAGCAACCGGTGCAGCTGGGTGGGCACGAGGCTCGTGCAGCGGCGGCCGGGCCCGAGCTCGCGGGTAGCTGCGGCGAAGGCGTCGGGGCGGAAGCCCGCGCGCAGGTCCTGCACCACGGGCGGGGTGCCGGCGAGCAGGGACCGGACCAGCACCTGCACGCCCGCGACGTGGTGGGCGGGCAGCGCGAGCAGCCACCGGGCGGGCCCGCCGAGCCGTTCGGCCGTGGCGGTCGCCGACGCCCGCAGCGCCCGTGCCGAGAGCACCACGTGCTTCGCCGCACCGGTCGAGCCCGAGGTGGCGATCACGACCGCGGCGCCGTCGCCCGGCTCGGCCTCGACCGCGGACCCGCCGGGACCGACCGGCAGCACCGCGGGCCCGCCCGCGAGGGCGTCCTCCAGCGCCGCGACGAGCCGCCCGACGGCCTCGGGGGAACCGTCGAGCGGCACCGGCCTCAGTAGTGCCACGGGAACGGGGACCAGTCCGGCTCGCGCTTCTGCAGGAACGCGTCGCGGCCCTCGACCGCCTCGTCGGTCATGTACGCCAGCCGCGTGGCCTCACCGGCGAACAGCTGCTGGCCGACCAGCCCGTCGTCGATGAGGTTGAACGCGTACTTGAGCATCCGCTGCGCGGTCGGTGACTTGCCGTTGACCTCGCGCGCCCACTCCAGCGCCACCTTCTCCAGCTCGGCGTGCGGCACGACGGCGTTGACCATGCCCATCCGGTGGGCCTCCTCGGCGGTGTAGGTGCGGCCGAGGAAGAAGATCTCGCGCGCGAACTTCTGGCCCACCTGCCGGGCCAGGTACGCCGAGCCGTAGCCGCCGTCGAACGAGCCGACGTCGGCGTCGGTCTGCTTGAACCGGGCGTGCTCGGCGCTCGCGAGCGTCAGGTCGCACGTGACGTGCAGCGAGTGACCGCCGCCCGCGGCCCAGCCGGGCACGACCGCGATCACGATCTTCGGCATGAACCGGATGAGGCGCTGGCACTCGAGGATGTGCAGCCGGCCGGCCCGGGCGGGGTCGATCGTGTCGGCGGTCTCGCCGGAGGCGTACTGGTAGCCGGTGCGCCCGCGGATGCGCTGGTCGCCGCCCGAGCAGAACGCCCATCCGCCGTCCTTCGGGGACGGTCCGTTGCCGGTGAGCAGCACGCACCCGACGTCGGGGGTCTGCCGGGCGTGGTCGAGCGCGCGGTAGAGCTCGTCCACGGTGCCGGGGCGGAACGCGTTGCGGACCTCGGGCCGGTTGAACGCGATCCGCACCGCGCCGGTGTCGACGGCCCGGTGGTAGGTGATGTCGGCGAAGTCGAAGCCCTCGACCGGCCGCCACGCGGCCGGGTCGAACAGCTCGGACGGGGAGTCAGCAGCCACGCCCCGACCCTATGTCGCCGACATCGGCGCCTTCGGCGGCCGCTTCCGCCGCAGGCCGGCCGGCCCACTCGACGAGCACGAACGTGGCGTCGTCCTCCAGCGTCCGGCCGCGGTACCGGCGCACGGCGTGGGTGAGCCTGCGCAGCGTCTCGGGTGCGGGCAGCCCGTCGGCGGCCGTGCGCTCGGCCAGCTCGATCAGGCGGGCGCTGCCGAACTCCGTGCCGCGACCGTCCCGCGCCTCGATCACGCCGTCGCTGTGCAGCAGCAGCCGGTCGCCCGGTTCGAGCAGCTCCTCGGCGGGCTCGGCGGTCTGGGGCGCCAGCGATGCGATCCGCCCGAACGGCATCCGCCGCGCGCCGTCGAGGCTGCCCACGGCGCGGCCGCCGCGCAGCAGCACGGGGGCGGGGTGCCCGGCGACGAGGTAGCGCAGCCGCCCCGTGTCCAGGTCGAGCCGGGCGAGCACGCCGGTGACGAACCGGAAGTCGTCGAACTGCTCGACGAGCTCGGCGTCGATGCGTTCGGCCACGCCGAGCAGGTCCACGCCCTCCCGGCGGGCGGTGCGGGCCGCGGCGAGCGCGACGGAGGTCGTGAGGCCCGCGCTCAGGTCGTGGCCCGAGGAGTCGAAGATCGCGAACTGGGCCTCCCGGCTGTCGACCGAGTAGTCGAAGGCGTCCCCGCCCATGTCGTAGGCGGGCTCCAGCACGGCCGCGATGGTGACCGAGGCGGTGCCGACGGTCAGCGGGGGCAGCAGCCGCCACAGCAGCTCGCCGGCCACGGACATCGGCTGCGAGCGCTGCGCGGTGGCGAGCAGGTCGCTGTGCGGGAGCTTGGACGACAGCACGCGGGCGAGCGTGCCGCAGAGGAGGGCGCAGCGCGGGCGGAGCAGCGGGTCGCGGGCCACCGGGGCGTCGGCGGGCAGGCGGATGCGGACCACGCCGAGGCGCTCGATCCCGTCGATGAGCGGGACCCACAGGACCGGGTCGCCGCCGTCGGCGCCCTCGAGGACCTGTCCCAGCTGGTAGGCCCGGCCGGCCAGGGTGCCGTCCGCCTTCAGCGCCGGGAGCCCGTCGCGCAGCGGCCGCAGCTGGTCCTGGTCGCGGTCGATCACGTAGACCTCGGGGTCGAGCCGCAGCGGCGCGAGGACGTCGGCGAGCGCGGGCGCGATCGCGTCGCCCGGCAGCAGGTGGGACCGGGTGAGCAGGTCGAGCAGCGCCCGCTGCCACGGCTCGTCGAGGTCGATCACGGGCCCCTCCGTCTCGGGGCTGCTGATGTTCCAGCCGCGGGATCCGGGCGTCAACCGCCGGTCGCACCGGCGTCGAGCCGCCGTGTCCCCTCGGGGCCAGGCTCGCCCGGATCGGTTTCCCCACCCGCGTCCGGGTGACCCACCCCACGTCGAAGCCCGAGGACCACGAGGAGTGTGGGGATGTTCTTCCACCGCCAGGAGTTGCAGTTCAAGGCCACTCCCGACAAGCCGGACGCCGTGTACGCGCGCAAGCTCCAGGAGGTGCTGGGCGGCCAGTACGGCGAGATCACCGTAGCGATGCAGTACGCCTTCCAGGGCTGGAACATGCACCTGCCCGGCAAGTACCGCGACCTGGTGTTCGGCATCGCCGCCGAGGAGTTCGGGCACGTCGAGATGCTGGCGACGATGATCGCGCAGCTGCTCGGCGACGCGCCGATCGGCGTCACGAGCGACGCCGTGCAGGACGACCCCACGGTGGCGGCCGTCGTCGGGGGGATGGACGTCCAGCACGCGATCGTCGCGGGCGCCGGCGCCCGTCCGGTCGACGCGATGGGCAACCCGTGGCAGGGGTCCTACATCACCGCGAGCGGCAACCTGCTGGCCGACTTCACGGCCAACGCGAACGCCGAGATGCAGGGCCGCGTCGCGGTGGCCCGGCTATACCACATGACCGACGACTCCGGCGTGCGCGACCTGCTCGCGTTCCTGCTGGCCCGCGACACCATGCACCAGAACATGTGGGCCGCGGCGGCGAAGGAGCTGCAGGAGGAGGGCTACGAGCAGATGCCCACGCCGAGCAACTTCCCGCTGTCGAAGGAGCACCGCGAGGTGTCCTACCAGTACCTGAACTTCAGCGACGGGGACGCGGCGTCGAAGGGCAGCTGGGCGTCCGGGCCGACCCCCGACGGGCACGGCGAGTTCAGCTACCACGACGGGCCGACGACCACCGCCCCGATGCCGCCGCCCACCCGACCGGACGCGCGGATGTACGGGACGACCGACGTGCCCAACCCGGTCGAGAAGGCCGCGGGCACCGCACAGGACAAGCTGAAGAAGGAGTAGCCCGATCCTCCGTCGGGCGGGGCCGCCGCTGGGCCACGGCCTCGCCCGACCGCGCGACCTCATCCATCGATCAGTGCGCATTGATTGACGGCCCGCGGTGGTAGTGCCAACGTCGATGGCAACAGTCCCTCAGCGTCGAGAGGATCATGATGGCGACCGCGAACAAGGTGAGCGTGATCCCCTGCGGTGCGATGACCGCCGACCTGACCTGGCTGCTCCTGAAGCCCGGTCGGTCGATCACCGACCGCAAGCACAAGGACTCCCCGGCGCCGTGGGTGGACGTGCCCACCCACTGCGTCCTGGTGGAGACCGACGAGGGCAAGCTGCTGTGGGACACCAGCTGCCCGCGCGACTGGGAGGAGCGCTGGGGGCCGACGGGCCTCCAGGAGTTCTTCCCGTACGACAAGGTGAGCGAGGAGGAGTACCTCGACTCCCGGCTCAACCAGATGGGCGTCGGCCTCGACGAGATCGACTACGTCGTGCTGTCGCACCTGCACTTCGACCACGCGGGCAACGCGCAGATGTTCAAGAACACCGGCGCCAAGCTCGTGTGCCACCAGCGCGAGAAGGAGTTCGCCTTCGGCTTCGACGGGCTGTTCACCGGTGCGCACCTGAAGACCGACTACGAGGGCCTCGAGTTCGAGACGGTCTCCGGTGACACCGAGCTCCTGCCCGGCGTCACGCTCATCGAGACGCCGGGGCACACGGTCGGGTGCATGTCGATGCGGGTGGACCTGCCCGACACCGGCACCATGATCTTCACGTCCGACGCGGTGTACATGGGCGAGAGCTACGGGCCGCCCACCGTGCCCGCCGCGATCGTCAACAACCTCGAGGACTTCTACGCCTCGGTCGAGAAGCTGCGCGGCATCGAGCAGCAGACCGGGGCGACGATGGTGTTCGGCCACGACGCCGAGCAGATCCACCAGCTGCGCACCGCGCCGGAGGGCTACTACACATGACAGGGGTCGACCTCTCCGAGGAGACGATCTTCACTTGGGGCGCGCCCCCGCTGAAGTTCGGCGCGGGCGCCGCCGACGAAGTCGGCTTCGAGATGTCCGGCTACGGCGTCAAACGGGTGCTGATCGTCACCGACCCGGGGGTCCACGCGCTGGGCGTTCCCGAGCGGATCGCCGACAACCTGCGCAAGTACGACATCCAGGCGGAGATCTTCGACGGCGTGCACATCGAGCCGACCGACGACTCGATGAACAAGGCCACCGAGTACGCCCGCGCGCAGGGGCCGTGGGACGGGTTCGTCGCCGTCGGCGGCGGGTCGGCGATCGACACGGCCAAGGCGATCAACCTGCTCACGACCTACCCCGGCGAGTTGATGGACTACGTCAACAAGCCGATCGGGGCGGCGAAGGCGCCGCCGGGCCAGCTCAAGCCGCTCGTCGCGATCCCGACGACGGCGGGCACCGGCTCGGAGTCCACCGCGATGTGCGTGCTGGACATCCTGTCGATGAAGGTCAAGACGGGGATCAGCCACTGGCGGCTGCGCCCCACCCTGGCCGTCGTCGACCCGTTGCTGACGATGACCCTGCCGCCCGAGGTCACGGCCTCGTCCGGGATGGACATCGTCTGCCACGCGCTGGAGTCCTACACCGCGCGCTGGTACGCCACGTTCGACCGCAAGAAGCCCGAGGAGCGGGTGACCTACTGCGGCTCGAACCCGGTGTCCGACCTGTGGTGCGAGAAGGCGTTGACCCTGCTCGCGCGGTCGTTCCGGAAGGCGGTGCGGAACGGCGCCGAGGACGTCGAGGCGCGCTCGGACATGATGATGGCCGCGACGTTCGCCGGCATGGGCTTCGGCAACTCGGGGGTGCACATCCCCCACGCCAACGCCTACCCGATCGCGGGCATGGTGAAGGACTACCGCCCTGCGGGCTACCCGCAGGAGGAGCCGATGGTGCCGCACGGCCAATCCGTGTCGCTGACGGCGCCGGAGGCCTTCCGGTTCTCCTTCGAGAGCGCCCCCGAGCGGCACCTGCGGGCCGCCGAGCTGCTCGACCCGCGGGCGGACAAGGTCAACGACCCGCGCGAGCAGCTGCCGTCCGTGCTGATCTCGCTGATGCGCGACATCGGCATCCCGAACGGCATCGGCGGGGTCGGCTACACGGAGGCGGACGTGCCCGAGCTGGTGCCGGGCACGATGAAGCAGCAGCGCCTGCTCGCCACCTGCCCGAGGACGCCCACCGAGGACGACATCGCCGCCATCTTCACCAAGTCCATCGAGAACTGGTAGCGATGCCGATCTACGTCTACCGGTGCGACTGCGGGGAGCGCTTCGAGCGGATCCAGGGCATCGACGCGCCTGCACCGGGCTGCCCGGCGTGCGGCGGCACCCCGCACAAGATCCCGGCCGGGCCGAGCCTGCTCGGCCAGGCCGGGGCGGGGCTGGCGAAGGAGCAGATGCCCCAGACCTGGCGCGGCACCTACCACGGCAACCCGGAGTACGTCACGAAGCTGCGCCGGCAGTGGGAGAAGCGCCAGAAGCTGGAGGCGAAGTACCCCGAGCTGGCCGGCGACCAGCGGCCGATCATCGCGCACGAGGGGAAGTACCACGGCGCCCCGCTGCGCGCGGGTGACCCGGTGCCCGGTCATGGCCACGGACACGGCCACGGACACGGCCACGGCCACGGCCATGGGCACGGCCACGGCGGCGGCCAGGGTGGTGCGCCGAAGAAGCCCTCCGACGGAGGTTCAGGAAAGCCACATTGAGGTGTTCTCAGTGACTTGATCATGGGGGTGTAGACGGGCGGAGGGCCCTTGGTAGGAC
>NZ_DATGOP010000049.1:0-52666 GCF_035305885.1 Pseudonocardia sp.
GCGGTCGGGCCGCTACCGGTGGACGGTGGTGGTGGACGAGGGGAAGTCCGCGCACGGGTGGGCGGAGACGGAGGCGGAGGGGTGGTGGTTCGTGAAGGAGGCGGTGAACCGGCCGTTCCGCGGCACCCACCACCGCAGGCCGCGGGGGCTGTGGGCGCGGCCGCCCTCGTGACCGATCCGTTCACGACACGCCCCCGGCCCGGCTGGTGGCATCGCCGGCATGAGCGTTGACGTGATGCCCGCGCGGGCGACCCGCTGGGACCGGCTCGGCCGTCACCTCCGCGGCGAGCTGGTGACGCCGTCCGACCCGCGCTACGAGCGGGCGAGGGTGGGCTACTGGGCGCAGTTCGACCACGTGCGGCCGGGTGCGGTCGCGTACTGCGAGACACCGGCCGACGTCGTGGCGTGCCTGGCGTTCTGTCAGGACGCCGACGTCCCGGCCGTGCCCCGCAGCGGCGGGCACAGCCTCGGCGGCTACTCGACCACCGAGGGCCTCGTCGTCGACGTCTCGCGGATGTCCCGGGTGCGCACCGAGCGCACCGGCGACGCGGTCACCGCGGTCGTGGGCGCCGGCGCCCGCCAGGTCGACGCCCTGCTCGCCCTGTGGGACGACGGGGTGGTGGTGCCCGGCGGGATGTGTCCCACCGTGTCGCTCGGCGGGTTCGTGAGCGGCGGCGGGTTCGGGTGGCTCACCCGCAAGCACGGGATGGCGTCCGACCACGTGCTGGCGGCGGAGGTCGTGCTGGCCGACGGCCGGGTGGTGCGGTGCTCGGAGTCGGCCGAGCCCGAGCTGTTCTGGGCGCTGCGCGGCGCGGGCGGTGGGAACTTCGGGGTGATCACCGAGTACGAGATGCGGGTCCGGCGCGTGCCCCGGCTGGTCGCGTTCCACCTGCGGTGGCCGGGGGATGCCGCGGCCGACGTGATCGCCGCCTGGCAGCGCTGGGTCGTCGACGGCCCGGACGAACTCGGGACGGGGCTGACCGTCACGGCCTCCGGCGGTGAACCCGGGACGGTCGACGTCACCGGTGGCTGAGTCGCGGACCCGGCTTCGCTCGACCGCCGGCTCGACGCGCTTGTGGCCGACGTCGGGCGCGCACCGCAGGAGCGCACCGCCCACCAGTCGACCTACCGCGACGCGATGCTCGCCGCGTACGGGGTCGCGGGCACCACGGCGGCCCAACGGCACTGGACGGGCCAGAACCCGGAGGCGGTGATCCCGCGCCGGCACTTCGCGGTCGACCGCGGCGTCCTCGTGGAGCGGGCGATCCCGGAGTCGGGCATCGGCGAGGTGCTCGCGGCGTTCGAGCGCGACCCGCGGCCGGGGCAGGTCCGGCTGCTGAGCTTCTTCGCCCTCGGCGGGCAGGCGAACCGGGTCCCGCGGACGGCGACCGCGTACGTCCACCGGGACGCCGAGTACTACCTCGCGTTCTGGGTCGGGCTGGACCGGGACCGGCCCGACGAGGCCGACCGCCACGCCGCGCAGGCGTGGGCCGACCGCGGTTTCGCAGTGCTCGAGCGGTACTCCGGCGGCGAGGCCTACCAGAACTTCATCGACCCGGCGCTCACCGGCTGGAGGGAGGCCTACTACGCGGAGAACCACGCCCGCCTGGTCGAGGTGAAGCGGGCTTACGACCCGCACGGGTTCTTCCGCTTCGCCCAGTCGATCCGCGGGGACCACCGGGGTTGACGCGTGATCGGGCCTGCGGCCCGTGGCAGGATCGGCGGCGTGACCGTCGCAACCGAGGAAACCGTGATGGCGGAGCCGCGCGCGTGCACGCGCTGCTCCAAGGTCTCGCTCCTCTGGGTGGTCGGCCGGTGCGCCGACTGCGTGGCGGAGATGGGCCTCGCCGAGGACAGCACCGAGTACGACGCGTGGAAGGCGGACGTGAGGGCCGAGTTCGGCCGGAAGTAGGCCTCAGCCGCCGGCGAGCCGTTCGAGCCGCTCGCGGTACCTCGCCCACCAGGCCTCGTCGCGGTCCACCACGTTGTCGCCGGGCCCGCGCATGCCCGCCGTGCCGTCGATGAGCTCCCGCACGATGTCGGCGTGCCCGGCGTGGCGGTGGGTCTCGGCGATCATGTGCGTGAGCACCCGGTGCAGGGTGACGCGCGGCGTGCCCCACCACGGCACGTGGCCGACCGCCTCCAGCGGCAGCTCCTCGATGGTCTCGTCCGACAGCGCGCAGGAGCTGCGGTAGAGGTCGAGGATGTGCTCGCGCGACTCGTCGGCGGTCGCGTACATGTCCGCGTTGGGCTCGGCGTCCTCGCCGTACCACGGCCCCGGCACCTCGAAGGGCCGGTCGAACACCTCCCTGAAGTACGCGAGCTCCATCGCGGAGAGGTGCTTGACCAGCCCGAGGAGGTTCGTGCCCGTCGAGCTTCGACAGCAGCGCGTCGCGCCCCGCCCGCAGGTAGCGGTGGAGGTCGGTCTTCGGGTCCACATCAGCCCTCCCTGAGCAACTCGTGCACGGTGCGGTCGAACGCGTCCGGCACCGCGAGGTGGGGCGGGTGCCCGCGGCCGGGCGGCACGATCCGCCGCGCGCCCGGGATCCCGGCCTCGAGGGCACCGCTCGCGGCGTGCACGTCGGGGATGGCCAGCTCGCCGACCACGATCAGGGTGGGCACCGGCGATCTCGCCGAGCCGGGACAGCGCGGGCCCCGGGAGGCGTGCCAGGTGGATCGGCGGGTGCAGGTTCCGCGGGTCGGCGGTGGGCAGCGCCCGCAACCGTTCGCGCGCGGCGGTGTCGGCCTCCGCCACGACCCACGGGTCGACGCCGCGCCGGTAGTCGATCTGCTCGGCGTCCGCGGGTGAGGAAGTGCTCGCTCGGCGGAGGGCCGGTGACGATCGGCCCGACCAGCACGAGCTTCGAGACCAGCTCGGGGTGTTCGAGCGTGCGGTGCAGCGTGACCAGCGACCCGAACGAGCAGCCGACCAGCGCGGCGCGGCCGTCGGAGCTCGCGCGCAGGACGGCCGCCAGGTCGTCGACGCTCGAGTACTCCGCCTCGGGCCGCGGCGAGCGCCCGTAGCCCCGTCGTGAGGACGACGCGCGGGCCCACGCCGGTGATCTCGACGTGGAGCCCCTCGCCGAGCCGCTCCACGCGCCCCCGCTGCGGTCGGGGTCAGGGTGCCACCGGCGCCACCTCGACGCCCAGCTCGGTGGCCCCGACGAACCGGCGGGCCGCGATGCTGCCCATCGGCATGATCGGCCCGGCCTGCACGTCGCGCCACATCCGCTCGAACGGCAGGGCACGGCCGAACGCGGCACCGCCGTTGACCTCGGCCAGCCGCTGGAGGATCTCGGTGGCGTTGTGCGCCGCCAGGTGCTTGACCGTGATGCAGCGGGCCATCGCCTCCTGCACGTCGAGGGCGTGCAGGGAGCGGGAGACGACCTCCTCGACGTGCCGGTGGATCACGGCCCGCGACGACTCCAGCAGCATGCGGCAGTGGCCGACGGCGTCCTGCACGACCGGGTCGGTGGCCTGGCCCGCCCCGACCAGCCGGTCGGCGGTCCAGCGCAGCGCGCCGTTCGCGATGCCGGTGTAGACGCTCGCGAACGCGGGCATCGCCCACGCCCACACCGTCTCCATCACGCGGCGGTCGAGGTGGCCCACCGGCAGCGAGTGGACCACCGCCGACTCGGGGACGAACACCCCGTCGAGCTCGAGGTCGTCGCTGCGCGTGGAGCGCATGCCGAGGGTGTCCCACGTGGGGTGCACCCGGATGCCGGGCGAGTCCATCGACACCGCGCACAGCAGCAGCCGCGGCCCGCCCTCGGCGTCCTCGAAGCGGGCGGTCGTGGAGAAATCGGTGGCGATCGCCGAGTTCGTCGCGAAGATCTTCCGCCCGGTCAGCACGTAGCCGCCGTCGGTGCGCCGGGCGATCGTGGTGGCATCGGTCATGCGGTTGGCCATGCCGCGCTCCGCGGTGAGCGCGGCCCACACGAGCCTGCCCTCCGCCGCGCGCCGCAGCAGGCCGGCGAGCCGCTCGTCCCCGGTGCGCCGCCACACGCTCGCCCACTGCCCGAGCGGCGAGATGTGCATGGCCAGCGACAGCGCGGTCGAGCCGTCGCCGGACGCGATCCGCTCCAGCACCCCGACGACCTCCGGCAGGCCACCGCCCAGCCCGCCGAGCTCCTCGGGCACGGACATCCGCAGGATGCCCGCCTCGGCGAGGTCGGCGTAGTTGTCGTGCGGGAACGAGGCCTCCCGGTCGTGGGCGGCCGCGCGCTCGGCGAACGTGCGCGCGAGCCGATCGGCCTCGGCGAGGACGTGCTCGCGCGTGGTCGTCGTGCTCACCGTGTCACCCCCCGGATCATCGGTGTTCCGGGGCCAGACCCTCCCACGAAGCCGGGGGCGGCGGGAAGACGGCGCCGCCCGCCGAAGCCCTCCTCGTCACTGCCCAGGCGGCCGGTACGACTCCCGCGCGCTCGCGGCCCTCTCCAGGATCTCGGGCATCTCCTCGGCCGAGATGACCCGGCGCGTCTCGAAGTGCGCGAACGCGCCGGTGCTGGTCACCGCGATGGCCGCGGCGGCAGCAGTCTCGCTGTCCGGGACATCGATGACGACGAAGCCGTCGCGGTCGCCGGACATGTGGTACAGCGACTCCATGGCACCACCGAGCGTCGAGGGCATGTCCCGGACCGCGGCGGGGCGGTCCCACGGCTTCATCAACAGCTGGTTCCAGACCTCCGGCTTGTAGCTGAAGAACATCACGTACTTGGCCATGGCGACCCCTCCTCGCGCCGATGGACGGGCCAGTGCACCACCGGCGCCGGGGGCCCGTCAGCGGCCGAACGGCTCAGGTCTCGTACGCCTCCGGGTCGCGGGCGAGCACCGACCGGCCGCCGTCCACCGGCACCGTGGCGCCGGTGACGAACGCCGCGTCGTCCGACAGCAGGTGGGCGATCACCGCCGCGACCTCCGCCGCGGTGCCCACCCGCCCGAGCGGGTGGATCCGGCGCATCTCCTCCTCGACGTGCGCGGCGCCGTCCGGGCCGAGACCGTCGAGGTACGCCGCGTACCGCTCGGTGGCGATCGAGCCAAGCGCCACGGCGTTCACGCGCACGCCGTGCGGCCCGTACTCGACGGCCAGCGCGCGGGTGAGGCCCTCGATCGCCGCCTTCGCGGTGACGTACGGCGTGCACCCGGGCACCGCGCGCTGGGCCTGGTGCGACGAGACGTTGACGATCGCGCCGCCGGTGCCCGCCGCGAGGAAGCGGCGTACCGCGGTGGTGGCGCCGACGACGGCGGGGGCCAGGTTGGTCTGCACGAGGTCGAGGACCTCGCGGGCCGGCGCGGTGTGCACCGACGCGTCGCGGAAGACGGCGGCGTTGTTGACCCAGCCGGTCAGCGGCGCGGCGCGTTCTGCCTGGTCGGCGGCCTCCTCGGTGACGGCCTCGTCGGCGGCGCTGCCGGGGACGCCGATGGCGCGGGGGTGGTCGGCGAGCCAGTCGAGCGCGGCGGCGTCGAGCTCGATCGCGACCACGTGCGCCCCGTCGCGCAGGAGCCGTTCGACGACCGCCCGCCCGACGCCGCGGCCGCCTCCCGTGACGACGACGGAGCGGGGGGAGCTGGTGGGTGGCACGGGTCCACCGTAGCCGGGTGTGATCGTCGTTGCTATTTCGTGATGTGCGCCTGAAACAGTGTGGATCGACAGCGTGTAGAGCGCCGAAAATCGGGGGCTGACCTGGCGGAACGACGCCCTTCCCCAAATCTCTGATCGTCAAACGTGTTTGTGATAGCGGTCACATACTTGACCGGTGCGGAAGAGTCGAGATCGGCGGCGCAGTTTCTGGCCTGTTAAGTTCTTGGGACATGGCCGCACCCGCCAACTCCCCCGTCCGCGCACGTCCAAAACTTGGTGAAGACATCACGATCACGCGTCCGCAGGTCTCCGACGGGGTCGCGTGCTGGCGCCTGGCGGAGGCCACCGGGGTGCTCGATGTGAACTCCCGCTACGCCTACCTGTTGTGGTGCCGCGATTTCGCTGCCACGTCGGTGGTGGCCCGGCGCGACGACGACGTGGTCGGGTTCGTCACGGGCTTCCGCCGCCCCGACGAGCCGTCGACGCTCGTCGTCTGGCAGGTGGGGGTGGACGCTGCGGTGCGGGGCCGGGGCGTGGCTTCGGCGATGCTCGACACGCTGTTCGACCAGGTTCCCGACGTCGATCACCTCGAGGCCACCGTGACGCCGGACAACACGGCGTCCGCCGCCCTGTTCGGCGGGTTCGCCGAGCGGCGCGGGGCGCAGCTGCAGCGCAGCGAGCTGTTCGGCGCGGACCTGCTCGGTGACGGCCACGCCCCGGAGTTCTTGTTCCGGATCGGCCCGGTCGACCGCTGACCCGACGATCACCACGACCGTTTCACAGGGAGAGCCCGTGGAAACGACCGTTTTCGACGACCTTGAGTCCGAGGTTCGCAGCTACTGCCGCAGCTGGCCGGTGGTATTCGACACCGCCAGCGGATCTCGGGTGACGGATATTGACGGCCGAAGCTATCTCGACTTCTTCGCCGGAGCCGGCGCGCTCAATTATGGACACAACCCGCCGGCGCTGAAAAAACCGCTCATGGAGTACCTGGCGCGGGACGGCATCACCCACGGCTTGGACATGTACACCAAGGCCAAGGGTGAGTTCCTGCGCACGTTCGAGGACCTCGTGCTCAAACCGCGCGGGCTCGACTACAAGGTGCAGTTCCCCGGCCCGACCGGTGCCAACACCGTCGAGGCCGCCCTGAAACTGGCCCGCAAGATCACCGGCCGCGAGTCGATGATCAACTTCACGAACGGGTTCCACGGCATGACGCTCGGCGCGCTGTCGGTCACCGGGAACTCGATGAAACGCGGCGGGGCGGGCGTCCCGCTGGTGCACGCCACCCCGATGCCGTTCGACAACTACTTCGACGGCACGGTGCCGGACTTCCTGATGTTCGAGCGGCTGCTCGAGGACGCGGGCAGCGGCCTGAACGAGCCCGCCGGCGTCATCGTGGAGACGGTGCAGGGCGAGGGCGGCCTCAACCCGGCCCGCATCGAGTGGCTGCAGGGGCTCGAGGACCTCTGCCGTCGCCACGAGATGATCCTCATCGTCGATGACGTGCAGATGGGCGTCGGGCGCACCGGGCCGTTCTTCTCGTTCGAGGCCGCCGGGATCCGCCCCGACATCGTCTGCCTGTCGAAGTCGATCAGCGGCTACGGCCTGCCGATGGCGCTCACGCTGATCAAACCCGAGCTCGACCAGTGGGGCCCCGGCGAACACAACGGCACGTTCCGCGGGCACAACCCCGCGTTCGTCACCGCCACCGCCGCGCTGCGCGAGTTCTGGAGCGACGACGCCCTCGAGCGCTCCACGATCGCCAAGGGCGAGCGGGTGGAAGCGGCCCTCACCGAGCTCGCCGCCGCCTCCGACGGCATCGAGCTCACCCCGAAGGGGCGCGGCCTCGCCCGCGGCCTGTCGTTCTCCCAGCCCGAGCTCGCCGCCAAGGCGTGCGCGGCGGCGTTCGAGCGCGGCCTGATCATCGAGACCGCGGGCCCCACCGACGAGGTCATGAAGCTCATGCCGCCGCTCACCATCACCGACGCCGAGCTCGAAGAGGGGCTGGCGATCGTCGCAGAGTCCGTCCGCGCCGTCACCGAAGGGATGTCTTCTTGATCGTCCGTACTTTCGACGAGATCACCGGGACCGATCGCGACGTCCAGACCGAGCACTGGCGCAGCAAGCGCATCGTGCTCGCCCGCGACGGCGTCGGGTTCTCGCTGCACGAGACCGTCCTCGACGCCGGGTCGGTCAACGACTTCTGGTACGCCAACCACATCGAGGCCGTCTGGGTCATCGAGGGTGAGGGCGAGCTCTACGACAAGGACAACGACGTCACCTACCAGCTCGGGCCGGGTTCGGTGTACGTGCTCGACGGGCACGAGCACCACCAGCTGCGCCCGCGGACGCGGATGCGCACCGCCTGCGTGTTCAACCCGCCGGTGACCGGCCGCGAGGTGCACGACGAGAACGGCGTGTACCCGCTGATCGTCGAGCCCACCACCCCGGCGGCGGAGGCCTCCTGACGGGGGCGGGGCCGTAGGGGTTCGCGAACGGCTGCCGCCTCGCCGGGGTGGCAGCCGTTTCGTCTGGTCGAGGGAGGTTTTGTGAGCCAGGACTGGCTGGAGGGCCTCGTCGTCGGCGACGTGCTGAGGTCACGGGCCCGCACCCACGGCGACGCGGCGTTCCTCAAGTTCCGCGACGGCGAGCTGTCCTTCGCGGAGGTCGACACCGCCGCGGACCGGTACGCGAACGGGTTCGCCGCGGAGGGCGTCGGGCGCGGCGACCACGTCGCGGTGATGCTCCCGAACTGCCCCGAGTTCGTCCCGGTGATCATCGGTCTGGCGCGGCTCGGCGCCGTGGCCGTCCCGGTGAACACGGCCTACCGCGGGGAGCTGCTGCGGCACGTGCTCGACAGCGCCGACGTCTCGGCGGTGCTGATCGACGCCGAGTACGTCGACCGCCTCCCGCCCGTGCTGCAGACGCTGCCCGACCCGATCCGGGTGATCGTGCGCGGGCAGGAGCCGTCGCTCGACGCGCTCGCCGACGGGGCGATCCCGATGTCGCGCCTGCTCGCGCACGGTGCCGACCGGGTGCCCGACACCGCGCGGTTCTCCGACCTGCAGGCGATCATGTACACGTCCGGCACCACCGGGCGCTCGAAGGGCGCGATGGTGCCGCACGCGCTCGCCATGGCCTGCGCCTGGGACTCGCTCGACTTCCTCGACCGGTGGGGCAAGACCACCTACTGCCCGCTGCCGCTGTTCCACGCCGCCGGGCTGTGGGACGGGGTGTTCTCCGCGCTGCTGTCGGGCAGTCCGATCGGCATCGTCGAGCGGTTCAGCGCCTCCCGGTTCTGGGACGACGTCCGCCACTTCGACGCGCAGGTCACGATGAGCGTGTTCGCGATGATCCCGATCCTGCTCAGCGCGCCTCCCGGGCCGCGGGACCGCGACCACCCGCTCGAGACGTTCTACATGGGCAAGTCCGCGCTGGACGCGCCCCTGCTCGAGCGCTTCGGCGTCCGATCGGCCGAGACCTACACGAGCACCGAGGTCGGCATCGCCACCGGCAGCCCGTACGGGCAGTGGCGGGTGGGCTCGATGGGGCAGGCCCACTCCGAGCGGTTCGAGGTCGCCGTCGTCGACGAGGACGACCGGGAGGTCCCCGCGGGCGAGCCGGGCGAGCTCGTGGTGCGGCCCAAGCAGCCGTTCGTGATCACCACCGGCTACTACGGGATGCCGGAGGCCACCGCGCGGGCGTTCCGCAACATGTGGTTCCACACCGGGGACCGCGCGTGGCGCGACGACGACGGCTACTTCTACTTCCTCGACCGGATCGCCGACGCCATCCGCAGGCGGGGCGAGAACATCTCCGCGTTCGACATCGAGTGCGAGGTCAACCTGCACCCCGACGTCGTGGAGTCGGCGGCGTTCGGCGTGCCGTCCGAGCTGGGCGAGGAAGACGTCAAGCTCGCGGTGGTGCGGGCGCCGGGCAGCGACCTCACCGCGCCCGAGCTCGCCGCGTACTGCGCCGCGAAGCTGCCGTCGTTCATGGTGCCCCGCTACATCGAGTTCGTCGGCGAGCTGCCCCGCACCCCCACCGACAAGGTGGCCAAGCACGAGCTGCGTGCGCGGGGCGACCAGGGCCTCACCCCCGAGACGTGGGACCGCGAACAGGCGGCGCCGAGCACGCGGGCCAACCAGGCGTCCGCGGCAGCGGAGGCGACGCCGGGAAGGACCGCATGAACTGGGAGGACACCCCCGAGCAGGCGGCGTTCCGCGAGGAGGTCCGCGCGTTCATCCGCGACCGGTTCCCACCCGGGTACACGCCGGACCCGGACGCCGAACAGAGCCTCGAGCCGGAGGACGTCCGCGGCTACAACTGGCCGATCGACCGGAACAGCCCGGACCCGCAGCGCCGGGAGGGCGCCCGGGCGTGGGCGGCCGCGCTCGCCGAACGCGGGTGGATCGCCCCGCACTGGCCGGTGGAGTACGGCGGGGCGGGCCTCACGGCGATGGAGGAGTTCATCCTCCACGAGGAGATGATGCGGGCCCGGGTGCCGACCGTGAACGGCATCGGCGCGTTCCTGCTCGGCCCGACCCTGCTCGCGCACGGCACCGACGCCCAGCGGGCCGAGCACCTGCCCCCGATCGCCCGCGGCGAGCGGACGTGGGCGCAGGGCTTCTCCGAGCCCGGCGCGGGCTCCGACCTCGCCGGCCTGCGCACGCGTGCCGTGCGCGACGGCGACCACTACGTCGTGGACGGGCAGAAGGTGTGGACCTCGCTCGGCCACCACGCAGACTGGCTGTTCGTGCTGGTCCGCACCGACCCGGACGCGTCGCCCAAGCACCGCGGCATCACGTTCCTGCTCGTCGACGCGAAGACCCCCGGCGTCACCATCCGGCCGATCCGCGACATCCGCGGCGACACCCCGTTCTCGGAGATCTTCTTCGAGGGCGCGCGGGTGCCCGTCGCCAACCGGGTGGGCGAGGAGAACCGGGGCTGGTACGTGGCGATGGACGCGCTCAGCTTCGAGCGCGCCGGGATCGGCGCCACGATCAAGTACGAGCAGGCCATCGCCCGCCTCGTCGAGCACATCGGCACGCCGGAGGGGCGCGCGCAGCTGCGCGACGGCTGGGAGCGGGGCGCCCGCCAGGAGATCGCGCGGCGCTACGTCGAGATGCGCGTGCTCTACAACATCGCCCGCTACAGCGTGAGCAACCCGGTGCCCGGGTACGAGGCATCGGTGAACCAGCTCTTCTCCGCCGAGCTGCACCAGCGGCTCGCCCGCACGGGCGCGCAGGTGTTCGGCCGGCACGGGCTGCTGTGGCAGCGCCGGGGCGCCCCGCTCGGCGCCGACTTCACCCACATGCGCTGGGACTCCGTGGCCGCGACGTTCCTCGGCGGCGCGTCGGAGATCCAGCGCAACGTCATCGCCACGAGGGGCCTCGGCCTCCCTCGTTCCTAGGAGGATCACATGACCGAAGGACTCGACGTCGCGGTCAAGGACCGCGTCTGCTGGATCACCCTCGACCGGCCGGACAAGCTCAACGCGCTGACGCCGGACATGATGCACGGCCTGCGGAAGGTCTTCACCGACATCGACGACGACCCCGACGTGCACGTCGCGGTGCTGCGCGGTGCGGGCGAGAAGGGCTTCTGCGCCGGCATGGACCTGGACTGGTCGGCGTCGCTCACCAAGGCCGACCGGGTCGAGCAGGGCCGACTCGGCGAGAAGACGTTCGCGATGATGGAGCGGCTCTCCATCCCGATCTTCGCCGCGGTGCACGGGTACGCCGTCGGTGGCGGGCTCGAGCTCGCGCTCGGGGCGGACTTCATCGTCTGCGCGGACAACGCGAAGATGGGGCTCGTCGAGATCACCCTGTCCGCGCGGCCGCCGTACCAGCCGAAGTTCATGGAGGGCAAGGAGGACCCCGACCAGCCCGAGGTCGGCGGCAGCGCCCCCGGCTGGGGCGGCCTCAAGCGGCTGCCCGCCCGCATCGGCATGGCCCGGGCCAAGGAGCTGCTCTTCACCGGCGTCCGCGTCGACGCGCAGCGCGCACTGCAGCTCGGCCTGGTCAACGACGTCTTCCCGGCCGCCGAGTTCGACGACAAGGTGGCCGCGCTCGCGGAGCGGATCGCCGCCATGAACCGCTACAACCTGCGGCTGGTCAAGGAGCTGGTCACGGCCGGCTACGACTGGATCGAGCCCCACCCCAGCTAGGAGGAGCACGAATGCTGAAGATCTACCGGATCGACCACGTCGCCGTGGCGACGCCCGACCTGGACAAGCAGCTCGCGCTCCTGGAGGGGTTGTTCGGGTTCCGGCGCACGCACGAGTGGGACAACCCCGCCGCGGGCGTGCGGGGCGTGCGGCTCGCCGTCCCCGGCGCCGCCGGCCAGTCCTGGGTGGTGCTCACGCCGTCCGGTGAGGGCGGCGCGCTGCAGACCTGGCTCGACGAGAAGGGCGGCCGGCCCGGGCTGCACCACGTCGGCGCCGAGGTCCCGGACCTCGACGCCGCGGTGGCCGAGCTCGACAAGCGCGGCCTGAAGATCACCGACTCGGTGCCGGGCCGCTGGGTGGAGGCCTCGCTGTCCCCGCCCGAGCACGGCCCCGGCGTGCTGTGGCGGCTGCGCGGCCCCGGCAACCTCGCCATGCTCGGCGACGACGACGCGAAGGCGGTGAAGCCGGTCGACGCCGACGGCCCGACGCTCGGCATCCGCGGCATCGACCACATCTGCCAGGCCTTCCACGACCGCGACGCGCTGTCGCGCTGGTACGCCGACCTCGCGGGCTTCGTCGAGGTGTGGCGCACCGCCGACGACGAGATCCCGGACATGGCCGACCTCGTGCTCAACATCCCCGGCTCCACCATCTGCTGGGAGGTCATCACCGGCCGCGGCGAGGACTCGTTCGTCGACAAGTTCCTCGCCCGCAACGGGCCCGCCGCCCACCACGTGACGTTCGAGGTCGCCGACTGGGAGGCGGCGCTGGCCGCCTGCCGCGCCCACGACATCCCCACGTTCGACGACGAGGAGGGCGTCAAGGACGGGGCGGCGTGGAAACACACCTTCATCCACCCCAAGCACGCGGGCGGCGTGCTCGTCCAGCTGTTCTGGGAGGAACAGCCGGGCGTCTGGGTGCGCTCGGACAAGATCCCGCCCGCCAACTGACCCGGGACACCGCATGGACCTGACCCTGACCGAGGACCAGGAGCTCATCCGGTCCACCGCCCGCGAGGTGCTCGCCGACCGCACGACGGTGGGCGGCGGGTTCTCCGCGGACCTGTGGAAGGAGGTGGTCGAGCTCGGTTGGACCGGGCTCGCCATCCCGGAGGCGTACGGCGGCGTGGGCGAGGGGTTCCTCGAGGGGTGCCTGCTGCTGGAGGAGATGGGCGTGGCGCAGGCGCCGAGCCCGTTCCTGCACACCCTGGTCTGCGCCGCCACGATCGAGCGGCACGGCACCGCCGAGCAGCGCGAGCGCTGGCTGCCCGGGATCGTCGAGGGCCGGACGATCGCCTACGCCGACGGGGCGGACGTCACCGCTGGCCCGTCCGGCGACGGGCACGTCCTCGACGGCACCGCGCGGTTCGTGCCGTACGCCCACGCCGTGGACGACCTGCTGGTCGTCGCCGGTCGGAACGCCTACCTCGTCGACCGCTCGGCGCCCGGGGTCACGACCGAGCCGCTCGACGTCGTCGGCCCGGCCGAGCAGGACGACGTCCGCTTCTCCGGCGTGGTGGTGCCGCCCGAGCGGGTGCTCGCCGACGGCCCGGCCGTCGCGGCGACCGCGTCCGCGTTCGGGGCGGCGGCGACGTGCGCCGAGATGGTCGGCGGCGCCCAGCGCGTGCTGGACATGACCGTGGAGTACGCCGGGCAGCGCGAGCAGTTCGGCCGCCCGATCGGCGGTTTCCAGGCGGTGCAGCACCACTGCGCCGACATGGCCATCGACGTGCTCACCGCGCGGTTCATCGCGTTCGAGGCGATCTGGCGGCTCACCGCACCCGGCCAGGACCCCGACCAGGTCGCGCTCACCGTGGCCGTGGCCAAGGCCTGGGTGAGCGACGCCTACCAGCGGGTGTGCGCGCTCGGGCACCAGGTGCACGGGGCCATCGGCTTCACGGCCGAGCACCACCTGCACCACTACCTGGGGCACGCGATGAGCAGCGCGCTCGCCTTCGGCGACGGCGACTTCCACGTCGACCGGGTGGCCGACGGGATCGGCCTGCCCCGCTCCTGAGGCCACACGTCAGGAAAGCCACATTCATGAAGCTGGGCTTCATGAATGTGGCTTTCCTGAACGTCGCCGCCCGGCTCAGCCGGCGACGGTGGTCTTGCCGAAGGGAGACTCGAGCGGCTGCAGCTCGGGCCGCTTGGGGCGGTACCCGTTGTTGCGCGGGTCGCCCAGCAGTCGCCTGCGGAGGAACGGCACGACGTGCTCGCGCATCCAGCGCAGGTCCTCCCGGACCCAGTCCCGCCAGGGTGTGGGCTCCATCTCGGGCAGCGGGGTGCGCCAGTCCTCGGTGACGGGCTCACCGAGCGCCTCCAGCACGCGGAGCGCGACCCGGCGGTGCCCCTCGGAGGTGAGGTGCAGCCGGTCGCGGCCCCAGGCGCGCGGGTCGGCGAGCGGCGCCATGCCCCACAGGTCCACCACGGTGCTGCCGTGGCGCTCCGCGCTGGCGCGCATCAACTCGTTGTAGCAGGCCACGCGACCGCGCAGCCTGCGCAGGATCGGGTGCATCCGGCCGAGGTCGAAGCCGGTGAACACCAGCACGTGCGCCCCGGTCGCGGTGACGCGCTCCAGTGCGGCGTCGAAGCGGCGGGCCAGGTCGTCGGTGTCGCAGGAGAACCGCAGGATGTCGTTCCCGCCTGCGCAGAACGTGATCAGGTCGGGACGCAATCGCTCGGCCACCGGGACCTGCTCCTCGACTATCTCGTCGAGGAGTTTTCCGCGTACGGCGAGGTTGGCGTAGCGGAACCCGGGGCGGGTGGCACTCAGGTGCTCCGCAACCCGGTCGGCCCAGCCGCGGGGAGTACCGTCGGGGCGCCAGTCGTCCAAGCCCTCCGTGAAGCTGTCCCCCAGCGCGAGGAAGCTGCTGATGGGTCTCATCGGCCATCGCCTCCCTTCGTTCACATCCCCGTCACCTCGCCGACGGGCAGCGCATCCTCCAATATCGCCCAGTACCGGCGGTATGCGCCAGTAGAGGTGATCCAATCGTGGAGATAGGGCACCCTTAGCTCATGGGGAGCCGGAAGGACGCGGTCGAACCGGGTCTCGCCGAGGTCCTCGGCGGACGTGGTGGCGCCGTCGACGCCACCGTGCCGGTCGTCGCGTTCGTGGTGGCCTACACGGTCGCCGACGCCGCGGGCTGGGCGTCGTCCGTCGCCTGGGCGGGCGGGGCGGCCGTGCTCGTCGGCGCCGTGGTCGCGGTGGTCCGGCTCGTCCGCGGCGACCGGCCGCGCGCGGTGCTGCTCGGCCTGCTCGGGGTGGCCGTGGCGGCCCTGATCGCGCTCTACACCGGCCGCGCCGTCGACTTCTTCCTGGTGCAGATCGCGAGCAACGCCGCGAGCGCGCTCGCCTGGGCCGTCTCCATCGTGGTGCGCTGGCCGCTGCTCGGGTTGGTCGTGGGCACCGTGCTCGGGCAGCGCACGCGCTGGCGCCGGGACCCCGACCTCCTGCGCGGCTACCAGCGCGCCAGCTGGGTGTGGGTCGGGCAGTACCTGGTGCGGCTCGCGGTGTTCATCCCCCTCTACGTGGCCGACGCGGTGGTGGCGCTCGGCGTGGCCCGCACGGTGCTCACCTGGCCGCTCGTGGCGCTGTGCGTCGCGCTCTCCTGGCCGGTGCTGCGGTCGGCGCTGCCCCCGGGGCACGGCGGGCTGCGCCACCCGGCCGTGCCGCCCGACGAGCCCCGCGACGGCTGACCACCCCCGTCACAGCGCGATCCGGGGGTCCGCCGCGGTCTGCAGGACGTCGACCGCGGTGTTGGCGACGATGTAGACCACTCCGAGCACGAACGTGACGCCGGCGACGGCGGGGAAGTCCGCCACCGGGATGCTCGCGCTCAGGTAGCTGCCCAGCCCCGGCCAGCTGAACACGTTCTCGACGACGAGCACGCCCGCGAACATGAACCCGAGCTGCAGGCCCGTCATCGACAGCGCCGCGTTCACCGAGTTCCGCAGGACGTGCCGGGTGACGATCGCGCGCTCGGTCAGCCCCTTCGCCCGCGCCGTGCGCACGTGGTCGGTCTCGAGCGTGGTCAGCAGGCTGGAGCGCAGCACCCGCCCGATCGCGAGCGCGGGTGAGACGGCCAGGACGACGGCGGGCAGCAGCAGGTGCTCGAGCGCGTCGACGCTCAACCCGACGTCGCCCGTGAGCAGCCCGTCGAGCACGAGCAGGCCGGTCGGGCCCGCAGGCTCGGACGCGCTCGTGCGCCCGCTGCCCGGCAGCCAGCCGAGCTGCTGGTAGAAGACGACCAGGCCGAAGATCCCCAGCAGGAACGTCGGCGCGGTCGAGCCGAGGAACAGCGCCGCGCGGACGACCCCGGCGCCGCGCACGCGCAGCACGCTCAGCACGGCGAACGCGACCGCCAGCACGAGCGCGACCACGAACGCGAGCGACACCAGCTCCACGGTGGCGGGCAGGTACGTCGCGATGTCGTTCGAGACCGGACGCCGCGTGCGGAACGAGGTGCCCATGTCCCCGATGAGCAGCCCGCCGACGTAGTGCAGGTACCGCTCGAACGCGGGCGCGTCCAGGCCGAGCCGGGCGCGTTCGGCGGCGACCGCCTCGGGGGACGCGTTGGGGCCGAGCGTGGCCGCGACCGGGTCGGCGCCCGAGATCTCCTGCAGCGCGAACAGCACGATCGTGAGCACGCCGACCAGCGCCACCAGGGCGGCGAGCCGGCCGGCGAGGAAACGGACCCGGATCACGGCGGCTACCTCCGTCCGGACAGCAGGTTGCGCACGGCGTCGCCGCCGAGGTTGGCCACGAGGCTCAGCACCAGCACCGCGATGCCGGGGATGGCCGGGATCCACCAGTGCGCGAGCAGCTCCGGGAGGCTGCGCGCGGTGTCGGCGCCGAGCTCGGGCGCCGGGGCGGGCTGGCCGAGCCCGAGGAACGACAGGCTCGCCATCACCAGCACGACGTTGCCGACGTCGAGGCTCGCCGTGATCACGGCGGAGGGGACCACCCCGGGCAGCAGGTGCCTGCGCACCAGGCGCACCGGGCCCACGCCCGCCATCCGTGCCGCCTCGACGTGCGGGCGGGAGACCAGGCTGCGCACCTCCCCGCGGACGATGCGCGCGTAGAACGGCCACCAGACGATCGAGATCGCGATGACCGTGTTGAGCAGCCCCGGCCCCAGCGCGGCGGCCACCGCCACCGCGACCAGGGTGGAGGGCAGGGCGAGGAACAGGTCCGTGGTGCGCATCAGCAGCGCGTCGACGAACCCGCCCGCGGCGCCGGCGGCGAGCCCCACCAGCCCGCCGACCACGAGGCCGATCGCGACGACGACCAGCGCCGTGAGCCAGCTCGTGCGCAGGCCCAGCAGCGTGCGGGAGAGCAGGTCGCGGCCGATGCCGTCGGTGCCGAGCGGGTGCTGCGGGTCGCCGACGGGCACGTGCAGCCGCCCGACCGGCTGCACCGGGTCGTACGGGGCCAGCACCGGCGCCAGGAGGGCGACGAGCGTCACCGCCGCGACCAGGGCGAGCACGGCGAGGTCGGCGGTGCGACCGCCGAACGGGAGGCGGGGTCGCAGCCGGCCGACGCGCTCGTGGCCGACGCGGTCCGGTCGGCTCTCCGGGCCGGTGGTGACCTCGGCGGTGGCGGTCATCAGGCTGCTCCCCGGTGCACGCAGGCGACGCTGTGCGCGTCGCTGCCGGTGGGGACGAGCTGGATGCCGGTCACGGTGGTGGTGCACTCGGGCACGGCGTCCGGGCAGCGGGGGTGGTACGCGCAGCCGGTGGGCGGGGACAGCGGGCTCGCCGGCTCCCCGGTGATCTGCGGCAGCTCCCGGCCCGCCCCCGGGACGGCCGCGACGAGGGCCCGCGTGTACGGGTGCTGCGGCGCGGCGATGACCTCGTCGGCGGGCCCGATCTCGACGATCCGGCCGAGATACATCACGGCGATCCGGTCGGCGACGACGCGGGCGACGGCCAGGTCGTGGGTGACGAACAGGATGGTCATCCCGAGCCGGCGCCGCAGCTGCCCGATCAGGTTCAGCACACCCGCCGCCAGCGAGGCGTCGAGGGCGCTCGTCGGCTCGTCGCAGAGCAGGATGTCGGGCGGCACGATGGTGGCCCGCGCGAACGCGACCCGCTGCCGCTGGCCGCCCGACAGCTCACCCGGCCGGGCCGTCGCGGCGGCCGCGGGCAGCCCGACGGCGTCCAGGGCGTCCTGCACCCGCCTGCGCCGTTCGGCGGCGGTGAGCCTCTGGCCCGCCAGCCGCTCGGCGAGCAGCTCCTCGACCCGCATCCACGGCGTGAGCGACGCGCCGGCGTCCTGGAACACCATCTGCACCCGCTCCCGCGGGGGCCCGTCGACGCGGCCGGTGTAGGACCGCTGCAGGCCGGCGACCACGCGCAGCAGCGTCGACTTGCCCGACCCGCTCTCGCCGACCAGCGCGAGCGACTCCCCCGCGCGGACGTCGAGCGTGACCCCGCGCAGGGCGGACAGCGTGGCCTTGCGTCCGCGCTCGTCGCGCACCCCGAACTCGCACCACACCTCGGTGAGCGCGAGCCCCGCGCCGCCCGTGCCGGCCGCGCCCTCCGGCTCGGCGTCGGGCTCCGCGGGCGCCGGGAGGGCCGCGGCCGCCGGGCCCGCGACGTGGCACGCCGCGCGGTGGGGCACCGGGCCGTCGGCCCGTTCGACCACCGCCAGGGGTGGGCTGTCGTCCGCGCAGCGCTCGACGGCGACGGGGCACCGGCTGCGGAAGGCGCAGCCGGTGCTGCGCTCCTCGGGGGTGGCGGTGTCCTGGGCGAGCGTCCGCAGCCGGGCCCCGCGCTCGGTCGACAGGTCCAGGCGCGAGGCGAGCAGGCCCGCCGTGTACGGGTGCCGCGGCCGGGCGAGGACGTCCTCGGCGGTGCCCAGCTCCGCGAGCCGGCCCGCGTACACGACCGCGATGCGGTCGGCGACCTGGCCCGCGACGCCCAGGTCGTGGGTGATCATCAGGACGCTGCAGCCGATGTCGTCGCGCAGCGCGCGCAGCACGGAGAGGACCTGCGCCTGCACGGTGACGTCGAGGGCCGTGGTGGGTTCGTCGGCGATCACGAGCTTCGGCCCGCCCGCGATCGCCATGGCGATCATGACCCGCTGGCGCAGGCCGCCGGACAGCTCGTGCGGGTAGGCCCGCAACCGCCGCTGTGGTTCCGGCACCCCGACCGCGCGCAGGAGCCGGACGGTCTCCTCGGTGCTGCCCGCCGCCTCCCGCACCTGGTCGCCGATCCGCATGGTGGGGTTCAGCGAGGACATCGGGTCCTGGAACACGGCGCCGAGCTCCAGCCGCCGGACCTGGCGCCGGGCGGGCTCGCCCGCGCGGAGCATGTCCACGCCGCCGACCTCCACCCGCCCGCTCACGCACGGGTCCGCCGACGCGGGGAGCAGGCCGAGCAGGGCGAGGCTCAGCACGCTCTTCCCCGAGCCGGACTCGCCGACCAGCCCGAGGATCTCGCCGGGCCGCACGTCCAGGTCGACGCCGCGGACGACCTCCGAACGCACGCCGTGCCTGCGGAGCGACACGTGCAGATCCTCGACGGTGGCCACCGGGGTGTCGGAAACGGTTCTCGCGATCTGCTCCGTGGGCATCTGCTCCACCTCACCGGGCTGCGACTGCGGGCAGCGAAATCGAATGGTATTGGCGGACGGCGCTAATGCGGTCCGCGTTTTCAGAGACGTCATCACGGTTTAACCGCGTCCGGGTGCGGGCGTTCGCGTCGCGCGCCGTCGGCGCGGACGAGCTCGTGGATCCGCCGCTCGCGCACGCGCGCGGTGAGCGCGAGGCAGCAGGCGATCGAGAGGCACAGCGCGGCGCAGGAGACCCACAGCGCGGGGGCGCCGAAGCGGTCCAGCACGGTGCCGCCGACCACGGGCGCCACCATCGTGGCCGCGCTGAAGGCCAGCGCGTACACGCCCTGGTACCGGCCGCGGGCCCGCGGTGAGGACAGGTCGGAGGCGATCGACTGCGCCGACGGGTGGCCGCCCATCTCGCCCAACGTCCACACCGTGACCGCGAGCGCGTAGACCGGCCAGCTCGTCGCGACCGCCTGCAGGCCCACCCCGACCGCGGTGACGCAGAGCGCCCCGACCAGCACGGCCTCGCGCCGCCACCGGCCCAGCACCCGGGCCGACGGCAGCTGCAGCAGGCAGAGCAGCACCCCGTTGAGCGTCAGCAGGTAGCCGTAGTCCTGGGTGCTGAACCCGTCGTCGACCATCGCCAGCGGCAGTGCGACGGTCGACTGCACGTAGACCACCGAGTAGCCGAACATCGCGAGCACGAACGCGACGAAAACCCGGTCGCGGAGCACGTCGGAAATCCCGACCGCGGCCTGCTCGTCGTTCTTTCCGGAAGCCGTCGGACCGGTGGTCGGCAGCGTTTCCGGAACGCGTGCGACCACGATTCCCGCGGCCACGAGCAGCACTCCCGCCTGGCCGAAGAACAGGTAGCGGAAGGCGTGGTCGGCGAGCAACCCCGCGAACAGCGGACCGGCGGCGTAGCCGAGGTTCACCGCCCAGTACTTGTAGGCGAAGGCCGCCCGCAGGTGCTGCCGCGGCGCGATGTCGACGATCAAGGTGGCGATCGCGGGCTGCGCCGCGCCGTTGACCAGCCCGAAGACGCAGAGCAGGGCCGCGATCACCACCGGGTCGTCGAACGCCGGGACGACCGTGAGCGTCGCCGCCGACAGCACGAGGCTCGCCACGAGCGTCCGCTTGCGGCCGAGCAGGTCGGCGCACAGCCCACCGGCGAACGCCGACAGCACCACGCCACCGCCGTAGCCGGCCACGACGAGCCCCGCGGCCGAGCCGGACAGGCCAGCCTCGCCGGTGAGGAACAGCGACATGAAGGGGACGACGAACCGGCCCGTCCAGGTCACCAGGACCGCGAACCACAGCCACCAGAACCTCCGATCGAGGTCGCTCAGGCGGGTGCGCGGGCCGGTGGGCGTGCGATCCGACACCGCCGCCCTACTGCTCGATCCGTTCGATCGTGAGGTCGTGGAAGTCGAGGGTGTACGGCTCAGCGATGCTGTGCGTCTCCGCCACCCGGCCCAGCCAGGGTTGGGCCACCACGAAGTCGTTCACGTAGGCCCAGGCGGGCGTGCACGCGGCCTCGGTGATCTCCTGCCCCGCGCGGACGTAGGCCGCCGTGTCCCCGGTCGCCACGGCCTCGGCCAGCAGCGCGGTCGCCTCCGGGTCGTAGCACTGCAGGTGGTTGAGCCCGCCGTCCTGGTCCCAGAAGACGTGGCCGTACATGTAGGGGTCGTTGGCGTCCGGCCACGTCCCCGAGGCTACGTAGAGGTCGGGGGCGTTCGCCGGGTCGGCGGCGAAGGAGCCGAAGACCTGGGAGGTCTGGTAGGCGGTCACCGTGGCCTGCAGGCCGAGGGACTGCAGCTGCGCAGCGATGATGTTGGCGATCTGCGCGTCGTCCGGGTTGGCCGCGCTGTGCCCGACGATCACGCCCCGCGCGTTCGGCGGGAGGGTCTGCGCGTACGCGGCGAGCGGCGCCGGATCGTGCACGATCTCGCGGGCGTCCGAGCCGTCCGGGATGGCGCCGCGGGAATAGGTGCCCGTGGCGAGCTCGGCCTTGTGTGCCACCACCTGGTCGATGACCTGCCGCCAGTCCACGGCCTGGAACATCGCCCTGCGCGCCTCCGCGGTGGCCATGAACGGGCGGTTCGGGTTCATGTAGAGCACGCCCACCTGGAAGGTCGGCAGCGAGTACGCCTCCAGCACCTCGTCCTCGACGTAGCTGGCCTGCGACGCGGACGGGACCGCTCCGATGATCGCGGCCAGGTCGCCGTTGCTCAGCGCCAGCTGCATCGCCGAGGTGTCGGTGAAGACCGGCAGGTCGATCGTGGTGAACGTCGGCGGGCCGCCCCAGTAGCGGTCGAAGGCCTGCATCTCGTACCGCTCACCCACCCGGGCCACCGTGAGCCGGTACGGGCCGGTGCCGGCCGAGTTGGTGCTGAGGTAGGTCTGGGCGTGGTCCTGCCCGGCCTGCTCGCGCAGCACCGTCGGGCTGATCATCCTCGGCCCGTACGGCGAGGCGAGGTAGTGCAGGAACGCCGAGTTCGGTCGGTTGAGCCGGATCACGGCGGTCAACTCGTCCGGGGTCTCCACGGCGGCGACGTCCTCGACCATGTAGGCGGGCCCCGCCCCGACCGCGAGCCGCCGCTCGAACGAGGCCGCGACCGCCTCCGAGGTGAACGGGGTGCCGTCGTGGAAGAGCACGCCTTCGCGCAGGTGGAACGTGAAGACGGTGTTGTCGGGCGAGACCTCCCAGCTCGTCGCCAGGCTCTCGACGATGGTGGGGGTCTCGACCCCGGGCTGGTAGCGGACGAGCCCCTCGTACATGTTGGTGGTCAGCGCGAGCCCGTTGCCCGAGTAGTAGACGTCCGGGTCCGGCGGCTGGCCGATGTCGCCCAGCAGCCCGAGGCGCAGCACCCCGTCGGTGGGGGCGGGCGACGCGGTGGCGGGTCCGGCGGCGGCCCCACCGCAGCCGCTGAGCAGCAGCACCGCGGCGATCGCGCCGGCGAGGGCGGCGCGCGGGCGGCGGGTGGGTGACACGACGCTCATCCGGTCTCCTCCAGCGCGCGCAGGGCCCGCGGGTGCCCGGGGTCGAGCGATGCCGGGTGCAGGTAGTCGCGCTCGGTCAGCCCCTTGCGACGCATGGCGATGCCGGTGAGGGCCTCCCGCACCGCGCGGTTGGCCAGCAGCGCGGTGATCTCCCCGCGGTCGTCGTAGGGCGGGCTGACCTCGACCACGTCCATCGCGACGATCCCGACCTCGGCGCACAGCCTGCGGACGGCGGTGAGCACGTCGGTGCTCGTGAGGCCGCCCGGTTCCGGGGTGCCGGTGCCCGGCGCGTACGCCGGGTCCGCCACGTCGATGTCGAGGGAGATGTAGAGGTGGTCGGCCTGGTCGAGGGCCTCGTCCACGGCCCGTTCGAGCACGGTGTCGAAGCCGTCCCGGTTGATCTCGGCCATGAAGTGGGTGCGCATGCCCTGCTCGGCCATCCAGTCGAGGATCTCCTCGTCCGGCCAGTAGCCGCGCAGCCCGACCTGCACGAAGTTGCGGCCCGGCACGGCGCCGCTCTCGATCAGCTTGCGCATCGGGGTGCCGTGGCTCGCGAGCGTCCCCGGCAGATCCGGGGCGGTGTCGGCGTGCGCGTCGAAGTGGACGATCCCGACCTTGCCGTAGCCGTGGTGGTCGGCCACCGCCGTGGCCGACGGCCAGGTGGTCGCGTGGTCCCCGCCGAGGATGATCGGGATCACGCCGGAGTCGACGATCGTCCCGATGAACTTGCGGATCTCCTCGAACGTCGTGACCGTGTTGCCGGTCCGGATCGGCGAGTCGCCGTAGTCGCAGACCTTCAGCTCGGCGAACGCGTCCACCCGCACGTCGAGCGAGTAGTGGGAGCGGCCGTACCCGCCCTTGTAGTCGCAGGCCCTGATCGCGAGCGGGCCGTGGTTGGTGCCGCTGCGCCCACCCGCCGTCGCGTCCCACGGGACGCCGCAGATCGCGACGTCCATCTCGCCCGCGACGAGGTCCTCCGGCGTCAGGCAGACCGGCAGCTTGGCGAACGTCTGGATACCCGCGAAACCGCCTTCGCCCTTGCGGTTGACGAAGATGGGGCCCGGTTTGCGACCGACGTTGAAGTCGTCGACCGCGCCGTGCCCCTCCAGTCCTTTCCCGAGCCGCGGCGGCTGTTCCCAGAAGCCTTCTCCGAAATCGTGGTGGTGATGGGAATGCGCCGCTGCCTGACCGTTCTGGTGGTGGTTGTCGCGCTCTCGATCCGCCGCGGATCGCTCCGCATCCTCGGCCATTCTGTTTCGTCCCTCCGCAATTGCGCGTGCCATCGGGGAGCCGTGGTCCAGAGTGCGCACCTCGCTCGCGGCGGGACGCTAGGCAGTGCCGAATCGTTCCGTCAACGGCGTCCCGACCTTGTTACGTGCCCGACCCATCGGGCAATCCGGGCCGCCCCCGGTGCGACCTCGCCGCAACACCGGAGAAACAAATCGGCCGACCCTCGGATGCGGGTGGTACGGTCGCGAGGTGCGACGAAATCCGGTGACGTTGCAGGACGTCGCGAAGGCCGCGAAGGTGTCGCGCAGCACCGCATCCGAGGCGCTGGCCGGAACCGGGCGGATGACCGCGGCCACCCGTCAATCCGTGGTCGAGGCCGCGCAACGGCTCGGATATCGGCCGAATGCGGTGGCGCGCAGCCTGCGCACCGGCCGGATGCGGGCGATCGGGCTGCACTACCTGAGCTCGGGCGACCGGTTCGCCTCGCCCTACTTCCGGGAGTTCACCACCGGCGTGCTCGATGTGACCCAGCCGGAGGACTACGACCTCACCCTGCTCTCCAGCAACCCGGAGGTCCCGCGGCAGGCCCTCCCGCGCGTCGACGGCGTGATCATCGCCGACCCGATCGCCGACGACCTGCGCGCGCACGCGCTCATCGGCTCCGCGCTGCCGATCGTCGCCGGCGAGCTGTACCCGCCGGGGATGCCGAGCTCACCGGTGGTGTCGGCAGACCACGCCACCGCCCTGCGCGCCATCCTCGACCACGCGCACGGCCACGGCGCCACCCGGCCCGCGCTCATCGCGCCGGGGCCGAACAGCGGCTGGGGGGTGCTGCTGCGGCGGACGTTCGAGGAGTGGTGCGCCGAGCGGGGGCTGCCGGGCACCACGCGGGAGAGCCGGTTCGGCGACACGGACCCGGTCGCGCACACCAGGCTGGCCGCCGCGCTGTTCGCCGCCGAACCCGACACCGACCTGCTGGTGGTGTCGTCGGAGGTCGCGGCCATCGCCGCGCTCGGCGTGGTGCGCGATCGCGGGCGGCACCCCGGCGTCGACGTGCTGCTCGCCTGCTGCGCCGACGGCCCGCGGCTGGACGTGACGGAGCCGTCGATCACGGCGATCGACATGCGCCCGCGGACCCTGGGCCGCGAGTGCGCGCGGATGCTCATCGACCTCCTCGAGGGCCGCGGGGCGCCGCAGGAGGACAAGCTGGTCCCGGCCGAGGTCGTCTTCCGGGCGTCCACCGGAGCCCGCTGACTTCCGTCGCGTGACGTGAAGGCGGTCACGAAGGGTGATCGTTCGAATCGGTTCCGGTGGGTATCCCCGTTGGAACCGATGCCCGCAGTCCCGCCCCGACCCGTCCCAGGAGCCATGCCCCAGCCCACTGCGCCCCGATCCAGCACCGCCGCTGGGCGTGCGACCCGGGAAACCGAGGTGGCCGCGTCCGCGAAGGCGCCGGACCTCACCGTCAACAAGGTCCTCGCCGGGGCCGGGGCGGCGGTGACGAGCGCCCTGCTCGGCTCGTACTTCGGCGCGACCGGCACGGTCGCGGGCGCCGCGCTCGGCTCGGTCGCGAGCACCGTCGCCACCACGCTCTACCAGCGCTCCCTCGACCGGACCCGCGACACCATCCTCGCCCGCGTCCGCGTCACCGCCGGGCGGCGGACCGATCTGTCCGACCAGCCGACCGTCCGGCTCGAGGTGCCCGCCCAGCGCGGCCCGGTCGAGCAGGAGACCACCGTGCTGCGGACCGAGCCGGTCCTGCGCAGGCCGAACCGGTTCTGGATGTGGGCGGGCGCGACGGTGCTGGTGTTCGTGGTCGGTCTCCTCGTCGTCACCGGCCTCGAGTGGGCGAAGGGGTCGTCGCTCACCACCGGGACTCCGGGAACCTCGGTCGGCCGGGTGCTCACGCCCGGCGCGGACGGGCCCGGTGCGCCGGCGGCGGTCGAGCCCACGACGGAGCCGGAGCCCACGTCCGAGCGGCCCGCGCCGAGCGCGGAGCGCACCGCCGAGCCGGAGCCGTCGGCCGAGGCGCCGCCCAGCCCGCTCCCGGGCCCGGTGGACGTGCCCCGTCCCGGCGCCGAGCCGACGCAGGACCCCACCAGCGCCCCGGCCACCCCCGAACCGACGCCGAACCTGCTCCCGTTGCCGGGCGAGGACGGCTGAACTTCAGGAAAGCCACATTCACGAAGCCCACGTTCATGAATGTGGCTTTCCTGAAGTTCCAGATGTGACGAGTTGCGAACGGGCGGCGCCACCGCGGCGCCTCTGTGCCTAGCCTCGGTCGATGCGAGTGTTGATCACCGGTGGGGCCGGGTTCGTCGGATCGCACGTCGCCGACCGGCTCGCCGCGGAAGGCCACGACGTGCTGCTGCTCGACGCGCTGCTCCCGCAGGCACACGGGGCGGGCGGCTGGGAGCCGGCCCACGAGCACGTGGTCGGCGACGTGCGCGACGCCGACCTCCTGGCTCGGCTGCTGCCCGGGGTGGACGCGGTGTGCCACCAGGCGGCGATGGTCGGGCACGGGGTCGACCCGTCGGACGCCCCCGCCTACGCCGCCCACAACGACCTGGGCACCGCGGTCCTGCTCGCCGCCATGTACGAGGCGGGCGTGCGGCGGCTGGTGCTCGCCGGCTCGATGGTCGTCTACGGCGAGGGGCGCTACGACTGCGCCGAGCACGGGGTCGTCCGGCCGCTGCCGCGCGCCGCGGCCGACCTCGCCGCCGGGCGCTACGAGCCCCGTTGCCCGCGGTGCGGGCGGGAGCTCACGCCGGGCCTGGTCGGCGAGGACGCGCCGCCGGACCCGCGCAGCACCTACGCCGCCACGAAGCTCGCCCAGGAGCACCTCGCGAGCGCGTGGGCGCGCCAGTGCGGCGGGCAGGTGTGGTCGCTGCGCTACCACAACGTCTACGGCCCGCGGATGCCGCGCGACACCCCGTACGCGGGCGTCGCGTCGATCTTCCGCTCCGCCCTCGAACGGGGCGAGCCGCCGCGCGTGCTGGAGGACGGGCGGCAGCGCCGCGACTTCGTGCACGTCACCGACGTCGCCGCGGCCAACGCGCTCGCCCTGACCGCCGACGCGGACGGCTTCGAGGCGGTGAACGTCTGCTCCGGTGAGCCGCGCACCGTCGGCGGGCTGGCCCACGAGCTGGCGGCGCGGATGGGCGGGCCGGCGCCGGAGGTCGTCGGCGGGGCCCGGCCGGGCGACGTGCGGCACGTGGTCGCCGACCCGGCCAAGGCGCGGGAGCGGCTCGGGTTCACGGCTGCGGTGTCGTTCGCCGAGGGCGTCGCCGCGTTCGCCACCGACCCGCTGCGGGAGCAGGCCGTCACCGTTCGGTAAGGGCCGATCAGGGGTCTGACCGGCCTTTTCGGGTCGATGATCGCTGGCGTGGAGATCGTGCTTCCCTGCCTCGACGAGGCGGCCGCCCTGCCCGCGGTGCTGGCCGAGCTGCCGGCGGGCCGGCCGGTGCTCGTCGTCGACAACGGTTCGACCGACGACACCGCCGCCGTCGCTGCGGCGCACGGCGCGCGGGTCGTGCACGAGCCCCGCCGCGGCTACGGGGCCGCCGTGCACGCCGGGCTGCTGGCGGCGCGCGACGAGGTCGTCGCCGTCCTCGACGGGGACGGCTCGCTCGACCCGGCGGCGCTCGCGCCGATGGCCGAGGCCGTGGAGTCCGGCCGCGCCGACCTCGCCGTCGGCAGGCGGGTGCCCGCGCCGGGGGCGTGGCCGTGGCACGCGCGCGCGGGCAACGCGGTGATCGCGGCCCTGCTGCGGGCCCGCGGCGTCCCGGTGCACGACATCGCGCCGATCCGGGTGGGCCGCAGGCGGGACCTGCTCGCGCTCGGCGTCGCGGACCGCGGCTTCGGCTACCCCCTCGAGCTGCTGCTGCGCGCCGGCGCGGCGGGGTGGCGGCTGCACGAGGTCGACGTCGCCTACCGGCCGCGCGCGGGCGGCCGGTCGAAGGTGTCCGGCTCGGTCCGTGGCACGGTACGCGCGGCCAGGGACATGAGCCGGCTGCTCGCGGCGCAGGGGTTGCGGTGAGCCGGGCCGCGGTGATCGTCCTGGCCAAGGCGCCGGAGCCGGGCCGGGTGAAGACCCGGCTGTGCCCGCCCGCCACGCCGGAGCAGGCCGCCGACCTGGCAGCCGCCGCGCTGCTCGACACCATCGACGCGGCCGCGGGGGTGCCCGGCGCCGACCTCGTCGTCGCGTTCACCGGCCGGCTCGCCGGGGCGGCGCGCGGCGGGGAGCTCACGGCCGCGCTGCGCGGTGCCCGGGTGCTGCCGCAGCGCGGCGACGCCCTCGGCGAGCGGATCGCCGCCGCACACGCCGACACCGCGGCGGTGCTGCCCGGGCGCCCGACGCTGCAGCTGGGCATGGACACCCCGCAGGCCGACGCGGCGCTGCTCGCGGCGTGCCTCGACCGGCTCCGTGCGCCCCGCACGGACGCCGTGCTCGGGCTCGCCGCGGACGGCGGCTGGTGGGCCCTGGGGTTGCGCGACCCGCGCGCGGCCCGGCTCGTCGCCCCGGTGCCGACCTCGCGCGCCGACACGGGGGAGCGCACCCTGCGCGCCCTGCGGGACGGCGGGCTGCGGGTCGGCCTGCTCGCGGAGCTGACCGACGTCGACACCGCCGCCGACGCCCTCCAGGTGGCCGCGGCGGCGCCGGGCGGCCGGTTCGCCGCCGCGCTCGCCCGCGTCCCGACGTTCGCGGCGGCGCCGTGACCGCCGCGTTCGACGCCGCGCTGCGCGGCACCCCGGCCCGGATGCTGCGCAGCGACGGCGCGGAGGTCGTGCTCGCGGTGGGGCGGTGGCACGCCGACGCCGCGGGGGATGACGCCTGGCTGCTCGACCGCTGCACCGGGCCCGCGCTGGACCTCGGCTGCGGGCCGGGGCGGCTGGTGGCCGCGTTGCGGCGCCGCGGGATCCCCGCACTGGGCGTGGACACCTCGCCCGCCGCCGTCGCCTCCTGCCGCGCCCGGGGCGCCCCCGTGCTGCACCGGGACCTGTTCGGCGAGCTCCCCGGCGGCTGGCGGCACGTCCTGCTCGCCGACGGCAACATCGGCATCGGCGGCGACCCGCTGCGGCTGCTGCGCCGGGCCGCGCGCCTGCTGCGGCCCGGCGGCACCGTGCTGGTCGAGACCGACCCCGACCCCGCGGCCCGGTGGGCGGGCACGGCGCGGGTGCACACGCCGGACGGCGTGGGGCCGCCGCTGCCGTGGGCGGTGGTGGGTGCGGCCGCGTTGCGGGAGGTCGCTGCGGAGGCGGGGCTCGTCGTGACGGCTGCTCACGCGGGGCCGCGGTGCTTCTCCGAACTGCGCGCGGCCGGGGCGTGAGGGCTGCCCGCGTCGTGCACCGCAACGGCGTGCTCGGCCGGGTCGGCGGGCTCGTCGTGGGTCTCGCCGCATCCGCACCCGCGGCGGATCCGCCTGCTCGCCGCCCATCCGCTGGTGGGTCACGACGACCCCCTCGGGGTGGGGTCGCTGACGGCCACCGCGCGAGACGGTGCGCCCGACGCGACTCACCCGCACCCACCCCGCGACTCACCCGCACTCACCGTGCGACTCGCCGGCACCGAGCCCGCGACTCGCCCGCATCGAGAACGCGACTCGCCGACACGCAGACTGCGACTCGCCGACATGCAGACCGCGACTCGCGCGCACCCAGACCGCGACTCGCCGACGCCGAGCCCGCGACTCGCGCGCATCGAGCCCGCGGCTCGCCGACGCCGGGCCCGCGACCCGCGCACACGCAGCACTACCGGGCCGGGACCTCGGCGGCAGGGAGGGTGATCTCGAACCGGCAGCCGGGGCCCTCGTTGCGCACCGAGATCACACCCTGCTGCGCCTCCACCAGCGCCTTCGCGATGGCGAGCCCCAGCCCGGCCCCGGAGTCCTCGCCCGGCGTGCGGGCGGCGGTGCCGCGGTAGCCGGGGTCGAAGACGCGGGCGAGGTCGGCCTCCGGGATGCCGCCGCACGCGTCCTGCACGGCGAGCCAGGCCTCCGAACCCCGGGTGCCCGCCGAGATCCGCACGGTCGCCCCTGCGGGCGTGTGCCGGATCGCGTTGGTCAGCAGGTTGCGCAGCACGCGCACGAGGTCGGTGTCGCTGCCCAGCACGGTCGGCCAGCAGGCCGGGTGGTCCGCCGTCACGGTGACGCCCGCCGCCGACGCCGCCGCGGCCTCCGCGGCCACCGCGTCCGAGGCGATCTCGCCGAGCGCGAGCCGTTCCGCCGGCAGGCGCAGCGCCGCCGACGTGGCCCGCGACAGCTGGAACAGATCCTCGACCATCGCGGCCATCCGCACCGTCTCCCGGCGGATCCGCTGCAGGTACTCCTCCACCTCGGCCGGCCGGCGAACGACCCCGTCGAGCAGCGCCTCGGTCATGCCGCGGATGCCGGCCAGCGGCGAGCGCAGGTCGTGGCCGATGCCCGCCACCAGCTCCCGCCGGGCGGCCTCGGCCTGCCGCTCGGCCTCGCGGGCCTCCCGCAGCCAGAGCGTCTCGCGGGCGACGCTGCGCCCGAGGAGCATCCCCGCGGGGACGGTCACCGCCGCCACCACGGCGACCACCGCCACCGTCCCCACCAGCTGCGGCGTGTACATGAACCCGCTGGTCGCCACCACCCCGATCAGGGCGGCCAACAGCGGCACCAGCACGAGCGCGGTCATCGTGGCGGTCATCGACCGGCGCCGCATCCGGTGCACCACGAGCCCGCCCACCAGGGCGGCGGGCAGCGCGGACAGCAGGGCGATCGGCGCGGCCCTGGCCAGCTCGACGAGGACGTTCATCCGTCGGCGGGATCCGCGTCGGTCGGGTCGTAGCGGTAACCGGTGCCCCAGATCGTCGCGATCCGCCGGGGGCGCGTCGGGTCGGCCTCGATCTTCTCCCGCAGCCGCCGCACGTGCACGGTGACGGTGGACTGGTCGCCGAACTCCCAGCCCCACACCTCGGCCAAGAGCTCCGCGCGCGTGTACGCCCGGCCGGGGTGGGCCATCAGGTAGGCGAGCAGGTCGAACTCCCGGGTCGTCAACGCCAGCTCGCGCCCGTCCAGGTGGGCGCGGCGGGCGACCGGGTCCACCCGCAGGCCCCCGTCCACCAGCACCTCGGCCGCCGGCTCCGGCGGCCGGGAGCGGCGCAGCACGGACCCGATCCGCAGCACCAGCTCGCGGGCGCTGAACGGCTTCGTGACGTAGTCGTCGGCGCCGAGCTCGAGGCCGAGCACCCGGTCGTCCTCCTCGCCGAGGGCGGTGAGCATGACGATCGGCAGGCGCTCGTCCTCCGCGCGCAGCGCCCGGCAGATGTCCAGGCCGGTCATGCCGGGCAGCATCAGGTCGAGCACCACCGCGTCCGGGTTGCGCTCGCGGGCGGCGCGCAGCCCGGTGGGGCCGTCCGCGGCCAGGTCGACCTGGTAGCCCGCCTCGTCGAGGTAGCGCCCCACCACGTCGCGCACCGTCGCATCGTCGTCCACCACCAGCACGCGCGCCGTCATGGGACGAGCCTATGCAGGCGCACGGGCGGGCGACCCTTACGAGACGCTCACCGATCCGGCGATCCGGGCCCCGCGGCGGCCGAGCCGACCTAGCGTCGGCCCGTGCCCAGCGTTCGCTTCCGAAGTCCCCTGCGCGGACCGTGGCTGACCTCGGTGTTCGCCGCCGCGCTGCTCGTCGGGATGCCGATCCTCCTCGTCACCGGCCTGCTCGACCGCGTCGCCTACGGGCCGGGGCAGGGGCTGCCCGGCGAGGTCGGCCTGCTGCAGCTGCCGCCCTTCGACTGGCCATCCAGCCCGTCGTGGCTGTTCCGGCTGACGCAGGGCGTGCACGTCGGGCTCGGGATCGCGCTGGTGCCGGTGGTGCTGGCCAAGCTGTGGTCGGTGATCCCGAAGCTGTTCGCCTGGCCGCCCGTGCGCTCGCCCGCGCACGCGCTGGAGCGGGCGACGCTGCTCCTGCTCGTCGGCAGCACCCTGTTCGAGATCGCCACCGGGCTGCTCAACATCCAGTACGACTACGTGTTCGGGTTCAGCTTCTACACCGGCCACTACCTCGGCGCGTGGGTCTTCGCCGCCGCCTTCGCCGCGCACGTGGCGCTGAAGTTGGGCACGATGCTGCGCGCGCTGCGGTCCCGCTCGCTGCGCAGCGAGCTCGCCACGCCGCTCGCGGCGACGGTGCCCGAACCGGTCGACGAGACCGGCCTCGTGGCGCCCGACCCGGCGCCGCCCACGATGAGCCGCCGCGGCGCGCTCGCCCTCGTCGGCGGAGGGTCCGCCCTGCTCGTGGCCCTGTCGGTCGGGCAGGTGCTCGACGGCCCGGCCCGCGCGAGCGCCCTGCTGCTGCCGCGCGGGCGGACCACGGGGGACGGCGGCCCGAACGCGTTCCCGGTCAACCGCACCGCGGCCGCCGCGGGCGTCGCCCCGACCGCCGAATGGCGGCTCGCGCTCTCGGGCGCGACCCCGCGCACGTTCACCATGGCCGAGCTCGCCGCCCTGCCCCAGCACACCGCGCGGCTGCCGATCGCGTGCGTCGAGGGCTGGTCGACGGTGCAGACGTGGACCGGCGTGCGGCTGCGCGACCTCGCCGCGCTCGCCGGCGTGCCGCGGCCCGCCTCGGCGTTCGTCGCCTCGCTCGAGGACGGCCCGTTCGCCCGCAGCACGCTGACGTCCGGGCAGGTGCTCGACCCGGACGCGCTGCTCGCGCTGCGGGTCAACGGCGCCGAACTGAGCCTCGACCACGGCTTCCCCGCGCGGATCGTCGTGCCGGCGCTGCCCGGCGTCCGCTGCACGAAGTGGGTGCGCTCGATCGAGTTCCGGGAGGCCTGATGCGCCGCTTCACCGACCGCTACGGCGCCCGCCCCGCCCACCTGGTCGGGTGCACGGCCTGCCTCGCCCTCGCCGCGTACGCCGCGTCGTTCCTGCTCGGCGACCCGGCCCTGCCGCGGGTGCTCGCCTGGTTCGTCGGCGCCGCCGTGGTGCACGACCTCGTGCTGTTCCCGCTCTGCGCCCTGGTCGACCGGGCGCTCACCCGGCTGCCGCGGGCGCCGGTGCCGCTCGTCAACCACGTGCGGGTGCCGCTGCTCGGCGCCGGGCTCACGTTCTGCGTCTTCCTGCCCGGGATCGTGCGGCAGGGGGAGGCGACCCACCTGGCCGCCACCGGGCTCGACCAGCAGCCCTACCTGGGCCGGTGGCTGGGGTTGGTGGCCGCGATGGCCGCGGTGTCCGCGCTCGTCTACCTGGTGCGGTGGGCGGTCACCACACGGTCAGCAGCAGGTGGTTGACGGCCAGCGCCAGGACGGCCTGCGCCGCCAGCCAGTACCGGGGCCGCGGCAGCAACGCACACGGGATCACGAGCCAGACCGCGAACGGCAGCCAGATCCGCTCGACCTCGCCCTTGCTCATCCCGGACAGGTCGGCGAGCAGGATCGCCGCGACGCCCGCCGCGGTGAGGAGGGCGGCCCGGGCGGGGAGCCCGCGGGCCCGCCGCAGCCCGGCCACGACCGCCGGGCCCAGCGCGAACAGCACCGCGGCCAGGTTCGCCCACACGAAGTAGGCGTACGGCCGGGTCGCCGCGATGCTCGCCGCGTAGATCACCTGGACCCGCTCGAACCCGGTGAACCACCAGAACCCGCTCGCGGTGAACGCGGCGACCACGGCGAGCGCCCCGACGGCTGCGAGCGCGCCCGCCCGCACCCCGCGCGTCGCCACGAGGACCGCGAGCGCGGGCAGGGCGCCCAGCACCAGGCCGTAGGACAGGTACAGGCACCAGCCGAGCAGCACCCCGGCCAGGACGGCGACGACGTCGGCCCGCGGCCGGGCGCAGGCGACCGCGAGCAGCGCGACCCCCCACGCGAGCACGGCCGCGAACATCCCGTCCGCCGACACCCCCACCCAGACCGCGCCCGGCAGGAGCACGCCGAAGGGCAGCGCGCGGCGGGCCACGTCCTCGGCCCCGAGCGCCCGCACCGCGACCGCCACCGCGATCGGCGCGGACGCCCCGACCAGCATCACGACCACCCCGGCCGGCCCGCCCCCGCCGAGCCCGAGCCGGTCCAGCCACACGAACGTGAGCAGCGCCCCCGGCGGGTGCGCGCCGACATGGGTGGTCCAGAAGCCCGGCCGGTCGGTGAGGATGTGGTCGGCGAACGTGCGCAGCATCGCGGCGACGTCCGTCACCCGCGGCACGTCGTGCAGGTACTCCTGGCTGCTGCTGAGCCGCTCGACCACCCCGCGCCGCCAGCCGTCCACCAGCGCCAGCGCGACCGTCCACGTGACCGCGGCGGCGTACCCGGCGGCGAGCAGCGGCCCCCAGGCCAGCCGGGCGGAGAGCTCCGGCCCGCGCGCCACCACCAGCACCGCGACCGCCACCGCCGCCGGCGTCCCCGGCCCGACGTGCGGCAACCACTCCGCGAGCAGCGGCGGGAACGGCAGGAAGATGTTCACCCCGTCGGCGAGCAGCGCGCGCCCGACCAGCGCGGCGGCCACCACGCCCAGCGCCGCCCCGGACACCGCCGCGAGGTCGCCGGCGACGCGCGTTCTCCTGCTCACGGTGGCCGGCACGCCTGGACGCTATCCGCGCCGGGGCCGCAAGATCCTTACGGCTTGCGAACGCCGCCCGCCCGGCCGCGGGCATGCGGGCATCCCGGCCAGCCGGTATCGGGGATGCCCGCTCGCAGCGACGACACGGGCGCCCGACGCCGGCAACCTGGTCGGGTGAAGGCGAGTGCGGTGGTGGAGGCAGCGCTGGGGCGACGCGCCCGGCACCGGTCGGCGCACGTCGCCGACCCGGTCGACCCGACGGCCCACCCCGCCGCCCGGCGCCGCGTGCGCGGCGACAGCGCGGGCCTGGTCTGGTGGGTCCGCTGGTACCGGGCCCGGTGGGCGGCCCGAAGGGCGCTGCGCTCCCGATAGCGGCGTCAGCGGCGCAGCTTCGCCGCCAGCGCCGCCGCGGCCGCCCGCGGGTCCTCCGCCTCGGTGATCGCGCGCACCACCACGATCCGGTCCGCGCCCGCGGCGAGCACCTCGTCGAGCCGGGCGTGGTCGATGCCCCCGATCGCGAACCACGGCCGCGACGGCTTCCGCCCCGCGACCCTGCGCACCAGGTCCAGGCCGGGGGCGGGCCGGCCCGGCTTCGTCGGCGTCGGCCAGCACGGGCCCACGCAGAAGTAGTCCACCCCGGGCTCCTCCGCGGCCGCCGCCGTCTCCTCCGGGCTGTGTGACGACCGCCCGATCACGACCTCCTCGCCCACCACCCGCCGGGCCCACCGAACGGGCAGGTCGTCCTGGCCGAGGTGCAGCACGTCCGCGCCCGCCGCGAGCGCCACGTCCGCGCGGTCGTTCACCGCCAGCAGCGCGCCGTGGCGCGCGCACGCCTCGGCGAGCACCTCCAGCGCCGCCAGCTCGTGGCGGGCCTCCAGCGGGCCGTCCGGGCCCTTGTCGCGCAGCTGGATGATGTCGACCCCGCCGGCCAGGGCGGCGTCGGCGAACTCCGCGAGGTCGCCGGTGCGGCGGCGGGCGTCGGTGCAGAGGTAGAGGCGGGCGTCGTCGAGTCGCTTGCGCGCGGTAGCGCCGTCGAAACCAGGCACACCCCGACGCTACTGCGTTGTTCGGCCTCCGCTCCGCTCCGGCGGGTTGTTCGGCCTCCGCTCCGCCCCGGCGGGGCGGGCTTGCCCTGCCGGATCGGCGGGGGCGCAACCGCGGCGTGCTTGCGGGGTGTCGTGACCAGCGCGCACGCTGCTGCGGCCGGTGTGTCCGCCCCCGGGAGGGCGTAGGGTGAATTGCAGGTGACGCACGGGAGCCCGTACGGCGGGCTGAGAGGGGATCGGACCAGATCCCGACCGTCGAACCTGATCCGGGTCATGCCGGCGCAGGGAGCGGAGATGATGTCGAACTCGTTGACGGTGGTCGGGGCGGGCGTGATCGGCCTGTCCTGCGCGTGGCGCGCGGCCGAGGCCGGCCTGCGGGTCACGGTGCTCGACCCGGCGCCCGCCTCCGGGGCGTCGTGGGTGGCCGGCGGCATGCTCGCCCCGGTCACCGAGGCGTGGCCGGGCGAGGAGGCGCTGCTGGAGCTCGGCGAGCACGCGGTCCGGCGCTGGCCCTCCTTCGCCGAGGAGCTGGGGGCCGCCGCGGGGCAGCCGGCCGGGCTCCGCACCGACGGCACGCTCGTCGCCGCCACCGGCACCGGCGACCGCGCCGAGCTGGAGGCGCTCGCCGACTTCCTGGCCCGCCTCGGCCGCGAGGTCGAACGGCTCTCCGGCCGCGAGATGCGCCGCCTCGAGCCCGCGCTCGGCCCCGACGTGCGCGGCGGCCTGCTGGTGCCCGGCGACCTCGCCGTGGACAACCGGCAGCTGCTCGCCGCCCTGCGGGCCGCGGCCGAACGGGCGGGCGTCGAGATCATCCAGCGCGCGGTCCGCGCCGTCCTCGACGACGGCACCCGGGTCACCGGCGTCCGCACCGACGACGGCGACCTCGAGGCCGGCACCGTCCTGGTCGCCGCGGGCGCGCACTCGGCCGCCCTGCACCCGGCGCTGGAAGGCCTGGTCCGCCCGGTCAAGGGCGAGATCCTGCGCATCGCCCACCGGCCCGGCGCGTTCCCGCCGCCGAAGCGGACGGTGCGCGCCCTCGTCGACGGCAGGCCGGTCTACCTCGTCCCCCGCGACGGGGGCGGGCTGGTCGTCGGTGCCACCCAGACCGAGCTGGGCTTCGACACCGAGGTCACCATCGGCGGCGTGCGCGACCTGCTGCGCGACGCCGAGCGGATCCTCCCGGGCATCGCCGAGTACGCGCTGGTCGAAAGCGCAGCGGGGCTGCGCCCGGGCAGCCCGGACAACCTGCCCCTGATCGGCGCCCGCGGCCCCGACGGCCTGCTCGTGGCCACCGGCCACCACCGCAACGGGATGCTGCTCGCCCCCGTCACCGCCGACGCCGTGCTGGCGCTCCTGCGCGGCGAGGCCGTCCCCGAACCCGTGCGGGCCGCGGACCCGTCCCGGGCCGCCCTGGCCGGGCCCGCCGGCTCAGCAGGCTTCCACCCCACCCGGTTGGCCAGGAGGTAGCACGTGCAGGTGTGGATCAACGGTGAGGAGCGCGAGCTCGCCGACGGCGCGTGCGTGCGCGACGCGCTGGACGCGCTCGGTGCCCCGGAGACCGGCATCGCGGTCGCCGTCGACGGCGAGGTCGTGCCCCGGGCCGACTGGGCCGCCACGGCGCTCGCCCCGGGCGCGCGCGTGGAGGTGCTCACGGCGGTGCAAGGAGGATGACGATGACCGAAGACCTGCGCCCAGGCGCGACCCTCGCCCCGGAGCCGCTGGTGATCGGCGACCGCAAGATCGCCTCCCGGCTCATCATGGGCACCGGCGGCGCCTCCAACCTCGAGGTACTCGAGCGGGCGCTGATCGCGTCCGGCACCGCGCTCACCACCGTGGCCATGCGCCGGATCGACGCCACCACCGGCACCGGCGTGCTCGACCTGCTCCGCCGCCTGGGCATCGAGGTCCTGCCCAACACCGCGGGCTGCCGCACCGCGGCCGAGGCGGTGCTCACCGCCCGGCTCGCCCGCGAGGCGCTGGAGACCGACCTCGTCAAGCTCGAGGTGGTCGCCGACGAGCGCACGCTGCTGCCCGACCCGATCGAGCTGCTCGACGCCGCGGAACAGCTGGTCGACGACGGCTTCACCGTGCTGCCCTACACCAACGACGACCCGGTGCTCGCCCGCAAGCTCGAAGGCGTCGGGTGCGCGGCCGTCATGCCGCTCGGCTCGCCGATCGGCACCGGGCTGGGCATCCGCAACCCGCACAACATCGAGATGATCGTCGAGCAGGCGGGCGTGCCGGTCGTGCTGGACGCGGGCATCGGCACCGCCTCCGAGGCGGCGCAGGCGATGGAGCTGGGCTGCGATGCGGTGCTGCTCGCCACCGCCGTCACCCGTGCCGGCGATCCGGAACGGATGGCCCACGCGATGAAGCTCGCCGTCGAGGCGGGCCACGCCGCCCGGCTCGCCGGTCGCATCCCCCGCCGCTACTGGGCGCAGGCCTCCTCACCGGCCATCGACTCCTGAGGCACCCGGCCGGGTGCGGCGTGCCGGACGGCCGCCGCGCCCGGCAGGCGGCAACCTGGCGCCGGAGGTGGTCCGGATGGCCCGGCAGGGGCGGGCACTCGTCGTTCTCGCGCTGGTGGTCGTCGCCTGCGGCGGCCCGAAGCCGGTCCCACCCCCCGCCGGGGCGCCCGCGACCGGATCCCCGACGGAGGTGCCGACCACGCAGCCGGCGCCCCAGCCGTCCGTGCCACCGTCCGTGCCACCGACCCGGCCGCCGACCGGGGCGCGGGTCGCCGTGCCCGTCTACTACGTGGCCGAGACCCCGGCGGGCCCCCGGCTCCAGCGCGAATTCCACTCCGTCGTCACCGACGACCCGGCGAGCGCTGCGGTCCGCGAGATGCTCGCCGGCCCCACCGGCGTCGACCCCGACTACCGCACGTACTGGCCGCCCGGCACCGCGCTGCGGGAACCGGTCCGCCGGGAGGGCGGCGCGATCGTCGTCGACCTCACCGGCGCCGGAGCGGCCCGGATGGGCGAGCGGCTCGCCGAGCTCACGGTGCAACAGCTCGTCTTCACGGTGCAGGGCGCGCTGCAAGCGACCGACCCCCTCCGGATCCTCGTCGACGGCGCGCCGGTCCGCGACCTGTGGGGCGTCGACGTCTCCGCTCCGGTCCGCCGCGGCGACCCCTACGCGCTGCGCTCCCTCGTGCAGATCGACTCGCCCGCCGACGGTGCCCGGGTCGGTCGACAGGTCGAGGTGCGCGGCGAGGCGGCGGTGTTCGAGGCCACGGTGCTGTGGGAGGTGCTGCGCGGCGCCGAGGTCGTCCAGCGCGGCGTCGCCGGCACGGCGGAGGGCCAGCGGTTCGCCCCGTTCGCCTTCACCGTGACGCTCGAGCCCGGCGAGTACGCGGTGCGCATCACCGAGGACGACCCGTCCGACGGCGAGGGCCGCCCGGTCCTGTCCGATGACAAGACGATCACGGTGGCGGGCTGACGCCACGGGGCGTGGTGCGGCAACCTCACAACCGCGGCGCCCGCCTCGTCGTACCGGTGAGGCAGGTGCGACCGAGGGAGCCGGCATGATCGAACCAGGCGCGCTGATGGGCGAGCGCCGCAGGCTGACCGACCTCGCCTACCGCCTCCTCGGCTCCGTGGCCGAGGCGGAGGACGCGGTCCAGGAGGCGTACGCCCGCTGGTACGCCATGCCGCCCGAACAGCAGCGGGAGATCGCCTCGCCCGCCGGGTGGCTGACGACGGTCACCGGCCGCATCTGTCTCGACGTGCTGCGTTCGGCGCGGGCCCGCCGCGAGCGTTACGTGGGCGAATGGCTCCCCGAGCCGGTGCCCGGCCCCACCGGCGCCGACCCGGCCGACCGGATCACCCTCGACGAGTCGATCAGCATGGCGTTCCTGGTCGTGCTGGAGTCGATGACCCCGGCGGAACGCGTGGCGTTCATCCTCCACGACGTGTTCGGCTACCCGTTCTCCGAGGTGGCCGAGATCGTGGGGCGCACCCCCGCCGCGTGCCGCCAGCTCGCCGTGTCGGCCCGCCGCCGGATCGGTGCCGCCCAGCCGCCGCCGGCGCCCGCCGCGGCGACGGCGGGCCTCGTCCGGGCCTTCAAGCGGGCCTGGGAGGCCAAGGACCTCCACGCGCTGATCACGATCCTCGACCCGGGCGCCGTCGCGGTCGCCGACGGCGGCGGCCGCGCCAGCGCGTTGCCGGACCCGCTCGAGGGCGGCGAGCGCATCGCGCACGCCTGCGTCGAGTGGGCGAGCCGGGCGCCGGAGCTGGAGCTCGTGGAGACCACCGTCAACGGCCAGCCCGGCCTGCTCGGCCGGCTGGGCGGCGTCCCGGTCGCGGTGTGGGCGTTCGCGGTGGCCGACGGCCGGATCGCCCGCATCTGGGCCGTCCGCAACCCGGAGAAGCTCCGCGCCTGGGACGGGCGGCTAGCGGGGCGACCCCTCAGTCCGGCGGCGTGCTCGGGGCGCGCAGCCCGAGGCTGCGCAGCTCCAGCGCCGCGAGCGCGTGCACCACGGGGCGCTCGTCGCGCCGCCACGACATCGCCGGGTCGGGCGCGACCCGCAGCAGGCTGCGCACCGGCCTGCGGGTGAGGGCGCGCAGGGCGAGCAGGTCGGAGTCGACGGCGCGCGCCGCGACCGCGGAGTGGGCCAGCCGCGCGTAGCGCACCCGCAGCGGCAGCCAGGCCAGCAGCACCGGGATGAGGCCGAGCAGCACCGTCGCGACGGTCGTGCCGAACGCGATCCGGGCGATCGCCTCCATCTGCTCCTGCCCGGCGGCCACCAGCGAGTCGCCCGCCCCGGCCCCGGTGCCCAGCGCCCGCTCGAGCTCGTCGCCGATGAACGGCACGTTGGCCGCGGTGCGCGCCGCGTCGTCGAACGCCCCGCGGATCGACTCGCCCGCCCCGGCGAGGGTGCGGGCGGGACCCTGCAGGGACAGCACGAAGTCGTGGACCGCGCGCGCGACCACCACGGTCAGCCAGATCCACCCGACGGCCAGCAGGTCGGCCAGGAGCTGCAGGCCGGCCCGGCCCGGGTGCTCGGCGTAGAACCGCATGGGGGCGGAGGGTAGTTCGTCAGACGTCCTCGGCGGCCTGGGCGGCGGGATCCCAGGACAACCCGGGGACGCCCCACCCGTTGCGCTTGAGCATCTTCTTCGCGGCCCGCTTGTGGCGGCCCACGAGGCGGTCGATGTAGAGCAGGCCGTCGAGGTGGTCGGTCTCGTGCTGCAGGCAGCGCGCGAGGAAACCGCGCCCCTCCACCTCCACCGGCTTGCCGTCTGCGTCCACCCCGGTGACCCGCGCCCACTCGGCCCGGCCGGTCGGGAAGTGCTCGGCGGGTACCGAGAGGCACCCCTCCTCGTCCTCCTCGGGGTCGGGCATGGTCTCGGGGCGCTCGGACGTCTCGAGCACCGGGTTGACCACGACACCCCGCACGCGGGTGCGCGTCACCTCGTCGGGGCAGTCGTAGACGAACAGGCGCAGGTCGACCCCGATCTGGTTCGCCGCGAGCCCGACGCCCTCTGCGGCGGCCATCGTGTCGAACATGTCCTCGACCAGGCGCTTCAGCTCGTCGTCGAACGTCTCGACGGGACGGGTCGGCCGGTGCAGGACCGGATCGCCGATGATGCGGATGGGACGGACGGCCACGGCGTGACCCTACGTGGTCCCCCGGTCTCCCGATCGGGCAGCGCGTGCCTCCCCCGTTCCCGTCGGGTCCCCGTGGTTCAATGGCCGACGCGAATGACAGGTATGTCATTTCGCCCGGAGCGAGCCCCACGAGGAGCGTGATGGAGTCGGCCACCGAATCCAGCGGGCGCGCTCCCGCCGGCGGCGCGGCGGGCGCGCTGGACCGCAGGGAGCGCGAGATCCTCGCGTTCGAGGCTCAGTGGTGGAAGTACGCGGGCGCCAAGGAACAGGCGATCCGCGAGCTGTTCGACATGTCGGCCACGCGCTACTACCAGGTGCTCAACGCCCTCATCGACAAGCCAGAGGCGATGGCCGCCGACCCGCTGCTCGTCAAGCGGCTCCGGAGGCTGCGCGCCAGCCGGCAGCGCACCCGCGCGGCGCGCCGCCTGGGAATCGAGCCGTGGTGACGGCAGCATGATCGCCGACCGGGTCGCCGCGGCGACTCGTCACCGACCGGAACCCCCCAGCACACGGAGGCCAGCGTGATCGAGCCCGCGACCGCAGTCGAGGTCCGCTCGTGACCACGCCAGGTGCGGGTGGCGGTCCCTCGCCGTTGCGGCTCGGTGGACTCGGGCTGATCGGCGTCGCCGTCGTCGCCGCGATCATCGGCCTGGCGAGCATGGCGACCAACGGCGACCCGACCGCGACGGTGTCCCCGTCGGCCGACGCCTCGAACGTGACCTCGGAGCCCGCGGCCGCCCCGCCGGCCGAGCCGCCGCCCACCGAGCAGCTGCCCACCGAGCCGCTGCCCACCGACGCGGCCGCGCTGCCGACGTTCGCCGAACCGGTGCCGGGCGAGCCCGTTCCCGGTGAGCCGGTGCCCGGGGCCGTCCCGCCCGGCGAGGCGGCGCCCGCTCCGGGCGCCCCCGCCGAAGGGGCCCCCGGTGCGCCCGCGCCGCAGGCCGCCCCGGCTCCCGGCGCCCCGGCCCCCGCGCCCGGCGCACCCGCGGGTGAGCCGGCTCCGGCTCCAGGTGCTCCGGCCCCGGCTCCCGCCCCGGCCCCCGGTGGGGCCCCGGCCCCCGCTCCGGGTCCCGGGGAGGCCCAGGCCGCCCCGCGGCAGGCGCCCGCCCCCGCCCCGGGTGGCGGCGGCGCGCCTCAGGCGGCGCCCGCGCCGAGTGGCGGTGGTGGTGGCGGCAGCGGAGCCAACACCGGCAGCGACGCCGGGGCCCGCGGTGGTGGCGGCGGCGGTGGTGTGAGCGTCGCGCGCCTGCCGCTGCGCGTCTACAACAACAGCACGATCGCAGGCCTGGCCAGCCGGGCCGCCGAGGACTTCCGCCGCGCGGGGTGGCCGATCGACGAGGTCGGCAACTACCCGCACGGCATCATCCCGACCTCCACGGTGTACTACCGCCCCGGCACCAACGAGGAGGCCTCGGCGAAGGCGCTGGCCGAGCGGTTCGGGATGCGGGCCAACCCCCGCTTCGAGGGCATCCGCAACGCCTCGCCGGGCATCATCGTGATCGTCACGGCCGACTACGGCCGCTGATCCGAAGGCTCAGGTCAGCCGGCGCTCGGCGTAGGCCTGCAGCTCGGCGAGCTGCACCGGGTCGAGCGACGGCGGCACCGCGGCCCGGGCGGCGGCGATGTGCGCGCTCGTCACCTCGGCCGCGTCGAGGGACTCCCGCATCGCGGTGAGCGCCGCCTCGCGCAGCACCGCGGCACAGTCGGCGGCCGAGTAGCCCTCGAGCTCGGCGCCGAGCGCGTCGAGGTCGACGTCCGGCGCGAGCGGGGTGTGGCGGCTCGCCGCCCGCAGGATCTCGGCCCGCGCGGCCGCGTCCGGCGGCGGAACGTACACGAGCCGCTCCAACCGTCCCGGGCGCAGCAGGGCCGGGTCGATCAGCTCCGGCCGGTTGGTGGCGCCGACGACGACCACGTCCCGGCGCGGCTCGGCCCCGTCGAGCTCGGTGAGCAGGGCGGCGACGACCCGGTCGGCGACCCCGGAGTCCGACGACTGGCCGCGCCGGGGCGCGAGCGCGTCCACCTCGTCGAGGAAGACGAGCGCCGGCGCGGCGTCGGCGGCCTTGCGGAACAGCTCGCGCACCGCGCGCTCGGACTCGCCGACGTACTTGTCGAGCAGCTCGGCGCCCTTCACCGCGAACACGTTCAGCTGGCCGGTGCCGGCGAGCGCGCGCAGCAGGAACGTCTTGCCGCAGCCGGGCGGGCCGTAGACGAGCACCCCGCGCGGCGCCGCGACCCCGAGCCGGGCGAACGAGTCGGGGTACTGCAGCGGCCACAGCACCGACTCGGTCAGCGCCTGCTTCACCTCGGCCATGTCGCCGACCTGGTCGAGCGTGATGCCGCCGGTCTGCAGCGTGTCCGACGAGGACATCGAGATCGGCCGGACCGAGCCGACCGCGTCGAGCAGGTCCTCCTGGCAGATCCGCGGCTCGCCCTCCCCCGGGTGGCGCAGCGCGGCCTGCACGGCCGCCTCCCGGCGCACGGCCGCGAGGTCGGCGGCCACGAAACCGGGCGCCCGCTCGGCCACGGCCTTGAGGTCGACGTCGTCGGCGAGCGGGACGCCGTCCAGCAGGCGGCGCAGCAGCTCGACGCGGGTGCGCAGGTCGGGCAGGGCGAGCCCCAGCTCGCGGTCGACGAGGTCGGGGGCGCGCAGCCGCGGGTCGACCGACTCCGGGGCCGAGGTCGTCGCGACCAGCGCGAGCCCCGGCGTGGCCACGGCGGCCCGCAGCGCGTCGAGCGCGACGGTGGCGAGCGGCGGCGGCGAACTGGCGGGCAGCAGCGCCTCGACGTCGGTGACGACGAGGACGGTCCGGCCGCCCGTGCGCGCCTTGCCGATGATCTCGTGCAGCCGCTGCGACGCGGTCCCCGCCTCCAGCGCCGCGATCCCGGGCCCGGACAGCTCGACCGTGTTCGCGCCGACGGCGGCGGCCGCGCTGCGTGCGAGCGTCAGCTTGCCGACCCCCTCCGGGCCGATGAGGAGGACGCCGAGGCGGGGCGACCCGCCGAGGCGGGTGAGCAGGTCGGGCCGGTCGAACGTGAGCTCCAGCCACTCCACGAGCTTGCGCGCGGCCCCGGTGTTGCCGACCAGCTCCTCGATCGGCGGCGGGGCGGGCTCGGTCGGCTCACCGGAGGTCGCTGCGGGCGGGGGCGCGGGCGCGGTGGCGCTGCTCGTCGCCGGCGCGGGGGCCCCGGTGAGCGTCGCGCCGGTGTCCGGGCCGCCCTCCCAGCCCACCACCGTGCTCGGCTTCACCGCCACCGCGCCCGCGGGGTCGACGGAGGCGACGGTGAGCAGCTCCGTGGTCCACGCGCTGCCCAGCGCGCCGGAGACGCGCTGCCGGGCCGCGGAGGCGTTCGAGCCGGGCGCGGGCACGACGTCCTGGGGGAGCAGCGACACCGCGTCGCCCGCGGTCACGACCTTGCCCACGAGCGCCAGCCGGATCGTCTCCGGGGTGAGCGCCGCCCGGGCGAGCCGCGACCCGGTGAGCGTGACGCGCCGCGCCGGTTGCACGGTCGCCGGGGCCACCACGACGGGCGAGCCGTCGGTGAGGCCCGCGTTGGACAGGGTGACGTCGTCCAGCGTCGCCTGGCCGGCCGGCCCGGTCCCGGGCGCGACGATCGCGGTGGTCACGCGGGCCCCGGTCAAGGTCACCGCGTCCCACGAGCGCAGCCCCAGCGCGTCGATGACCTCGGGGTGCAGCCGGACGACGCCGCGCCGGGCGTCTGCCGCCGACGCGGCGAGCCGGGCGACCAGGGTGATGGAGGCAGCCACGCCGCAGACGCTATCGGGGCGCGGGAGCCCGCCGGCAGCTCCCCTGACCCGGCGGCGGCGCTCCTTAAGGGGCCGGATCCGGGTCGGAACGGGGGCCGACCCCGAGGTCACGGCCGCGTGCGGGCGGCAGGCTCGAGGCATGGACTCGAGCACCGAATCGACCACCCGCATCACCGTCGACGGCGACCCGGTCATCGGCGCGGCCCCGACGTACGACGTGCCGCCGCAGGCCGGGCCGGCCCCCGAACCCGCCAAGCCGAAGTTCCGGCTGCGCCGCAGCCGCAACGACCGCATGATCGCCGGGGTCTGCGGCGGGCTCGCCGAGAGCCTCGGCGTGGACGCCGCGATCATCCGCATCGGCCTGGTGACCGTCACCGTGCTCGGCTTCGGCATGGGGATCGTGCTCTACGCCGCGGTCTGGGCGCTGGCCCCGGAGACCGACGAGCCGTGACCGTCGACGGGCGCCCGGCCTCCGACCCGCGCCCGGACCCCGACTCACCCGCACGAGCTCACGACTCGCCGGGGTCCAGGGCGCGACTCGCCCGCACCCAGCCCGCGACTCGCGGGCGCTGAGGGCGCGACTCGCCGGTCAGGGGTGCAGCTTCGCGCCCTTGACCACCTTGTCGACCGCGTTGCGCGGCCCGTGCACGGCCAGCCCGACCAGCTTGAGGTCGTCGCGGGCGACCGCTTGGACGACCGCGCGGTTCGCCTCGTCGTGGGTGGTCGTGAACATCTCCTCGGTGTAGACGGCGGTCGGCAGCCCCCGGCGCACGGCGCGCTGGTGGGCCGCGGCCATCACGTCGGAGTCACCCGCGAACACGAGCACCGGCTGGCGGAACATCGGCGTGTACAGCGTGCCGTCCGCGTCGGTGTACGGCTCGCCGAGCAGTTCGGGGTTCGCCGCGATCCCGCTCGCGAGGAACGCGGTGACGTTCAGGCGCTGCCAGACCTCCAGGTCGTCGCGCAGCAACACGGCGATCTTGGTGTCGAAACGCACGGGTCGAGCGTGCCCGCCACGGGCGGTGCCGGTCTTGTACGTTCTTGACGTGCCTGCCGTGCGGGCGTGGGCACCGCGGGTGCCCGGCATCGTCGAGGTCTTCCACGCGTGGTTCACCGACCACGCGTACCCGGAGCACACCCACGACACCTGGACGCTGCTCGTCGTCGACGAGGGCGCGATCCGCTACGACCTCGACCGGCACGAGCACGGCGCCCTGCGCCCCGGCGTCACCCTGCTGCCGCCGCACGTCTCCCACACCGGGCGCTCCGCGACGCCGCACGGGTTCCGCAAGCGGGTCCTCTACCTCGACACCGAGGTGCTCGACACCGCGCTCATCGGGGCGGCCGTCGACGCGCCCGCGCTCGTCGACCCGCTGCTGCGCACGCGCGTGCACCAGCTGCACCGGGTCCTGGAGTCACCCGGGGCCGCACTGGAGGCCGAGAGCAGGCTCGCCCTGATCGGCGACCGCATCCGCCGCCACCTGCGGGCCCCCGCGCCGCCCCCGCCGCCCGACCGGCTCGCCGCCGACCTGCGCGACCTGCTCGACGCGCACGTGGTGCCCGGGATCGCCCTGCGCGAGGCGGCCGAGCGGCTGCACGCCCACCCCGCCCACCTGGTGCGCTCCTTCACCAAGGCCTTCGGCCTCCCGCCGCACCGCTACCTCATCGGCAGGCGCGTGGAAGCAGCCCGGCGCAGGCTGCTCGACGGCGAGCCGCCGGCGCAGGTCGCCGCGCACGTCGGGTTCCACGACCAGGCGCACCTGCACCGGCACTTCACGAAGCTCGTGGGCACCACCCCGGGACGCTACGCGCGCGGCGCCTGAAGCGGTGGGGTGCTCTCCCGCAGCACGACCTCGCCGCGCACCCGCCGCACCCGTGGCTGGTCGGCCGGTTCCGCCAGCACCATCTCCACCGCGGCCGTGCCGAGCTCCTCGAGCGGCAGGCGCACCGTGGTGAGGGCGGGCGTGACGTCGCGGAGCGTGGCGATGTCGTCGAACCCGGCGACGGCCATCTCCGACGGCAGCGCGACCCCGCGGTGGCGCAGGGCGGCCATCGCGCCGACGGCCATCACGTCGTTGACCGCGAAGACGCAGGTGGCCTCCGTGCCGCGGTCGAGCAGCTCGTTCATCGCCTCGTAGCCGCCGTCGCGGGTGAACCCGCCGTACACGACGTCGCCGGGGTCGATCCGCCCACCGGCGCGGGTGACGCCCTCGCGGAACCCCGCGGTGCGGTCGCGGGCGGTCAGCAGGTCGGCCCGGCCCGCCAGCACGGCGAACCGCCGGTGGCCGAGCCCGCACAGCGCCTCGGCGAGCGCCCGCGCGCCGCCCCGGTTCTCCACCACGACCGTGTCGGCCGGGATCTTGCGCTGGCTCACGAACGCGATCCGCCCACCGGCCTGCTCGAAGGCGCGCACCTCGGCCGCCAGCCGGTCGAGCAGCTCGCGGTTCTGCACCCTGCTCCCGACGATGATCACGGCGCGGGCGCGCTGCCCGCGCAGCGCGGCCAGGTAGTCGAGCTCGCGCTCCTCGCGCCCGAACGTGCACGCCATCGTGACCACGAGGTGCTCCTCCTCGGCGGCCCGGATCGCGCCCGCCGCGATCGAGGAGAAGTAGGGGTCGGCGACGTCGGAGAGCACCAGCCCCACGATGTTCGTGCGGCCCCTCGCCATCGCCTGCGCCTGCGCGTTGGCGGAGTAGTGCAGGGCCTCGGCCGCGGCGAGCACGCGTTCCTGCAGGTCGGGGCGCACCCGCCGGGTGCTGCCGTTCAGCGCCCTCGACGCGGTGGCCAGGGAGACCCCCGCCGCCTTGGCGACGTCGAGCAGGGTGACCGACGCGCCGGGGGTCCGTTCGCCGCGCTCGCTCATCTCAGGCCTCCCTCCGTGGCCACGCGGGTGGAGGCACCGGACGCCACGCTCGGGTCCGCGCGCCGCCGACCGGTTCGCGTCGGACGAGCCTACCCCGCCCGTGCCCTGCAGGAATGCGCATTCCCCCGCATGGGCGCGGCGCGTGCGCCGGCACGATCACCGCGGCTGTCGTCCGAAGTGCCGAAGGCCCGCGCGGCCCGGCCCCTCGGGGCGACTTCACACCCCCCGGGTGCACGTCAACAGGCGCCGGCGGGGTGAAGCGCACTCACGATTGGTGAGGTCGGCGCAGGTGGGCCGGGTCGTACGGGGACAGGTAGCCGCACATGCCGAGCGTGGTCTGCGGGGGCTGCTCCATGCGCGCCACCGCGGCCTGCCGGAGGTGGCCGTGGTCGCCCGCGGCCAGCGCGTCGATCTGCTCACCGGTGCGCCGGCTCGCCGCGGCCGCGCCCCGCTCCCAGCGCTCGCGCCAGCCGGCGAGCCGGGGCCGCACGAGCGCGGCCGCGGCGGCGTAGAACTCCTCCAGGGCGGCGCCGTCGCCCGCCTCCGCGCGTTCGCGCAGCCGCGCGAACCCGGCGAGCGCGAGGTCCCGGCGCGCCAGCGCCCGCTGCGGCGACGGCCCGCCCGGGCCGGTGATGCGGACGGCCCGCGCGTAGGCGTCCGGGTCGGCGAGGTGCTCCGGGGGCAGCGTCAGGACCGCGTCCCCGGCCTCGGGCAGCCCGCTGTTCTGCATGATCGCGAGCAGCCGCAGGTCGCCGCCGTTCACCGCGCGGTGGATCGTGCCGGGGGTGAACCACACGACGTCGCCGGGCCGCAGCGGCGTCTCGGCGAAGCCCGCGGCCGTGATGGTCTGCACGCGCCCGACCCCGCCGACCACGACGTAGCCCTCGGTGCAGCACAGGTGCACGTGCGGCGAGCCGCCGGCAAGCCCGTTGGGCGCCTCCCACTCGTAGACGCGCAGCGCCGTGAGGCCCACGGCGCCCGGCAGCTGGGGGGTCACGGCGCGCGCTCCGCGGCGAAGCGCTCGATCTCCTCCCGCGCCCAGATCCGGTCGGCGACGACGACCCGGTGCGCGAGCTCCAGCTCCTCGCCATCGGCCAGCGTGATCTCCTCGTGGAACGCGGGCGAGGGGTTGATCGCCGGGAACGGGTCGTTGCGCACGAACCAGGTGATCTTGCCCCGGCTGGTGGAGCCCGCGAACACCAGCACGGTGGCGCCGCCGTCGACCTCGTCGTTCTCGCCGGTGTAGGCCAGCCACGGTGAGGCGGACGTGCCCATCGCCTCCGGGCCGCCCCCGTCGGAGGTGATGATCTCGCCGCCGGTGAACCCGCGCGGGCCGCGCCAGAACAAGCCGGTGTAGCCCGCGTTGAACCGGCCGGCGGTGGTGGGGCTGCCCAGGTGCAGGTCCTCGCCGCGGATGTTGGTCAGCCGGGTGGCGAAGTCGAGCGTCCAGGTGCCGCGGGCGGGGTCGACGTCGTGGAAGCGCAGCCTGCGGTGCTCGGACACCCACTCCTCGCCCGCGGCGGTCACCCACGTGAGCCGTTCGGCGAGCGTCAGCTCGTCGCCGGTCAGGTCGATGACGTCGAACGCGTCGTGCCGCATCGCGCCGACGTTGTCCCTGGGCACGTAGCCCTGCCCTGACACGTAGGTCCGCCCGCCCCAGAAGTTCTGGCCCGACACGTGCGACCACGTCATCTGCAGGCCCTTGTGCCAGCGGTGGTCGTGCGGCCGGTAGGCCGACACGAGCGCCCCCGACAGCGTGCGCATCGGGTGCAGGTACGGCTTCGGCGACTCGAAGGCGGGGATGTCCTCCCCGTAGACGTACGCGGCGATCTCGACGGCCCCGACCGCCACGCCGATCCGCAGGCCGTGCTCGTGGGTGACGGTCAGCGCGCTCATCGAGCCACCTCCGCGGTCTCGGGTGCGTACCGGCCGCCGCCGTCGAGCCGGTCGTAGAACGGGTTGCCGGGCACCAGCTCGGAGCGCAGCACCGGGCGGCCGGTGATCGCCGACTGGTACAGGCCGGTGATCAGCTCCATGCTGCGCCGCCCGTCGGCGCCGCTCGCCGGGGGCCGCTCGCGCCGGTCCATGGCGCGCAGGTGGTGCGCGAGCTGGGCGGTGTGGGAACTGCGCACGTCGTCGGTGGGCCGCCAGCCCGGGTCGGCCACGCCGGCGCGGGGCGTCCAGCGCCAGTCGGAGTTGCCGTAGCCGTAGAGGTGGGAGACCTCCACGGTGGCGTCGGTGAAGTCGAGGCGCAGGTAGCTCTCCTCGCGCGGCGACAGCACGCTGTTGACGACCGAGACGAGTGCGCCGGAGGCGAACCGCACGGCGGCGAGCGAGACGTCCTCGGTCTCCACCGCGCGGTCCAGCGTGCCCATCATGGCGCGGACCTCCTCCCAGTCGCCCAGCAGCGACAGCATGAGGTCCATCTGGTGGATGCCGTGGCCCATCGTCGGCCCGCCGCCCTCGGTGTCCCACTTCCCGCGCCACGGCACCTCGAAGTAGGCGTGGTCGCGGTACCAGAGCGTGTGGCAGACGCCGACGAGCGGGCGCCCGAGCGCGCCGTCGGCGATCTGCCGCCGCAGTGCCTGCGCCGCCGACCCGAAGCGGTGCTGGAACACGTAGCCGACATAGGGCCCGCCGTCGCGCTCCAGCGCGGTGAGCTCGTCGTACTCGGCGAGCGACAGCACCGGCGGTTTCTCGCACCACACCCACGCGCCCGCCTCGAGGCAGGCCGCCACCCCGGCGCGGTGCGCCGCCGGCGGCGTGCAGACGACCACCAGGTCCGGCCGGTGCTCGGCGAGCATCGCGCCGACGTCGGTGTGGTGGTGTGCGACCCCGTGCTCGGCCGCGAACGCCGCGGCGCGGTCGCCGTCGACGTCGACGACCGCCACCAGCTCGGTGCGGTCGCCGTGGGCGCGGAGGGCGGGCACGTGCCGGTGCCCGGCGATGCTCCCCGCGCCCACGATCGCGACGCGGTACCGCTCGGTGCGGTCCGACATGGGCCTCCTCGGCTCAGCATGCGCTTTCCGCTGATCGGGTAATCGGTTTCCCACCCTCCATCGGGCGCCCGAACCCCGTCAAGGGCCGCGCCGTCGGACGGCCGTGGCCACGATCACGGCGTGGCGCGACCGCACCAGTTGGCGAGCCGCTCGGTCGGCCCCGCGCCGTCGCGCGGTGGCACCGGCGCCTCGAACGGCACGCGCCCACCGCGCGGCTCCGCGGGCAGGAACCGCTGCATGGCCGCCAGCACCGGTTCGACGATCGCGGGATCGGCCTCGGCGGGCCGGCCCGTCGCCACGGCGAGGTCCCAGCCGTGCACGAGCGTCTCGGACGTGTACGCCATCAGCGCGGCGCGGCCCGGCACCTGCCCGAACGGCGCGCGGACCGGGCGGTCGAGCAGCTCCGGGTCGCGCCACACGGCCCGCACGACGTCGACCGCCTCCGCGTAGGCGCCTGCCCAGTCGTCGCCGGGCGGCTGCGGCGCGCTCGACGGCACCGAGAACGGGTCCTCACCCCGCCCGACCGCCGCCGCGCGCTGCGGGGTGGCGACGAGGTGGGCGAGCAGCGCCCGGACGTCGAACTCCGAGCACGGGGTGGGCAGGGTGAGCTGGTCGGTGCGGACCCCGCGCACCAGCCCGAGCGCCCAGGCCAGGGCGCCGTCGTAGAGCGGGCGGGGGTCGGTGGTCTGCGTTGTCGTCGTCATGCGGACAAGCCTGCCGCCGATACACGACACCAACTGTCATGTATTTCTGGCATCCTCCGACCGTGCGCGCCGACCGCCTCCTGTCGCTCGTGCTGCTGCTGCAGCACCGCGGGCGGATGTCCGCGAAGGAGCTCGCCGGCGAGCTGGAGGTCTCCCCGCGAACCGTGCTGCGCGACATCGAAGCGCTCTCCGCTGCGGGCGTCCCGGTCTACGCCGAGCGCGGGCGGCACGGGGGTTTCGCGCTCCTGCCCGGCTACCGCACCGACCTCACGGGCCTCACCTCGGAGGAGGCGCTCGCCCTCGTCGTCGCCGGCTCGCGCACCACGGCGTCGGCCCCGGGGATGGCGCCCGCCCTCGCGTCCGCGATGCGCAAGGTCGTGGCGGCGCTGCCCGAGCCCCAGCGCGACGCCACCACCGAGGCGGCCGGCCGGATCCTGGTGCGGCCCGACGGCATGATCCCGCGCCGCACCGCGGGCGGCGAGGACTGCGCGGTGCTGGACGACCTGCGGCGGGCCGTCTTCGCCGGGCACAAGGTGCGCATCCGGTACGCGGCCGGCGACGCCGAGCCGCGGTGGCGCACGGTCGACCCGATCGGCCTCGTCAGCGCGCAGGGCAAGTGGTACCTGCTGGCCACCCGCGACGGCGCCGACCGCACCTACCGCGTCTCCCGCATGCGCGAGGTGCAGGAGCTGCCCGAGCCCGCCGAGCGTCCCACCGGTGTCGACCTGGAGCGGGTGTGGGAGGAGCGGCGCGCCCGCTTCTCCGCGGGGTTCCCGGGCCTCGTCGCCGACGTGCGGGTGCGCGAGGCCGTGCGCGCGAGGTTGGTCGACCGCGCCCTCCAGGTGCGCGCCGAGCGCCCGGACGGGCCGGGGTGGCTGCGGATCGAGCTCGACTTCGGCGGGCTCGACCACGCGCTCGCCATGGTCTGGGCGTTGGGACCCGACGCCGAGGTGCTGGGCCCGCCCGAACTGAGGGCCGCCACGGCCGAGCGCGCCGCGGCCACCGCCGCACGGTACGGCTGACCGGCCCGGGAACGCCGCAGGGGCGGCACCCGGTGCGGGTGCCGCCCCTGCAGGACGTGCGACTGCCAGGTGGTCGGACTCAGAAGTCCATGCCGCCCATGCCGCCGGACGGGTCGCCGGCCGGAGCCTTCTCCTTCTCCGGCTTGTCGGCGATGACCGCCTCGGTGGTCAGGAACAGCGCCGCGATCGAGGCGGCGTTCTGCAGCGCGGAGCGGGTGACCTTGGCCGGGTCGATGATGCCGGCCTTGATCAGGTCCTTGTACTCCCCGGTCGCGGCGTCGAGGCCCTCGCCGGCGTTCAGGCCGCGGACCTTCTCCACCACGACGCCGCCCTCGAGGCCGGCGTTGACCGCGATCTGCTTGAGCGGGGCCTCCAGCGCCACCTTGACGATGTTGGCACCGGTGGCCTCGTCGCCCTCGAGCCCGAGGCCCTCGAACAGCCCGGCCCCGGCCTGCAGCAGGGCCACGCCACCACCGGCGACGATGCCCTCCTCGACGGCGGCCTTGGCGTTGCGGACCGCGTCCTCGATGCGGTGCTTGCGCTCCTTGAGCTCGACCTCGGTGGCCGCGCCCGCCTTGATCACCGCG
>NZ_DATGOP010000050.1:0-59181 GCF_035305885.1 Pseudonocardia sp.
ATTCACCGGGAAAGCAGAAAGCCTGGTGGAAATGAACACCAGGGCAGGCCTGCACATCAACCACACCACCATCAGGACGAAATGGGACGGCGACAGCCTCGACATCGACTACATCCTCGGCCTGCTCCTGCTACCCAAGCGGATCCCCGCAGCGGCGTGAAAAGCAGGTTCCGATGCTCCTATGGACCGTCAAGTGGCTAGGTCGAGTTCGGTTCGGGTGTGTTGGAGGGCGGTGTAGATCTCGCGGGCGACGTAGCGTTTGAGGCAGCGGATGATGTCTTTTTTGGTGAGGCCTTCGGTGGTGCGGCGTTTGACGTAGGCGCGGGTGGCCGGGTCGTGGCGCATGCGGGTGAGCACGATCCGGTAGAGGGCGGCGTTGGCCTGCCGGTCTCCTCCCCGGTTGAGCCGGTGGCGGCGGGTCCGCCCGGAGGAGGCGGGCAGTGGTGCGGCGGCGCAGAGCATGGCGAACGCCGCCTCCGAGTGCAGCCGGTGCGGGTTGTTGCCGGCGGTGACGAGGAGTTGTCCGGCGGTGTCGGTGCCGACGCCGAACAGGTTGACCAGGATCGGGTTGATCTGCGCCACCAGCGGGTCGATCAGCTCATCGAGCTCGGCGATCTCCTGGGTCAGCTGCTGGTGGCGTCGCGCCAGCGACCGCAGCGCGAGCACGGTGGCGGTGTGCGGATCATGCGCGCGGGTGCGATCGGGTCGGCGGGTGGCGCAGGTGCGGACCAGCTCGGCGTCGGTCAGGCCGCGCAGCTGCGCGCGCAGTGGTTCCGGGGCGGTGACGATCAGCGCTTTGATGCGGCGTTGCACGTCGGCGCGCTGGTTGATCGCGCTGCGGCGGGCGACCCGCAACGCGGCCAGCGCGTGCACCGGCCCGCCCCGCTGTTTCGGCTGCCCGTGGGCCCGCCCGGACAGCGCCGCCCGGGCCGCCGCCACGGCGTCGAGGGAGTCGGATTTGCCGGCCCGGCGGCGGGTGGCCCGCTCAGGGCGGTCGACCTCCACCACGCGTACCCCGGCCTGCTGCAGGGCGAAAGCGAGTTCGGCCCCGTAGCTACCGGTGCCCTCCACCCCCACCACGGTCAGCTGGCCGAACGAGCGCAGCCAGGCCAGCAGCGCCGCGTAGCCGGCGCCGGTGGCTAGGAACTGCTGGCGCCCCAACAACCGGCCCTGGCCGTCGATCGCGGCGGCGGTGTGGGTGTCGCGGTGGGTGTCCACCCCACCGACCACCTCCACCACCACACCCAACGGGTGACCACACCGATCCCACCGATCCCACCGATCCCACCGATCCGACCGGTCGACCTGTCCGGGCCGGTGGCCGGGCCGGTGGCCGGGCCGGTGGTCGGGCCGGTGGTCGGGCCGGTGGGGTCGCTGCAAGATAGGCGACTGTGTCATCGTGGGCAGGTCCGTCCTTCAAGCACGCGTGCGACGACAGGGCGGGCATCCACCAGCCGGGCGACGGACAACACAGTGACGGGTGCCTGAGGGCACAGGCTCCTATCAGGTCACGACCCCGCCCGGTGAACACCAGGTGGAACCCCGCAGCGGCCAGGTCCGACGGATCGGAACAAAGACACCACGGTCAGCGGAACCCAGGGTCAGAACCCACCGCTGCGGGGCCCACCCACATCCTCACTGCGGAACCCGGCCAGAAGGGGGCGAGGGGATTCGGGGTGTGCCTGAATGCGCATCGGGACCACACGCAGACGAGTAGGACCCCACCGCAGCAGGCTCGTCGCCGACCGGCGTTCCCCCAAGATCGAGTCCCGCGGAACCCCTCCTTTCGCGCAGGCCGCGGGTAACGGGCCCGGCGCCCCCACCGAGCACGGCGGACGTGACCGTTCCCCAGCAGTGGCCACCGGCTCCCCACCCGCAGCGCCGCCACCCGGCCCTCGACGACACCCGCCCCATCCCGGTGCAGCGCCCCATCCCCGTCCAGCGATCGCCCCGGCACGCCCTGCCGGGCGAGCCGGTCGTCGTCAACGTCACCCAGCAGGTGTCGCAGTTGGTGGAGGCACCGCGCGGGCCGAGCGTCTCCGTGACGAAGGCGCGCAAGCGCACCTCGCACGGGCTGCACCTGTTCCTGACGATCATCACCGGCGGGGTGTGGGGGCTGCTCGTGTGGCTCCCGATCACGTTGTGGCACCGCTTCGGGCCGCGCCGCAAGATCGTGACGCGGCACCACTAGCCTCACCGCCATCGACACCTGGTGGCAGCCGCACACCCGGCGACTCGCGGAACACCTCGCGCAGGCCGGCGTGCTCGACGACCCCGCGTGGCGGGCGGCGTTCGAGTCGGTGCCCCGGCACGTGTTCGTGCCGCGCTTCTACCGCCAGCGGGCGGACGGGGAGTGGGCGGAGACCACCGCCGGCGACGACGGCTGGCTGCCCGCGGTGTACGCCGATGAGCCGTTGACGACGGCGCTCGCCGAGATCGAGGGCGGCTCCCGCGTCGCGGTGTCCAGCAGCTCGAAGCCGGCGCTCATGGCGCGGATGCTCACCGCGCTGGACGTGCGCGACGGCATGAAGGTGCTGGAGATCGGCACCGGTACCGGCTACAACGCCGCGCTGCTTTCGCACCGGCTCGGTGGCGACCGCGTGTTCTCCGTCGACATCAGCGCCGACCTCGTCGCGGCGGCCCGCGAGCGGCTCGCCGGGCTCGGCCACGCCCCGACCCTCGCGGCGGTGCACGGCGCCGGTGGCCTGCCGGAGCACGCCCCGTACGACCGGATCATCGCGACGGTGTCGGTGCCCTCCGTCCCGTGGGCGTGGGCGGAGCAGCTCACCGAGGGCGGGCTGGTGCTGGTCGACGTGAAGCGCAGCACCCACGCGGGCAACCTCGCGCTGCTGCGCAGGCACGCCGACCGGCTGGAGGGCCGGTTCCTCGCGAAGTGGGCCGCGTTCATGGCCGTCCGCGACACCGACGCCGCCCCGCTGGTGGTGCCCGGGATGTCGGTGCGGCCGGAGGACGGGCGGCGCTCGGCCACCCGCCTCGATCCGCGGCCGTGGACGGCGCTCGTGCCGTGGTTCCTCGCGGTGCACCGGCTCCCCCGCCGCTTCGCGGTCGGCTACCTGGGGCTCACCGCGGCGGGGCCGGAGTGGGCTACCGTCACCGCCGACGACGGGTCGTGGTGCGCCGTGCGGATGCGTCCCGACGAGGACGGGCTGCGGGAGGTCCGCGAGCAGGGTCCGACGGCCGTCTGGGCTGCGTTCGAGGCCACCCACCGCGACTGGGAGGCGCTCGGGCGGCCCGGCTGGGATCGGCTCGGCCTCACCGTCACGCCGGACGGGCGGCACCGCGTGTGGCTCGACGACCCCGGCGGCGCCCACGCCTGCGACCTGCCCCCGGTGTGAGTCAGCGGACCACCCCGCGCTCCCGCAGCGCTGCCACCTCCGACACCGACAGGCCGATCTCGGCCAGCACCTGGTCGGTGTCCTCGCCGAGGGGCCGCCCGGTGGAGCGGATCCGGCCGGGTGTGCGGCTCATCCGCCACAGGACGTTCTGCATGCGCATCGGGCCGAGCGCCGGGTCCTCGACGGTGGTGATCATGTCGAGCGCGCGGACCTGGGGGTCCTCGAGCAGGTCGCTCGGCCGGTAGATCGGGGCGACGGCCGCGCCCGCCTCCTCGAACGCGACGATCACCTCGTCCCGCGTCCGCTGCGCGATCCACTCCCCCACGTACGCGTCGAGCAGGTCGGCGTGCTGGGCGCGCTGCCTGCCGGTGGCGAACCACGGCTCGTCGATCACCTCGGGGTGGCCGACGAGCTGCATGACGCGCCGGGCGATGGAGTCGGCGCTCGTGGAGATCGCGACCCACTCCCCGTCCTTGGTGCGGTAGGTGTTGCGCGGGGCGTTGTTGTTCGAGCGGTTGCCCGTGCGCTGCTGGTCGATGCCGAGCTGGTCGGCGTAGATCACCCCCGGCCCCACCGCGGTCATGATCGGGCTGAGCAGGTCGAGGTCGATCTCCTGGCCCTTGCCGTCGCGTTCCCGCCGGTAGAGCGCCATCGACACCGCGGCTGCGCCCGCCACGCCGGCGATGGAGTCGGCGAGCCCGAACGCGGGCAGCGTGGGCGGGCCGTCGGGCTGGCCGGTGAGGTGGGCGAACCCGCTCATCGACTCCACGAGCGTGCCGAACGCGGGCCGCGTCGCGTACGGGCCGTGCTGCCCGAACCCGGTGACGCGCAGCAGGATCAGCCCCGGGTTGTCCGCGGACAGCACGTCGTAGCCGAGGCCCCAGCGCTCGAACGTGCCGGGTCGGAAGTTCTCGATGACGACGTCGGCCGTGCGCGCGAGCTTGCGGAAGACCTCCGCGCCATCGGGGTCGCCGAGGTAGAGCCCGACGGTGCGCTTGTTGCGGCCGACCATCTTCCACCACAGCGGCTCGCCGTCCTTGTCGAGCCCGTGCCCGCGCATCCCGTCGCCGCGGGTCGGGTGCTCGACCTTGATGACGTCGGCCCCGTAGTCGCCGAGGATCTGCGCCGCGAGCGGGCCGGCGAGGATCGTCGACGCGTCGAGGACGCGGATCCCCGCGAGCGGCCCCTCCACCGGCTCGCTCATCGGGCCTGGGGACGGCGCACGTACCGCCCCTGCGGTTGGCCGACGACGGTGCCGCGGTCGAGCACGTGGTGCCCGCGCACCCATGTGTCGGTGACCCGCGCGCCCAGCTCGAAGCCCTCGAACGGGGTGTACTCCTGCGCGGAGAACGAGTCGGGCGCGTGCACGGTCCACGTCGAGGACGGGTCGACGAGGCAGAAGTCCGCGTCGTAGCCGGGCGCGATCGTGCCCTTGCCGAGCAGCCCGAACCGCTGCGCGGGGTTCCACGAGGTGAGCTGGGCGATCCGCTGGTAGGACAGCCCGCGCTTGCGGCCCTCGCTGACCAGGCCCGGCAGCAGGTACTCCGCCCCGCCGAAGCCGGACTTCGCGGCGAACACGTCCTCGCGCGGGTCGCCGAACTTCATCTCGTCCTTGCAGCAGGCGTGGTCGGAGACGACCCAGCTCACGTCGCCCGCGAGCACGTGCTCCCACAGCGCCTCGACGTCCTCGCGCGGCCGCAGCGGCGGGTTCACCTTGCCGCCGAGCCCGTTCGCGGTGTCGACGTCGGCGAGCAGGTGCCCGATCGTCACCTCGCGGCGGAAGTCGACGTGCGGGAACGTCTTCGCCATGAGCATGGCCGCCCGCATCGCCTTGCGGGACGACAGGTGCAGCAGGTTGATCGTGGGCAGCCCGGTCTCGTCGGCGAGGAACGACGCGATCGTGACGGCGAGGCCCTCGGAGTGCGGCGGGCGCGACGCGCTGTAGGCGGCGAGACCCTGCAGCGTGGGGTCCTCCTCGACGAGCTTCGTGTACGCGGTCATGATCTCCGCGGTCTCGCAGTGCAGCGACAGCGACACGTGCGGCGCCACGTCGGTGAGCTTCTCCCGCGCCTCCTGGATGCCGCGCATGACGAACTCGAAGTGCGCGAGGTCGTAACGCTCGTCCTCGGGGATCATGAGGAACGAGCTCTGGTCGGACGAGCGCCCGTGCAGCCCGTGGCTGCCGTAGAACATGAAGATCTTGAACGAGGTGACGCCGAAGTCCTCGATGATCGCCGGGATCTCGTCGATGTGCCGGCGCGACATCGGGGCGAGGTGGAAGGCGTAGTCGATGTAGGAGCGCCCCTCGGTGGCGGCGAGCACCTGCGGGAAGAACTCGGCGTACGGACCGCCCCGGTTGAGGTAGTACTGGCCGGTGCGCATGTAGGTCAGCCCGGTGGTGACCCCGCCCTGCGCGCTGGCGCGGCTCTCGGTGTCGGTGTCGTCGGAGAGCGGGTTGTAGATGCCCCAGTGCTGGTGGGCGTCGACGACCCCGGGGAAGGCGACGAGACCGCGCCCGTCCACGACGACCTCGGCGTCCTCGGCCGGGATGTCGGCCTCCACGCGCGCGAACTTGCCGCCCGCGATGCCGATGTCCAGGCGTTCCCCGTCCGGCGCGGCGCCGGGCTCTGGCCGCACCACGGTGACGTTCTTGATCAGGGTCTGGAGCGTGTTCATCGGGGTCCCTCTTCGGTCGTGCGGTGGAAGACGTGATCGGCGGCGAGCAGGGCGAGCCCGAGCGCGGGCAGCAGCCCGTTGCCGGCGAGGTAGCCGGACGCGCCGTGGCCGGAGATGCCCGCGGCCGCGCCGCCGGAGGCGTACAGGCCACGGATCGGCGTGCCGTCCGGCCGCAGCACGCGGGCCGCCCCGTCGACGACGAGCCCGCCCTGGGTGTGGAACAGCGCGGGGACGACGCGGGCGGCGGCATACGGCGGTTCGAGCGGTGCCTCGAAGTCGGTGCGCCCGAACCGGTCGCGGCCCTCGCCGCGGGCGACGGCCGCGGCGACGGTGAGCTCGCCGGCGACCTCACCCGCCGGCAGCCCGGTGGCCTTCGCGAGCGCCTCGGCATCGTCGGCCCAGACGATCGCGCCGGAGTCCACGGCCTGGCGGAAGTCGGTGAACGCGAGGCAGGCGTCGTGGACGCGGCGGTCGAACACGAGCCACCCGGTGGCGCCCGGCCGGGCCGCGAGCGTCGCGGCGTACTCGGAGTAGCCGGTGGTCTCGTCGCCGAAGCGGCGACCGCTCAGGTCGAGCAGCACCCCGCCGTGCATGACGGTGGCCCAGCTGACGAGCGTCGCCGACTTCGGGGAGAGCGCCGCGTGGCCCTGGTAGGCGTCGAGGAAGGCGGTCGCGGCGCCGAGCGCGGCGCCGATGCGCAGCGCGTCCCCGCGGGAGTTCTCGCCACCGTGGTAGACGGCGCCCGCGATCTCCGGGCAGTGCCGCGCCACCAGCTCCGGGTCGGCGCCGTAGCCGTTGGTGGCGAGCAGCACCGCGGGGGTCGGGATCTCCTCGCGGTCGCCGTCCGGCGTCTCGACGACGGCGGCGCGCACCCCGCCGTCGGCGTCGGCGAGGACGTCGACGAGCCGGGCGGGAACCAGGACGTCGATGCGCGGCGACGCGGAGACGGCCTTGGCGAGGTGGTCGAGCAGCACCGTGCCGTGCCTGCCCTCGACGGTGTGGCAACGGTCGACCGAGTGGCCCGGGTAGCGGAAGTCGGTGACCAGTGACAGCGGGAGGCCGGTGTCGGCCAGCCACTCGAGCAGCTGCGGGCTCACCTCCGCCAGCGCCCGGGCCAACCGCTCGTCGCCGGCGCCCTTCGTCTTGCGGCGCACGTCGGCGACGAACAGGTCCGGGGAGTCCTCGACGCCCGCCGCCCGCTGCCAGCGCGTGCCGACGCCGGGGATCATCGCGGTGGACATCGAGGTGTTGTTGCCGCGCCGGTGGTGCGGGTCGGCCTCGACGACGAGCACGTCGAGGCCGTGCTGGGCGGCGCGCAGGGCGGCCACCAGCCCGCCGCCCGCGCCGGCGACGACGAGGTCGGGCCCGGCCTCAGACATCGTCACCCCCGGCCCCGAGCAGGCGCAGCGCGAGCGCCGTCGGGTCCACGACCCGCACGCCGGCCGCCGACCCGCGCGGCACGTCGACCGCCGAGCAGCCGTTGACGACGGCCGTGGCCCCGTCGCCGGCCAGCGACCCGAGCGCGCCGTCGACGGCGTCGTTCCACCGCTGCGGGTCCGCGATCGCGTCCACGTCGAGGTCGAGCACGCGCACCCCGCTGAACGACCAGGCCCACCCGTAGGCCGCGACCTTCGCCGCCAGCTCATCGGCGATCGCCTTGTTGCGGGCCACCGCCCCGCAGCGGCGCCCGAGCAGCACCTGCCACCCCAGGGCCAGGCGCAGGATGCCGACGACCGGCAGCTCGCCCTGCAGCTCGTCGACGCCGGGGTCGAGCACGCAGTCGGGCAGCAGCGCGTCGTAGCCGGCGGGGGCCGCCCGGAGGGCCTCGACGACGAGCTGCTCGGACGCGCGGACCTCCTCGGCGGTGTCGAGGGCGCGCGGTGCGTCCGGGCCGATGTCGTGCAGCTCGACGTGCACGCCCGGCGGGCACAGCGCGTCGTAGCGCGCCTGGCGGCGGGCGAGCTCGGCCGCGTCGACGTGGATGGGTGTCACGGCGTGGATGCGCACGCGAGCTCCTTCGGGGACGGCGGGACGGCTGCTGGATCTCCGGTCACAGGTCGGCGAGCCTCCGGAGCGGGGTCGAGACGTCGGGGGCGGTGGCGATCGCGGCGCTGCACCGCACCAGCTCGGCGGCGGTGTCGGCGCCGAGCAGGTCGGTGAGCAGGTCCTGCAGGGCGCCGCGGTCCAGCGGGTGGTGGGCGCTGTCGCCGACGGGGTTGGGCACCTCGACCGTCACGTCGCCGCGGGCGCGGCGGACGGTGACGCGGGTGACGCGCTCGTCGGGCAGCCGCGCGGTGAGGTCGGGCGCCTCGCGCACGGCGACGCGGGCGGCGAGCGCCGCGACCCGCGGGTCGTGCAGCGCCGCGCCGCTCGACGCGCCGGGTCGGACGTGGCCGTGCACGAGCGCGGCGGCGACGACGAAGGGGATCGAGAAGAGCGCGCCGAGGCGGGAGTCCCACCTGGTGCGGGTGAGCCCCGCGGCGAGGGCGTGCGTCTCCACCAGCACCTCGTCGACCTCATCCGGCGCGATCTCCTCGGGCAGGGCGAGCACGGCGTCGGCGGCGGGGTGGGTGAACGAGCAGGAGGCGTGGCGCTTGAAGTAGCCCAGCTCGACGTCCCACCGCTCGCCCAGGTCGGCGGCCGCCGCGTCCGGGTCGAAGTCGCCGAGCAGCTCGCCGAGCGAATGGGCGGCCGTGCCGGTGGTGCGGGCGGTGCCCGCCTGCGCCATCCGGGCGGCGGCGAGCCCGGACACGTTGGCCGCGCCCATCCAGGCGTCGCGCACGGGGTTGCCGTCGAGGGCGCTGGCAAAATGGCCTGCGATCGGCATCCCTGAGCCCGCGTCGATCGCGGCCGCGACCTGCCGCGGGCCGAGACCGAGCAACCGGGCGCAGCCCGCCGCGGCGCCCGCCACGCCCCAGCTGCCGTGGGGGTGGGCGCCCGCGCGGAGCCGGGTCGCGCGCCCGAACCGGCTCGCCACCTCGTACGCGGCGAGCAGCGCGGTCATGGTCTCGGGGCCGGGGGCGCGGAGATCGGCCGCGAGCGCGATCACCGCGGGGAACGCGTGGGCCGCGGGGTGGCCCTTCGCGTACTTGTTGCCCTCGTCGAGCTCCAGGCGCACGAGGGCGGTCGCGTTCAGCCACGCGGACGCCTCGACGGCGGCGGTGCGGCCTGCGCCCAGCAGCGGCGCAGGCCCTGCCGCCGGGCGCCACGCCTCGACCAGCCGCTGCTGCTCCGGCTCGCGCGCGCCCGCGAGGCAGACCCCGAGGGTGTCCAGGAGGACGAGCGAGAGCCGGTCGCGCACGCGCGGCGGGACGTCCTCCCAGCGCAGCCGGGCGGCCCACTCCCCCAGCAACAGCATCGCCTTCCGGGCGGCGTCCTGGCCGGCCATGACGGTCACAGCCCCAGGTAGGCGGCGCGCACCCGGTCGTCGCGCACCAGCTCTCGGCCCTGCCCGGTGAGCACGATGCTGCCGCTTTCCAGGACGTAGGCGCGGTCGGCGATGCCGAGCGCGTGCGCGGCGTTCTGCTCGACCAGCAGCACGGCGACGCCGCGCTCGCGGATCCGCTGCACCGCCTCCAGCACCGCCCAGGTGAGCTTGGGCGAGAGCCCGGTGGACGGCTCGTCGAGCATCAGCAGCCGGGGGCGGGCCATCATCGCGCGCCCGATCGCGAGCATCTGCTGCTGGCCGCCGCTCAGGGTCTCCGCCGGTTGCCTGCGGCGCTCGGCGAGGATCGGGAACAGCTCGAAGACCTGCTCGAGATCCTCCTCGAGGGGCTGTCTCCCCCGCGTCCAGCCGCCCATCCGCAGGTTCTCCGCCACGGTGAGCGGACCGAAGAGCGCCCGGTCCTCCGGGACGAGCACGAGGCCGCGGCGCACCAGCTCGCTGGGCCGCACGCCGGTGGCGGGCTCGCCGTCGAAGGTGATGGTGCCGCTGGTCGGTGCCAGCAGGCCGGCGATCGCCTTCAGCGTGGTCGTCTTGCCCGCGCCGTTCCCGCCGACGACGGCGACGATCTCGCCCGCGCCGACCCGCAGCCCGACCTCGTGCAGGATCTGCAGGCGGTGGTAGCCGGCGCAGAGGCCCTCAACGTGCAGCATCGGGCTCCTCCCCGAGGTAGGCCTCGATGACCCGCGGGTCGCGGGTGACCTCCTCCGGCGGGCCTTGGGTCAGCACCCGGCCGAGGTCGAGCACGAGGACCGAGTCCGACAGCCGCATGACCGCGGCCATGATGTGCTCGACGAACACCAGCGTGACGCCGTCGTTGGTGCGCAGCTCCTCGAGCACGTCCATCACCGGTTCGCGCTCGGCGGGTACCAGCCCGGCCAGCACCTCGTCGAGCAGCAGCACCCGCGGGCGGCTCGCGAGCGCCCTGGCCAGCTCGAGGCGTTTGAGCGCCGCGGTCGGCAGGCCCTCGCTCGGGGCGTCGCGCCACCGGCCGAGGCCGACCCGCTCGATCAGCTCGGCCGCGGTCGTGCGCGCCGACCGCCGGGAGCCGCCGCCTGCGAGCACGGCGACGGTGACGTTCTCCAGCACGCTCATCGAGTAGAACGGCCGCATCAGCTGGAACGTGCGCGCCATCCCGGCGGCGAGGACGCGGTGCGGCGGGCGCCCGGTGATGTCGACGCCGTCGAGGTGCACGGTGCCCGCGTCGGGGGTGAGCGCGCCCGCGACCAGGTTGAACGTGGTGGTCTTGCCGGCGCCGTTCGGGCCGATGATGCCGAGGATGCTGCCCTCCTCGACCTCGAAGCCGACGTCGTCGACGGCGCGCAGCCCCTTGAACGACTTGGTGAGGCCCTCCACCCGCAGCAGGCTCATCGGCGTGACCACCTCTCCTGCAGCGCCCCGTAGATGCCCTTCGGCAGGAGCCGGATGATCACGATCAGCAGCAGGCCGTAGAGGATCACGTCGAGGCCGCCGCGGCCCTGCAGGAACTCCAGGAACGGCGGTGGGTTCCGCAGGATCGTGGCGGTGACGTCGGACAGCGGCCCGAGCACGGCCGCCCCGATGACCGGCCCCCAGATCGTGCCGACGCCCCCGATCACCGCGGGCAGGATCGCCTGGATCGACTGGCTCGAGCCGAAGGCGAGGTCCGGGTCGACGAACAGGTAGTACTGCACGTAGAAGGCGCCGGCCACGGAGCTGATGGCCCCGGCGAGCGCCATGGTCGTGAGCTTGTAGCGCATCACCGGGATGCCGAGGCTCGCCGCGGCCTCGGCGTCGTCGCGGGCGGCGAGGGTGAACTGGCCCGCCCGGGAGCGCAGGAACAGGATGCTGACCACGAGCGCGGCGACGGTCAGCGCGAGGGCGATCCAGAAGTAGTTGGGCGAGCCCGGCTCGAACTGCAGGTACCACCAGGAGCTCTCCGGCAGCAGCGGGACGTGGTAGCCCTCGGCCCGGTTGACGAAGTCGCTTCCGATCGCCCACAGCCGCAGCATCTCGGCGAACGCGAACGTCGCCAGCGCGAAGTAGGCGCCGCGCAGCCGGTAGCGCAGCGCGAGGAAGCCGATGACCACGGCGAACGCCGCGGCGATCACCATCCCGGCCGCCATCCCGATCCACGGCGAGACGCCGCGCTCGACCAGCAGCCAGGCCGTGGTGTAGGCGCCGAGCCCGAAGTAGGCGGCGTGGCCGAAGCTGAACATGCCGCCGAAGCCGCTCATGACGTTCCAGCCGATGGACAGCAGCGCGAAGATCAGCACGCGGACGGCGACGGCCTCCTGCGCGCCCGGCAGCACGAGCGGCAGCGGCACGAGCAGCACCGTGAGCACCGCGACGACCGCCAGGGGGCGGTTCCACGGCTGGCGGGGCAACGCGTCGGAGCGGGCGGCCGCCGAGGCGGCGGCCGTGGCGTCGGCGGGGGCGCTCATCCCGACCTCCCGAACAGGCCCTGCGGGCGCAGGAAGAGCACGAGCACGAACACGATGAACACCGCGAGCAGCGGGCTCTGCCCGGGCAGCAGCAGGCCGCCGAGCTGCTCGGCGAGGCCGATGACGAGCCCGCTGACCAGGGCCCCGACGACGTTGCCCATGCCGCCGAGCACCACCACGACGAAGGCGATGATCGTGAACTGGGCGCCGGTGGTCGGCTCGATCGTCACCAGTGGGGCGAGCAGTGTGCCTGCCGCGCCCGCGCACGCGGTGCCGATCGCGAACGTGAGCACGTAGATCCGGCGGGTGTCGATCCCGACGAGCTCGGCGCCGGTGCTGCTCGCGGCCACCGCCCGGATCGCCGTGCCCAGCCTGGTGCGCTGCAGCAGCAGGAACAGCGCCCCGGCCAGCACGAGCGCCCCGGCGAACGCGAGGATGCGCGACAGGTCGGCGACCGCGCCGAGGATCGCCACCCCGCGGTCGCCGGGCAGCGCGACCGAGCGGGGGTCGGCGCCGAAGAACAGCAGCAGCCCGTTCTCGATGATCATCGCCAGGCCGAGCGTGATGAGCAGCTGGTTCTCCAGGGGCCGGTCCATCGCGCCGGCCAGCACGCCGCGCTGGACGAGCGCGCCCAGTACGAACATCGCGACGATGTTCCCGGCCAGCGCCACGAGCGGGTGCAGCCCGAGCGCGGTGACGAGCCAGTACGTGCCGAACAGGGCGAGCGCGAGGAACGCCCCGTGGGCGAAGTTGACGATGTCGAGCACGCCGAAGATCAGCGTGAGGCCCATCGCGACGAGCCCGTAGACCCCGCCGACGAGGATCCCGGTGACGACGGCCTGCGAGACGACGATGCCGCTGCCGGACTGCAGGTAGGCGAGCGCGACGGCGACGACGAGGACGCCGACCACCGCCGTGGCCCGCGCCCACGGCACGCGCGCCGCGCCTGCGGTGGTCGGGGTCGCGGCGGCGTCGTCCGGCGCGGCGACGTCCTCGGCTGGACGGCTCATCGGGTGGCGAGCTCCGGCTGGGCGGGGTAGATCGGCTCGGCCTCGGCGAACTCGCCGGGGTGGACCTGGCGGACGGCGCCGCCCTGCACCTGCATGAGGATCGGGATCGCGTTCTTGTTCTCGCCGCGCTCGTCGAACGCGATCGGTCCGCCGCTCGCGAGCAGCGTGTCGAGTTCGGCGCCCGCGATCGCGTCGCGGACCTTCTCCGGATCGGCCGAGCCGGCGGTCTCCAGGCCGTGCGCGATCACGCGCACCGCGTCGTAGGCGAGCACGGCGCCGGTGCGGATCGGGTCGCCGAAGCGCTCCTGGAACCTCCGCGCCAGCTCCTGGGTCTCGGGCTTGGTCATGTCGGCGTGGTAATTGGCGTCGAAGAAGCCCTCGCCCGCCTGCCCGACCTCGGCCGGGAACTGGGGCAGGTCGAACGCGCCGTTGGCGACGCCGTAGACGGCGGCCACCCCGGGCTGCACGGTCTGCACGGCCTGGGCGGCGAGCACGCCGTCGCGGTAGTAGCCGGTGACCACCAGCACGTCCACGCCGGCGGCCTTGACCTGCGTCATCTGCGTGGTGAGGTCGGGCACGCTCGCCGCGTCGTAGGCGATGACCGGGCCGACGGCGATGCCGAGCCGCTCCGCCTCCGCGGTGAACGAGTCGCGGATGGCCGAGCCGAAGGGGCCCTGCTCGTGCAGGATCGCGACGCTGCGCACCGGGGCGCCGCCCGCCGTGGCGACCTCGTTCAGGTACTGCGCGCCCTTGGCGCCGAGCACGGTCGAGCTGGGCTGGACGCGGAAGGTGTACTGGTAGCCCTGCTGGAGGATCGAGTCGGCGGTCGAGACGTCGATGACGAGCGGCACCCGGTTGCGCTCGGCCACCGCCGAGACGTTCGCGGTGACCGCGCTCTGGTAGGTGCCGACGAGGCCGACCGCGCCCTCCTGCACCAGCCGCTGCGCCTCGCTCTGGCCGACCTCGGGCTTGCCCTGGGTGTCGGCGCTGAGCAGCTCGAGCTTCGCCCCGCCGAGGGACTTGATCCCGCCCGCCTCGTTGATCGCCTCGACGGCCAGGCGGGCGCCGTTGTCCATCTGCTGGCCGTCCGCGGCGGCCGCCCCGCTCAGCGGGTGCAGTGAACCGATCTTGATCGTGCCGTCCGGGCCGACGCCGCCCGCGGGCGCGTCGTCGGCGGCACCGCTGGGCGCCGATCCGCCGCAGGCCGCCAGGCCGAGAGAGAGGGCGCACGCCACGGCGGCGATCCAGGTCTTCCTCATGTCTGCTCCTGCCCGCTGGGGCTCTTGTTCCGGCTGCCGGAACATTGAATTGCGGAGGATGCTGGCACTCGACCGGGAGCGTGGTCAATAGCCACGCACGTTACGGGCCGGTAAGCGGAGTGACGTGCGCGATCTCGGACTTGACCGATCACGGATCCTGGATGAGTATGCGTTCCGCTGACGGGAACGCCAGAAGCGAACCCATCTCGAGCGGGAAGGACGGCGGCGTTGGCGGACATCAACGGCACGGAGGCGGCGGCCCGCGTCGCCGACGTCCTGCTCCTGTTCACCGACGGCCCCGAGTCGCTCGGGGTCTCGGCGATCGCGCGCCAGCTCGGGCTGTCCAAGGCCGTCGTCCACCGGATCCTGCGGACGCTCACCGACCGGAACCTGCTGGCCGCCGACCCCGCCTCCCGCGGCTACCGGCTCGGCCCCGCCTCTGCCGCGCTCGGGGCCAGGGCGCTGCGCGACTCGAAGCTGCGCACCGTCGCGATGCCGGTGCTGCACGAGCTGCAGCGCGCCACGAACGAGACCACGACGCTCTCGGCCCGGGTGCCCGGCGGGCGCGTCTACCTCGACCAGGTGGAGAGCCCGCAGGAGATCAAGATGACCGTCGAGGTCGGGCGGCGCTTCCCGCTGCACGCCGCGAGCTCCAGCCTGTGCATCCTCGCGTTCCTCCCGCCGCACGAGCAGGAGGCGATCCTCACCGGCGAGCTCTCCGCGCTGACCGACCGGACCGTCACCGACGCGGAGGTCCTGCGCGCCCGGATCGCCGAGGTCCGCAGGCTCGGCTACGCCCACTCGGTCGGGGAGCGGCAGAGCGGCGCCGCGTCGGTCGCCGCGCCGGTGTTCGGGTTCGACGGCACCGCGGTCGGCGCGATCTCGGTGTGCGGGCCGGCCGACCGGGTCGACGATGCGGCGCGCGAGCGGTTCGTCCCGCTGCTCGCCGAGGCCGCCGACCGCATCTCCCGCGCGCTCGGGTGGCGCGGCGGGCTGCCCACCGGGGACGAGCGGGAGTCGGCGTGACCGGCCCCGAGACCACCACAGCCCGCTCGTGGCTCTACGTGCCCGGCCACCGCGGCGACCGGGTGCAGAAGGCGCTCCGCGCGGGCGCCGACGCCGTCGTCGTCGACCTGGAGGACGCCGTCCCGCCCGACCGGAAGGCCGACGCCCGCGCGGGCGTCGCCGCCGCCGTCGCGGCCGCGGCGGAGGCGGGCGGCCCACCGGTGTGGGTACGCGTCAACGACCCCGCGGGCCCGTGGGGGGAGGCCGACCTCGACGCGGTCACCGGATCCGGCGTCGCCGGGCTGCGGCTCCCCCGCGCCGCCGACCCCGCGGTCGTCCGGGAGGTCGCCGACCGCACCCGGCTCCCGCTCCAGCTGTTGATCGAGACCGCCGCCGGGCTCGCCCGCGCCGTCGAACTCGCCTCCGCGCACCCGCTCGTGGCGGGGCTCGGGCTCGGCGAGGCCGACCTCGTGGCCGACCTGCGGCTCACCTCCGACGCGGGGCTCGACTGGGCCCGTGGCCACGTCGTCGTCGCCGCCCGCGCGGCCGGCCTGCCCTCCCCCGTGCAGAGCGTCTACACCGACGTCGCCGACCTCGACGGGTTGCGCGCGAGCAGCGAACGCGGTCGGGCCACCGGCTTCCTCGGGCGCTCGGTCGTGCACCCGCGGCAGGTCCCGGTCGTGAACGACGTCTTCACGCCGTCCGCCGAGGAGATCCGCCGGGCCGCCGCCGTCGTCCGCACGGCGGAACGGGCGCGGTCCCGGGGCGAGGTCGCCGTCCTCGACGAGGACGGCCGGTTCGTCGACCCGGCGGTGGTCGAGCGGGCGCGCGTCGTGCTCGGCCTCGCAGCTTCCGTCCCCAGAGGAGGAGATCGATGAGTGCGCAGTCCCCGACGGTCGCGAGCGCCGGCACGGATCCGCTGCTGGCGGCGGTCCGCGCCGGTGTGCGGCTCGTCGAGCTCGGCCAACCCCACTTCACCGGGATGCCCTGCTCCCCCAACCACCCCGGGTTCCGGATGAACCTCGCCCGCCGCCACGGCGACGTGGTGCGCCCCGACGGCGGGTCGGCGGCCAACGAGATCATCGTGACCGGCGGGCACGTCGGCACCCACGTCGACGCGCTGTCCCACGTCAGCCACGGCGGGCGCCTGCACGGCGGGGTGGACGCGGCCGAGGCCCAGAAGGGCGGGAAGTTCTCCCAGCTGGGCGCCGAGCACACCCCGGCGCTGCTCACCCGCGGCGTGCTGCTCGACGTCGCTGCCACCCGCGGGGTGGACGTGCTGCCCGCGGGCTACGGCGTGACCGCGCTCGACCTGCAGGACGCGGCGGACCGGGCGGGCGTGCAGCCGCGGCGCGGCGACGTCGTGCTGGTCCGCACCGGGTGGGCCCGCTACTTCGACACCGACCCCGACACCTACCTCGGGCAACGCGACGGCGCGCCGGGCCCGACGCCGGAGGCCGCGTCCTGGATCGCCGAGGCGGGCGCCGTGGCCACCGGCGCGGACACCACCGCGTACGAGCAGATCCAGCCCGGCGCAGGCCACAGCGTGCTGCCGGTGCACCGCGTGCTGCTCGTCGAGTCGGGGATCCACATCATCGAGCACCTCAACCTCGAGCACGCGGCCGCCGAGGGGCTCACCGAGTTCGTGTTCGTCATGGCCCCGCTGCGGATCGTCGGCGGCACGGGGTCGCCGGTGCGGCCATTCGCTGCGGTGGCGGCGTGACCGGGGCCGTGACCCACTCCGACGTGACCCGGACCGAGACCGTCGTCGGGCGCATCGCCCGGCTCGCCGACGACGTCCGCAGGCGGGGCCTCCCGCCGCACCTGCGCGCGGACGTCGCGCGGCGCGTGCTCGACGTGCTCGGCAACAGCCTGGCCGCCACCCGGCAGCCGACGGCGGGCACCGTCGCCGCGGTCGTGCGCGAGTGGGGCGGACCGGCCGACGCGACCGCGATCGGCACCGGCCTGCGCCTGCCCGCGCCCTCGGCCGCGCTGCTGGGCGGCACGCTCGCGCACAGCCTCGACTTCGACGACACGCACCTGCCGTCGGTGCTGCACCCGTCCTCGCCGGTCGTGCCCGCGGCGCTGGCCGTCGCGGAGGCGACCGGCGCGCCCGCCCCGGCGCTGCTCGACGCCGCCGGCGTGGGCGTCGAGGTCGCGGTCCGGCTGGGCATGGGCGGCTACGACCGCGCGCTGGGCAACTCCGTGTTCTTCGAGCGCGGCCAGCACGCCACCTCGATCTGCGGGGCCGTCGGCGCCGCCGTCGCGGCGGCCGTGGTCCGCGGGCTCGACGCCGACGGCATCGCGCACGCCGCCGCGATCGCGGCCAGCATGGGGTCGGGGCTGCTCGAGGCCAACCGCACCGGCGGCACCGTCAAGCGGGTCCACTGCGGCTGGGCCGCGCACGCGGGCGTCGTGGCCGCCGACCTCGCCCGGCACGGCCTCACCGGCCCGCCCACGGTGGTGGAGGGCAGGTTCGGGTTCCTGCAGGCGTTCTGCGGCGAGCACGCCGACGTCGACGCGGTGGTGGCCGGTCTCGGCGAGCACTGGGAGCTGCCGGGGATCTTCTTCAAGCCCTACCCGTGCAACCACTTCACCCACGCCGGGATCGACGCCGCGCTCGAGCTGCGGGCCCGCGGGGTCGACCCGGCGCGGATCGCCGAGATCGAGCTGGGCGTGCCCGGCCCGGTGCTGCGCACGATCGCCCAGCCGCCCGAGGAGAAGGCCCGCCCCCGGTCCGGCTACCACGCCGCGTTCAGCGGGCCGTACACGGTGGCGGCCGCGCTGCTCGCCGGCGACGGGCCCGAGCACGGCCTCGGCCTCGGCCACGCCGACTTCACCGACGAGGCCGCCGCCGACCCCGACCGGCTCGCCCTCGCCGCGAAGGTCACCTGCGTCGCCGACGTCCGCTGCGAGGAGATCTTCCCCGAGCAGTTCCCGGCCGTGCTGCGCGTGCGCCTCACCGACGGCCGGCGCCTCGAGGTGCGCGTCGACGCCAACCGCGGCGGGCCGGGGCGGCCGCTCACGCCCGAGGAGCACGCCGCGAAGTTCCGGCTGAACGCCGAGCCGGTGCTCGGCTCGGACGCGGTGCGCGCGGTCTCCGACGCCGTGCTCGCCTGGCCGGAGCGCGGCGAGATCGCCCCCGTCATGGACCTCGTCCGCGGCGCCTGACGCGCGCACGAATCCGACGAACGGCGCGTTCGTCGGATGGGTTGCGACGAACGCGCCGTCGGTCGGAACGGGGTGGGCGCGCGGCTACCGGGGGCCGGCGGCAACGCCGAACGGGTTGTCGATGACGTAGCGCCAGCGGCCGTCCGCGCCGCGGCGGGCGACGTCGGTCGCGGTGCCCTCGACGTGCACGGTGCCGCCGTCGGCGCCGGGGCCGTGGATCGTCCAGTCGACGATCAGCAGCGCGATGTCGTCGGCGACGTAGACGTGGCGGGGCCGGACCTCGATCGGCGCGCCGAGGGCCTGGATGCGGGCGTTGGCTCGCATCCGCTCCTCGCCGGTGACCGGCTGCCCCGGGACGGGCACGAGCAGCCCGCCCGGCTCGTAGACCCGCTCCACCGCCGCCGGGTCGCCGCTGTTGAAGGCGGCGGCGAACACGGAGGGGTGGTGTGCCGGGTCGCGGGTGAGGTCCATGCTGGTCGCGTGACACGTGGCGATCTCGCTCATGCGGACAGCGAAACCGGCGCGATCGAGGCTCACCAAACGGTGAGCGCCGATCGGTGGGACCCCGAGCTCGTCCCCGACCCGGCGGGGCGCACGCAGCGGCCGGAGCCGACGTGCCCGGTGGAGGTCGCGCTCGCCGCGGTCGCCGGCCGGTGGGCCACGCTGCTGCTGCGCGACCTCATGGCGGGTCCCCGCTCGTACGGCGAGATCCGCGCCGCGCTGCCGACGCTGAGCGACAAGGTCCTCGCCGACCGGCTGCGCGACCTGCAGGACCGCGGCCTCGTCGAGCGCCGCGTGCACCCCGGCTTCCCGCAGCGGACCACCTACGCGCTCACACCCGCGGGCGCGCTGCTGCGCCCGCTGCTGGTCGAGCTGTACCGGACCGGCCAGGCGCTGCAGGCCGCGCTGGACGCGGGGCGGGACGGAGCCGGCCGATGAGCAACACCGAGACCCGCCCCGTCGAGCTCACCTGCCCCGGCGGCGCCCCCGGCACCGGCGCCGTCGAGGTGCTCGGGGCGCGCGAGGTGCCGCTCGGCGGCCCGCGGGCGATGACGGTCCGGCGCACCCTCCCCCAGCGCAAGCGCTCGCTGGTCGGCGCGTGGTGCTTCGCCGACCACTACGGCCCCGACGAGGTCCGCGGACCGGGCGCGATGGACGTCCCGCCGCACCCGCACACCGGCCTGCAGACCGCGACCTGGCTGTTCGCGGGCGAGGTCGAGCACCGCGACAGCCTCGGCACGCACGCGTTCGTGCGGCCGGGCGAGCTGAACCTGATGACCGGCGGGCACGGGATCTGCCACTCCGAGGTGTCCACCGCGGGCGCCGCCCCCGTGCTGCACGGCGTGCAGCTGTGGATCGCCCTGCCCGACGCGCACCGGCACGCGCCGCGTGCCTTCCACCACCACATCCCCCCGCCGGTCGACCTTCCCGGCGCGACCGCACGGGTGTTCCTCGGCAGCCTGGCCGGCGCGACCTCGCCCGTCCCGACCGCCACCCCGCTCGTGGGCGCCGAGCTCGTCCTCGCGCCCGGGGCCCGGCTCGCGCTGGCGGTCGACCCGACCCACGAGCACGGCGTCCTCGTCGACACCGACGCGGTGGACCTCGCCGGCACCCGGCTCGCCCGGGCCGAGCTCGGCTACCTCGCCCCCGGAGCGGAGGCGCTCGACCTGTCCAACCCGACCGACGCGCCGGCGCGGGTGCTGGTCCTGGGCGGCCTCCCGTTCGCCGAGGACATCGTGATGTGGTGGAACTTCGTGGCACGCAGCCACGAGGAGGTCGTCGCGTTCCGGGAGGCGTGGGAGCGCGGGTCCGACCAGTTCGGCCGCGTCGAGGGCTACTCGGGGGCCGTGCAGCGGCTGCCCGCGCCCCCGCTGCCCAACGCCCGGATCACCCCGCGGCGCCGAGCCTGACGCCCGGCGCACAGTTCACCGACCGGTAACGGGCCGTTACACCCTCCTCACCCGCCCGAGTTTCTCGTGAAGAGACTTGGTCTCATACGCTTATTCCTCGAGGAGGCTCGCGTGGCTGAAGCGCTCTCGACCCTGTCCCCGCCCCCAGCGGCGCCTGCGGCCGAGCCCGACCTGGCCGCCCGCGCGCACGCCGACGGCGTCCGTTTCCTGATGGCGCTGTTCGTCGACCTCGCCGGCAAACCGTGCGCGAAGCTCGTTCCCGTCGAAGCGGCCGAGGAGCTGCAGAACGACGGCGTCGGGTTCGCCGGCTACGCGGTCGGCGCGATCGGCCAGCAGCCCAGCGACCCCGACCTGATCGCGATCCCGGACCTCGCGAGCTACACGCCGCTGCCGTGGGTGCGCGAGGGGCTCGCGCTGGTGCACTGCGACCCGTACGTCGAGGGCGAGCCCTGGCGGTTCGCGCCCCGGGTGATCCTCAAGAACGTGCTGGCCACCGCCGCGGCGAAGCAGCTGGAGCTGTTCGCGGGCGCAGAGGTCGAGTACTTCCTCGTCACCCGCAACCCCGACGGCACCATCAGCCCGGCCGACGGCAAGGACGTGCAGGCCCAGCCCTGCTACGACGCCCGCGGGCTCACCCGGATGTACGACCACCTCACCGGGGTGTCGGCGGCGATGAACGCGCTGGGCTGGGGCAACTACGCCAACGACCACGAGGACGCCAACGGCCAGTTCGAGCAGAACTTCACCTACGCCGACGCCCTCACCACCGCCGACCGGGTGATCACCGCCCGCTACCTGATCTCGGTGCTGGCCGAGCGGCGCGGCATGACCGCCACGTTCATGCCGAAGCCGTTCCCCGACCGCACCGGCTCGGGCATGCACCTGCACCTGTCGCTGTGGCGCGACGGCACCCCGCTGTTCCCCGGCGACTCGAGCTTCGGGCTGTCCGAGCTCGCCCACCGCTTCCTCGGCGGGATCCTCGACCACGCCCCCGCGCTGCAGGCCGTGCTCGCCCCCACCGTCAACTCCTACAAGCGCACCGGAGCGACCTCCACGCGGTCCGGGGCCACGTGGTCGCCGCGGCAGGCGAGCTACGGCGGCAACGACCGCACCCACTTCGTCCGCATCCCCGACGGCGACCGGGTCGAGCTGCGCGGCGCGGACGGGTCGGCCAACCCGTACCTGGCGCTCGCCGCCACGCTCGCCGCCGGCCTCGACGGCATCGACCGGGAGGTCGACCCGGGCCCGCCGGGCACCGGCCCGGACGCGCTCGCCCGGCCCGAGCTGCCCCCGACGCTGCTGCACGCGGTGGACGCGCTCGGCGCCGACCCGGTGATCACGTCGGCCCTCGACGCCGTCGGGCCGGGGGTGGCGGAGTACTTCGCCGCGATCAAGCGCGCGGAGTTCTTCGAGTGGCACTCCACGGTCGGCTCGTGGGAGCACGACCGCTATCTCACCGCTTTCTGACACCGGAAGGAGACGCCGCGCGTGTGCGGGATCGTCGGACTCCACCTGCGCGACCCCGCGCTGCACCCGCAGCTCGGCAGGTTGCTGGAAACCATGCTCTGCCAGGTCGTCGAGCGCGGCCCCGACTCCGCGGGCGTCGCGGTGTACGGCGACCGCCGCCGCTGCCCCGAGGGCCACGCCGCGGTGTCGGTGCTGCTGCCGCCCGGCGCCGCGCACGACGTCGGGGCCGCGGTGGGCGCGGCGCTCCCCGGCGCGCCGCGGGTCCTGGTCACCGAGGCGGGCGACACCACGGTGCTGGCCGCACCGGTCGCGCCCGACGTCCTCGTCGACGCGGTGCGGGCGGCCGCCCCCGGCGCCGCGGTCGTCGGCTCGGGCACCGAGCTCACCGTCTACAAGGGCACCGGGAACCCGCGGGAGCTCGCCGCCACCTACGACCTCGCGAACGCCCGGGGCTGGCAGGGCCTCGCGCACACCCGCATGGCCACCGAGTCGGCGGTCACCCCGCGAGGCTGCCACCCGTTCTCGGTCGGCCCGGACCAGTGCCTGGTGCACAACGGGTCGTTCGCCAACCACGCCACGATCCGCCGCGAGCTGGAGTTCGACGGGGTGCGGTTCGACTCCGACAACGACTCCGAGGTCGGCGCCCGCTTCGTCGCGGCCAGGCTCGCCGAGGGCGCCGACCTGGACAAGGCGCTGCGGCTGCTCTGCGAGCGGTTCGACGGCTTCTACACGCTGCTCGTCACCAGCGCGGACGGGTTCGCCGTCGTCCGGGACGCGATCGCGTGCAAGCCGGCGATCATCGCCGAGACCGCGGCCTGGGTGGCGATGGCGTCGGAGTTCCGGGCGCTCGCCGACCTGCCGGGCATCGAGGGCGCCCGCATCTACGAGCCCGAGCCGGAAAGGGTGTACGCATGGACGCGCTGAGCACGGACGTGGTGCGGCTCGACCTCGCCACCACGCCGGTGCGCGCCCTCAACGCCGAGCTGCACGCGCCCGCGGCGAAGGCCTACGAGGTGCTGCACCCGGACGGGGCGCACGCCATCGCCGTCGGCATCGACACCGAGATCACCGTCGACGTCCGCGGGCACGCCGGCTACTACTGCGCCGGCATGAACGACGGCGCCACGATCACCGTGCACGGCAACGTCGGCACCGGCGTCGCGGAGAACATGATGTCCGGCACCGTGCGGGTCACCGGCGACGCCTCCCAGTCGGCGGGCGCCACCGCCCACGGCGGCCTGCTCGTCATCGAGGGGTCGGCGTCGATGCGGTGCGGGATCTCGCTCAAGGGGGCAGACATCGTCGTCGGCGGCGACGTCGGCCCGATGAGCGCGTTCATGGCGCAGGCGGGGCGGATCGTGGTCTGCGGCGACGCGGGCGACGGGCTCGGCGACTCGATCTACGAGGCGCGCCTCTACGTCCGGGGCGAGGTCGCGGGCCTCGGCGCCGACTGCGTCGAGAAACCGATGCGCGACGAGCACCGCGCCGAGCTCGCCGAGCTGCTCGCCGCCGCCGGGTTCGCCCACGACGCGGGCGAGTTCCGCCGCTACGGCTCCGCGCGCCGCCTCTACCACTTCGCCGCGCACAACACGTACTGAGGGACACGCCGTGACGCTTCCTGCCCCACCCGACCCGGCCCTGCGGGAGTCGGCGACGTTCGACCGCGCCACGATCGCCGAGATCCAGCGCGCCGCCGCCACCGGGATCTACGACATCCGCGGCGGGGGCGCCAAGCGCCGGGTGCCGCACTTCGACGACCTGCTCTTCCTCGGCGCCTCGGTGTCGCGCTACCCGCTGGAGGGCTACCGTGAGCGTTGCGACACCGACGTCGTCCTGGGCGACCGCCACGCCGAGCACCCGCTGCGCCTCGCCATCCCGATCACGATCGCCGGGATGAGCTTCGGAGCGCTGTCGGCGCAGGCGAAGGAGGCGCTGGGACGCGGCGCGAGCGAGGTCGGCACCTCCACCACCACCGGCGACGGCGGCATGACGCCCGAGGAGCGCGGCCAGTCCAAGCACCTCGTCTACCAGTACCTGCCCTCCCGCTACGGGATGAACCCCGCCGACCTGCGCAAGGCCGACGCCATCGAGGTGGTGGTCGGCCAGGGCGCCAAGCCGGGCGGCGGCGGGATGCTGCTCGGCCAGAAGATCTCCGACCGGGTGGCCGCCATGCGGGCCCTGCCCGCGGGCATCGACCAGCGCTCCGCCTGCCGGCACCCGGACTGGACCGGCCCGGACGACCTCGCGATCAAGATCCTCGAGCTGCGGGAGATCACCGACTGGGAGAAACCGATCTACGTCAAGGTCGGCGCCACCCGCACCTACTACGACGTGAAGCTCGCCGTCGCCGCGGGCGCCGACGTGGTGGTCGTCGACGGCATGCAGGGCGGCACCGCGGCCACCCAGGACGTGTTCATCGAGCACGTCGGCATCCCCACGCTCGCGGCGATCCCGCAGGCGGTGCAGGCGCTGCAGGAGCTCGGGCTGCACCGCAAGGTGCAGCTGATCGTCTCCGGGGGCATCCGCACCGGCGCCGACGTGGCCAAGGCGATCGCCCTCGGCGCGGACGCGGTCGCGATCGGCACCGCCGCGCTCGTCGCGCTGGGCGACAACGACCCCCGCCTCGACCGCGAGTACCGCGAGCTCGGCTCCGCCGCCGGCTTCTACGACGACTACCAGGACGGCCGCGACCCCGCCGGCATCACCACGCAGGACCCGCGGCTCGCCGCCCGGCTCGACCCGGTGGAGGGCGGCCGCCGCATCGCCAACTACCTGCGGGTGCTCACCATGGAGGCGCAGACCCTCGCCCGGGCCTGCGGCAAGGCCCACCTGCTGCACCTCGAACCCGAAGACCTCGTCGCGCTCACCGTCGAGGCCGCGGCGATGGCGCGCGTCCCCCTGGCCGGCACCAACTGGATCCCGGGAGCCGACCGGTGAGCGGCGACCGGACCGCCGACGTGGTCGTCGTCGGCGGCGGCCTCGAGGGGTGCGCCACCGCGTGGGCGCTCGCCGGCCGCGGCGTCACCGACGTCGTGGTCTGCGAGCGCGACACCGTCGGCTCCGGCGGCACCGGCAAGTCGAGCGGGGTCGTGCGCTGCCACTACGGCGTGTCCTCGCTCGCCGCGATGGCCAACGCCGCGCTGGAGGTGTTCGAGAACGCCGAGGAGGTCCTCGGCACCGACGTCGGCTTCCACCAGACCGGCTACGTCGTCGGCGTCGGGGAGCGGAACGTCGAGGCCCTGCGCGCGTCGCTCGCCGCGCAGCGCGCGGTCGGTGTGCAGACCGAGGAGGTCGACCGCGCCGAGGTGCAGGAACTGTGGCCCGCCGCCGACCTCGACGACTTCGCCGCGTTCGCCTTCGAGCCCCGCGGCGGCTACGGCGACGCGTACCGGACCGCACAGGCCTTCGCCGGAGCCGCCCGCCGCGCCGGCGTTCGGATCCGGCAGGGCACGACGGTCACCGAGGTGCTCGTCGACGGCGACCGCGCCACCGGGGTCCGCCTCGCCGACGGCGCGACGATCCGGGCCGGCGCCGTCGTCGTCGCCGCGGGCCCCTGGTCGGTGGGTCTGCTCGACGCGCACGGCATCGACCTGCCGATCACCGTGCACCGCGAGCAGATCGTGATCGTCAAGCCCGGCGTGGACCTCGGGCCGGTGCCGGTGTTCTCCGACCTGGTGTCGCTGCAGTACGTGCGCCCCGAGGTGTCGGGCGAGATCCTGTTCGGCAACAGCGACCTCGCCGAGCTGGAACCCGCCGACCCCGACCGCTACTCGAACCACGCCACCGAGGACTTCGTGGAGCGCACCGTCGAGAAGGTCGGCCACCGCTTCCCCGGGCTCGGCGACGCGTCCATCGCCGGCAGCTACGCCGGCTGCTACGACGTCACGCCGGACTTCAACCCCGCCATCTCGCGGACCCCGATCGCCGGGCTCGTCGTCGCCGCCGGGTTCTCCGGGCACGGCTTCAAGATCTCCCCCGCCGTCGGGCGGCTCGTCGCCGACCTCGTGGTGGACGGCACGAGCAGCGACCCGGCCGTGCCGGAGTCGGACTTCCGGCTCTCCCGCTTCGCCGAGGGGGCGCTGCTGCGCAGTCCCTATCCTTACGTCGGAGCAGGCGAGATGAGATGACCGACCAGCAGGAGATCCGGCACGGGCCCGCGGCGCGCGAGGTCGACCGGCCGGCCCCGAACGAGGGCAGGCTCGAGCGCGCGATCGCCGCGCAGGTGCGCCGCCTGCGCCAGGCGTCCGGGCGGACCCTCGCCGAGCTGGCGGCGGCGGCCGGCATCTCCAAACCGATGCTGTCGAAGATCGAGAACGCGCAGACCTCCTGCAGCCTCACCACGCTCGCCCGGCTCGCCGACGCCCTCGACGTCCCCGTCACCTCCCTGTTCCGCGGCGCCGACACCGAACGCGAGGCCGTCTACACCCCGGCCGGCAGCGGCGCCCGCATCGTCGCGCGCGGCACCCGCGTCGGCCACGACTACACGCTGCTCGGCGCGCTGCGCGGCCCGCACAAGCGGATGGAGGCCCACCTCGTCACGCTCACCGAGCGCAGCGAGGAGTTCCCGCTCTTCCAGCACCCCGGCACCGAGCTGATCTACATGCTCGAGGGCGAGATGGTCTACAGCCACGGGGAGAGCAGCTACCCCATGCGGCCCGGCGACGCCCTCCAGCTCGACGGCGAGGGCGTCCACGGCCCCCAGGAGCTCATCACGCTCCCGATCCGGTTCCTGTCGGTCGTCGCCTACGGCGAGATCCCTTCCGGCGACTGACGACCCCGTTGAGCGAACACCCCGGCGTTGACCAGGGCCGAAGGTCGCTTGCACTCACCTGGTCCGAGTGCTAAATGAGGATCTAGCACTCGGAACTGGTGAGTGCTAGGCGGGCGTGCTGCGCGCCCTTCTCGGGTGCCAGGTCGATGAGGACGCTCGACACGATCGAGCAGGCTCCCGTCGCGCGCGCCGATCCGGCTGGAAGTGCGGTCATCGTGAGCGTGGAGGGGACACCATGGCGAAGCTGGTCGCATCCGACGAGAGCGCCCTCGCCGACGCCGCCGACGTGGCGTTCGGCCCGGACCGCCCCGTCGTCGTGCCGGAGCCGACGCATCCGCACCACCGGCGCCCGCATGCGGGCGCGAGCCCCGCGCACCCCGGCGCGGGCCGCCGATTGCGCTGACGTTCCCCTACGGGACACCGACGTCCCGAGTCGTCTCTCGGGCCTTCACCGGTGGCTGCCGGCGCCACCGACCGGCGACCCGCTCCCGGGTCGGCCACCCTCCTGCCCTCCGCTGTCGTCGAGCGGCGGGCCACCCGTGCCGCCCCCTGCGCGCTCCCCCCGGTCGAGCGCGCGAGGCGCCCGGGGCCCGCCCACCCCGGACCGTCCTCACAGGAGTTGCTGTATGACGAACCCGTCCCTCACGCCGCCCGAACTCGTCGCCGAACCGCCCGCCGGGGACGGCCCCCAGCTCCACGCCGAGCCGCCCGGATCACCGCGCCCGGCCGCGGCCGCCGAGACGCTCCCCAGGCCCGACGGCGCCGGCGTGCTCCTGTCCCGCCTGCTCGAGCTCGGGCGGCTCACCCCGCTCCAGGCGGTGACCGTCGCCGCGGACGTGCTGACCGGGTGGGCCGGCGAGCCCGCCGTGCTACGCCCCGAGCACGTGCGCATCGGCCCGGACGGCCGGGCCCGCCCGGAGACCGCCCGGGCCGGCGCGGAGCCGCCCGACGAGCGCCCGGCCCCGGACGCCACGGCCGTGCTCGACGCCCTCGCCGAGGCCGCCCACCGGGCGGCCCCGCACCCGGGGGCGGTCGCCCACCTCGCCGCGCTCGACCGAGCCACCCGCTCGCTCCGCGAAGCCGACGCCGCCGACCGGGCGGAGACGGCCACCGCCCTGGTGGCGGCGGCGGGCCCGGATGCCGACGCCGCCCGCCGCGAGCTCGCCCGGCTGGTCGCCGCCGCGACCGGTCAGCCGATGCTGCGACCGGCCGCGCCCGTGCAGGTGGTCCGCCCGGTCCCGGCCCACAGGCCGGTCCGGCGCGAGCGGCTGCGCCCGGCCGCACTCGCCCGCGCCGTGCTCGGGCGGACCTGGCGCTGGGCCGTCTCGCTCGCGGTGCTGGCCATCGTGCTCGCCGTCGAGCTCGCCCTCCTGCAGGACAAGATCAACCGCGATGTCGCGATGCTGCTGGAGGCCGGCCGCACCGACACCGTGGACACCTCGGCGGCCGAGCCCCAACTGCCGCCGGTGGACCCGCCCGCCCCGGCCGCCGCGGGTCCCGTCACCGCGGTCGGCCTGCGCGCGCTGCAGCCGTGCACCCCGGGCGCCGACTGCGAGGTGGGGCTGCGGGTGTCGCTCACCCCGCTGCCCGAGGCGCAGCCGGTCAGCTGGACGTTCCACGTCGTCGACCGCTGCACCGGCGCGACGACGCGGCTACCCGGCGGGACCCTCACGGCCCCGGCCGGCAGCGACCGCATCGACGCGGTCGACACGGTGACCCTCCCGCCCGGCCCCGCGACGGCCGTGCTGGCCGTGACCGCGACGCCGGCCGAGGCGGCCAGCGATCCGGTTCCGGTCCCGGCCGACGGCGGCACCTGCACGCCGACCGAGCCGGTCCGCTGAGGGGGAGCGGATCGTGCTGCGATTGAAGCGGAACAAGGTGCTCGCGGTCGGCGACGAGCTGCCCGCCCTCCTCACCCGGCCCCGGCGACGGGACGCCCGCGGCGTCGCCTTCGACCTGCTCGCCGTGATCGCGGCGATCGTGCTGGTCGGATTCGGGCTCGCCAACCTCGTCGTCTCGGACGGGGTGGAGATGGCGACCCGGCAGGCGGCGGTCGGCGCGGCGGGGATCGTCGTGCTGGCGCTGTTCTGGCGGTTCCGGGTGCGGCTGCTGGCCGTTCTCGGCGCGATCAGCTACCTGCTGGCCGTCCTGCTGATGGGCTACGTGCTCGTCGCGGGGGTGACCGCGAACGGCGCGACCCGCTGGATCGACATCGGGGCGTTCACCTTCCAGCCCTCTGAGCTGGCCAAGCTCGGGCTGCTCGTCGCGCTCGCCGGGGTGCTCGGCTCGACCCGCCCCGCCCTGCAGCGGCTGGTCGCGGCGCTCCTGCTGGCGGCGGCGCCGATCGCGCTGACGCTGCTGCAGCCGGACCTCAGCACCGCCCTGGTGATGATCGTCCTGACCGCCGCGATGCTCGTGATGGGCCGGATACCCGGCAGGCTGCTGCTCCCGCTGTTCGGCGCGGCGGTGCTGCTCGCCCCGCTGGGCGTCGGGCTCTTGCGGCCGCACCAGATGCAGCGGCTGGGCAGCTTCCTGGTCGGGACGCAGGAGTCGCCTACCGGTGCCGGGTACGCGGTGGAGCAGGCGCGCATCTCCCTCGGCTCCAGCGGCCTGTTCGGCTGGTACGGCAACCCGCTCGCCGGCCTGCGCGCGCAGTACCTGCCCGAGCGCGAGACCGACCTCGCGCTGGCCGGCACCGTCGAGCAGTTCGGGCTGCTCGCGGGCGCCGCCGTCGTCCTGGCCGCGGTCGTGCTGGTGTGGCGCATCGCGCTGGCCGCCCGGCAGGCCCGCAACGCCCACGGGGCGCTGGTGTGCGCGGGCCTCGCCGTCCTGCTCGGGACCGAGACCGTCGTGTCGGTCGGGGGCAACCTCGGCCTGCTGCCCCTCGCGGGCATCCCGTTCCCGCTGCTCAGCTTCGGCGGCTCGGCGCTGTTGGTGAAGCTGGCCGCGCTCGGGGTCGCGCTCGGCATCCGCCACGACGGGACCCGCAAGCGGCTGTGGGCGCTCGCGATCCGGCGCCGCATCCGGCCGCGGCTGCTGCGTGCCACCGCGCTCGGCATGACGGCGGCGCTGGTCGCGTTCGGGATCCACGCCGCGAACCTGCAGGCCGAACAGGGCCCGCAACTGCTCGCCGCCGCCGAGGACCAGATGACGCGGTGCATCCGCATCCCCGCGTTGCGCGGGGCGATCACCGACCGGCACGGGACCCCCCTCGCCTACAGCACGGTCGACGCGCCCGACGGCCTCGACCAGGTCGTCGCGGTGCCGGCGATCCTGCGCTCGCAGCCCGACGACGTCGCCCGGGTCGCCGAGCTGATCGGGCGCCCGGCCGACTCCGTCCAGGCCGACCTCGACGCGGTCCCCGCGAACACCCTCGCGCTGCCGCTGGGTGAGGTGCCCCGGGCCGTCGGGGACCAGGTGGACGCGGCGGGCATCAACGGGGTGATCGTGGTGCCGGAGCTGCGCCGGTACTACCCGGAGGGGCCCCTGCTCGCCCCGGTGCTGGGGTTCGCGGGCGTCGCCACCGAGAAGGAGGTGACGCGGTGGCCGGACCTGCCCTCCGGCGAGATCGTCGGCCGGGCCGGCCTGGAGCTGCAGTACGACGCCGTGCTGCGCGGGGTCAACGGCCGCCAGTGCGTCTACGTCGACCCGACGGGCGTCCCGGTCGCGATGGGGCCGCGCTACGAGCCGGTGCCCGGCTCCGACCTGCGGCTGTCGATCGACCTGGGGCTGCAGCGCCGGCTCGGGGAGAGCCTGGCGGCCGCGATGCGGGCGCAGTCCGACCCGACGGCGGTCGGGGCGGCCATCGCCATGGACCCGCGCAACGGCCAGGTCCTCGCGATGGCGAGCACGCCCTCGTACGACAACAACGCGTTCGGCCCGCCGCCCAACCCGGACGAGCTGCAGGCGATCGCGGATGCGAACCGCTCCATGCGCAACAACGCCGTCCAGGCCGCCGTGCCGCCCGGCTCCACCTTCAAGCTGGTGGTGGCCGCGGCGGACGCCGTCGACCGCGCCATCCCGCCCGAGCAGGTGATCTCGACGGGCGCCGACTACACCGTGGGCGGCCACACCTTCCGCAACTGGAAGCCGATGGGGCCCATGGACATGGTCGACTCGATCGCCTGGTCCAACGACGTCTACTTCTACAAGCTCGCCCAGGCCATGGGCCCGCAGCCGATCATCGAGAAGGCGCAGGAGCTCGGCGTGGGCTCGGTGAGCGGCATCGACCTGCCCGGGGAGTCGCCCGGCTACCTCGGCACGCCGGAGACGGTGCAGGAGCGCGGCGGCACCTGGTACGGCGGGTCGACGATCATCCTCGGCATCGGCCAGGGCTACCTGCTGACCACGCCGGTCCAGGTCGCGCGCTGGACGGCGGGGGTCGCCACCGGGCACATGGTCACGCCCCGGCTGGGGCTCGCCGTCGGCACCGGCGAGGGCACCTTCAGCGCGCTGCCCACCCCGGAGCCGACCCCGCTGCCGTTCGCGGCCGAGCTCGGCCCCGTCCGCGAGGGCATGCGCGCGGCGGTCACCGACGGCACGGCCACCCGGCTCGCCGACCTGCCCGCCCCCGCCGCCGGCAAGACCGGCACGGCCCAGGACGACGCGCTGCCCGCGGGCGCGTACCACAACTGGATGACCGCCGTCGCGCCCTTCGACGACCCCGCCGTGGTCGTGACCGCGCTCGTCCAGGGCCATGGCAGCGGCGCCAACAGCGCGAAGGAGGTCGTCGCCGCCGGCCTGCGCCACTACCTCGAGCACCAGGGCGAGGTGCTCGCCACCGACCAGCTGCAGTCACCGTGAGACCTGGGGGAGACCAGTGATCGAGCTCGGGATCGATCTGGGCACCGCGAACACCGTCGTGTGCGACGCCGACGCAGGCATCGTGCTCGACGAACCCTCCGTCCTGCTCCAGACCGAGGCGCCCCGCGGCCGCCGCCGCATCGTGACGGTCGGCCGGGACGCGTCGAGCCTGCTCGGGCGCACGGCCGGCCGGGTCAGCGCGCTCCGCCCGGTGCAGGACGGCGTGATCGTCGACATCGAGTCGGCGGAGACCTACCTGCGCGCGCTCGTCCGCCGGGTCGCGCGGCGGCCGTGGCAGCGCGCCCGCCTCCGCGCCGTCATCGGCGTCCCGGCGGGCGCCACCCCGCTGGAGCGGCACGCGCTCGTCGAGGCCGCCGACGAGGCGGGGCTGCGGCGCGCAACGGTGTTGGACGAGCCCATCGCGGGCGCCGTCGGCTGCGGGATCGACCCGCTCGAACGGCGCGTGCACATGGTCGTCGACATCGGCGGCGGGACCTCGGAGGTCACCGCCTTCTGCTACGGCGGCGTGCTGGCGTCGCGCTCGTGCCGCATCGCGGGCGACGAGATGACCGCGGCCGTCGCCCAGCACCTGCGCGACCACCACCAGCTGCTCGTGGGTGACCGGGCGGCCGAGCAGGTCAAGATCCAGGCCGACGGCGAGCTCGAGCCCAGCATCGTCGTGCAGGGCCGCGACGCCGCGACGAGCCGGCCGAAGCTCGCCACGATCCCGGTCGCCGAGATCGCCGAGATCATCCGCCCGCTCAGCCAGACGATCGTCACGTCCCTGGCGAAGTGCCTGGACGACCTGCCGCCCGAGGCCGTCGAGGACGTGCTCGCCGACGGCGTGCTGCTGTTCGGCGGGGCGTCGCTCACCCGCGGGTTCGACACGATCCTCGAGAACGCGTTCGGCTTCCCGGTCAAGCGCGCCACCAACCCGCTCACGTGCGTCGCCGAGGGCGCGGCGCGGTGCCTGCTGATGCCGGGGGTGCTGCAGGCGTACGGGGTGAGCTGAGCGGACGGCTCGGACCCGGCCGCCGGCTGACGGTCCGGACAGGGCGCGGATGGTGCCACCTCCGGGCGGCCCATATCGTTCGGGGCACGCCCACGTCGAGGAGGACGACCATGCCTGGCGAGCTCGAGCGGTTCCGCATGGTGATCGGTGGCAAGCCGGTCGACGCCGCGTCCGGCCGGACGTTCGAGTCGCAGAACCCCTACACCGGCCGGCCGTGGGCCGTGGTCCCCGACGGCGGGCCCGAGGACGTCGACGCCGCGGTCGCCGCGGCCCGGGCCGCGTTCGAGGGCGAGTGGGGGCAGACCACCGGGTTCACCCGCGCCGCGCTGCTGCGCAGGCTCGGCGACCTCATCGCGGACGACGCCGAGCGGCTGGCCCGGCTGGAGGTCAACGACTCGGGGAAGCTGTACCGGGAGATGATCGGCCAGACCGGGGCCCTGGGCGCCTGGTACCACTACTACGCGGGGCTCGCCGACAAGATCGAGGGCCGCCAGATCCCGTCGCCGAACCCGAACTACCTCGTGTACACGCGCCGGGAGCCCGTCGGCGTGGTCGCGGCGATCACGCCGTGGAACTCGCCGCTGCTGTTGATGACCTGGAAGCTCGCCCCCGCGCTCGCGGCGGGGTGCACGGTCGTGGTCAAGCCGTCGGAGCACGCGCCGGTGTCGACGCTGGCGTTCGCCGAGCTCGTCGAGCGGGCCGGCTTCCCGCCGGGGGTGGTCAACGTCGTGACCGGGCTGTCGCGGGAGACCGGGGCGGCGCTCGCGGCGCACCCCGGCGTCGACAAGATCGCGTTCACCGGCTCGACCGCCACCGGCCGCGCCGTGGCCAGGGCCGCCGCCGACAACATCAACAAGGTCACGCTCGAGCTGGGTGGGAAGTCGCCGCAGGTCGTGTTCCCCGACGCCGACCTCGAGGCGGCGAGCAACGGGATCGTCGCCGGGGTGTTCGCCGCGACCGGGCAGACCTGCATGGCGGGATCCCGGCTGATCGTGCACGCCGACGTCCACGACGAGCTGGTCCGCCTCGTCGCCGACCGCGCCTCCCGCATCAAGCTGGGCGACCCGACGGCCCCCGACACGGAGATGGGCCCGGTGGCCAACCAGCCCCAGTACGAGAAGGTCCTCGGCTACCTGGAGACGGCCAAGGCGGAGGGGGCGAGCGTCGCCCACGGCGGCGCCGCCGACCCCGGGCTCGGCGGGCTGTTCGTCCAGCCGACGGTGCTCACCGGGGTCACACCCGGGTCCACCGTCTACCGGGAGGAGGTCTTCGGGCCGGTGCTCGCCGCCCTGACCTTCACCGAGGAGGACGAGGCGATCACGCTGGCCAACGACTCCCCGTACGGCCTCGCCGGGGCGGTCTGGACCAAGGACGTGCACCGCGCGCACCGGGTCGCCGCGAGGATCAGGGCGGGCACGGTGTGGATCAACGCCTACCGCGTGGTCGCGCCGTCGGTGCCGTTCGGCGGGTTCGACAACTCCGGCCTCGGCCGCGAGAACGGCCTGCACGCGATCGACGAGTACCTCGAGGAGAAGGCCGTGTGGGTCGAGCTCACCGGCGGCACCCGCGACCCGTTCACGCTCGGCTGACCGCGCGATCCGCGCGAGCGACGTGACGACGATCGCGACGCGGCCCGGTGGCGCCGGAGCGCGGCTACCCTCATCGCGCAGGTCGCCTACGAGGGAGTTCGCGTCGATGTCCACCCACCGCGCGGAGCGATACCGGACCCTGCTCAGCGGGAAGATCCACCGCGCCACGGTCACCCAGGCGGACCTGGACTACGTCGGCTCCCTCACCATCGACCAGGACCTGATGGACGCGGCCGGCCTGGTCGAGGGCGAACAGGTCCAGGTGGTCGACGTCACCAACGGCGCGCGCCTGACCACCTACGCCATCGCCGGAGAGCGCGGCAGCGGCGTGATCGGGGTGAACGGCGCCGCCGCGCACCTGGTCCACCCCGGTGACCTCACGATCATCATGGCCTTCCAGCAGGTCCCGGAATCGGCCGTCGCCGAGCACGTGCCCGCGGTGGTGCACGTCGACGCGCACAACAGGATCGTCGCGCTGGGCGCGGACCCGGCGCAGCCGGTGCCCGGCGCCGCGGAGCAGCTCAGCGGCCGCTGAGCCGGCGATCACCGCCGCGCGAAGGCGGCCGCGAGCGTCTCCGGTCGGTGGGCCGGTGCGGCTCTCCCCCGAGCGGCCGGGTTCAGCGGCTCGTCGGGTCGACCCCGGGGAGCTGTTGGTTCGCGAGCCGCACCCGACCGCCGGCGACGACCCGGCCCCGGGCGTCCGTGAGCTGGACCTGCCACAGCTGCAGCGAGCGCCCGATGTGGACCGGGGTGGCCGCGACGTCGACCCGACCGGCCCGCATCGGCCGGACGAAGTCGGTGACGTTGTCGACGCCCACCGCGAACTGGCCGCGGTCGGCGACGACCTCGGAGGCCCCGATGCTCGCCGCGGATTCGATCACCGTCGCCCAGACGCCGCCGTGCACGAGGCCCCACGGGGTGTGGTGGCGTTCGTCGACGTCCAGGTGGCCTCGGACGACGGTGCCGAGCCCCGCCGGCACGACCCGTTCGACGTGGAGCCCCAGCGCCGCCAGGAACGTGCCCGGTCGAGGGGCGTACGGGCTGTCGGGCGTCGTCATGGGCGGTCCCACCTCCTCGGGGAGATTGCTCGCGAACTCAAACAGTTACGACTGACCCCGTCAAGAGTTGCCTCCCGGAGAAGACCGGCGCTTGACGTAATAGGTACTGTTACAACAAGCGGAACGACGAGCCTCGAGGTGGCCGGTGGTCGAAGGACTCGGGACGAGCCCTCCTCAGGCGGGGGTGCCCGGCGGCGCGTCCGACGCGGGCTCGACCGCGGTCCGCCAGGCGGAGGCCAGGACGTCGATGAGCAGGTCGGCCACCGTCGTCCGTTCGAGCTCGGCGCGCAACGCGTCCTCGACGCCGCCGTACACCTTCGCCAGCGCGGGCTGGATGCCGCGCCCGACCGGGCAGCCCTGGTTGGGCGGGCGGGCGTGGAGGCCGAACAGCGGCTCGTGCTCGACGGCCTCGTACACCTCGCGCAGCGTGATCGACTCCGGCGGCCGCGCGAGCCGGCACCCGGCCCCGGCGCCGCGCTGCACCTCCACGATGCCCGCGGCGCGCAGCCGGCCGATCGCCCGGCGGATCACCACCGGGTTGGTGTTGACGCTCGCGGCGATCCGCTCCGAGGTGACGAACTCGTCACTGCTGCGTCGCACCAACGCCATCCAGGCCAGCGCGTGCGCCGCGACCGTCAACCTGCTGTTCGCGGCCATGACCGCCTCCTGGTGTAACCGAGCCGATTACACCTTAGCGGTCCCGGCGGACCGCATCGAGATCGAGGAGAACTGCGGATGAGAGCGGTGCGCTTCCACGCACACGGCGGCTTCGACCGCCTGGTCGTCGACGAGGTCCCCGAGCCCGAGCCCGGCGAGGGCGAGGTCGTCGTGCGGGTGGTCGCCGCGGGGGTCAGCCCGCTCGACGACAAGGTGCGGGCCGGTGTCCTGCCGGACAGCATGCTCAAGGAGCTGCCCCTGGTCCCCGGCGCCACCGCGGTGGGCGAGGTCGTCGACGCGGGTGCGTCGTCCTGGGCCACCGGAGACCGGGTCCTGATCACCGGCTGGGGCTTCGGCACGACCCGGGACGGCCTGTGGCGCGAGCGCGTCGCCGTCGCGGCCGACAGCCTCGTCGCGCTGCCCGACGGGGTCGACGACCACACCGCGGCCGCGATGGCCGCGGGATCGGGCTACCTCACCGCCTACCTCTCGCTCACCGAGCTCGCCCCCGTCCGGCCAGGGGCACGGCTGTTGTCGCCCGGCTACGCCGGAGCGGTCGCGATGGCGACGGTCGACCTCGCCCGCGTCCTCGGTGCGGGCACGGTGATCTCGACGGCCCGAGGTGAGGAGCGCGCGACCCGCGCCCGCGAGTCCGGGCTCGCCCACATCATCGACCCGTCCACCGAAGACCTCCGCGACGAGGTGCGCCGCCTCACCGACGGCCACGGCGTGGACGTGGTGGTCGACGGGGTCGGCGGCCCGCTGACGGGCGACCTCGTGGCGTCGCTGGCACCGCGCGGGACCCTCGTCGCGGTCGGCTACACCGCGGGCACCACCGCGACGTTCGAGATCACGCACCTGATCTGGAAGACCGCGCAGATCAAGGGGTTCCTGTTCACCCTGTTCAGCCCGGAGCGGATCCGGGCGGCGAACGAGCGGCTGCTCGAGCTCGTCGCGGGCAAGCAGATCGCGCCGATGGTCGCCGAGGTCTTCCCCCTGGAGCGGGCCGCGGAGGCACAGCGCCACGTCGTCGAGGACCAGCCCTTCGGCCGCGTCCTGCTCGCGCCGTGACGGGTGCTCCCAGCCCGAGACGGCGTTCTCCGGCGTGTGGTCGTTCGTCTCGGGCCACGCCTCGATCCGCAGGCCCCGGTGCTCACCGCGCAGCCTCGCGGTGACAGCCGGTTCCGCGGCGGCCCGGGCGCGGGGATCGGATGCGGGTGCTCCGCACGGCCCGGCCTCAGGCGGGGTCGAGGACCACGTAGAGGCTCGCGATCATCCCGTCGCGCACCAGGAGCACGTCACGGCCGGACGCGAGCGGCGGTTCCCCCGGGGTGCCCAGCGTCCACGGGTACGTGACGAGGTCCTGCACCACCTGGATCGGCCCGGTGCGGGTGATCACGGTTCCGGGGAACTGGGCCTGCAGGGCGGAGACCGCCTCGTCCATCCCGGCGTGCCCGTGGCGGGCCCGATCCGGCTCGGCGACGAGCACGTCCGGTGCGTACAGCTCGGCGACGGCCGTGTCCCGGCCGGCGCCTGCCGGTCCGTTCCAGACGGCCAGGTGCAGGTCGACCATCGCGTCGATCGGCTCGGCCACGGCGTGCCTCCGTCCTGGCCGGCTCGTCACCCGGCCGGGCCCACGCGACCCCGGCCGGACCCGGGACGTCGCTTCCCGTCGGCCATGATGCTCGCCCGAGGCGCCGGAGCGTTGCCCGGCCCACCGCGACGTCCTGGAAGGGAACCCGATGCGGATCGTGATCATGGCCGTGGGCGGCCGCGGCGACGTCGCTCCCCTGACCGGGCTCGGCGTGCGGCTGCGGGAGGCGGGTCACGACGTCGCGCTGGCCGTCGAGGAGTCGTTCGCCGAGCTCGTCCGCGGCGTGGGGCTGGAGTACCGGCACCTACCCGGCGACACGCGGGCGGCGCTCGCGTCCCGGTCGGGCCAGGAGTGGCAGCGGGCCGGCACGCGGCTGTCCCCGCGCGCGATCCGGGCCAACCTCGCCGTCACCCGGGAGGTGCTGCGCGCGCTCGGCTCGGGCGTGGTTGCCGCCGCCGAGGGCGCCGACGTGCTGCTGCTGCAGCGGGCGGCGAGTGTCTACGGGTACGTGACGGCCCAGGCGATGGGCATCCCGTGTGTGTCGCTGGACCTGTGGCCGAGCGTCCCCACCGCGGAGTTCGCCCCGCTGGGCGTCGGCCGCCCGACCCTGGGCCGTTGGCTCAACCGGAACCTGACGCGCCTGCTCGCCCCGGCCCTGAGCCTGTCCATGAACGGACCCCTCAACGACCTGCAGCGCCGCCTCGGCGTCCCGGTCCGCAGCGCCGCGGCCGTCCGGTTCGCGATGTGGGACGACGTGCGGCACCCGATCCTGTGCGGCTACAGCCCGGTGGTGGCGCCGCGCCCGGCGGACTGGCGGCCCGGCATCGAGGTGGTCGGCTACTGGTGGCCTGCGACCCCGGTCGGGTGGACGCCGCCCGCGGAGCTCGTCGACTTCCTCGACGCGGGCGAGCCGCCGGTGTTCGTCGGCTTCGGCAGCATGGGCGGCGGGCGTGCTGCGGCCGGTCTCGCCGCTGCTGGTGAAGGGCATCCTCGGGATGCTCAACTACACCTACCTGTGGTTCGAGGCCGACGGCAGGCTCTCCCCCGAGGAGCTCGCCGACGAGTACGTCGACACGCTGCTGCAGGGGATACGCCGCTCCGCGTAGGGGTGCGCCTGCCTGATCACCACCGCTGGGGCGCGGTGGCGCGGATGCCCGCGAGCACGACGTCGACGATGCGCTCCGCGTCGGCGCGGCTGAACGGGCGCAGTCCGCGGTTCACGACGAAGTGCACCGGCCCGGTGACCATCGCCCCGAGCAGGGAGTGGTCGCCCGGCGGCAGCTCGCCCCGCTCGACGGCCAGCGCCACGCGACGCCGCACGGCCGCGCCCCGCTCCTCGAAGACCCGGGCCACCGCCCGCCGGACGACCGGGCTGTCGCGGGCGGCTTGGGTGGCCTGCTCGACCGCCCGGACGGTGGGCTTGGCGAGGCTGTCGGCGATGGCCACGAGGAAGTCCACCAGGTCCCGGCGCAGGTCGCCGGTGTCGCCGATCGAGACGAGGTCGTCGATGTACCGCAGCAGGGCCTCGACCACCAGCTCCTCCCGGTCGGGCCAGTTGCGGTAGACGCTGGTCTTGTTCACGCCGGCGCGCTCGGCGACCTCCTCGTAGCGGAGGCCGGCGATGCCGTCCCGCGCGACGAGCTCGACGGTCGCCGCGAGGACCTGCGCGCGCACGCGCGCGGTCCGCCCACCGGGACGGCGCGCCGGCGCGCGCCCCGCGGTGCCAGCCACCTGCAGCTCACCTCCTGCCGTCCGCCCGGGTCGGGTGATTGTCGCCCGTCCCGGTCACCCGCGTTGCCGCGGCACCCCGAGGGGCGTATCGTCATTAAAGCAACAGATCGTTGTTTTTAGCTCGGGTGGAGGCCCACCATGAAGATCCTCGTGTCCGGAGCCGGCGTGGCCGGGCTCGCCAGCGCGATCAACCTCGGCACCCGCGGTCACGACGTCACCGTCGTCGAGTACGGCCGCGACCTGCGGTTCAGCGGCTCCCCCATCGACATCCGGGGCGACGCCCTCGGGATCGCCGACCGGATGGGCCTGCTCACGACCATCCGCGCGCAGCGGATCGACACGACCGAGCTGGCGCAGTTCGTCGACGCCGACGGCCGACCGGTGGCCGCCGCGCCGATCGAGGAGGCGAGCGACTCCCCGGACGACGTCGAGATCGCCCGCGAGGACTTGATGCGCACCATCGCCGACGCGGTGCCGGACCCCGACGTGATCCGCTTCGGCGACTCGGTCGAGGAGCTCACCGACGACGGCGACGGCGTCGACGTGCGGTTCCGGTCCGGGCGCACCGACCGCTACGACCTCGTCATCGGCGCCGACGGCATGCACTCCGCGGTGCGCAGGCTCGTGTTCGGCCCCGAGCGCGACTACGTCAAGCACCTCGGCGTCTACATCGCCTACGCCGACCTCCCCGGGGAGGGGTCGCGCCCCGATCGCGTCAGCACGCTCTACAACGTGCCCGGCCGGATGGCGGGCGTCATCCGGTTCAAGGACCGCGCCCTGGCGGCGTTCATGTTCCGCTCGGACTGGCTCGACTACGACCACCACGACCTGGAGGCCCAGAAGAAGCTGCTCGCCGATGCGTTCACCGACGTCACGTCGTGGCGGGTCCCCGAGCTGCTCGACGCGGCGCTCGCCGACCCCGCGCTGTTCTTCGACTCCGCGAGCCAGATCCACATGCCCTCGTGGCACCGGGGCCGCGTCGCGCTGGTCGGGGACGCCGCCCACTGCGCGGCGTTCCTGTCCGGGCGGGGCACCTCGCTCGCGCTGACCGGCGCCTGGTTCCTCGCCGAGGAGCTCGACCGGGCCGGAGGCGACCACACCGTCGCGTTCGAGCGGTACGAGGCCCGGCAGCGGCCGTACGCCACCTTCGCGCAGGAGTCGATCGGCAAGGGGCGGGAGACCCTGATCCCGGCGACGTGGGAGGACATCGAGGCGCGCAACGAGCGGCTGCGGCTGGGGAGCTGAACGATCGACGGCACGGCCACCTTCACGCAACCACGTGGCACGAAGGTGGCCATCCTGCGTCGCCGGGTCCCGCGGAACCCGGCGACGACGGGACCGCCTCGTGACTACCGTGGGGGCCGGTCCACACCGCGCGAGCGGTCGTCGAAAGCAGGTCGAGATGCCCGGTGCCCCGCTCGTGGAGCGCCGCTGGCTCGACCGGTTCGGCTCACCACCGGGGCTCTGAGGCTGGGCGGATCCCGCCGTCGCCCGTACCCGACCCCGCTCCCCGGAGGACCTCGCCCGTGAGCGAGCCGCACGTCCTGGACAACCCCATCCGCTCGTCCCTGCTCGGCCCGCACGCGCGCTTGGCGGTGCGGCACGGCTCGGTGTTGCGCTACCCGCCCGACGTCTGCCCGTTCATCGGGCTGCCCGACGATCCGGACGACGGGGCGTGGGCCGACCTCGCCACGCTGGTCGGGCCGGACGCGACGGCGGCGGTGTCGGCGCCCCGGATCGAGCCGCCGCCGGGGTGGGAGGTGGTCCACGAGATCCCGGGGGTCCAGCTGGTCGACGCCGGGGTCGCGGCCGAGCCGGATCCCGGGGCCATGGTCCTCGGGCCGTCCGACGTGCCGGAGATGCTCGCGCTCGTCGAGCGCACCCGACCTGGGCCGTTCCTGCCGCGCACCGTCGAGATGGGCACCTACCTGGGCATCCGGCACGACGGCGAGCTCGTCGCCATGGCGGGCGAGCGGCTGCACCCGCCGGGCTGGACCGAGATCAGCGCCGTCTGCACCGACCAGCGGTTCCGCGGGCGCGGGCTGGCCACGCGGCTGGTGCGGGCCGTCGCCGCCGGGATCCGGGCGCGCGGCGAGACCCCGATGCTGCACGCGGCGGCCTCGAACGTCGGCGCGATCCGGCTGTACGAGTCGATGGGCTTCACGCTGCGCCGCCACACCCGGTTCGCTGCGGCTGCGGGCGGACGAGGCGGTCGCCTGAGCGCGGCGCTCACCGGGCGACCTCGTCCCCGGCCCGGCTGCGGTGCGGCGCGAGGGCGCGTTCGAGGTGCTCGCGCAGCCAGCCGCGCAGGTCGCCGCCCCCGTCGATGGCCCAGGTGAGCATCGCCCCGCAGTAGGTGGCGTAGAGGTCGGCGGCCAGCGTCTCGGGCGGGGTGTCCTCCGCGAGCTGCGCCGCCCCGACGGCCGCCCGCACCAAGTCGGCGATCTCGGCGCGCACCGCCCGGCTCTGCGCGACCGCGTGCGGCCGCAGCTGCGGGTCGGTCAGGTCCAGCTGCAGGAAGGCCAGGTTGTTGGCCAGCCCCTCGGGGCTGGTGATGCCGCTCGGCAGCCCGGCCAGGGTCTCGACGAGCGCCGTCAGCGGGTCGGGATGGGCCGCGGCGCCCGCGGCGAAGACCTCGGCGACGCCGGCGGCCTCCCGGGCCGCGAACGCCGCGAGCAGGCCGCGCTTGGAACCGAACCGCTGGGCGAGCGCGGGCGCGGACACGCCGACGCGGTCGGCCACGGCGGCCAGCGTGAGGCCCGTCGGGCCGGCGTCGGTGACCACGGCGGCGACCGCCTCGAAGACGGCCTCGTCGCTCACGGAGCGAGGGCGACCGGTCATGGACGCAGCGTAACCCATTTACTTTATGAACGACCATTAAGTAAGTTGGCCGCATGGCTTCCTCCTCCGCTGCGGCCGGCGGCGGTCGGATCGCCGGTGCGTCCGGGCACAGGTTGCTGCTGCTGTGCGCCGCCCAGTTCATGCTGATCGTCGACGTCGTGGTGGTCACCGTCGCGCTGCCGACCATCCGCGCCGACCTCGCGATCCCCGACGGCCGCCTCCCGCTCGTGTCGGTCGGGTACACGCTCGCGTTCGGCAGCCTGCTCGTCGTGTTCGGCCGCGTCGGCGACCTGTTCGGTAGGCGCCGCCTGTTCCTGATCGGGCTCGCCACGTTCACCGTCGCCTCGCTGGCCACCGGACTCGCGCAGGCCGAGTGGCAGCTCCTCGTCGCGCGAGCCGGGCAGGGGGTCGGCGCCGCGATGGTGTCGCCCACGGCGCTGGCCCTGCTGACCACCGCGTTCGGCGAGGGCGCGGCCCGCAACACGGCGCTGGGCTATTGGGCCGCGGTCGGCTCCGGGGGCGCCGTCGCCGGCCAGCTCGTGGGCGGCGCGATCACCGACCTGTTCGGGTGGCGCTGGGTCTTCCTCATCAACGTGCCCATCGGGATCGCGACGCTCGTGCTCGGCCGCCGGCTCCTGCCCGAGAGCCGCGCCGAGGAGCGGCCCGCGCTCGACGTGGCCGGCGCCGTGCTGCTCGCCCTGGCGCTCGCCGCCGCCACCCTGTCGCTCACCCGGTACGCCGAGGGCGGTCCCACCGTCCAGGCCACCGGGCTGCTGGGCCTCGGGCTGGCCGCCTTCGCCGCGCTCGTGGCCGTCGAGCGCGCGCACCGCGCCCCGCTCCTCGACCGCCGGGTGCTGCGCACCGGCGGCGTCGCCCGGGCCGGCGCGCTCCTGCTCGTCGACGCCGGGGCGCTCGGCGCCTCGCTCTACTTCACCACGCTCTACCTGCAGGTCGTGCTCGGCTACTCGCCGCTGGCCGTGGGCGCAGCGTTCGCCCCGGTCACCTTCCTGATCATCCTGATCTCGCCCCGGGCCGGGGCGCTCACCACCCGGTACGGCCCGCGCAGGTTGATCGCGGTCGGCTTCGCGCTGCTCGCCGCCGGGATGCTGCTGCTCGCCCGCGTCCCGGTCGAGGGCACCTACTGGCGCGACGCGCTGCCTGCGCTGCTGCTGCTCGCCGTCGGGTCGGGCCTGTCCTACGCCCCGATCTTCATCGCGGGCACCACGGGCGTCGCCGACCGCGACCAGGGGCTCGCCTCCGGGCTGCTGAACTCCGCGCAGGAGCTCGGTGGGGCCGTCGGCATCACCGTCCTCGGGGCGGTCGCGACCGCGGCCACGATCGGGACCGACCCGGTCGCGCTCGCCGCCGGCTACCGCGCCGGCCTGCTCACCGCGGCCGCGGTCACGGCGACGAGCCTGCTCCTGCTCGCGGGTTCAGCAAAGCCACATTCACGAACGTGGGGTTCCGGAAAGCCACATTCATGAACCCCGCGAGGCTGCGCCGCGCTCCCGCTGCGGCACCACGACGTAGCGCGGGTCCTTCGTCGACGCCATGCCGGCCTCGAACACCGCGAAGCGCTGCAGCGCGCTGCCCGCGAGCAGGGCGAGCCCCGACGCCGCGCCCGCGGCCCGGCTGCGCCCGGCCAGCAGCACCGTGCCGGCGAGGCCGGCGGCCGTCGCCACCTCGGACGCCCGGCGCAGCCGGCCGGCCCGCCCGGTGTCGTGGGCCTCGGCGACGACGCCCAGCCGACGGTGCATCACCGCGGCGGCGGCCAGCTCCGCCGTCGCCCCGGCCGCGGCGAACACGCGCGCCGGGCCCGCCTCCTCGACGGGCGCGCAGAGCATCCCGAGCCCGCCGCCGCTCGCCGCGGCGGAGCCGGTGAAGACGAACGGCAGCTCGTCACGGGCCTCGTTCCAGCCGGGCACGGCGGTGTGGGACAGCAGCACCGCCGTGTACGAGGCGACGCCGGGGGCCGTGGCCGCCGCGGCCAGCCCGGCCGGGCGGGCCAGCCGGCGCAGCAGGCGCGCGGGCCACGTCCGCCGCAGGCGCCGCGGCACGAGCTCGGCGACCGCCGCGAGGCCCGCGGGCGCGCCGAACGCGGTGAGGATCCACGTGCCGACGCTCATCGGAGAGGTCGGCTTGGCCACCCGCAGCATGTGGTGGAACCGCTCGGGCCGGCCCAGGTCGCTGACCAGCAGGTACAGGCTCGCGAGCAGCCCGCCGAGCGCCCCGAGCCACCCCGCGCGGCGCAGCTTCTCGCGCCCGGTCAGGTCGGCGCCCGCGGCCACGACCGACGAGCCGGCGGCGAGCCCGCCCGTGAACAGGTAGGCGGCGATCTTCCACTCCCACACCGGCGCTTTGAGGACCGGCCTGCCGTAGTAGGAGCGGAACTCCGCGTCGGGCACGACGGTCGGCTCTCCCCCGCGGCCCCTACGCCGCCGCATCGAGCCCTGGAACATCTGCGCTTCCCGGCCCGCGGAGCCGCGCTCGCTGGACCGCTCCGCGGTGACGGGGTCGTGCGGCCCGCTCACCGGCGACCCCCGAACGCGGCGGACGCGAACGCGGCGACGCCGGCCAGCGCGAACGCGGCGGCCGCCGCGCCCGCCCGCCGCCACATCGCGACGGCGTCGCGGGTGGGCACCACCGGGTCCGGAGGCAGGCCGTAGACCTCCGGCTCGTCGAGCAGCAGGAAGAACGCGCCGTCGCCGCCGACGCCGTCGTCGGGGTCGCGGCCGTAGAGCCGGGCCTCGGTCACGCCCAGCTCGTGCAGCTGCGCGAGCCTGCGGTCGGCGCGCTCGCGCAGCTCGTCGAGCTCGCCGTACTGGATGGAGTCGGTCGGGCACGCCTTCGCGCACGCCGGCTCGAGGCCCCCGCGCAGCCGGTCGTAGCACAGCGTGCACTTCTGGGCGCGGCCGTCGCCCGGGCGCCGGTCGATCACCCCGTACGGGCAGGCGGAGACGCAGTAGCCGCAGCCGTTGCAGATGTCCTGCTGCACGACGACGGTGCCGAACTCGGTGCGGAACAGCGCGCCGGTCGGGCAGACGTCGAGGCACCCGGCGTGGGTGCAGTGCTTGCAGACGTCGGAGGCCATCAGCCAGCGCACGTCCGTCCGACCGTCGGGACCGGCGGCCTCGCCGGGCCGGGTGAAGGCGGGCATGCCGAGGTCCTGCACCCGCCCGGCGTGCTCGGGCTCGTGCAGCGGGCTCGTCCCCAGCTCCGAGCCGCCCCGCTCGGCGGCGCGCAGGCGGGGCTGCACCGCCTCGGTCATCGCCCCGTCGCCGGTCGGGCCGGTCGGCAGGCCGACGAGCCCCGGGTCCTGGTGGCCCAGCGGGCGCGGCTGCTCGACGAACGCGACGTGCCGCCACGAGTTCGCCCCGAGCATGCCGGTGTTGTCGAACGACATGCCGAGCAGGTCGAGCCCGTCCTCGGGCACGTCGTTCCACTCCTTGCACGCCACCTCGCAGGCCTTGCAGCCGATGCAGATCGAGGTGTCGGTGAAGAACCCGACGCGCGGCGGGTGGTCGGCCGGGTGGCCCGCCTCGCCCGCGACGTCGTCGAGCGGGCCCGCCAGCCGGTTGCGCCCTGCGCTCACGTCGTGCCCTCCTCGTCGTCGACGTGCGCCTTCGGGAACACCCCGTGGGCGGTGGCGATCCGCGTGCCCGTCTCGATCGTGATGCCGGCCCGCTCCCGGGTCTCGGCGAGCATCCGGGTGAGCGCTTCCCCGCGCGGGCGCGGCCCCGGCCGCACGTCGCAGGTGGCCACCTTGCTCTCCTGGATGAAGACGTTGGCGTCGGTCACCACACCGAGCAGGTCGTTGACGACGTCACCGGACACCAGACCGGTGTGCCCGAAGTGGTAGGGCATCCACACCTGGTGCACGACCTGGTCGTCGACGTGCAGGGGCGCGAGCCGGTCGGTGACGACGACCCGCGCCTCCACCGCCGCCCGGCTCGTCACGACGTGCGCGCGCCCCATGTGTGCGAGCCCGCGGATGCGGGCGAGCTCCGGTGAGACCTCGATGAACAGCTCCGGCTGCAGCTCGGCGAGGTAGGGCAGCTGGCGGCTCATGCCGCCCGCGGTGTGGTGCTCGGTGAGCCGGGCCGCGGTCAGGACGAACGGGTAGCACTCGCGGTGCAGCTCCGGCGGCGCCGGGTTCGACGGGTTGTCGGTGCGCCCGTACACCCGCCGCGTCGGGTTGCCCTGCTGCCCGTAGAGCAGGTTCGGGATCGGCGACTCGTGCGGCTCGTAGTGCGTGGGCAGCGGCCCGTCGAGCAGCCCGTGCGGCGCGAACAGCCAACCCTTGCCGTCGGCCTGCATGATGAACGGGTCGTCGCCGCGCAGCGCCTCGGGGCCGACGGCGCCCGGCGGCGGGACGTGGCCGGGCGGGGTGTTCTTCGGGAAGTCGGGGACGTCGTTGCCGGTCCACTCCCCCTTCTCCGGGTCCCACCACACGAGCTTCTTGCGCTCGCTCCACGGCCTGCCGTCCGGGTCGGCCGAGGCGCGGTTGTAGAGCACGCGCCGGTTGGCCGGCCACGTCCAGCCCCACTCGTTGTCGTACGGGCCCTGCTCGTCGTGCGGGACCCGCCGCGCCGCCTGGTTCACGCCGTCGGCGTAGACGCCGCTGTAGATCCAGCAGCCGCACGCGGTGGAACCGTCGGCCGCGAGGTCGAGGTAGCTGCCCAGAGGGCTCCCGTCCTCGACCCGGTAGCCGTTGATGCGCCGCAGCACGTCCTCGGCGGACGGCTCGGCCCAGTCGCCGTCCCCCTCTGTCGCGTAGCTCCAGTCGAGGCAGCGCACGGGGGTGTCGCGGGGGTCGTCCGAGCCGGCCAGCCGCTCCCGGACCAGGCGGCCCAGGTGGTAGAAGAACCACAGCTCGGAGCGCCGGTCGCCGGTCGGTTCGACCGCCTTCTCCCGCCACTGGAGCATCCGCTGGGTCTGGGTGAAGGTGCCCGACTTCTCCACGTGGGACGCCGCGGGGAAGAAGAACACCTCGGTCCGGCAGCGTTCCGGGACGATCTCGCCGGTCTCGATCTCGGGCCCGTCCTTCCAGAACGTGGCGCTCTCGATCATCGCCAGGTCGCGGACGACCAGCCAGTCGAGGTTCGCCATGCCGAAGCGCTGCAGCCGCCCGTGCGCGGACCCGACGGCCGGGTTCTGCCCGAGCAGGAAGTAACCGAAGACCTTCCCCCCGTCGACCATGTCCATCACGGTGCGGTAGGTGCCGTGGTCGCCGTTGATGCGCGGGATCCAGCCGAACCCGTAGTCGTTGTCGGCCGTGGCGTGCTCGCCGAAGTACTCCTTGAGCAGCGACACCGTGTAGGCGTCCGCGCCGGTCCAGTAGCCCTTCTGGGTCGGGCTGCGCATGTCGTCGAGGTAGGACTCGAGGTCGGGGTGCGAGCCGGCCGTCGGCATCGGCAGGTAGCCGGGCAGCAGGTTGAACAGCGTCGGTACGTCCGTCGAGCCCTGGATGCTCGCGTGCCCGCGCAGCGCGAACACCCCGCCGCCCGGGCGGCCGACGTTGCCCAGCAGCAGCTGCACGATCGAGCCGGCCCGGATGTACTGGGCGCCCACGCTGTGCTGGGTCCAGCCGACGCTGTAGACGAGCGCCGTGGTGCGTTCGCGGTTCGAGTTGGCCGTCCACGCCTCGCACACGGCGAGGAACTTCTCCCGCGGCGTGCCGCAGATCTTCTCGACCATCTCCGGCGTGTAGCGCGAGTAGTGGCGCTTGAGGATCTGGAAGACGCAGCGCGGGTGCTGGAGCGTCGGGTCGTTGCGGATCTCACCGGCCGCCCCGCGCAGCGGCGCCCCGGACGCGCCGTGCGCCAGCGGCGAGGAACGGGCCTGGTCCATCGCGGAGTCGTGGCCCGACCCGGGAGAGCCGTCCCGGTCACCCTCGGGCCCTGCGCCCTCGTGCTCGGTGCGCTCGGCCTCGACGCACTCGTACTGCCAGCAGTCGCGGGCGTAGGTGCCGGTCTCCGGGTCGTAGCCGGTGAACAGGCCGTCGAGGTCCTCGGTGTCGGCGAAGCCCTCCTCCACGAGGAACGAGGCGTTCGTGTAGGCGCGCACGTACTCGCGGAAGTCGAGGTCGTGGGTGAGCACGTGGTTGATGACGCCGCCGAGGAACGCGATGTCGGTGCCGGCGCGCAGCGGCACGTAGGTGTCGGCGAGCGCGCTGGTGCGGGTGAACCGCGGATCGATGTGGATCACGCGGGCGCCCGCCGCCTTGGCCTCGACCACCCACTGGAACCCGACCGGATGGGCCTCGGCCATGTTCGAGCCCATGATGATGATGCAGTCGGAGTTGGCCAGGTCCTGCTGGTAGTCGGTGGCGCCGCCGCGCCCGAACGAGATCCCCAGACCGGGGACGGTGGCGGAGTGTCAAATGCGCGCCTGGTTCTCGATCTGGATGGCGCCCAACGCGGTGAACAACTTCTTGATGAGGTAGTTCTCCTCGTTGTCCAGCGTGGCGCCACCCAGGCTCGCGATGCCCATCGTGCGGTTCAGCGCGTTGCCGTGCTCGTCGGTGTCCTGCCACCCGCGGCGCCGGGCGTCCACGACCCGGTCGGCGACCATCTCCATCGCCGTGGCGAGGTCCAGCTCGGTCCACTCGGTGGCGTACGGGGCGCGGTGGAGGACCGTGTCCTGGCGCTGCGGCCCGGTCACGAGCTGCAGGCTCGCCGACCCCTTCGGGCACAGCCTGCCGCGGGAGATCGGCGAGTCGGGGTCGCCCTCGATCTGGGTCACCCGCTCGTCGCGTACGTACACCCGCTGCCCGCACCCCACCGCGCAGTAGGGGCAGACGGACTTCGCGACGCGGTCGGCCTCCTCGGTGCGCGGGCGCATCGCGGCGTACCGCGGCGACACGGCCGCGGCGCCGCGGCCGAGCGGGTCGGCCCCGGTCAGCTGCCGGTAGACGGGCCAGCTCTGCAACCATCGCCGAACACCCACGCGGACACCTCCGAACCCGATCGTGCCCGCACCGCGATCGCCTCAAACCCCGAGCGGCGGATCCGGCGCGGTTCGGGACGCCGCGGAACCGGCGGCGGGCACAGGGGTCGGCACAGTGGCCCGCGACGCGGCGTCCGGCTCGCCCTGCGGGTCGGCGTCGAGCACCCGCTGCGCGCCTGCGTAGACGTTCATCGTCTCGCCCCGGAGGAACCCGATCAGCGTCGTGCCGGTCTCGCGGGCGAGGTCGACGGCGAGCGACGACGGCGCGGAGACCGCGGCGAGCACCGGGATCCCCGCCATCACCGCCTTCTGCACCAGCTCGAACGACGCGCGCCCCGACACCGCCAGCACCGTGCCGCGGGCCGGGTACCGCCCGTCGAGCAGCGCCCGGCCGATCGCCTTGTCCACCGCGTTGTGCCGCCCGACGTCCTCGCGGGCCACGAGCAGCGCGCCGTCGGCGGTGAAGATCGCGGCGGCGTGCAGCCCGCCGGTGGTGTCGAACACCCGCTGCGCGGCCCGCAGCCGGTCCGGCAGCGCGACGAGCGTGCCGGTGGTGACGCGGACCGGGTCGTCGCCCGGCGGGAAGCGGGCGACGGTGCGCACGGCGTCGAGCGAGGCCTTGCCGCACACCCCGCACGACGAGGTGGTGTAGAAGCGCCGCTCGACCTGCGCCGCGGGCGCCGGCACGCCGGGGGCGAGCAGCACGTCGAGGACGTTGTAGGTGTTGCGGCCCGCGGCGTCGCGGGAGTCGCAGTAGCGGGCCAGCACGACGTCGTCCGCCGCGCCGATCACGCCCTCGGTGAGCAGGAAGCCGTGGGCGAGCTCGACGTCGTCGCCCGGGGTCCGCATCGTGACCGCGAGCGGCTCGCCGTTCACCCGCAGTTCGAGCGGCTCCTCGACGGCCAGGGTGTCCGGCCTGCGGGTGCGCGTCCCCGGGCGCACGGCGACCACGGGGCGGCGGGTGGTTCGGCGGCCGATGGCGGGCTCCTCCAGCGGGTTCCGACGGGCAGGTCACTGCGCCTGCTGCCCACCGAACCGGGCCTTCGCAGGACGCGCAAATCGTGGCGGTGCGGGCGTCGGACAGAGCGCCGGATCCCGGGCCGATCAGGCCAGCTGCTCCGGGTGGGGTGCGGCGTTGCGGAGGCGGGATCCGCTGAACTCGACCGTCGACCCGACCACCCGGCGCCAGAACGGCCAGATCGACGGCGTGACGCGCAGCTCGATCCCGGCTTCCGCGTGCCGGACCAGCAGGTCACCGACCTCGACCCGCTCCAACGCGACCACCGTCTCCCCCGCGACCCAGTAGCCGCCCACCTCGTGCGGCCGGAACGGCGCGGCCGGGAACCGGTAGGCGTACAGCCGGCAGGTGCGCATCGGCTCGAGCCACGCCGACTCGATCACGTGCACGCGCTGCGCGCCGCTCTGGCCGAAGAACCGCTCGGAGTCCTCGTCGCTGGTGGCGGGCCCGGGCCAGATGCAGCCCCGCGGGCAGTCCCGGGGGAACCAGAACAGCGGGGCGTGCCGGGAGTCCACCGCCCACACCAGCGGCTCCCCCGACCCGCCCGCCCGGGGGTGGAACACCTCGAGCGTCGGGTCCTCGCTGAGGTGCCACAGCGCGAAGGGTGGTTCGCCGCGGTAGGCGGGCGCGGGCGCCCTGGCGAGCAGCTCGACCGGGTAGTCCCCCTCCACGGAGGGGAGTGTGTCAGCCCGGGACGACCACGGCGCGGGTCCGCCCCCGGTGCGCCCACGCCTCGCCGACCCGGCTGAGCGGGTAGGCGGTGTAGGGCGCGTCGAACGTGCCGTCGCCGAAGCGGGCGAGGACCTCCGGGACCTCGGCGATCATCTGCGCCTTCGACACCGACCCCGCGCCGCTGCCGCTGATGCGGATCCGCCTGCTGCGCAGCAGGGCCGCGGGCAGCGCCGCCTCGGCGCCGGCGAGCGAGCCGATCTGCACGTAGCCCACCGGCGGGACGGCGGCGCGCGGGCCGCTGCCGAGCAGCGCGGCGAACGCGGCCTCCGCGACCGGCCCCCACACGAAGTCGAGCACGAGCGTCGGCTGTGCCTCCGCGACGGCCGCGGCGAGGTCGGCCCCGCCGGCCGCGAGGGAGGCGGTGACGACGCCGGGGCCCCGCAGCCGCTCCAGCTCCTGGGCGTCGCGGCCGGCCGCGACGACCTGCTTCGCGCCCAGCGCGAGCGCCGCCCGCACGGCGAGGCGCCCGGACGCGCCGGTCGCCCCGAGCACCAGCACGGTGCCGAGCTCGCCCGCCTCCTCGCGGTGGGCGACCAGCGGCATCCAGCCCGCCAGGGCGGGGTTCATGCCGGCGGCGACCGCGAGCGGGTCGGCGCCCGGGGGCAGCTCCACCGCGAACGGGGTCACCATCCGCTCGGCCATCGTGCCCCACGGCGCGCGGGCGAGGCCGGTGTAGACCAGCCGCCCGTCGTCGGTCCGGGCCACCGCGTCCACGCCCGGCACGAGCGGGTAGGCGCCGTCGCTGCCGTAGTGGGCGCCCGCGGCGAGCCCGCGCACGACGTGGTGCAGGCCCGCGCCGACGAGGTGCAGCGGCGCCCGCCCCTCCCCTCCCTCCGGCGCGGGGAAGTCCGCGCACACCGGCGACGCGTCCGGCGAGGTGACGACCGCAGCTCGCATCCCACACTCCTTAACAAAGTTCAGTTGGATCGTTTCCCACCGTGCCTGAACATTGTTAAGGTGTCAACCGTGGCGAAGGGGATCACGCGGGACCGGATCGTGGCGGCGGCGCTCGACCTGCTCGACGAGAAGGGCATGGAGGGCATCACCGTGCGCGCCCTCGCGGCCCGGCTCGAGGTGCAGGCGCCCGCGCTGTACTGGCACCTGCGCAACAAGCAGGAGCTGCTCGACGAGATGGCCACGGTCGTCATGCGCCGGGTCACCGAGACCCTCTCGGCGCTCCCGCCGGGCGAGACCTGGCGCGACGACCTCGCCACCTACGCCCGCGTCCTGCGCGCGGAGTACCTGCGCCACCGCGACGGCGCGCGCATGTTCAGCGGCACCCGGCTATCCGATCCCGACGTGGTGAAGGCGAAGGAGGCGTGGCTCGCCCGCCTGACCGAAGCCGGCTTCTCCCTCGCCGCCGCCGACGACGCCCTCGACATCGTCACCGCGTTCGTGGTCGGCTTCGTCATCGAGGAGCAGGAGCGCAACCAGCCACGGGAGTCCGGCTCGCCGCGCTACTCGGTCGACGGGCGGGACGCCTGGTTGGGCGAGGGCGCCGAGCTGGTCAAGGCCGCGGGCCACGTCCGCGACGACGGCGACGCCCGGTTCGAACGCCACCTCGGCGTCGTCCTCGCCGGGCTCGCCGCCCGGCTGGAGGCGTGACGATGGCCCACACCGTGCTCGTCGCCGACGACGACCGCGCGATCCGCGAGTCGCTGGGCCGCGCGCTGGAGCTCGAGGGGTACCGGGTGGTCGGGGTCGACGACGGCGTGCAGGCGGTCACCCGCGCCCGCCGCGACGCGTTCGACCTGCTCGTGCTGGACGTGCTGATGCCCGGCCTCGACGGGCTCGGGGTCTGCCGCGTCCTGCGCGCGGACGGCAACCGGGTGCCGGTGCTGATGCTCACGGCGCGGGTCGAGACGCCGGACCGGGTGGCCGGGCTCGACGCGGGCGCCGACGACTACCTGCCGAAGCCGTTCGAGCTGGACGAGCTGCTCGCCCGGCTGCGGGCGCTGCTGCGCCGCGCCGCCCCCGTGGCCGACGACCGCGAGCCGGCGCTCTCGGTCGGGGACCTGCGGCTCGACCCGGCGGCCCGCCGCGCGTGGTGGGCGGCCACCGAGCTCTCGCTCACCAGGACCGAGTTCGACCTGCTCGAGCTGCTCATGCGCAACGCGGGGATCGTGCTCGACCACGCGCGGGTCTACGAGCGGATCTGGGGCTACGACTTCGGCGCCGACTCGAAGAACCTCGCCGTCTACATCGGGTACCTGCGGCGCAAGCTGGCCGCGGCCGGCGCGCCGCCGGTGATCCACACCGTCCGCGGCGTCGGCTACGCGATGCGCAGGCCGTGACCCTCCCGACCCGCCTCGCGGTGGCCTTCGCCGCGGTCGCCGCCACCGTCGCCGCGGCCGTCGGGGTGCTTGCGTTCTACTCGGCGGTCGAGCGGGTCACCGGCGAGGTGGACCACACCCTGCAGACCGCGACGGCCGCCGTCCTCGACGGCTCGGAGGACGTGCTGGAGGCGCCGTCGCCGGGGCTCGTCGAGCGGCGCCTGGTCGCCCAGCGGATCGCCCCGGACGGCACGGTCACCCCGCTCGGCGGGCGGCCGGTGACCCTCCCGGTCCGGGACGCCGACCGGGTGCTCGCGACCACCGCCGACCGCGGCGCGACGAGCACCACCGAGGTGGCCGTCGGCGACGAGACCAGCGGCGTCGCCTACCGCGTGCTGAGCACCGCGCTCGGCGAGGGGCGCGGGGCGCTGCAGGTCGGGATCGACATCAACGCCTCCCGGGAGGTGCTGAGCGGGCTCGCCAAGGAGATCGCCGTGCTGGCCGTGCTCGTCTCGGTCGCCGCAGCGGGCCTCGGGTGGCTCCTGGCGCACCGCATCGCCCGGCGGCTGGTCCGGCTCGCCGCGGTCGCCGAGCGGGTCACCGCGGCCGGGCCGGACGACCCGCTCGGCCACCGTGCCGTCCCGGTGCAGGGGCGCGACGAGGTGGCCCGCCTGGCGTCGTCGTTCACGACGATGCTGCGGCGGCTCGCGGAGTCCCGGGAGGCGCAGGAGCGGCTGATCCAGGACGCCGCGCACGAGCTGCGCACCCCGCTGACGAGCCTGCGCACCAACACGAGCGTGCTGCGCCGCCTCGACCGGCTCGACCCGCGGGCGCGCGAGCGGCTGCTCGCCGACGTCGAAGGCGAGACCCGGGAGCTGTCCCACCTGGTCGAGGAGCTGATCACCCTCGCGCTGGCCCGCCGCGCCGACGAGGAGGAGGCCGACGTCGACCTGACCGAGGTCGTGCGGACCGCCTCCGACCGGACCCGGCGCCGCAGCGGGCGGGCGATCCGCGTCGACTCCGACGGCACCCGGCTGCGCGGGCGGCGGCACGCGCTGGAGCGGGCGGTCGGGAACCTGCTGGAGAACGCCGCGAAGTTCGACACCGCGGGCACCGCGCCGATCGAGGTGGTCGTGCGCCGGGGCACGATCACGGTCGCCGACCGCGGGCCGGGCCTCGCTCCCGGCGACGTCGACCGGGTCTTCGACCGGTTCTACCGGGCCGACTCCGCGCGGTCGCTGCCCGGCTCGGGGCTCGGCCTCGCGATCGTCGCCGACATCGCCGAATCCCACGACGGCACCGCGTTCGCCCGCAACCGGCCCGGGGGCGGCGCGGTCATCGGGTTCACGGTCGGCGCGGGCCGCCTCTTACCGGATTCCGACCCGCGCCATGATCGGGCTTCACCCGTGCCCGGGACGGTGGCGGGGAACTGATCCCCACCACCGGAAGGACCTCCGTGACGACCACACCGATCGCCCGCCCGGGCCCGACCCCGCACGACCGGTGGAACCCGCGCCTCGCCGCCCAGATCGCCGCCCTCCTCGTCGGGAACCTGACGGCCGACGCGGTGGCCGTGGCGCCGCTGTTGTTCCTCCCCCAGATGCTCGAGCACTTCCGCACCGACCAGGCGGCCTGGATCAGCGCGGGCGCGCTGCTGGCCGGCGCGATGTGGGCGCCGCTCCTGGGCCGGGCCGCCGATATCCACGGCAAGCGCCGGATGCTCGTGGCCACGCTGCTCGTCGGCTGCGCCGGGTCCGTCGTCTGCGCGCTGGCCCCCAACCTCGCCGTCTTCGTCCTGGGTCGCATGGCGCAGGGCGCCGTGGCCGCGTCGGTATTCCTCTCGGCCACGATCGTCCGCGAGCTGTGCGCACCGCGGATCGCGATGCCCGCGGTGGGCATCGTGACCACCGGCGCGGCGCTGGTGAACTTCGGCTCCGCCTTCGTCCTCGAGCCGCTGGGGGCCGCGTTCGGGTTCCGCGTCGTCTTCGTGGCCGCCGCGGCCCTCGGCGCCGTCGCCGCCGCGTCCGTTCGCGCCGTCGTGCCCGAGTCCCCGGTCCGGACGGCGGGCCGGCTCGACGTCGCAGGCGCCGTGCTGCTCGGCGCGGGGCTCGCCCTGGTGCTCGGCTACATCAGCGCGGGCCCGGAGATCGGTTGGGCGGGTCCGATCCCGTTCGCCCTCCTCGCCGCCGGGTCGGGCGCGCTCACCTGGTGGTTCCTGCGCTCCCGCCGGATCGCCGACCCCGTGATCGACCTGGGCGGACTCGGCCGCCCGCTCCTGCTCACGCTGCTCGTCATCGTGATCGCCACCGGCGCGACGCAGAGCATGGACCAGCTGCTCAGCCTGATCGCGCAGGTCTCGTCGGAACAGGGGCTCGGCTACGGCCTCGACGCGCAGGGCGTGTTGGGCCTGCTGTTCGGGATCCCCGCCGTCGGGATCGTCGTCGGTGGCGTGCTCTCCGGCTGGCTCGCCACCCGGATCGGGCCGGCCGCGACGCTCGCCGCGGCGACGGCGCTCGGCACCGCGGGTGCGGCCGGGATGCTCGCCGGGGCGTCGTGGCTGCCGGGCGCGATCGCCTGCTCGTTCCTGCTCCAGACCACGATGGGGGCGCTGATCGGCACCGGCTTCAACCTGGCCGGCACGCTCGCCCCCGGCGACCGCCAGAGCGGGGTCGCCAGCCTGGTCACGATCGTGGGCGGGCTCGGGTCGGTGCTCATGGCGTTCGTGGGCGCGGCCGTGCTCGCCTCCACCCAGGTGGTCGTCGACGGGGTGGCGGTGAACTCGGCAGCGGGCGTGCACGCCTACATCGGCCTCGCGGCCGCCACCTTGGCGGCGGCCACGGCGCTCGCCGTCGGGCTCGCCCGGATGCTCGCCCGTCAGGGCGCGGGCTCCCGGTCGACGGGCGCGGTGGCCGCCCATGCGGTGAGGAAGAGCAGGCACCGGGCCACGAGGTAGGCGAACACCAGCACCCCGAGCACCGATCCGAAGATCACCCCCCCGGGGTGCCGGTGACCCGGCCCAGGTAGATCGCGAGCCCCTGCTTCAGCGCCTCGAGCCCGACCGCGCCGAGCAGGGCGACCCGCCCGGCGCCGTGGATGCGCCGTCGCGTTCGCGGCAGGCGGGTGAGCATCCAGACGAGGATCAGCCAGTCGGCCGCGAGGCTCACAAGCAGCGCCGCGACCACGCGGGTGAGCGGCGACCAGTCGGCGCCCGGCCACCCGAGCGCGTCGAGCACGACCCTGCCGAGCCTCGTGCCGACGGCGCTCACCGCGAGCGAGCCGAGCACGGCGGCCCACAGCCCGGCGAGCGCGACGACGTCGGAGAGCAGGCGCCGCGGCGACAGCGGGCTGCGCGGCGGGATCTCCCACTGCGCGGAGATCGCCTCGCGGATGTTGAACATCCACCAGGTGCCCGCCCACAGCGCGGCGACGAGGCCGGTGCCGGCGACGGCGCCCCGCTGCTCGACCGCGGCGGCGACGACCGGTTCGATCCGCTCGGCCAGCTCGGGCGGGACCGCACGGGCCGTGGCCGCGTCGAGGGCGTCGAGCAGCGCGGGGTTGCCGGCGAGCACGTACCCCGCCGTCGCGTAGGCGATCATCAGCAGCGGGATCGCGTTGAGGACGCTGAAGAACGTGATCGCCGCGGCGAAGTGGTTGCCGCGCCGCTCGTGGTAGCGGGCGCCCGCGCGCAGCAGGTGGTCGACCCACCCGTGCCGGGCGCGGAGCTCGATCATGCTCCCGCCGGCCGTCCCGGCCGTCAGCGGTCGACGGGGTCGCGCTGCAGCGGGCAGGTCATGCAGTGGCCACCGCCGCGCCCGCGGCCGAGCTCGGCGCCGACGATCGTGATGACCTCGATGCCCGCCTTGCACAGCTGCGAGTTGGTGTGGGTGTTGCGGTCGTAGGCGACCACGACCCCGGGCGAGAGGGCGACGAGGTTGTTGCCGCTGTCCCACTGGCCGCGTTCGGCCGCGTAGGCGTCGCCGCCGGTCTCGACGACGCGCAGCTTCGCGAGGTCGAGCGCCTCGGTGACGACGTCGAGGAAGGAGAGCTTCTCCTCGGTGACCTCGACCGGGTCCTTGTCGCCCGGCCGCAGCGTGAACGTGTGGATCCCTTCGGTGATCTCCGGGTAGACGGTCACGCAGTCGACGTCGGCGAAGGTGAACACGGTGTCGAGGTGCATGGCGGCGCGCAGCTTCGGCATGCCGGCCACGATCACCCGCTCCGCCGCGCCCTCGGCGAAGAGCGTGGCGGCGAGCTGCGTGATCGCCTGTCGCGAGGTGCGCTCGCTCATCCCGATGAGGACGACCCCGTTGCCCACCGGCATGACGTCGCCGCCCTCGAGCGTGGCGAGCCCCCACTCCTGTTCCGGGTCGCCCCACCAGACGTGGGCGTCGGCGAAGTCGGGGTGGAATGCGTAGATCGCCTTCATGAGCAGCGTCTCGTCGTGGCGGGCGGGCCAGTAGAGGGGGTTGAGCGTGACGCCGCCGTAGATCCAGCACGTGGTGTCGCGGGTGTAGAGCATGTTGGGAAGCGGCGGCATCAGGTACTCCGGGACGCCGGTGGACTCCCGGGCGAGCGCGACGTAGCCGGGCCGGAAGTCCCCGGGCAGGTCGGCGGTGGACAGCCCGCCGATGAGCAGCTCGGCGAGCCTGCGCTCCTCCAGGCCGTCGAGGTAGGCGCGGGTGTCCTCGACCAGGCCCAGTCCGACCTCGTTCGGCACGATCTTGCGGTCGAGCAGCCACGCCTTGGCGTCCGGGATGGCCATCGTCTGGGCCAGCAGGTCGTGCAGCTCGACGACCTCGACCCCGCGCTCGCGCATCCTGTTCACGAAGTCGAAGTGGTCCCGGCGGGCGTTCTGCACCCACATCACGTCGTCGAACAGCAGCTTGTCGCAGTTCGACGGGGTCAGCCGCAGGTGCGCGAGCCCCGGCGCGCAGACGAGGACCTTCCGCAGCGGGCCGACCTCGGAGTGGACGCCGTAGGCCGCGGCGGGGTCGGCGGGCGGGATCGGGTCGGTCATGGCGCGTTCCTCCTGGTGGCGGTCGACGCGGCCACGATCGCGTCGACGCCCGCGATGACGAGGTAGATGCCGATCAGGTTCACCAGCAGGAGCAGCTCACGGCCCGGCGAGCCGATGGCCCACAGGCCCAGCCCGAGCTCCAGCACGCCGGCCAGCAGCCCCAACCACCACATGTCCCGGCCGCGGGCGGTGACCGAGTCGACGATCCGCACGACGCCGTTGATCACCAGCGACCAGGCCGTGACCACCGCGAGCACGAACAGCGTCAACGCGGGCCAGAACAACGCGGCGAGGCCCGCGACGATCCCGACGGCGCCGCCGAGGTAGGCGAGCCAGCGCCACCCGCGCTCGACCTCGGGGGCGAGCCCGAGCTGCGTCACCCCGCCGACGATCAGCGCGAACCCGATGAGGATCGCGACGGTCACGAGCGCGGCCGGGCGCAGGCTCATCACCAGCAGCCCGTAGAGGACGGTGAGCAGCCCGAACCCGACCAGGGCGATCCGGCGCCACCCCGGGACCGGCCGGGCCGCGGACGGCGTGAACGGCTGGGCGCCGACCTGCTCGCCGGCCGGCGGGGTCGACGCCGAGGCGGGGGTGGTATGCGGACCGGCCACAGCACCCTGCTGCGACACAGCACCCTGTTCCGACACAGCACCCTGCTGCGACACAACGCCCTCTGGAGACGACACAACGCCCTCTTGAGACACGGCGCCCTCCCGGGTTCGCCTCGAGTGATCCGCCACCCGCGGCGCACGCGGGCGGGGGCCCACCGTCGTCCCCGCGCGGTGCACCCCGCCCCCCCGCAGGAGATGAAATCCCGCAGCGCCGCCCCGCGACCGGGACGCCGCGACGACGGGCGCCCCGCGCCCCGGGCGGGTGGGTGGAGCGGGGCCGGTGGGTGAACTTCACCTCCCGCGGACGATCCGGCGGCGACGCCGGCTGGGCACGGTGGCCCCGCCCGGGTCGACGCCGCTCGACGCGGCCGCGGGGAGAACGGTCGCGACCTCGACCTGCGGGTCGTGTCGATGAGCCAGATCCCGGACCGATCACCGATCCCACGGGAGTGAACCGACCATGGCCGACACGGTCCCCTCGGTGGCCGCCCCCTCGATCGCGCCCACCCCGGTCGCCCCGGAGGGCGGCACCCAGGTGACCCAGCCGGGCAGGATGAGCCTGCCCACGTTGACCGGCATGGTCGTCGGCAGCATGGTCGGCGCGGGCGTGTTCTCGCTTCCGGCGCGCTTCGGCGTGGCGACCGGCATCCTCGGCTCGCTCATCGCGTGGGCGATCGCGGGCGCGGGCATGCTGATGCTCGCGTTCGTCTTCCAGAACCTCGCCATCCGCAAACCCGACCTCGACTCCGGGGTCTTCATCTACGCCAAGGCGGGCTTCGGCGACTACGCCGGCTTCAACTCCGC
>NZ_DATGOP010000051.1:0-21876 GCF_035305885.1 Pseudonocardia sp.
CCGCCGGGGCCGCCACCGCTGCTGCCGGATGCGGCGGGGGCGGGCGGCAGCAGCAGCTCCTGGCCCTCCCGCAGGCCCGACAGCACCTGCGTGTACTCGTCGCCGACGGCACCGGCCTCGAACGGCGTCGGCACCGGCTCGCCGTCCGCCCCGCGGACGTCGACGAGCGTCCGCTCCCCCTCGCGCCGGACCGCCGCCGACGGCACGCGCAGCACGTTGTCCACCGACTCGACGATCACGTCGGCGAGCGCGGTCTGGCCGTCGCGCAGCCGAGCGTCGCCCTCGCGCAGCACGATCGTCGCGTTGTACTCCACGATCCCGCTCGACGGCGTGCCCTTCGGCGCGATCGACAGCACGGTGGCGGGCGCCCGCAGGTCGGGCACGGCGTCGACGGTGACCTCCACCTCCTGGTTCGGTGCGATCCGCGCCGCGTCCGACTCCTCGAACGGCACCACCAGCTGGAACGTGTCGAGGTCGGAGAGGACCATGAACGGGCCGCCGCCCCCGCCCCCGCCGCCCGAGAGGCCACCCTCGGAGGTCAGGTCGGCGCTGTCCGGGATCCGCGCGGTGGACCCGGGCGCCACCGGGGTCGTCCCGGACGCGTCGCCCACGAACTCGCCGACCCGGCCGTTGATCTCCGCGACGGTGCCCGCGGTGGGCGCGTACAGCACGGTGTTGTCGACGTCCTGCTGCGCGACCCGCACGGCGGCCTGCGCGTTGCGCAGCCGGGCCTTGCGGACCTCGATGTCGGCGGGGCGGTCGTTGCGGGCGGCGCCGCTGTCGTTCTCCGCGGAGATGACGGTCTGCTCCTCGCGCTCGATCGCCACCTTGCCGGCCGCCCGGTCGAGGTCCTCCTGGTGCTTGGCGCGGTCCAGCTCCGCCTCCGCCGACAGCACCGCGCGCTTGGCGTTCTCGACGGCGGTGCGGGCGCTGGCGATCTGCTCCTCGCAGGACGGCGTTTGGGCCGGGCGGTAGGAGATGCCCTCGACGAGGAACGACGCGTCGTCGGTGCTGTCGTCCTCGTCCTCGTCCTTGTCGTCGTCGCGCGAGCGCGGTTGCTGCGTCGCGCGGGGTGCCTGCGATGAGGGCGCCGGCTCCTCCTCGACGCTCAAGGAGTTCACCTCGGGTTCGTCGCAGTCCTCCTCGAGCGCGCGCAGCCTGTCCCAGGCGCGCCGGAGCACCTTCTTCTCGAACTCCAGCGACTCGCGGGCCCGCCGGGTGGCGGCCTCGTTGAGGTCGTTGGTCTCCTTGACCTGCTTCTTGACCGCCTCGAGGATCTCCCGGGCCTGCTCGAGGGTGCGCCCGGTGGCGTGCACCCGGTTGTCGCCCTGGGCGCGGTCCAGCTCGGCCTGCGCCTCGGCGAGGTTCGCCTGCTCCTGCTCGAGGGTCTGGCGGAGCGCGAAGTCGTCGATGCGCGCGAGCTCCTGCCCGGGCACGACCTGGTCGCCGACGTTGACCAGCACCTCCTTGAGCTGCCCGCCGCGCGGGAAGCCGAGGGACTGCTCGGAGATCGCGACGAGCGTCCCGGACGCCGACACCGTCGACTGGACCGGGCCGCGGTCCACGCGCAGCGTCGGCGGTGGCGGCTCCTCGCCGGTGCACGCCGTGAGGGCCAGCACCGCGACCGCACCGATGGCGCCGGCCGCCCAGCCGCGCCGACCGGTCGTTCGGGACATGGGTTCTCCTGCCATGAGCACTTCTGCACTGACTCCCGCGCGGGTCATTGGTATCGGAGGGCCTCGATCGGGCGCAGCCGCGACGCGCGGTGGGCCGGGTATCCGCCCGCGATGAGTCCGATGATCAAGCTGATCGTGAACGCGAGCACGATCGAGAACGGGTCGACCGCGGGCGCCGGGAAGTCGGGGATGAGCTGCGGCAGCACGATCGCGCCGGTGACCGCGAGCCCCACCCCGAGCGCGATCCCCACGAGCCCGCCCAGCCCGGACAGGAAGACCGACTCGAGCAGGAACTGCAGCAGGATCACCCGCGGCCGGGCGCCGATCGCCTTGCGGATGCCGATCTCCCGGGTCCGCTCGGTGACCGTGACCAGCATGATGTTGGCGACGCCGATGCTGCCGACCACCAGCGAGATCCCCGCGACCGCGCCGGTGAACAGCGTCAGGAACGACAGGAACTGCGTCGCCTCCTGGATCTGCTGCTGCAGCGCCTGCACGTCGAAGTCGCGCTTCGCGGGGTCGCGGATGTTGTGGCGTTCGGAGAGGATCTCGGTGATCTGCTCCGTGGCGGGCGTCACCGCCTCCGCCGACCGCGCCCGCACGATGATCGTGTCCAGCTCGTCGTCGCCGCCGGTCAGGTAGCTGCGGGCCGCGCCGACCGGCATGATCGCCACATCGTCCTGCTGGCCGGTCGCCTCCGCCACGCCGATCACCCGGAACACCGCCCTGCCGATGCGGATCTCCTGGTTGAGCGCGTTCGCCGGGTTGCCGCCGAACAGCTCGTTCACCGGGTTCGGGCCGAGCACCACCACCTTGGCGTTGGTGCGGACCTCCTGGTCGTTGAACGACCGCCCCGCCGTCAGCTCCCGGTTGGTGATCGGGAAGTAGTCGGCGGTGGTTCCGGTGACCCGCGTGCGGTACTGGTCGCCCTCGCGCTGCAGGAGCGCGGCGCCGCCGACGATCGGGATGGCCGTCGCGATGTCGGGGGCGTCGCGCAGCAGCGCCTCCAGGTCGGTCTCGGTGAGGTCGCGGGCCCGGCCACCGCCCGGCACCCCGCCCTCGGACGGGGTGATCGTGATCTGGGTGTTGAGCGAGCCGAACTGCTCGTTGAAACCGGTCTGGATGCCGTTGCCCAGCGCCGTGAGCAGGATGACCGCCGAGACGCCGATGATGATGCCGAGCGTGGTGAGCGCCGAGCGCAGCTTGTTGGCCCGCAGGCCACGCAGCGCGATGCGCACGACCTCCCAGATCATGCGACCAGTTGCTTCTGCCGTACGTCGCGGACGATCTGGCCGTCGCGCAGCTCGATCACCCGCTTGGCGAACTCCGCCACCTCGGGCTCGTGCGTGATCAGCACGACGGTGCGGCCCGCGTCGTTCAGCTCCGTGAGCAGCTGCATGACCTCGACCGTCGACGTGGTGTCGAGGTTCCCGGTGGGCTCGTCGGCCAGGATGATCGCCGGGTTGGTCACGAGCGCCCGCGCCACCGCGACGCGCTGCTGCTGCCCACCGGAGAGTTGGTTGGGCATGTGGTCGGCCCGCTGGCCGAGCCCCACCCGTTCCAGCGCGGCCATCGCGCGTTCCCTGCGTCCCCGCCGCTCGCCCGCGTAGATCAGCGGCAGCTCGACGTTGCGCACCGCGGACGTGCGCGGGATGAGGTTGAACGACTGGAACACGAACCCGATCCGGGTGTTCCGGATGGCCGCGAGCTGCTTGTCGCGCAGCCTCGAGACGTCGATCCCGTCGAGCGTGTAGCGGCCCTCGGTCGGCACGTCGAGGCAGCCGAGGATGTTCATCATCGTGCTCTTGCCCGAGCCGGAGGGGCCCATGATCGCGACGAAGTCGCCCTGTTCGACGAGGAGATCCACCGGCCCGAGGGCGCGGACCCGCACCTCACCGTTGCCGTAGACCTTCGAGACTCGCTGGAGCTCGATCATGGATCCCCCCTGCGGGCAGCCCGTCGCCGCGACCACCCCATCCCGACCAACGATGGACCGCGGAGCGGGGTACGCCGTACTCATAATTTGCCATGAGTGACGGCGGACACGACGGGCGGGGCCGATCACGGGCGTTGGTGGGCGCCCACCAGCGACTTCACCAACCGGGAGTGCGTTTCACACGGCGCCGGCGGTGTGTGTGCAGCACACCCACGCCGTGTGAAGCCGCCCTGGGGCGGGGCCGGGACACGGCCCTGCGCGATCAGGCGGGCGTCCGCACCCGGGCGCGGTGGGCCGAGTACACCCCCAACCCGGCCAGCACGAGACCCAGCGGCGGGAACCAGAACACCGCGGCGACGGCGAGCACGAGGTTGGCGATCGCGATCCGCACCCAGGTGCGGCGAGCCGGATCGGCGGGCCCGGGGGCGCGCGCCACGCCGGGCCGGCGCAGTGCGAAGGCGAGGTGGACGAGCGCGAGCCCGGCGAAGACGGCCGCCCACACCGGCTCCCCGTCGGCGGCGTGCCACACCGACAGCACGGCGAGGCACGCGGTGGCGACGGCGCTGCCGGGCCTCACCGCGGCACCGCCCGCTTCAGGAAAGCCACTTTCCTGAAGTGCAGCTTCAGGAAAGTGGCTTTCCTGCAGTTCCGGGGCGTCACGCGAGCAGCTGCCACGTCGAGACCACCCCCAGCACCGTCAGCAGGATCCCGGACAGCAGCACCCACCACCGGCCCGCCGTGGTGAGCCGGTACGCGGGCGGGAGGACCTTCCGCTCGGTCCACAGGATCGCGAGGCAGAACAGGCCCGAGGTCAGAAGGCCGCCGAGCACCGACGCCGGCGTCACGATCACGACGAGCTCACCGACGGTCCACACCAGGGCGAGGCTCGCGACGAGGATGTAGCCGTACATCCACGGCCGCAGGGCGGGCTGGCCCGCGCGGCGCAGCCGGGCGAACACCGGCGAGACCGTCTCGTAGGCGGTATAGGTGTACAGCTCCCAGAACGCGTACAGCGAGCCGAAGAACGCGAAGAAGACCGCGACGTGGTACAGGTACTCGAGCGTCGGGTGCACCGCGGTGAGGAACTGCGCCTGGTAGGTCAGGGTGTCGTTGCCCTCGGGGATCTGCTGCTGCGCGGCGAGCAGCGACGCCCCGTTGATCATGAACATGCTGGCGAACACCGCGATCGCGACGAACGACAGCACCGTGTCGCCGAGCGCGGCGCGGCCCCACGCCCGGCCCCGCTCGACCTGCTCGGCGTCCGGCGAGAGCGGCAGCCGGGCGCCGCGGGGCAGCGCGGCGAGCCGCTCGGCGAGCCCGGCCTGGTCCTCGCGGCCGAGCATCCCCCACCGCTTCTCGCGCAGCATCCCGGCGTAGCCGATGTAGTCGTAGGTGCCGCCGCCGACCGCGCCCAGGTACACCGCGAGCTCCAGCCACACCGCGCGCTCGGCGAGGTCCGGGTAGGCGCCCGCGACCCAGTCGTTTACTCGGGCACGGTCGGCAGGAAGCCGGTCACCACGCCCAGCCAGTCCGGCCGCAGCACCACCACGCTGACCGCGATGGCGATCAGCATGAACCCGACGATCACGGTCTGGGCGCGCTCGAGGCGCTCGTAGCCGCCGACCCAGGACAGCACCCCGGACAGCACGATCAGGCCGGTGGCCCACAGCGCTCCGGTGCCGATCGCGGTGGTCGTGGCCATGAGGTCGCCGAGCGCGACGCCGAGCCCACCCACCCACGACGGGACGGCCGCGATCGACACCACGCCCATGAGCAGCGTGAACCACCCGCGCGGGCCGCGGAACAGGGTGGCCCAGCGGGACATCGGGTGCTCCCCGGTGACCACGGTGTAGCGGTTGAACGAGTAGGCGAGCGCCGCCTTGGCCGCCGCCGAGACGACGAACGCCCAGAGCAGGGCGTAGCCGAAGAGTGCGCCGCCCCGCGCGGCGAACACCATCTCGCCGCTGCCGATGTTGGCCGACGCGACGATCGCGCCCGGGCCGAGCACCGACAGGGCGGTGACCAGGGTGAGCCTGCGCCGCAACTGTTGCGGCGGCTCCGGGTAGGTGAGGAACTGCGTCGTCTCGGCCGGGTTCGCCACGGTCCGCTCCTTTGCGGTTTCAGGCGGTGTCGGTCGCCATCTCCCGTTCCATGTCGTGCAGCAGCTGCACGCGGCGGCGGAAGTCCGGGTCGTCGGACCGGAAGCGCGCCGCCAGGAACTCCTCGAGCACCTGCGTGGCGATCGCCGGGCCGACCAGCCACGCGCCGAGGCACACGACGTTCACGTCGTCGTGCTCGACGGCCTGGCGCGCGGTGTAGGTGTCGTGGGCGACGGTCGCCCTGATCCCCGCGATCTTGTTGGCGGCGATCGCGGCGCCCACCCCGGTGCCGCACACCATCACGCCCCGGTCGGCCTCGCCCGCGCGGACCGGGGCGCTCACGGCCTTGGCGACGTCCGGGAAGTCCACCGGGTCGGTCCCCCGGGCGCCCACGTCGAGCACCTCGTGGCCGAGTCGTTCCAGCACGGAGCGGACGTGCTCCTTGAGCGGGAACCCCGCGTGGTCGTTGCCGAGCACGATCCTCATCGACTGCCTCCGCGCACCTGCTCCAGCCAGGCCAGCGACTCGGGCGAGCCGCCGGGGAAGGTCTCGTCCGCCTCCAGCAGGAAGCTGCGGTCGCCGTGGTGGGCGAGCTCGTGGTGGACGGCGGCCGGGTCGCCGGCCTCGACGAGCTCGAGGATCCGGCGGTGGCGCCGCGCGTCGCCGGCGAGCGTCTCGTGCGTGCGGCGGGCGCGGCGGTTCATCGCCATGCACAGGTGCAGCTGCAGGGCGAGCGAGCGGTAGGCCTCCTCCAGCCTGCGGTGCCCCGCGAGCCCGACGACGGCGACGTGGAAGGCGAAGCCCCGCTCGGTGACGGCGGCCGCGTCGCCCGCCTCCGCGGCCCGTTCGAGCTCGGCGAGGGCCGCGCGGCAGCGCTCGATGCGCTCGGGGGCGCGGCACGGCACGCCGAGGTCGACGGCGAGGCGCTCCAGGTCGTGGCGCAGGGTGACGATCTCGTAGACGTCGTGCAGCGTCAGCGGGGTGACCACGACGCCGCGGCGCGGGGTCCGGACGACGAGGCCCTCCTGCTCGAGCACCCGCAGGGCCTCCCGCAGCGGCGGTTTGCTCACGCCCAGGGTGCCCGCCACCTGGCTCTCCACCACGCGGTCGCCGGGCCGCAGTTCCCCCGACAAGATCATCTTTCGGACGGCGGACGCGGCGAGCTGGGTGATGCTCGGCGGCGCCTCGATGCGCCGGCCGGACGGGGCGGACACCGGGCACCTCCCAAATTCGCCCTTGTCTTCAGGCGACTGACTTCTGTAGACAGTAGTTCAGCTTGCCATTGCTGCCAAGACTCCGGAGGCGCGCGTGCCGGACCGGGACCGCCCACCTCTCGCCGGCATCACCGTGCTCGAGGTCGGCGCCTTCATGGCCGCCCCGTTCGCGACCATGCAGCTCGCCGACCTGGGCGCCACCGTGCTGAAGATCGAGCAGCCCGGATCGGGCGATCCGGTCCGCACGACCGGCCCGTTCGTCGACGGACACAGCTCCCCGTTCGCGCGGCTCAACCGCAACAAACGATCCGTCGCCCTGGACCTCAAGACCGACGGCGGGCGGGAGGCGCTGCTGCGGCTCGCCGCGTCGGCGGACGTCCTCGTCGAGAACCTGCGGCCGGGCGCGATGCGCAAGCTGGGGCTCGACTACGAGGCCGTCTCCGCGGTCGCGCCGGGGCTGGTCTACGCGTCCGCGTCCGGGTGGGGCCAGGACGGCCCGCTCGCGGCGCTGCCGGGGCTGGACATCATGGCGCAGGCCCGCGGCGGGCTCATGAGCATCACCGGCACCCCGGACGGGGAACCGACCAAGATCGGCGTGCCGATCTGCGATCTGGTCTGCGCGCTGTACATCGCGCTCGCCGTCACCGCCGCCCTGCGGGAGCGCGACCGGACCGGGCTCGGCCAGCACGTCGACGTCTCCCTGTTCGAGGCGGGCGTGTCCTTCGCGGTCTGGGAGGCGGGCCGCTACTTCGCCACCGGGGAGGTCGGCAGGCCGCTCGGGTCGGCGCACCAGACCAGCGCGCCCTACCAGGCCATCCGGACGGCCGACGGCCACGTCACGCTCGGCGCGGTCACCCCGAAGACGTGGGCGGGGCTCTGCGACGTGCTCGGCCTGGACGCCCAGCGCACCGACCCCCGCTACACCGACGCGTCCAGCCGCTTCGCCCACCGCGACGCGCTGATTCCCGAGATCGAGGCCGTCACCCGCCGCTGGACCAGCGCCGACCTCGTGCGCGCGCTCGACGCCGCCGGCGTGCCGTGCGCCCCCATCGCCGACTACGCGCAGGTGTTCACCGACGAGCACCTGCGCCGGCGCGGCTACTTCTGGGACGCGCCGCACCCGGCGATGGGCCCGGTGCGCCAGCTCGGCTCGCCGATGCGCCTGTCGCGCACGCCGACCGTCCGCGGACCCGCGGGCCCGCTGCTCGGCGAGGGCACGGCCGACGCCCTGCGGTCCGTCGGTTACTCCGACGACGAGATCCACGAGCTCGTGGCCGGGGGCGGCGCCGCCCTCCCCGGCCGGGGACCCGACCCGTCCGACACGCGCGAGAGGGAGGACCCGACATGATCCGTGCAGGTACCAGGGCCGCGCTGGCGGCCGCGGTGGTCGGCGCGCTCGCGCTGGCCGGGTGCGGAGGCGGCGGCGGGGCGGACGGCGCCGACGACGCGGGAGGCTGGCGGCCCGACGGCGACGTCACGATGGTCGTCCCGTTCGCCGCGGGCGGCGGCAGCGACCGGGCCGGGCGCGCGCTCGCCGCCGCGATCGAGGCGGCCGATCCCGACATCAGCGTCTCCGTCGAGAACCGGGAGGGCGGATCGGGCGCCGTCGGCTACTCCTATTTCCTCGGTCGCAACGGGGACGCCGAGACCCTGCTCGCCACCGAGACCGCCCTGCTCGCCCTGCCGACGAGCGGCCAGGTGGAGTTCACGTTCGAGGACTTCACGCCGATCATGAAGATCGCCGAGGACTTCACGCTCCTCGTGGTGCCCGCCGCGGCGCCGTACCAGACCTGCCCCGACGTGGTCGAGGCCGCGCGCACCGGCCGCGTCGTCGCGGGCATCAGCGGCCAGACCGGGCTGGACAACATCGTGCTCAGCCTGACCGAGGACGAGACGGGCGTGCGGTTCGACCGGGTGGCGTTCGAGTCGGGCGGCGAGCTCGTCGCGGCGCTCCTCGGGGGGCAGATCGACATCGCGTCGCTGAACCCGGGCGAGGTCATCGGCCAGCTCGAGTCGGGCGACCTGCGCGCCGTGTGCGCGTTCGCCGACCAGCGCTACCCCTACGGCGAGCTGCAGAACATCCCGACCGCCGCCGAGCAGGGCATCCCGGTGTCGTTCGCGCAGTTCCGCGGCGTGCTCGCGCCCGGCGGCATCAGCCCGGAGCAGCGCACCTTCTGGATCGAGACGCTGCAGCGGGCCCTCGAGACCGACGAGTACCGCTCCTACGTCGAGGAGAGCTACCTGCAGCCGATCAGCACGGCGGGCGACGAGTTCGTGGCCTACCTCGACGAGAACAGGGCGCTGCTGGAGCAGGCGCTCGCGTCGTCGTGAGCGCCCCGGCGCCGCAGGCCGCGGGCCCGCGCGCCCAGGCCGTCGCGTTCGGGGTGCTGGCAGCGCTCGGCGCGGCCGTGTTCGGCAGCTCGTTCGGCTACGGGCTCTTCGGCGAGGAGGGCAGGGTCGGCCCCGGGCTCCTGCCCATGGTCACGGGCCTGCTGCTGTTCCTGCTGTCGGCGGGGCAGCTCGCCACCCGCCTGCGCCGCGCCGCCCCCACCCCCGCCGAGCCGGACGGCACCGAGGCGCGCCGCTCGCGGCAGTTGTGGACGGTGGTCGCCGCCCTGCCGGTCGCGGTGCTGCTCGTCCCGCTGCTGGGGTTCCTGCCTGCGCTCGGCCTGATGGTGCTGTTCGTCTCCGCCGTCGTCGAGCGGCGGCCACCGCTCGTGGCGCTCCTCGTCGCGGCGGTCGCCGTGGCCGCGGGCTACGGCGTCTTCTCCGAGTTCCTGAACGTCCCGCTGCCGACCGGGGCCGTCGGCGACCTGCTCGGGTGGTGACGGCGTGCTCGACAACCTGATCCTCGGCTTCAGCACCGCGCTGACCGCCGAGAACCTGATGTGGTGCTTCGTCGGCGTCCTGCTGGGCACCGTGATCGGCGTGCTGCCCGGCCTCGGCTCCACCACCGGCGTGGCGATCCTGCTGCCGCTCACGCTGGACCTCGAGCCGGTGTCCGCGCTGATCATGCTCGCCGGGATCTACTACGGCGCCCAGTACGGCGGCACGATCACGTCGGTCCTCATCTCGACGCCGGGCGAGGCCGCGACGGTCGTCACGACGATCGACGGCTACCAGATGGCCCGGCGGGGACGGGCGGGGGCGGCGCTGTCGATCGCGGCGATCGGCTCGTTCGTCGCCGCGATCGTCTCGCTCGCGCTGCTCATCGCGCTCGCTCCCCCGTTCGCGGCCTTCGCGCTGCGGTTCGGCCCGCCGGAGATGCTCGCGGTGATGGTGCTCGGGCTCGCGACGATCGTGAGCTTCTCCGGTGAGAACCGGGTCCTCGGCTCCACGATGGCCGTGCTCGGGCTGGTGATCGCGCTGGTGGGTGTCGACACCGGCAGCGGCGTCGCCCGCTACACGTTCGGCTCGGTGGACCTGCTCTCCGGCATCCCGTTCGTCGAGGTGATGATCGGCCTGTTCGCGGTGGGCGAGGTGCTGAACCAGATCCACGAGGGCGCCGCCGCGCCGATCCGCGCGCGCTTCCGCGAGCTGTTGATCAGCCGGACCGACCTGCGCCGCTCCGGCGGCGCGATCCTGCGCGGCAGCGGGGTCGGGTTCCTGTTCGGCTGCCTCCCGGGCGCGGGCTCGACGCTCGCGTCGTTCATGGCGTACGGGATCGAGCGGCGGGTCTCGAAGCACAAGGACGAGTTCGGCAGCGGCGCGATCGAGGGCGTCGCGGCCCCGGAGAGCGCGAACAACGCCGCCGCCAACGCGAACTTCGTGCCGACGCTGACGCTCGGCGTCCCGGGCGGGGCGACCACGGCCGTGCTGCTCGGGGCGTTCACGATCTACGGCATCCAGCCCGGCCCGCTGCTGTTCGACCAGCAGCCGGAGCTGGTGTGGGGCCTGCTCGCGTCGTTCTTCATCGGCAACCTGATCCTGCTGGTGCTCAACCTGCCGCTCGCCCCGGTGTTCGCGCAGCTGCTGCGCGTGCCCTACGGCTACCTCTACCCGCTGATCCTGTTCACGAGCCTGCTCGGGGCGTACGCGATCTCCAACAACACCTTCAGCGTCTGGGTGGTGCTCGTGTTCGGCCTCGTCGGGTACGCGATGAAGCGGCTCGGCTTCCCCACCGCCCCGCTCGTGCTCGGGTTGGTGCTCGGCCCGCTGTTCGAGAAGGCGCTGGTGCAGACCAGCGCCATCGGGGACGGGAACCTGCTGATCGTGTTCACCCGGCCGCTGTGCGTCGTGGTGCTCGCGCTCGCGGTGCTGCTGCTGGTCGGCCCGGCGATCATCGCGCGCCTGCGGTCGGCCCGCGCCGGGGCGGGGCGGGGGACGCTCGTCGGGTGATCCGGCGTGATCCACGGGTGCGCGAGGGCCGCGGCGGGCGACGTGCGAAGCTGGGGCCGGCACGCCCGGGTGACCGGGCGTGATCCACCGCACAGCACACTGGGCGAGCCGCCACCGAGCCGTCCATCGTTCGATCACTCGATCGCGCGTGGCCGACGGGGGGAGGGACCAGGATGGACGCACCCGGCGCGGGCACCGGGCGGTCCGAGCCCGCGGGCGTCACGGAGGGTTCCGGCAACGTCACCGCTGGGCCGGCGCGCCCCGTGGGCCGGGCCGACGCGACGGGCCCGCTTCCCGTGCAGCCGCCCGCGGACGCGACCGGCCCGCTGCCCGCCTCGGAGGCGAACTCGTGGTTCTCCCCCGCCGCCGAGACGGCGGCCCAGCCGGTCATCCCGCCCGAGACGGCGGCGCAGCCCGTGGTGCCGACCGCGGAGCCGTCGTCGTGGTTCATGACCGGACCGCTGCCGGCGGTGCCGGACGCGCCGGACGCACCGGCGCCCGGGAACGCGGCAGCGCCGGGCCCGGCATCCCGGTCCCCGGCGGGTGCCCCACCGGCACCCCGGAACCAGGTGCTGAACCCGGCGCCGACGGCCCCGGCACCGCAGAACGGCGCGGTCCAGCACCCGGCGCAGCAGAACACCGGTCCGGCGTCCCCCGCACCGCAGGCCGCGGTGTTCCCGACCTCGGCGCCGCAGGCCCCCGGGTCCGGCGCCCCGGCACCGAACGGCGCGCCCCAGCCGAACCCGGCCCCGCCCAACCCGACGCAGCAGCCGCCGGCACCGCACGACCCCGCGCCACGGAACGCCCCGTACGGGTCGCCCCGGCACCCCGGGCCGCAGACCGCGGCGTGTCAGACCCCTGCGCCGCAACCCCCCGGAACGAACGCCCCGGCACCCGACGGCGCACCCCAGCCGGACCCGGCCCAGCCGGCGCAGGCCCCGCACGCGACGGTCCAACACCCGACGCCGCAGGCGTTCCAGACCACCGCGCCGCAAGGCCCCGACTCCAGCGCCTCGACACCCAACGGCGCGCCCCGGTCGAACCCGGCCCCGCACAACCCGACCCAGCAGGCGCAGGCGCTGCACGGGACGCCCCAGCACCCGGCGCCGCCGGACCCGGCCTTCCAGAGCCCTGCGCCGCAGAAGCCCGAACAGGGCGCCCCGGCACCCGACGGTGCACCCCAGCCGGACCCGGCACCCCGGCAGCAGGCGGCGCAGCAGCCGGCACCTCAGAACGGCGCACCCCAGGTCGCGGTGTCGCAGGCCCCGGAACCCGAGAACGCAGCGTCGGCGGCCGCGCCTGCGCAGAACGCGGCGCACGACGACCCACCGCCCCAGCACCCGGCACCGCCGACGCCGGCAGACCACAACCCGGCACCGGCGAACGGTGCACCCCAGCAGCCGGTCCCGCCGGACCCGGCCCCACGGGATGCGACGCCCGCGACCGTGGAGCAGCCCGCGGTCCCCGCTCCGCCGACCGACCGGAGCGACCCCGGGCCGGGCGCGTCCCCCGCCAGCCTGTTCGAGCCCGCGGCCGCCCCGGCCGAGGCGGCCGCGGAGACCGGGCCGCAGCCCGTCGTCCCGACCGATGCCCCAGCGGCTCCGGACGTCGCGGCGGCGGCCGCCGCTCCACCCGCGGACCCCGCGGCCGACCTGATCGCCCCCGGGGCACCGCCAGCTCCGCCCGCTCCGGCCGCGGAGCCCGCACCGCCCGCGGACCTGTTCACCCCGGTCACGCCGCCGTCCGGCCCTGCAGCGCCGCAACCCGCGGGTCCCGCACCCGACCCGATCCCGGCGCCGTCGGGCGACCTGTTCACCCCGGCCACCCCGGCGGCCGCCCCCGCGGCGTCCACACCGCCGCAGGCCCCGGCCGCCGCGGACTCCCCCGCGGCGGCGCCGCCCCCGCCCGCCACCGGCACGATGCCTGCGGTGGGCCCGGCCCCCGCCGCACCGCCACCGCCCGCCGAGCCCCCGCAGCCCGCACCGGACACCTCGCCCCGCACCGGCGCATGGTCGTTCGGCGAGCAGGCGGTTCCGCAGCAGCGCACCGATCCCCCGCCCGTCTCCACCGCCGAGCGGCGCGCGCCGCGCTCGGGCCCCCCGACCACGCCCAGGGGCGGCCACACCACCGGCCTGACCTCGGTCGTCGGCCCGCCGGCCGCCCCGAAGCCGGTGAAGCGGCGGGCGTGGCCGCTGACGGTCGTCGGCGTGCTGGTCGCGGTCGCCGCCGGGATCGCGCTGGTGTTCTCGGTCGCGCGCACGAGCCCCGCCGACCTCGCCACCTCGGCCGCCGCTGACGTCGCAGGCTGGCCCGGCGCCCACTACCAGGGCGCCGTCGCCGCGAACGACGGCGGCGAGATCCGCTTCGACCTCACCGTCACCGCCGACGGCGCGTCGGGCACCCTCACCCGCGACGGCGGCCGGGCCACCGCCGAGCTGCTCTGGGACGGCTCGGGCGGGCTGATCCGCGCCAACCGGGAGTGGTGGCTGTACCACCACCCGACGCGGGCCGACGACCTCGCCGACACCTGGGTGGCCGAGCCGCTCACCGAGACCCAGGAGATCGACCCCCTGCTGCGCCTGTCCGGGCCCGCGCTCGCCGACCACGTGCGCGGTGAGGACCCCGCACAGTGGCAGGCGATCGAGCAACAGCTGGTGGAGGGCCGCACCGGGATCGTGCTGTTCGACGGGGCACGGCGCGTGGTCGTCGGCAGCGAGGACGCGCACCCGGTGCTCGCGCTGGACGTCGCGCCGGAGTCGCAGACCCCGCCGGTGCCGGTCAGCAGGGCCACCGACGAGCAGGTCGCCGCCGTGGCCGGTGCGGCCGCGCGGGTGCGCCAGGAAGCGACCCCGAAGACGTTGGCCCAGGTGTTGCAGGAACGCCCGAACGTCGGGATCCAGCTCGAGCCGGACCCGCTGTGCACGACGGAGACCTGCAACGTCACCATCACGGTGACCAACACCGGCACCGGCGCGGCACGGGGTCGCCTCGAGGTCTCCGCCGACGGCAACGTCGTCGCGAACCACCCGCTGGACGTGCAGCCCGGCCAGGTCGCGACGTTCACCGCCTCGGCACCCAACCCGCAGTTCGGGCAGCCGGGCGCCACCGGACGCATCCTCTGGGAGACCCGCGCCGTCGACGACTGAGCCGGTCACCCGTTCGACTGCAATCGCCGCCCGGTTCCGCGCGGCGGCGCGACGAACGCGCCGCTCAGCCGCTCGTCACCCATCGTGCCCGGGCGCAGAAGGCTTTCGGGGCATGGCACGGAACCGGATGATCGGCCCAAACTCCGCCAATGACCTCCGGCCATGGCGTGCCGCAGGTGCAGCGCTGCTCGCACCCCGGATGCCACAGCGGCGCCAACTCGATCCGCGGCGACCACGCGCACTGCTGCACGTTCGTTGAGATCGCCCTCCGGCTCGGCCCGGACCCGGCCAAGCTGGCGGGCGCCTGCCACCGCTGCGACTGCCGCGTCGATGACATGTTCACCTGCCCGGCCTCGTCCCTGGGGAGGGTTCCGACGCCGAGGGGCCCGTCCGACTGACCCGCGCGCCCGGCGCGACTCGCGCACACCGAGCGCGCGACTCGCCCACACCCAGACCGCGACTCGCGGACACCGAGAGCGCGACTCGCGGACACGCGGGGCGCGCCTCGCGGGCGCGGGTCAGGTGCCCGCGGCCGGGAGCAGCCGGCCCGCGCGGGCGCTCCACCGCCCGTCGCGGCGCTCGACCTCGATGGGGTGGGCGAACGCCCTGCTGACGGTGCGGCTGGTCACCACCTCGTCCACCGGCCCGGCCGCGACCACCCGCCCGTCGGCGAGCAGCAGCGCGTGGGAGGTGGTGGTCGGCAGCTCCTCGAGGTGGTGGGTGACCAGCACCGACGCGGTGCCGGGGTGCGTGGCGTCCAGCCCGTCGATCGCCTCGAGGAGCTGCTCGCGCGCCGCGACGTCCAGCCCGGTGGTCGGCTCGTCGAGCAGCAGCAACCGCGGCCCGGGGATCAGGGCGCGGGCGATCAGCACCCGGCCCCGCTCCCCCTGCGACAGCGTGGGCCAGCGGTCCTCCGCCTTCCCCGCGAGCCCGAACTCGCGCAGCAGGTCATGGGCCGCCGCGAGCTGGGCGGCCTCAGGCGTCCACCGCGGGGGCACCTCGATGCTGCCGGTGAGGCCGGTGAGCACGACCTCGAGCGCGGTGAGCGGTGAGCGCAGCGGGTGGCGCGGGTTGACGTGCCCGATGGCGCGGCGCAGCGCCTGCAGCTCGACGCGCCCGAGCTGGTGGCCGAGCACGCGCACGGTGCCGGTGGTCGGGTGGGTGACGGCCCCGCAGAACCCGAGCACGGTGCTCTTGCCCGCGCCGTTGGGCCCGAGCAGCGCCCAGTGCTCGCCCTCGCCGACGGTGAACGACACGCCGTGCAGGATCTGCTTTCCCGCGCGGCGGAACGTCACGTCGTCGAGCTCGAGGACCGGCGTCCTCATCCGAGCGCCTCCTTCAACGCGGTGAGGTGGGTGCGGCTCGCCGCGGCCGCCGCGGGCGCGTCCCGCCGCGCGATCGCCTCGACCAGGCGGGCGTGCGCCTCGTGGTCGGCCTCTTCCGACGCGAGCGGGCGCGCCCGCAGCATGTGGACCATGGCCGTGCGCACCCGCGGCACGAACGCGTCGAACAGCTCGACCAGCACCTCGTTGTGCGCTGCGACGATCACGGCGCGGTGGAAGGCCATGTCGGCGTCCACGTGGTCGTCCACGCAGCGGCCCGCGGGCGCCCGGCCGGCGAGCGCACGGCGCAGCGCGCGGACGTCGGCGGGCGTGCGCCGCGCCGCCGCCAGCGCCGCCGCCTCGGCCTCGATCGCGATCCGTGCCTCGAGCACCGCCGCGACGTCGGCCCGGCGCAGGACGGCGTCCCAGTCGTCGGGGACGTCGAGCGCGGTGACGAACACGCCCGCGCCCTGGCGGCTGTCGAGCACACCCTTGCCGGCGAGCTCGCGGATCGCCTCCCGTAGCGTGGAGCGCCCGACGCCCAGCCGCGCGGCCAGCACGGTCTCCGCGGGGAGGCGGTGACCGAGCGGCCATTCCCCGGCGCGAATGCGCTCCAGCAGCGCATCGGCGACCTGCGCGGCGAGCGGATGCCGTTGGAGCTGGGCGACCATCCCCGCACCCCTCTACTTGTCTGAGGAATCGCGGGCACTGTAACCCAGGCGCGGTAACGCCCTGTCGGCGCCGGCCGGGTGGGTCGCCACCTCGCGCCGCATCGGAGGACCACGATGGCTCGCTGCGCATCCCGCTCCCGCCGGCTCCTCCTCGTCGCCCCGGTCCTGGGGCTCGCCGCGGCCGTGCCCGCCTGCGGCGGCACCGACCCGCTCGAGGCCGCGCCGCGCGGCCACGATCCGCACCACCGCGACCGGGACCTTCCGGTCCCCGCAGGGCGAGCAGCTCAACCAGGTGGGCTCCGGCAGCGGCTTCATCATCGACCCGTCGGGGGTCGCGATCACCAACAACCACGTGGTGACCGGCGCGGCGACGCTCGAGGTCCACGTGCCGGGCGAGGAGCGGCCGCGCAACGCACGCGCGCTCGGCGCGTCGGCGTGCTCCGACCTCGCCGTGATCGACATCGACGGCGAGGGGTTCCCGGTGCTGTGGCTGTCGACCGAGGAGGTCCGGCCCGGCCTCGGGGTGTACGCCGCCGGCCACCCCTCGGCGCGACCGAGTTCACCGCGACCCGGGGTGTCGTCTCGACGGCGGCCACGGTCGGCGAGACGAGCTGGGCGTCCGTCGACGGCGTCCTCGGGCGCGACGCCACCGTCAACCCGGGCAACTCCGGCGGCCCCCTCGCGGCCGAGACCGGCCGCGTCGTCGGGATCAACTACGCGGACGACGGCCTGACCGACCGCCCCACGCCGATCTCGACGCCCGACGCGCAGGAGTTGATCACCCGGCTGCGCGGGGCACCGACGTGGACTCGATCGGGGTCAACGGCCACGCCGTGGCGGTCGACGGCGGCGTGAGCGGCGTCTGGGTGGCGTCGGTGCGGTCCGGCTCGCCCGCCGATCGGGCGGGCATCGCAGCGGGCGACGTCATCACGAAGCTCGAGAACCTCGCCCTCGCCACCGACGGGACGATGCGCGAGTACTGCGATGTGCTCCGCAACCGCGGCGACCTACCGGCGGTACGTCCCGATCACCGACGACACCGGGGCGATCCAGGTCGAGGTGCCCGCCGGGTGGAGCCAGGTCGACGGCACCCCGTACGTCGGTCCCGACGGGATCCGCCGCGTCGACGTGCGCGCCGCCCCGGACCGGCGGTGTCGGGGCGGAGTTCGTCGTGATCGGCGCCGCGCCACCCGGCCGCGAGTACCTCATCGGGGTGCAGGTGCGGGTCAACGGCGAGCGCGACCTCGAAGCGGTGGACCGCATCGTCAACACGTTCCGGGTCGTCGGCCCGGTCTGACCGCGTCGGAGCGATGAATCCGGCCCGCCGCGCGCGACCCACCTCCTGACCGCACCGCACGACCAGGAGGATCCTCGTGTCCCGCACCGCCCCCGCCCCGATCACCGCGACCCTGACCGTCCCCGGCGCCCGCCTGTACCACGAGGTGCGCGGCTCGGGCCCGCTCGTGGTGCTCGTCGGCGCGCCGATGGACGCGGCGGCGTTCGCCCCGCTCGCCGACCGGCTGGCCGCCGACCACACCGTGCTGACCACCGACCCGCGCGGCACGAACCGCAGCCCGCTCGACGACCCCGACCAGGACTCGACCCCCGAGCTGCGGGCGGACGACCTCGCCCGGCTCGTCGTCCGCGTCGACGCCGGCCCGGCCACGGTGTTCGGGTCGAGCGGCGGGGCGGTGACCGCGCTCGCCCTCGTCCAGAACCACCCCGGGCTCGTGCGCGCGGTCGTCGCCCACGAGCCGCCGTTCGCCGCGCTGCTCCCGGACCGCGAGCGGTTCCTCGCGCAGACCGACGACCTCATCGCCACCTACCTGGGCGGCGACGCCCTCGGGGCGTGGGCGAAGTTCATGGCGCAGGCGAACATCGAGCTCCCCGAGGGCGCGCTGGAGGCGATGTTCGGTGGCCACCGCGACCCGCGCGTCCTCGCCGACGAGCGCCGCTGGTTCGCCCACGAGCTGCGCGGCACGGTCGCCTGGCGGCCCGACCTGAGGGCGCTGCGCGCGGCGGCGGACCGGATCGTCGTGGGGATCGGCGAGGGGTCGGCGGGCCAGCACTGCGACCGGGTGTCCCGGGCGCTCGCCGCGGCGCTCGGGACCGAGCCGGTGCTGTTCCCCGGCGACCACGTCGGGTTCGTCGGCGACCCCGAGCGCTTCGCGGCGCGGCTGCGTCCGCTCGTCCGGTAGGGCTCAGTCGCCGAGCAGCCCCGACGCCACGGCCCGGCGCACCTGCTCCTCACCCGCGGGGGGAGCCGCGCTGTCGCCGTAGGCGTCGTGCCAGTTCCACCACGTGTACGGCGGGGTCTGCGGGTAGCCCTCCGGGGAGTCCTCCCACTCCTCCTGCCTGCCGAGCGCGGTGATGTGCAGGTAGGACCACGCGCTGCCCAGTGCCTCGTCGCCCCGGGCCTCGACGAAGTAGGTGCGGAAGACCCGGTCGCCGTCGCGGATGAAGGCGTTGGTGCCGTGCCACTCGGCCACACCGAAGTCGGCGTCGAACCCGTCGGTGATCGTGTACCAGGGCATCGCCCAGCCCATCCGGGCCTTCACCCGCGCGATGTCCGCCTGCGGCGCGCGCGACACGTAGGCGAGCGTGGTGTCGCGCGCGTTGAGGTGGGCGAGGTGGGCGACCTGGTCGGCCATCATCGAGCAGCCGACGCACGGCCGGTCCGGCCATCCGTGCACGCCGGGCTCGAAGAACGCCCGGTACGCGACCAGCTGCCGGCGGCCCTCGAACAGGTCGAGCAGGCTCACCCGCCCGCGCGGGCCGTCGAACGCGTAGTCGGTGTCCACGGACATCCACGGCATGCGCCTGCGCTCCGCGGCCAGCGCGTCGCGGGCGCGGGTCAGCGCCTTCTCCTGCCCGAGCAGCCGCGCGCGGGCGGCTTCCCACTCGTCGGCCGGGACGATCTCGGGTGTCCTCATCGCTTTCCTCGCCTCTCATCCGTCGAGGTGCCGCTGCAACGCGGCGAGGGAGCCGTCCCAGTCGCGGGCGAGCGCGGCGAGGAACTGCTGCGCCACCTGCATCGGGGCGGAGCAGAGCCGGAACCGCACGCGCCGCCGCTCCCCCTGTTGTGCTGCCACCAGGCCCGCGTCCGACAGCAGGGCCAGGTGTTTGGCGATCGCCTGCCGGGTGATCGGCAGCCGATCGGCGAGCTCGGTCGCCGTGGACGGACCGTGGGTCGCCAGCGCGGCCAGGATGGCGCGCCGGGTGGGGTCGGCCAGGGCGACGAAGACCCGCTCGGCGGTCGCCTCGAGATCAGGCGGCGGCATCGAGGTAGTCAACCAGCTCGCCCAGTTCGCGCCGCCAACCGTCGGTGTTGCCATCGAACGCGGCGCGGTGCGCCTCGTCCGGCAGCTGCGCGAAGCCGCTCTCGACGACCGTGAGCCGCGTCCCCGCGCCGACCGGCTCGAGGGTGAACTCGACGTAGGTACGGCGCGGGTCGCCCTCGGGCAGGCCGTGGACGTGCCAGGTGAACGCGAACAGGCGCGGCTCGTCGACCCGCTCGATGCGCAGGTCGGCCGTGTTCCCGTCGCCCCAGCTCAGCCGGGCCGCCCCGCCGGGGCGCAGGTCGACGGTGGCCTTGTGGCCGAACCAGGTGCCGAGGCCCTCGGCCGTGGTGATCGCCGCCCACACCTTCTGCGGCGGGTGGGTGAGCTCGACGGTGCGTTCGATGCGGTCCGGGAAAGCCATCCTCGCTCCTCAAGTAGCAACCAACTGGTTGCGACACACGCTATAGCAACCAACTGATTGCGTCAAACCCCACCCGCGGACCAATCGCGTTCAGGGGAGTCGAGACGTTGTCGTCACCGGGCCGGGCCGCGCGATCGCCGCGAGCGGGTTTCGCCGCTCCCCCGCCGGACGGCGGGTGATGACGTGCTGGTGGTGGTTCGGCCCCTTCATCGAGGAGGCCGAGCCGGCCCGGGAGCTTCCGGCCATGGCGGCGGCCGGCATCGGCGGCGTCGAGGTCGCGGCCGTCTGCCCGCTGTCGGCGGCCGAGGCCGACCGCGCGGGCGGCGGTTTCCTGTCCGAGCCCGTCGTGGCTGAGGCTCGCCGCCGAGACCGCGGCCCGGCTCGGGTCGCGCTTCGACGTCACCCTCGAAAGCGGCTGGTCCTACGGCGGGCCGCACATCGCCGAGGAGACCGCCGCCGCAGGCTGCCCGCTCGTCGCCGCCCACATCGGCGACCGATCCGAGCAGGAGCCGCCCACCGGACCGTCCACGTACCGGCGGAGCGGCTCGGCGAGCGCGCCCTGCTCGACCTCGGACCGGTCCGGCCGGGCGCCGGAGGTCGACGGCGAGCGCGGCCTGTTCGGCGCCTCGTTCCGCGCCGGGATCACCGCGCCGGTGGGCGAGGTCGCGCAGGTGTTGGTGAACGGCGCGGTGCGGGTGGGCGTGGGCGGCGCCGTCCGTGGTCGACGTCACCGGCCACCTGCGGGCCGGGGAGAACGCCATCGCCGCGCGGGTGTTCGACACCGGCCTCGGGGCGCTGCGCTCGTGCGGGGGGCTCACCGCCACCGTCGAGGCGGTGACGCGCCGGGACGGCCGGCGGTTCCGCGTGCAGGACCTGGACCGGGCCCGGCTGCGCACCGCCTCCGGCCTGTGGGCGGTGCCCGCGCTGCGGTTCGCTACGTCCAGGTGAGGAACCGGTAGTGCAACCCGGTCGAGGAGACCCGCCACTCCCCGACCTCGTCCGGCGGGCGCCCGACGTCCGGCGCGTGCGTGTCTCCCTCGAAGTGCTCGCGCAGCTCGGTGACCACGATCCGGTCCGCGAGCGGCAGCGCCGCCCGGTACACGGCCGCGCCGCCGATCACCCACACGTCCCCGGACACCGCGGCGAGGGCCTGCTCCAGGCCGGGGAACGTCTCCACCCCGTCCTGCGGGGTGCGCGACAGCACGAGGTTGCGCCTGCCCGGCAACGGCCGGAACCGCGGCGGCAGCGACTCCCACGTGCGCCTGCCCATCAGCACGGTGGAGCCCGCGGTCAGGCTGCGGAAGTGCGCCATGTCCTCCGGCAGGTGCCACGGCAACGCGCCGTCGCGGCCGATGACGCCGTTCGCCGACTGCGCCCAGACGAGCCCGATCACCGGTTCGTCACACCGCCACCGGCGCCGGGATGGCGGGGTGCGGGTCGTAGCCCTCGAGGGAGATGTGCTCGTAGGTGTAGTCGAACAGGCTGTCGGCGGGTTTGAGGACCAGCCGCGGGAACGGCCGCGGCTCCCGCGCGAGCTGGGTGCGGACCTGCTCGGTGTGGTTGTCGTAGATGTGGCAGTCGCCGCCGGTCCAGACGAAGTCGCCGACGCCGAGGCCCACCTGCTGGGCGATCATGTGCGTGAGCAGCGCGTAGCTCGCGATGTTGAACGGCACGCCGAGGAACAGGTCCGCGCTGCGCTGGTAGAGCTGGCAGGACAGCTCGCCGTCGGCGACGTAGAACTGGAACAGCGCGTGGCAGGGCGGCAGCGCCAT
>NZ_DATGOP010000052.1:0-71858 GCF_035305885.1 Pseudonocardia sp.
GAGGACGAGGGTGGCGAGCAGGTGGCGGATCTCGTTGCTGCTCAACGGGATCCGGTCGTCGCCGCCGCCTGTCCGGCCGGCTGTGGGTCCCCCTTTTCCGCCGCTCGTTGGTGTTCGGCGGCGCGGGTGGCGGCGAGGTAGGCCGCGGCCAGCATGGACAGCGTGATGTGGGCGTACCAGGCTCGGTAGTCGCGGACCTGGTACTGGTCGAGCCCGGCTTCGTTCTTCGCGGTCTGGAAGCACTCCTCGATCGCCCACCGGGCGCCGGCGACCCGGACCAGCTCGGGGACCGGGGTCGTGGCCGGCCCGGCGCAGCGGTAGAACGCCAGCTCAAGGGCCTTCCCGGGGGGTGGGTTGATCTGGCGGCGGACCAGCAGCCAGTGCCCCCACCCGGCCGGCAGGCCGGTGCCGGCCAGGGCGAGCACGGTCCAGTCGTAGAGCCGTTCACCGTGCGCACCTCGCCCGGCCGAGCGCCGCTCCCACACGCCCGGCTCGACCAGGGCAGCGAGAGCCTTGGCCTCGTGGCGGCGCCCGTCGGGGCAGGTCAGCAGATCGTCGCTGCGAGTGGCCAGCACGAACGGCACCCCGCGGGCGGCCAACCAGTCGCGGAACCCGCGGTTCTGCCCGTAGGCCTCGTCCGCGCTCACCCACCCGTGAAGCACCCCGGCGGCGTGCGCACGTTCAAGCATGGCCAGGCCCTGCTCCGGCTTCGTGGCGAACTCGACCTCGTCCGGCACGCCCGCCCTCTCGCAGCGATCGCGGTCGCCGGTCCAGGACTTGGGCAGGTAGAGCTCCCGGTCGATCAACGCCCGCCCGCGCGGGCTCGCGTAGGCCAGGAACACCCCCAGCTGACAGTTATCGATCTTCCCGGTGGTGCCTGTGTACTGGCGCTGCACCCCGGCCGAGCGGCGCCCCTTCTTGATGAACCCGGTCTCGTCGATCACAAACACCCCGGCCGGATCCCCGAGCGCGTCGAGCACGTAGCCGCGCAGGTCATCGCGCACCCCGTCGACGTCCCACCCGGCGGTGCGCAACAGCCGCTGCATCCCGTCGGGCGACACCGCCCCGGCGTGCTCGGCCAACGTCCAGCCGTTCTTGCGCTCCAGACCGGCCAGCAGACCACGCAGGTAGGCCCCGACCCGCCGGCGCGGCTCGACCCGACCGAACCGCCCGGCGATCAGCTCCACCACCGCATCCAACGACGCGACCCACCCAGCAAGATCCACCACGCGGTGATCATCACCGCCCGACAGGCCTCAGCTTCTCACGACACGCCAACGTGCCGTTGCAGTACTAGGGCCGCCGGCCTGGAAGACGCCGCAGCGTCACCAGTTCTTGCCGCGCATGGGGGTTCCTTTCTGTGGGTGGTGTGGGGTGGTGGGTTGGGTCACCAGTTCTTGCCGCGCATGGGGGTTCCCTTCTGTGCGTGGAGTTGGGGTGGGGGCTGCGCGTCGGCACCTCGGGCCGGCTCGAGCGCCAATCACGGTCGCATGCCTGACCTGGGATGGTCGCCGTTCTCGGCGCGCTTGCACGTTCTGCGCGGCGGCGATAGCTCCGTACGGACCACGCCGTACGCCCGTTCGGCGGTGTGACGGAGCGCTCCGCGACGCCGCGGTGACGCAGCGAACACGAAGGCTGACACCCGAGCCGGGCTGTACTAGGTTCAGGCCTCCAGCGTCGAGCGGAAGTACGTATGTCAGCAGAACCCGGAGTGCGCCCGGGAGGGCGCGGACCCAGCGCCCGCATCCGGGGCTGGGTCGCCGGCTGGGACCTGTGGGAGGTCCCGCGCAGGCTCGTCGCTCCCGTCTTCACCGTGGAGCTCACCGCGCTCGCGCTGATGCTCTACGGGCTGCTGACCGTGCAGCCGGAATCCCGCGACCTGCGCACCGTCGTCCTCATCTGCGTCCTCGGCGTGGTGCACACCGAAATCGCCCGCGACGTCGAGCGGATGAGACGCCGGATCACCGGCGAGGAACTGCACGTCGACCTCGGGTCGGTCTGGTTCTTCATGGCCGCGGTCCTGCTGCCGCCCGGCTACGCGGCCGCGGTGACGGTCCTCGTGCACTCCCACATCTGGTACCGCGCTGCGTATCGAAGAGCGCCGCTGTACCGCCAGGTGTTCAACAGCGCCACGATGATGATCTCGGCGTTCGCCGCGTCGTCGCTGATGCGCTACGTCTTCGAGCAGCAACGGCTCGACCTGTACGACTCGCGCGCCGTGCTGGTGCTGCTCTTCGGCATGCTCGCGTTCCTGACCATCAACAGCGCGCTGGTCGCGGGCGCGATCGCGGTGAGCACGCCGAACGCGCGGCTGTCGCAGATGGTCGGTGTCTGGAGCGAGAACCTCCTCGAGATCGCGACGCTCTCGCTCGGCGCGCTGGTCGCGGTCGCCTACCTGACGAACCCGTGGCTCGCGCTGTTCTGCCTGCCCCCGCTGCTCGTGCTGCACCGCGCGGTGCTGGTCCGGCAGCTGGAGGAGGCGGCGAGCCTCGACGGCAAGACCGGACTGCTCAACGCCGCCGCGTGGCACGTGCAGGCCGAACGAGCCCTGCAGCGGGCCAAGCGCCGCGACGGGCCGCCCGGGGTCCTGGTGCTCGACCTCGACCACTTCAAGGCCGTCAACGACACCCACGGGCACCTCGCGGGCGACCGCGTGCTCACCGCGGTGGCCGAGGTGCTGCGCGACGAGGTCAGGGAGCGCGACCTCGTCGGGCGGTTCGGCGGCGAGGAGTTCGTGGTGATGCTCGCCGGGCTCGGGGGCAGGGGACCGGCCGAGCTCGAAGCGGTGGCCGAGCGGATCCGGCGCCGCGTCGCCGACCTGCGCGTCGAGATCCCCACCCCGGACGGGCCGCTGACGGTCCGCGGGCTGAGCGTGTCGGTCGGCTGCGCGGTCATGCCCGATGGCGGCGCCGAGCTGCGGGACCTCCTCGAGGTGGCCGACCGCGCGCTGTACGCGGCGAAGCACGCGGGGCGCAACGCCGTGCGGATGGGCACCACGTCGATCGGCAGGCCCGCGTTGCTGCCGGTCAACGCGCGGGCGGACGGGGCGGATGCGGCCGAGCCGCCCGCCCTGCACACCAACGCGGGGGAGTGACCGAAAGGTCGTCCCCCTCTTGTGCGGATCCACTACGCTCCGTACTGCCGCCGACACACCGCGGGAGCACGATGGCGCCGGAGCGACGACCCCTTCCCGGTCCACCGGCGCGGCCGAACCGTTCGGCCGTGTCCCGTTGGCCGCTGTGGCGGTTGCCCCGGTTGTTGCTGGCCGCCGTGCTGGCGGTCGAGGCGGTCGCGGCGGTGCTCCTCGTCGCGGGCTTCGCGGCGGGCCCGCTCCCCACCGCGGGTGACCTCTGGGTCGGCGTGGTGCTGTGCGCGCTGGGGATCGCCCACAACGAGATGGCCGCCGGGGTGGAGCGGGAGCGGCGCCGGCTCAGCGGGGCGTCGCACGTCGACCTGAGCTCGGTGTGGACGTTCGCGGCGGCGCTGGTCCTGCCCGGCACCCACGCCGCCGTCGTGGCGGCGGTTGTCCTGCTGCACCTGTGGTCGCGGGCGTGGCGGCACTGGGTGCCGCTCTACCGGCAGCTGTTCAGCGTCGCCACCGTGGTGCTCGCCTGCCTCGCGGTGGGTGCGCTGCTCGAGGTGGTCGGCCCGCAGCAGGAGCCGCTGTGGCTGGTGCTGGTCGCCATCGCCCTGTACGTCGTCGTCAACTCGGGACTCGTCGCCGGGGTCGTGGCCATGAGCACCCCGCGCGCCGGGCTCGCCACGCTGTTCGGGCCCCCGGAGGACAACCTCCTCGAGCTCGGGATGCTCTGCATGGGCGCGCTGATCGCGATCGCCCTCTCCCTCAACCCCGTGCTGCTGGTGCTCATGGTGCTCCCGCTGCACGTCGTGCTGCGGGCCGCGCTGATCCGGCCGCTCGAGGCCGCGGCCATGACCGACGGCAAGACCGGGCTGCTCAACGCCGCCACCTGGGTCGCCGCGGCGGAGCGGGCCATCGCGGGCGCCGACGGCCCCGAGCGCGCGGGCGGGGTGCTGATCCTCGACCTCGACCACTTCAAGGCGGTCAACGACACCCACGGGCACGCCGTCGGCGACCACGTGCTGACCGCGGTGGCCGAGGCGCTGCGCCGGGTGGTGCGGGCCCACGACCTCGTCGGCAGGCTGGGCGGCGAGGAGTTCGCGGTGCTGCCCCGGCGGGCCGGGCCGGTGAGCCGGTCGGTCGCGCTCGAGTGCGTCGAGCTCGAGGTGGTGGCCGAGCGGATCCGCACCCACGTGGCCGAGCTGCAGCTGCACATCCCGACGCGGGACGGCGAGGTCGCGATCTGCGGCCTGACCGTCTCGGTCGGCGGCGCGGTCGCCCCGGCCGGCGGCGCCGACCTGGACACGCTCCTGCAGACCGCGGACGCGGCCCTCTACGAGGCCAAGCGGGCCGGGCGCAACACGGTGCGGATCGCGGTGGCGCCGATGCCGCCCTCCGCCTCGCCGACCCCCGCGGCGCCGACCCCATCGGCGCGGGCGGTGTCCGTGCCGTCCGTCGACGCGGGTCCCGGCCTGCGGACGCCCGCGACGGACTGATCGCCGGGTGCGGTCCGCGGCGCGGACGCTCCGCGACCGCACCCGGCGACCGCCGGGACGGGCGAGCCGCTCGCCCGTTTCAGGTCCAGTCGCGGTTGCGCATGGTGGCTCCTCCTCCCGTCGTCGTGGGCGGTGTCGGGGCCGGGCCCTCAGGTCCAGTCGCGGTTGCGCATCGCGTGCCTCCTTCCCGATCCGGTTCGTGTCCCAAGGCCTGCCGGAACGGCGGGGGAGCCGCGGGCCCGACAGGCGGGCGCGGAGGGTGGTCGGGTGTCGCGGGCGGTACGGCATTCAGGTGTGGCGGCGGCCGACGAGCGTGCTCCGCGCCGCCGACTCGTCTCGCTGCGTCACCGCGTGTATCGGTTGACGCCCCACACGGGTGACATCACGAGGGTCCTCCACTACGCTCAGTGCTCGACGGCCAGGGACCGACCGAGAGCGCTGATGACCGCAGATCCCCACAGGGCCCGCCCGCCGGCCCGAGCGGTCCGCGCGTGGGCGGTCCGGCGGTGGCCCCTGTGGGAGCTGCCGCAGCGGCTCGCGGTGTCGGTGCTCGTCGTCGAGGCCACGGCGCTCGGCCTCGTGATCGCCGCGGCCGCGCGGCTGCCGGCCCCGGAACCGCTCCAGCTGGCGCACGCGGCGCTGCTCGGCGGGCTGGGGGTCCTGCACACCGAGATCGCGATCGGGGTCGAGCGGCTGCGCAGGCGCGTGATGGTCGGCAACCACGCCAACCTGAGCTCCGTGTGGACGTTCGCGGGCGCGCTCGTGCTGCCGCCCGCGTGCGCGGCCGCGGTGGCGGTCGTGGTGCACCTGCACGTGTGGGCGCGCACCGGGCGGCCCCGCGTGCCGCTCTACCGCAGCGTCTACAGCGCCGCCACGATCGTGTTGGCCTGCCTCGGCGCCGGCGCGGTCGTCGCGCTGCTGGGCTCGGGGCCGCGGCCGCTCACGGCCGTCGGGATCCCGGGCATCGTGCTCGCGCTGCTGGTCTACACCACGATCAACACCGGGCTGGTCGCGGGCGCCATCGCGATGAGCGCCCCGCAACCGGACCTCGCCCGGGTCCTCGGCCGCTGGGACGACAACCTGCTGGAGTTCGCCACCCTCTCCCTCGGCGGGCTCACCGCGGTGGCGCTGGTCGTCAACCCGTGGCTGGTGCTGCTCGCCCTCCTGCCGCTCGTGGTGCTGCACCGCGCGGTGCTGGTGCGCCACCTGGAGGAGGCGGCCAACATCGACGGCAAGACCGGCCTGCTCAATGCCGTGGCCTGGCACGCGCAGGCCGAGCGGCTGCTGCAGCGCAGCAGCCCGGCCGACGGCCCGCGCGGGGTCCTCGTGCTCGACCTCGACCACTTCAAGGCGGTCAACGACACGCACGGCCACATCGCAGGCGACCAGGTGCTCGCGGCGGTGGCCGGCGCGGTGCGCGCCGAGGTCCGCGAGAGCGACCTCGTCGGGCGGTTCGGCGGCGAGGAGTTCGTGGTGCTGCTCGCCGGCCCGGCGGGCGCCCCGTCCGAGCTGGAGGCGGTGGCCGAGCGCATCCGCAACCGGGTGTCCAACCTGCGGGTGGAGATCCCCACGCCGGACGGCCCGCTCACCATCTCGGGGCTCACCGTCTCGATCGGGGTCGCGTCCGCCCCCGCCGAGGGCGCCGACCTGCGCACGTTGCTCCAGGTCGCCGACACCGCGCTGTACGCGGCCAAGCGGGCGGGGCGCAACGTGGTGCGCACCGGCACCCCGCCGTCGTCGGGGTCGCCCGTCGGGTCGCGCCGCGGAGGGGAGCAGACTCCGGGCAGTGGCTGGATCGTTGACGGAGAGTGACGAAGGCGTGGTCGAGGACCACCCCGATGTGTCATCGCAGTCCTCCTGACACGCCGGTGCCGCCTCACTAGCCTCGCCGTCAGGCACCGCGGTACGGGGAGGGGGCGGGCGTGGAGGAGTTGGCGCACTCGCACAGCCCGGCGCGGCGCCCCGAACCGGCGGGATGGGAGCTGTGGCGGCTGCCCACCCGGGCGGTCGTGCTCGTGCTCGTCGTGGAGGCGGGCGCGCTCGCCATGGTGATCACCCACCTCGGCCTGGCCGCCCCCGAGGCGTTCACCGGCGAGGTGTTCGGGCTCGCCGCGTTCCTGACGCTGCTCAGCGTGGTGCACACCGAGCTCGCCACCGGTATCGAGCGGATCCGCCGCCGGGCCGCCGAGACCTCCTACTTCGATCTCAGCTCCGTCTGGACCTTCGCCGCAGCCCTGCTGCTGCCGCCCGCGCTCGCGGCGGCGGTGATCGGGGCCGTGTACCTGCACCTGTGGCACCGGGTGTGGCGGCCGGCGAAGGTGCCGCTGCACCGCCACGTCTACACGACCGCCACCGTCGTGCTCGCCGCCGGCGCGGCGCACGCGGGCGTCGAGTGGGCGGGCGGACTGCCCGACGGCCCGGACGACGTCGCGGGCGTGGCGGGCATCGCCGTGGCCGTGCTGCTCTACGTCGTGGTGAACACGCTGCTGGTCGCCGGCGTCATCGCGCTCACCAGCGAGTGGCGGGGCGTGCGCGCGCTGGTCGGGCGGCTGGACGACAACGCGCTCGAGGTGGCCACCCTGTGCATGGGCGGGCTCGCCGCGGTCGCGATCGGGGCGACGCCGTGGCTGGTGGCGCTCGTGCTCCCGCCGATCCTCGTGCTGCACCGTGCCGTGCTGGTGCGCCACCTCGAGGAGGCGGCGAGCACGGACGCGAAGACGGGCCTGCTCAACTCGGCCGCCTGGCAGGCCGAGGCGGGCCGGGCGGTGCAGCGGGCCCAGCGCGGCCGCGGCACCGCGGCCGTGCTGATCCTCGACCTGGACCACTTCAAGCTGGTCAACGACGCCCACGGCCACCTCGCGGGCGACGACGTGCTGGCCGCCGTCGCCGCCGAGCTGCGCGCGGGCGTGCGCGAGGGCGACATCGTCGGCCGGTTCGGCGGCGAGGAGTTCGTCGTGCTGCTCGCCGACCTACCGCAGGGCGCGCTCGGCCGCGCCGAGGTCCGCGCGGTGGCCGAGCGGCTGCGCCGGCTCGTGTCCGAGCTCGACGTCCCGGTGTGCACGCCCGACGGTGATCTCACGATCACAGGCCTCAGCGTCTCGGTGGGCGGCGCCGCCGTGCCCACCGACGGCGCGACCCTCGAACAGGTGCTCAAGGTCGCCGACGCGAACCTGTACGCGGCCAAGCGCGACGGGCGCAACCTGGTGCGGCTCCCGGGGCCGGTGCAGATCCCGGCGCCGCGCACCGCGACGGGTTAGGGAGCGCCGCGGGGCGTGCGGCCACGCGGAACCGGTGCTCTTCCGTAAGCTGGCCGGGTGACCGTGTTGCGATCCGTCCGTGGCCCGGCCGACCTGAAACGGCTCCGAGCCGATCAGCTCCCGGCGCTCGCCGCGGAGATCCGGAAGGAGCTGGTGGCGTCGGTCTCGCGCACCGGCGGGCACCTCGGGCCGAACCTGGGTGTCGTCGAGCTGACCATCGCGCTGCACAGGGTCTTCGACTCGCCCCGCGACACCCTGATCTGGGACACCGGTCACCAGGCGTACGTCCACAAGATGCTGACCGGCCGCCAGGACGGCTGGGACCGGCTCAAGAAGACCGGCGGGCTGTCCGGCTACCCGTGCCGCGCCGAGAGCGAGCACGACCACGTCGAGAACAGCCACGCCTCCACGTCGCTGTCGTGGGCCGACGGCCTCGCCCGCGGCTACGCGCTCACCGGCCAGGACCGCCACGTCGTCGCGGTGATCGGCGACGGCGCGCTCACCGGCGGGATGGCCTGGGAGGCGCTCAACAACATCGCCGCGGGCAAGGACCGCAACGTCGTCATCGTCGTCAACGACAACGGGCGCTCGTACGCCCCGACGATCGGCGGCCTCGCCGACCGGCTCGCGACGCTGCGGCTGCAGCCCGGCTACGAGCGGGTGCTGGAGGCGGGCAAGCAGGCGCTGTCGCGCACGCCGGTGGTGGGCCCGCCGATCTACGCCGGGCTGCACGCGCTCAAGGCCGGGGTGAAGGACGCGCTGAGCCCGCAGGCGCTGTTCTCCGACCTGGGGCTCAAGTACTTCGGGCCGGTCGACGGCCACGACATCGCCGCGATGGAGTCGGCCCTGCGCCGGGCCCGCCACTTCGGCGGCCCGGTCATCGTCCACGCCGTCACCCAGAAGGGCCGCGGCTACCCGCCCGCGGAGAACGACGAGGCCGAGCAGATGCACAGCCCGGCCGCGTTCGACCCGGAGACCGGGCTGCCGACCGGCCCGCCGTCGGTGGGCTGGACGAGCATCTTCTCCGAGGAGATGGTCGCGCTCGGCGCCCGCAGGCCCGACATCGTCGCGATCACCGCGGCCATGCTCGGCCCCACCGGCCTCGCCCCGTTCGCGCGCGCGTTCCCCGACCGCTGCATCGACGTCGGCATCGCCGAGCAGCACGCGCTCACCTCGGCGGCGGGGCTGGCGATGGCCGGGCTGCACCCGGTCGTCGCGGTCTACTCGACGTTCCTCAACCGGGCCTTCGACCAGCTGCTCATGGACGTGGCCCTGCACGACAAGCCCGTCACGCTGGTGCTCGACCGTGCGGGCGTCACGGGCAACGACGGGCCTTCGCACAACGGGATGTGGGACCTGTCGCTGCTCGGCATCGTGCCCGGCATGCGGGTGGCCGCGCCCCGGGACGCCGACACGCTGCGGGAGGAGCTGGCCGAGGCCGTCGCGATCGAGGACGGCCCCACCGCGATCCGCTTCCCGAAGGGCGCGGTGATCGAGTCGGTGCCCGCGCTGCGCCGGGTCGGCGGGGTCGACGTGCTGCACGAGCCCGCGGGCGACGAGGCGTCGGTGCTGCTGGTGTGCGCGGGGGCGTTCGGCGAGCTCGGCGTCGCCGCGGCGAAGCGGCTGGAGCAGCAGGGCGTCGCCGTCACCGTGGTCGACCCGCGGTGGGTGCTCCCGATCCCGGATGCGCTGGTCGACCTCGCCCGCGGCCACCGCCTGGTCGTCGCCGTCAGCGACTGCGGTCGCCACGGCGGGTTCGGCTCGGCGCTCGGGGCGGCGCTGCGCGACGCGGAGTGCGACGTGCCGCTGCGCGACCTCGCGCTCCCGCAGCGGTTCCTCGAACACGGCAGCCGCGCCGACGTCCTGCAGTCCGTCGGGCTCACCGCGCAGGACGTGGCGCGCCGCGTCACCGAGTGGGCCGCGGCCCTGCCCACCACCGGGGCCGACGAGCCCGCACCGTCGGAGGAGGCACGCTGATGCGGGTCCTGGTCGTGGAGGACGAGCGGGCGCTGGCCGACGCCGTCGCGCGCGGCCTGCGCCGGGAGGGCATGGCCGTCGACGTCGCCTACGACGGCGACACCGGCCACGAGAAGGCTCTGGTCACCCGCTACGACGTGGTGGTGCTGGACCGCGACCTGCCGGGCATGTCCGGCGACCGGCTCTGCGCGGAGATCGTCGCGTCCGAGTCCACCACCCGGGTGCTGATGCTGACCGCGAGCGGCACGCTCGCCGACAAGGTCGACGGGCTCTCCCGCGGGGCCGACGACTACCTCGCCAAGCCGTTCGACTTCCCCGAGCTCGTGGCGCGCTGCCGAGCGCTGGGCCGCCGGGCCACCCCGGCCGTGCCGCCGCTGCTCGTGGCGGGTGACGTCGCGCTCGACCCGGCGCGGCGCACCGTGCACCGCGGGGACCGGCAGATCGAGCTCACCCGCAAGGAGTTCGGGGTGCTGGAGGTCCTCATGGGCGCCCGCGGCGCCGTGGTGAGCAGCGAGGAGCTGCTCGAGCGGGTCTGGGACGAGAACGCCGACCCCTTCACCACCACCGTCCGGGTCACCGTGATGACGCTGCGCAAGAAGCTCGGCGACCCCGGCGTCATCGAGACCGTGGTCGGGGCCGGCTACCGGGTGCCCGCCGCGGGATAGGTCGTCGAGGTGGCCGAGCACGCGCCGTCACCGACCCGCACCGCGGGCCGGCCGCCGCCTGCGCAGGCGATCCCACCCGCGCCGCCCCCACCCGAGCCCACCCGCGCGCCCCCGCGGCGCCGCGGGTTCGGCCTGCGGCCGCGCCTGACCCTCGTGTGCACGGGCGTGGTCGCCCTCGTGAGCGCACTGCTGCTGTGGCTGGGCTGGTTGCTCGTCGGCGGGGTGGCGCGCAGCGTGCCGTCGCTCCCGCCGGGCACCACGGTCCGCGTCGGTGACGTCACCGTGCCCGCGGAGCGGCTCAACGAGGCCATCGGCGCCGCGGCCCGGGCCGACGTGCTGCGGGCGGGCCTGATCGCGTTCCCGCTCGTGGTCGCCGCCGCCGCGGTGGTGTCGTGGGTGCTCGTCGGGCGGGTGCTCGGCCCGCTGCACGCGGTGACGGCCACCGCGCGACGCCTCACGGCCGAGTCGCTGGACACCCGCACCGGCCTGCAGGACGCCCGGGGCGAGGTCGCCGAGCTGGCGGCCGGCTTCGACGCGATGCTCGACCGCCTGCAGGCGGCGTTCGACGCCCAGCGCCGGTTCGTGGCCAACGCCAGCCACGAGCTGCGTACCCCCCTGTCGGTGCTGCGCACCGAGGTCGACGTCACGCTCTCCGACCCCGACGCCGACGTCGAGGAGCTGCGCCGGATGGCGTCCGTCGTGCGCGAGGCCACCCGGCGCGCCGACGACCTCATCGCCGGCCTGCTGCTGCTGGCCCGCACCGAGAGCGCGGAGCTGGGTGAGGTGAGCCCGGTCGATCTCGCCGAGGTCGTGGTGCCTGCGCTCGCCGCCGTGCGGGCCGAGGCGGGCAGGCGCGGGCTGCGGATCCAGGTCAAGACGGCCTCGGCGCCCACGCGGGGCGACCCGGTGCTGCTGGAGCGGGTCGCGGGCAACCTCGTCGAGAACGCGGTCCGGCACAACGTGCAGGGCGGCTGGGTGGAGGTGTGCACCCGCGCCGCCGACGGGGTGGCCCTGCTGCAGGTGTCCTCCAGCGGCGCCGAGATCCCCGGTGACCGCGTGGCGGAGCTGTTCGAGCCCTTCCGCCGCGGGCCCGTGGCGCGCACCGCGGACACGCCCGGCTCGGGGCTGGGGCTGTCGATCGTGCGGGCGGTCGTGCAGGCTCACGGCGGCCGCGTGCGGGCCGAGCCGGTGCCCGGCGGCGGCCTCACGGTCACGGTGGAGCTGCCCGCGGGCTAGCGCGCCGGCGTGATGTCAGGAAAGCCACTTTCATGACGCTGGGCGTCAGGAAAGCCACATTCCTGACGGGCTGGGGCCTGGGACGGAAGGCTGGGGCGCGCGGCGCCGGCCTCAGCGGGCCGCGAGGGCCTTCTCCAGCCGGTCGGCGAGCAGCTCGATCTGCCACTCCCGGGCGCCGCCCGCGCGCAGGGCGGCGCGCACGTCGCCGTCCTCTGGCGGGTTCCAGCACAGGCGGCGCAGCAGGTCGGGCTGCAGCAGGTTCTCCACCGGGACGTTCCACTCCTCGCCCACCTCGGCCACGGCGGCGCGCGCCGCGGCGAGGCGGGTGGCGGCGTCCGGGTCGCGGTCGCCCCAGCGCGACACCGGGGGAGGCCCGTCAGCGGGCGGGGAGCTGCGCGGGTACTCGGAGGGGTCGAGCGCGTACGCCTTCTCCAGCGCCGCGAACCAGTACGAGGTGAGCCGGCGCTGGGCACGACCGCGGAAGATCGGCATGCGCGCGAGCTCCTGCGCCGAGGCGGGCTGGGCGGCCGCGGCCGCGACGATCGCGCTGTCCGGGAGCACCCGCCCGGGCGCGATGTCCCGCTCGGCGGCGAGCCGGTCCCGGGCCTCCCACAGCGCGCGGGCGGCCGCGAGCAGCTTCGGCTTGCGCAGCTTGTGCACCCCCGACAGCCGCCGCCACGGCTCGGCCCGCGGCGCGGGCGGAGGGGCGGTGCGGACGGCCTCGAACTCCTGCAGCGCCCACTCGAGCTTGCCCTGCGCGGCCAGCTCCCTGGCGAGCACGTCGCGCAGCTCGACGAGCACCTCGACGTCGAGCGCGGCGTAGACCAGCCAGTCCTCGGGCAGGGGCCGGCGCGACCAGTCGGCCGCGCCGTGCCCCTTCTCCAACGACAGACCCAGCAGCTGCTCCACGAGCGGCCCGAGCCCGACCCGCGGGAACCCCGCGAGCCGGGCGGCCAGCTCCGTGTCGAACAGCTTCGCCGGGGCGAGGCCCACCTCCGCCAGGCAGGGCAGGTCCTGGCTGGCGGCGTGCAGCACCCACTCCGGCCCGGTGAGGGCGGGCGCGAGCGCCGAGAGATCACCGCCGAGCGGGATCGGGTCGATCAGCGCCGTGCCCGCGCCCGCGCGCCGCAACTGGACCAGGTAGGCCCGCTGCGAGTACCGGAATCCGGACGCCCGTTCGGCGTCGACGGCGATGGGCCCGCTGCCGTCCGCGACGGCGGCGGCGGTGCGGTGGAGCGCGGTGCGGTCGGCGACCACCGGAGGCAGCCCATCGGCCGGTCGCAGCAACGGGACCGGCCCCGGTGCGTCCGGGTCTTCGCCTGCGTGTGCTTCTTCTGTCAGCGGATGACCCCGGCACGCATCGCCAGCGCGACCATCTGAGCGCGGTCCCCGGTGCCGAGCTTGCGCCCGATGCGCGAGAGGTGGCTCTTCACCGTGAGCGCCGACAGGCTCAGGGCCTCGCCGATCTCCTTGTTGGACTGCCCGTCCGCCACGAGCTGCAGGACCTCCACCTCGCGAGCGGAGAGCTCGCGCGGGGTGTTGTCCGTGCCCGGTACCCGGGTACCGGTGGCGAGCAGCGGCGCGACGGTCGGGTCGGCGTACACGCCGCCGTCCAGCACCCGCTTGACGCCGTCGGTGACGATCGCCGCGGACGCGGACTTGAGCAGGTACGCCTGGGCGCCCGCCTGGAACGCCGAGCGCACCGCGTACGGGTCGTCGGACGATGCGAGCACGACGAGGCGGTTCCACCCCAGCGATCGCAGCTCGGTGACCAGGTCCAGCCCGCTGCCGTCGGGCAGGCCCAGGTCGAGGATGGCGAGATCGCACGGTCCGTTGGCGTGCGCACGTGCGCGCGCCTCCGCCACCGAGGCGGCTTCGTACACCGTGCCCGCGCCCATCGAGCGCAGGCGCGCGGCGATCGCCTCGCGCAGGAGCGGGTGGTCGTCGACCACCAGCACCGAGAACAGCTCTTCCCGCGGGTGCGGGACCATCGCGGGCGACAGCACAGCATGGGTGGAGGGGTGCCCAGAGGCGCCCCGCACCGGTGTGCCCTGACCGACAACGGCCACGTCACTACCTCCCTGGAGTCGGTCGTTGCCCCCCGACCGGCACCAGTCCCCCGGTCGGATGGAACTACTCGCCCGACCGCCCGAGGAGGTGTCGTGGAGGAAGCGTAGCCCCCCAAGCGGTCTAACGTCGTGTATCGGATCGAACTTCTCTGGGTGAAAGTTACAGCCTTGTCGATGCCGATCCACTCGTCCGGGTGAGGATTTTGATCACTCCGAGCATCGTACCCGCTGGTGAGCCCCCGGATCACCCGATCGAGACCGTGTCTCGCATCAGCCTCGACGAGTTGCCAGCGGGAGCACTCCGACGGGTGGGAGGCCGGCCGCGGACGCCACGAGGCCGCAGAACGCCTCGGCGTGTCGCGACAGGTCGGTGCCCACCGGGGTCCAGGAGGCGCGCAGCTCGACGTCGTCGTCGCGGCGGGGGCCCGCGATGTCGCCGAAGCGCACCGACGAGGTCTGGGTGACGGTGCCGCCGAGGGCGACGTGCTCCGCGCCTGCGACCTCCAGGGCCTCGGTCAGCCACGACCAGCCGACGACCGGCAGCATCTCGTCGCCGAGCTGTTCGGGTTCGAGGCGGGCCTGGACGAAGCAGACGAGCCGGAAGGTGCCCTCCCAGGCGTCCTGTCCGGCGGGGTCGTGCAGGAGGATGAGCCGGCCGCTGGTATCCGGTTCCGAGGGGTCGCCGTCCTCGGTCACGGCCTCCACGCTGAACGCCCACGTGTACGGGGCGAGGCGCGGCGGCGCGTCCAGCGGGGAGAGCAGGAGTTCGGGTCGCGGCCGCACGGCGCGCAGCGAGGCGACGGCCTGCTGGAACTCCTGTGGTGGGGCGGGCGCGTCGGACACGAGCGTGGACTTTAGGTCGCTCTCGGTGATCCGCAGCTGCGACGCGCCGCACTCGGCGCCACCTGACCGTGGGACGCCGACCGCCGATCGGTGACGCCGTGGTGGGGCGTGGGAGGATGGCAGGACCATGACCGTCATGCCCGCCTCCGACGTGCACCCCCGCCGGCACCTGCCCGCGGCGCCCTTCCTCGCCGCAGCGCGCGGGGAGCGCCCGTCGCGGCTACCGGTGTGGTTCATGCGCCAGGCCGGCCGCTCGCTGCCGGAGTACCGGGCCCTGCGGGCCGGCTCCGGGATGCTGCAGGCCTGCCTGACCCCCGACCTCACCTGCGAGATCACGCTCCAGCCGGTGCGCAGGCACGGGGTCGACGCCGCGATCCTGTTCTCCGACATCGTCGTGCCGCTCTACGTGGCCGGGGTCGGCGTGGACATCGTGGCGGGCACCGGGCCCGTGGTGGCGCACCCGGTGCGCACGATGGCCGACGTCGAGCGGATCCCGCCGCTGCACCCCGAGCAGGTCACCCCGGTCACCGACGCCATCGGGCTGCTCATCCCCGAGCTGGGTGACACCCCGTTGATCGGTTTCGCCGGGGCCCCGTTCACGCTCGCGTCCTACCTCGTGGAGGGCGGCCCGAGCCGCAACCACGAGCACACCAAGGCCTTGATGCTCTCGGCGCCGGACGTGTGGCACGCGCTCATGTCCCGGCTCGCCGAGATCACCTCGACGTTCCTGCGGGCGCAGGTCGCGGCCGGGGTCGACGCGGTCCAGCTGTTCGACTCGTGGGCGGGGGCGCTGTCCGAGCGCGACTACCGCCGCCACGTGCTGCCGCACTCGGCGCGGGTGCTCGAGAGCGTCGCAGGCGCCGGGGTGCCGCGCATCCACTTCGGCGTGGGCACCGGCGAGCTGCTCGGCGCGATGGCCGACGCGGGCGCCGACGTCGTGGGCGTCGACTGGCGGGTGCCGCTGGACGAGGCGGCGCGCCGCACCGGCGGGCGCGTGGCGGTGCAGGGCAACCTCGACCCCGCCGTGCTGTTCGCCGACGCCGCCTCCGTCGAGGCCGAGGCGCGCCGCGTCGCCGCGGAGGGTCGCCGCGCGCCGGGGCACGTGTTCAACCTCGGGCACGGGGTGCTCCCCGACACCGACCCGGACGTCCTCACCCGGCTCGTCGAGCTGGTGCACACGCTCGAGCCGTGACCAGCCGCGTCGCCGTGGTCGGCGGTGGGATCTCGGGTCTCGCCGCGGCGCACCGGCTGCGCACCCTGCTGGGGCCGGCCGCCCGCATCACGGTCCTGGAGCAGCGGGACCGGGTCGGGGGAGTGCTGCACACCGTCGACCTCGCCGGTGCGCCGTTCGACGTCGGGGCCGAGGCGTTCCTGGTCCGCAGGCCCGAGGTGCCCGCCCTCCTCGCCGAGCTGGGGCTCGCCGACGCGCTGGTGCACCCGACCCCCGCCGCCGCGTCCATCCGCGCCGCGGGCCGCACGGGGCCGCTGCCGCCCGGCACGCTCATGGGGGTCCCGACCAGCGCCGCGCGGCTCGACGGGCTGCTGTCGCCCGCGGGTCTCGCCGCGGTCGCCGCCGAGCCGCAGCGGCCGCTGTCCTGGGAGCCCGGCGGGGACGTGGCGCTCGGCGCGCTGCTGCGCTCGCGGATGGGCGACGAGGTCGCCGACCGGCTCGCCGACCCGCTGCTCGGCGGCGTCTACGCCGGCCGCGTCGACGCGCTCGGCGTGCGGGCCACGGTGCCCGCGCTGGCGGCGGCGCTCGACGAGGGCGCGCCCTCGCTGACCGCGGCCGCCGACCGGGCTGCGGGCGGTGCCCGCGCCCCGTCCGCGAGCCGCGACGTGAGCGGCGACTCGGCCAGGCCCGGCGGGCCCGTCTTCGGGGCCGTGCGCGGTGGCTACCGGGTGCTGCTCGACGCGCTCGTGCGCGCCGCGGCGCCCGAGGTGCGCCTGTCGGCCACCGTGCGGGAGCTGCACCGCACCGAGGGCGGCTGGCGGCTCGTGCTCGGGCCCACCACGGCGCCCGAGGCGCTCGACGTCGACGCCGTCGTGCTCGCGGTCCCCGCGCCCGCGGCGGCCCGGCTGCTGGCGTCGGCGGCGCCCGTCGCGGCCAAGGCCGCCGGGGAGATCGAGCTCGCCTCGTCGGTCGTGGTGGCGCTGGCCTACCGGGCCGAGGACGCCGCGTCGCTCCCACCCACCTCGGGGGTGCTCGTCGCGGCCGACGAACCGCTGTCGGTCAAGGCGTTCACCCACTCCTCGACCAAGTGGGCCCACCTCGCCGACGGCGGGCTGGTGCGGCTGCGGGCGTCGCTGGGCCGCTTCGGCGAGGCGACGACCCTCCAGGTCGACGACGCCGAGCTGGTCGCCCGCGCCCGGGCGGACCTGGCGACGCTCACCGGGATCACCGCCGCCCCGGTGGCCACGCACGTCCAGCGCTGGGGTGGCGGGCTGCCGCAGTACGGCGTGGGCCACCTCGAGCGGGTGCGCGCGATCGAGGAGGGCCTGCCCGCGGGCCTCGCGGTGGCCGGGGCGGCGCTGCACGGCGTCGGCGTGCCGGCCTGCATCGCCACCGGGCGCACGGCCGCGGAGCGGGTGGCCGCCACCCGCTGACCGGGTTACTGCACGTCCGACTCGGGCGGCGGCAGCCGCACCGTCCGCTCGGGCTCGACCGCCACGACGCCCGCGACGTCGCCCAGCGCCTTCACCCGCCCCGTGTCCACCGAGCCCGTGATCACCCCGATCGCGCGCAGCACCTGCTCGACGCGCAGCCCGCCGTGCTCCAGCGCGGCGACGACCTCGTCGATGCGGGCGACCGCGTCGTCCGCGAGGGAGACCGTGACCTTCTCGGGCATGTGACCAGCGTGTCAGGCGCCGGGCGCGCGGACCAGTCCGGAGCCGACGTCGCTCGCCGGCAGCGGCAGCCGCTGCGCGGCCTGCACCAGCTGCGCCCACAGCTGCTGGCCCCGCGCGCCCGTGCGCTGGGCCCACAGCGCGGCGATGCCCGCGACGTGCGGGGTGGCCATGCTGGTGCCCGAGATCGTCCGCGTGACCTGCGGCCGCGGCCACGACGAGTGCACGTCGACCCCCGGTGCTGCGATGTCGACCTGCCCGCCGTCGACGGTGCTGCTCGCGGCCGAGAAGTCGGCGACGGCGAGCGAGGGGTCCACCGCGCCGACGGCCATGATCGACGGGCTGTTCGCGGGCACCCCCACGAAGCCGGGGTTGCCCGCGGAGCGGCGGGCGTTGTTGCCCGCCGCGGCGATGACGAGCGTCCCCGCGGCCAGCGCGCGCCGTCCCGCGGTCTCGTAGGCCGTGGAGACCGCCCGGACGTCGGCGCCGAGCGACATCGAGATGATCTGGGCGCCGGAGGAGATCGCCCAGCTCATGCCCGCGAGGATGTCGGCGTCGGTGCCGGTGCCGTCGTCGCCGAGGACCTTGCCGACCATGAGGCGCGCCTCGTGGGCGACCCCGTAACGCCGCCCGCTCGATGGAGCGAGCGGGCCGCAGGCCGTCCCGGCGACGTGGGTGCCGTGCCCCTGGGCGTCCTGGACGGTCTGGCCGGCGACGAACGACCGGGTCTCGACGTCGCGGCCCGCGAAGTCGGGGTGCTCCAGGTCGAGCCCGGTGTCGAGCACCGCGACCGCGATCCCGGCCCCGGTCTCGGGGGACTCCGCGACGCCGGTGGCCTGCAGGCCCCAGGTCAGCTCTTCCGTGTCGCCGAACTGGGCCGCCGCCACCGCGCCCGCCGTGAGCTGGGCGTGCAGGAACTGCGCGGCGTCGCGGAAGCCGCGCAGGTACTCCTCCGACAGCCCGATCGCGTGTCGCACCCGCTCCGGTTCCACGCCCAGCAGCCGCCGGTCCGCGCGCGCCGCCGCCAGCTGCTGCGGCGACAGCTCCGCGACGGCCACGCCCAGCTCGGGGAAGAGCCGGGGGCGGCCCGGTGCCGGGGCGCCCTCGCGGGTGGTCGCGGGCCGCTCGCCGCCGCAGACCTCCTGCACCGCCACCCTGGCCCGGTCGGTGTCGTCGAGGAAGTCGTCGTCCAGCACCAGCAGGTAGCGGCCGGTCATCCCGTCCGCGGCGTCGTCCACCACTCGGCCCCTCCCGATCATCGTCACCCGTCGGGGCCACATCGTGCCGGTGCGTGGTCGCGGCCGCGAGCCGGGGATCAGCCGGCCGCCACCGACAGCGCTGCGCTGCGCACCCCCTCGTCCGTCACGGCCTGCAGCACGGCGGTCGCGAGGTCGGCGCGGGTCATCGAGTAGGAGCCCCGCACGTTGCCCCCGACGCGGCGGGCGATCCGCCCGGTGGCCGGCCGGTCGGTGAGCCGCGGGGGCAGCACGATCGTCCAGTCGAGGCCGCTTCCGCGCACCACCTCCTCCATGGCCAGCATGTCGGCGAACTGGTGGCGGAGCACGAGGCCGAGCAGCGGTTTGACCACCACCCGGATCGGCCAGGCGTCGCCGTCGCGGTGCGCGCCGCTCGCGCTCACCGCCACGAGCCTGCGCACGCCCGCATCGCGCATGGCCGCCGTGATGACCCGCGCGGCGTCGGCGCGGAACGTGGTCGGCCCGCTCGTGCGCGCCCCCAGTGCGTCGACCACGGCGTCGGCGTCCGCGACCGCCCGCAGGACGGCCGCCCGGTCGTCCAGCTGCGCGGTGCGGACGGTCAGGCCCTCCCGGGGCGGGGTGGCGAGCCGGGCGGGGTCCCTGACCACCGCGACGACCTCGTGCCCGGCGTCGAGCGCCTGTTGCACGACGTGCCGCCCGGTCCCCCCGGTCGCGCCGAACACGGTGATCCGCATGCCGTCCTCCTTCGGTTAGTGAACACTCACCACTAGAGTGGGTAAGTACTCACTCACCGTCAAGGGAACGCTGAGGACCTGCTTCGGGAGGCACGTGGGAACGCGGGAGGACATCCTGGGCGCGGCCGCCCGGATCATGCGCACCGAGGGCTACGCGCGCGCCACCACCAAGGAGATCGCGCGGGCCGCGGGGTACTCCGAGGCCGCGCTCTACAAGCACTTCCAGGACAAGACCGAGATCTTCCTGCGGGTGCTCGAGGAGCAGCTGCCCGAGCTGGCCGAGCTGCTCGCCCGGCTGGAGGCGGGCGAGGGCGAGGTGCGGGCGAACCTCGAGCAGGTGGTCGCGACCGCGGTCGCCTTCTACGCCGACAGCTTCCCGATCGCCGTCTCGCTGTACTCCTCGCGGGCGCTGCTCGTCGCCCACCGCGAGCGGGTCCGCGAGCTCGGCGGCGGCCCGCGCATGCCCGAGGAGGTGCTGGCGCGCTACCTCGCCGCGGAGCAGCTCCTGGGCCGGCTCGCGCCGTCCGCCGACCCGAGGGCGATGGCCCGGCTGCTGCTCGGCGCGTGCTTCCAGCAGGCGTTCCTCGCCGACTTCGCGGGCGCCCCGCTCGACGCCGAGCAGCGCGCCGAGCTGGCGCGCAGCCTCGTCGCCACCGTGCTGGGCGCCACCGCGGGCGCGGGCTGAGGCACCGGCGGTGCGTGGCAGGATGGGACGCGTGGCAAGCCTGGACTACGAAGAGCTGAACAGCGCCATCCGCTACACGATGTGGTCGGTGTTCCGGGTCGAGCCGGGCCGGCTCGGCGACGACCGCGGCGCGGCGGCGAGCCAGCTCACGGAGTTCCTGGACGCGCTCGCCGGCAAGGGCGTGACCGTGCGGGGCGTGTACGACCTCGCCGGCACGCGGGCCGACGCCGACTACATGGTCTGGTGGCACGCCGACAACGTCGAGGCGCTCCAGGCTGCATACGCCGACCTGCGGCGCACCACCGCGGTCGGCCGGGTGAGCACCCCGGTGTGGAGCCAGGTGGGGATCCACCGGCCCGCCGAGTTCAACAAGGCCCACGTCCCCGCGTTCATCGCGGGGGAGGAGCCGCGTCGCTACCTGTGCGTCTACCCGTTCGTCCGCTCCTACGAGTGGTACCTGCTGCCCGAGGACGAGCGGCGGCGGATGCTCGCCGAGCACGGCCGGGAGGCCCGCGAGTACCCGGACGTCCGCGCCAACACGGTGGCGTCGTTCGCGCTCGGCGACTACGAGTGGCTGCTCGCGTTCGAGGCCGACGAGCTGCACCGCATCGTCGACCTCATGCGGCACCTGCGGGCCACGGACGCGCGCAGGCACGTCCGGGCCGAGACGCCGTTCTTCACGGGCCCGCGGGTGCAGCCGGGTGACCTGGTCGCCACCCTGCCGTGACGGTCAGTCCTCGTCCGGCTCCAGCCGCAGCGAGATCGAGTTGATGCAGTAGCGCAGGTCCGTCGGGGTGGGGTAGCCCTCGCCCTCGAAGACGTGGCCCAGGTGGCTGTGGCAGGTGGCGCACAGGACCTCCACGCGCCGCATCCCGAGGCTCAGGTCCTCCCGCTCGATCACCGCGTCGCCCGCGAGCGGGGTGAAGAACGCAGGCCAGCCGCAGTGCGACTCGAACTTCGCGTCGGAGCGGAACAGCTCGGCGCCGCACGCGCGGCACCGGTACACGCCCTTGGTCTTCGTGTCGGTGTACTCGCCGGTGAACGGCCGCTCGGTGCCTGCCTGGCGCAGGACGTGGTACTCCTCGGGGGTCAGCTGGGCGCGCCACTCGGCGTCGGACTTGACGACCTTCGGGGCTGGCTCGGTGGCGGGATCCATGCCCCCAGACTATGTCGGCTCGCGCGAGGACGGTGGCTCGCCGGAGGGGCTCACGGGAGGGCCCCCGCGATGAACACGAGCGCCTCCCACACCACGTAGGCCACGCCGAGCAGGAGCAGCACGACCACCGTGACCGCGGCGAGCCTGCGCCCGCCCTCGGCGCGGTTGGCGGACTCGGCGAAGTCGCGGATGCCCTCCAGGTAGCCCTCGACCGTGAAGGCGGGGCGCTGGCGCTGCATGCGGTCGAGGTGCGCGGCGAAGGCCTGGGCCTCCGGGTCGTCGGGGTCGAGCCCGAGCAGCTCGTCGTCGAACTGCCGGGATCGGCCCGGGCGGTCCGGTTCGTGGAGATCGGGCATCGCGGCCAGCGTAGCGGGTAGCGTCCCGGGCGTGGCGAGCAAGAGCGCGGCGGAGCTGCTGTCCGTCCCCGGTCCGGACGGGCCCCGCGAGGTGCGCCTGACCAGCCCGGACAAGGTGTACTTCCCGGAGCGGGGGATCACCAAGGGCGAGGTCGTGCGCTACTACCTCGAGGTGTCGGAGCCGCTGCTGCGGGCGCTGTACGAGCGGCCCACCAACCTGAAGCGCTACCCCGACGGCGTGGACGGCGAGTCGTTCTTCTCCAAGCGCCTGCCCAAGGGCGCGCCGCCCTACGTGCAGACCGCCCGCGTGACGTTCCCGAGCGGCCGCACCGCCGACTCGCTCTGCCCGACGGAGCCCGCCGTGCTCGTGTGGGCCGCCAACATGGGCACCCTCGACTTCCACCCGTGGCCGGTCCGCCGGGCCGACCCCGACCACCCCGACGAGCTGCGCGTCGACCTCGACCCGCAGCCGGGCACCGACTTCGCCGACGCCGTGGCCGTCGCCGCGGTGCTGCGCGAGGTGCTCGACGAGGCCGGGCTGGTCGGCTGGCCGAAGACCTCGGGCGGGCGCGGCGTGCACGTGGCCTGCCGCATCCGGCCCGACTGGGACTTCGTGCAGGTCCGGCACGCCGTCATCGCCATCGCCCGGCGCGTGGCCGACCGCCTGCCCGACAAGGCGACCGTCGCGTGGTGGAAGGAGGAGCGCGGCGAACGCGTGTTCCTCGACTACAACCAGGCCGCGCGCGACCGCACGATCGCCTCGGCGTGGTCGGTGCGCGGCCGCCCGCGGGCGACGGTCTCGATGCCGGTCACCTGGGAGGCGCTGCCGGACGTCGAGCCGGAGGACTTCGACGTCCGCACCGTGCCGGGGCTCCTCGCCGAGCGCGGTGACCCCCACGCCGGTATCGACGAGGCCGTGGGCGGGCTGGAGACCGCGCTCGAGTGGTACGCCGCCGACGAGCGCGACCGCGGGCTCGGCGACCTGCCCTACCCGCCGGAGTACCCCAAGATGCCGGGGGAGCCGACGCGGGTGCAGCCCAGCCGGGCCAAGCGCCCGGCCGGATGAGCGCTCAGCCCTCGCTCAGCCCTTGTTCTCGTAAACCGGCACGATCGACGCACGCGCCAGCGTGTGGCTGAACAGGTTGAACCCGAGGAACGCCGGCCGGGCGTCGCGCGGGATGCCCAGGCTCTCGACGTCGACGGCGTGCACGACGAAGAAGTAGCGGTGCGGGCCGTGCCCGGGCGGCGGGGCCGCGCCGAGGTAGCGGGCGAGGCCGGCGTCGTTGGTCAGCTGGAAGGCCCCCTCGGGCAGGCCGCTGCCGCTCTCGTCGCCTGCGCCGGACGGCAGCTCGGTGACCGAGGCCGGGATGTCGACCACGGCCCAGTGCCAGAACCCCGACGCCGTGGGGGCATCGGGGTCGTAGCAGGTCACGACGAACGACCGGGTCTCGGCGGGGAAGCCGCTCCAGGACAGCTGAGGCGAGCGGTCCTCCCCGCCGGCGCCGAAGATGCCGGACCGCTGCGGGACCGGCAACGTCTCGCCGTCGGCGATGTCCGTGCTGGTGACGGTGAAGGAAGGGACCTCTGGCAGTTCGGCGTACGGGTCGCGCGGCATCAGCTGTTGACTCCGTTGTACGAGATCGGATGCTCTTCCGCCGCGGAGGTTAACCCATGCGCTACCGATCAGACGGCAGCGCGGCGGTCGCGGCCCAGGGTGACCCCGAGGCCGATCATGCCGACGGCGAGCAGCAGGTGCAGCCAGTTGTCGGCGGTGTTGAGCGGCACGAAGTTCGCCGCGCTGGTCGGGTCGACCACGAGCCCGTAGACCCACAGCACGGCGTAGACCACGCCGCCGTAGATCAGGAAGGTGCGGGCGCCCGCCGCCGTGCGCGACATCGCCAGGCCGGCGACGCCGAACAGCAGGTGGACGATGTTGTGCAGCACCGACACCTGGAACAGGCCGAGCAGCAGCGCCTCCGACTGGTGGCCGGCGAAGGTGAGGCTGTCGAAGTTCGTGGTGATGCCGGGGATGAAGCCGAGCACGCCGACCAGCAGGAACACGACACCCACGACGAGTGCGGCGAGCTGGACGGGCCTGCGGACGGCCACGGGGTTTGCAGACGTTGCCATGTGTTGCGTTTCCTCCTCGGGAACGAGGGGGTTTCGCACGGTCGTGGCACTTCCCCTCAGGCGACGGCGTACCCCCGCCCCGGGGCCCTGAACGTCCGCGACTGGATCGTTACCGTCGTCACTTCGCGTAACGGTGGGCGGGCACCCGGATCGGGCCGTCCGGGCCCTCGGCCATGTGGTCGAAGGGCCCCTCGTCGCGCCACCCGTTGCGCTCGTAGAAGCGGCGGGCGCGGGCGTTGCCCGCGACGACGGCGAGCCACGCCCGCTCGTGCCCGCCCGCGCGCACGAGCCGTTCGGCCTCGGCCAGCAGGGTGGGCGCCACCGCGGTCCCGCGGTGCGCCGGCGCGACGTAGACCTGCTCGACCTCGTCGCCGACCACCATCACGAACCCGGCGACGGCGCCGTCGACGACCGCGACCACGGTGTCGGTCGCGGGGTCGGCGATCCGCGCGGGGGCGCGCTCGCCGAAGGAGGCGTCGGTGCGCGCGACGAGCAGCTCGTCGGGGACGTGGCCGAGTTGGCCGTCGCGCCAGCCGACGCGCCAGATCTCGGCGACCGCCCGCGCGTCCTCGGGGCGGGCGGGCCGCAGGGTCGCCGCGCCGTCGCTCGTCGCCACGGGGCGGACGCTACCGGCCGGGCCCGGCTCCGGCGGGCCGATCGGGCCGTCTCGTCCCGTTTCCGGCGGCCAGTGGCGGGAACCGCTCCCTCGACGGCCCCGTCCCCGAGGAGTCCCCATGCGAGCGGTCACCTGGCACGGCAAGCGCGACGTGCGCGTCGACACCGTGCCCGATCCGACCATCCAGTCACCGACCGACGTGGTCGTGCGCGTGACGTCCACCGGTATCTGCGGCTCCGACCTGCACCTGTACGAGGTGCTCGGCCCGTTCCTCGACGAGGGCGACATCCTCGGGCACGAGCCGATGGGCGTGGTCGAGGAGGTCGGCCGCGAGGTGGGCGCGTTGGCGCCGGGCGACCGGGTCGTCATCCCGTTCAACGTCTCCTGCGGCACGTGCTGGATGTGCGTGCGGGGCCTGCACTCGCAGTGCGAGACCACGCAGGTGCGCGGTCACGGCAAGGGCGCGTCGCTGTTCGGTTACACGAAGCTCTACGGCCAGGTGCCGGGCGGGCAGGCCGAGTACCTGCGGGTCCCGTTCGGCGACCAGCTGCCGATCAAGGTGCCGGACGGCCCGCCGGACGACCGCTTCGTCTACCTCTCCGACGTGCTGCCGACCGCGTGGCAGGCCGTCGAGTACGCGGCGGTGCCGGACGGGGGATCGCTGCTCGTGCTGGGCCTCGGCCCGATCGGCGACATGAGCGCCCGCATCGCGCGGCACCGGGGCGTCGAGCACGTCATCGGGGTGGACGTGGTGCCCGAGCGGCTCGAGCGGGCCCGGGCCCGCGGGATCACCGTGCTCGACCTCTCCGCGCACGGCCGGGACCTCGCCGACCACGTCCGCGAGCTCACCGACGGCCGCGGCCCGGACGCGGTGATCGACGCCGTGGGGATGGAGGCGCACGGCTCCCCGGTCGGCAAGCTCGCCCACCAACTGGCCGGCCTGCTGCCGGACGCGGTGGCCGCGAAGTTCATGGAGACCGCGGGCGCGGACCGGCTCAACGCGCTCTACTCGGCCATCGAGCTGGTGCGCCGCGGCGGCACGATCTCGGTGAGCGGGGTCTACGGCGGCATGGCCGACCCGCTGCCGATGCTCACCCTGTTCGACAAGCAGATCCAGCTGCGGATGGGGCAGGCCAACGTGCACCGGTGGGTGCCGGAGATCCTCCCGCTGCTGGCCGACGGCGACCCGCTCGGCGTGGACGGCTTCGCCACCCACCGCCTCCCGCTCGACGCCGCGCCCGAGGCCTACGCGACGTTCCAGGCCAAGAAGGACGGGATGGTGAAGACGCTGCTGCAGCCCACCGCCGGCTGAGTAGTCAGGAGATCCGGCCGGCGAGCGTGGGCTGCCCCGGTCCGTCGAGCTCCTCGACGGCGCCGCGGCGACCCGCGATCGCCATCAGCAGGGCCTCGCCCGGCCCGCGCACCTCCGGACCGCGCCCGCCGGACCAGTCGACGTCCGTCGCGATCAGCCGGAGCCCGCGGGCGCGCCAGAACGCCCCGATCGGCGGCGCGAAGCGGGCGAACGCGAGCGCGGGGACCAGCCGCTCGGCCGGGATCGCGCGCGGCGCGCCGAGGGGGCGGCGGATGTCCTGGTGGTGGATCAGCGCATCGAGCAGGGCGACGCGGCACCCGAACCCGGTGGTGAGCCCTTCCGGTTCGAGGTGGCGTTCCAGCTGCGCGAGCAGCTCACCCGGCGCGGCGCGCTCCATCTCGGCCACCCCGACCGCGTTGGTCCGGGCGAGCCGCAGCCGCCCCCGGGCGAGCCTGCGGGCGAGCTCCCGCCCGCCGAGTCCCTCGTAGCTCACGACGTGGGCGACGACGTCGCGCACCCGCCAGCCCGCGCACAGCGAGGGCGCCTCCCACTGCTCGGGCGTCAGCCCGCGGAGGAAGGCGAGCAGGTCGGCGCGCTCGGCGCGGGCCAGGTGGCGGACGGTCATCGACGGCGCACCCTACCGGCGCCCCGACCTCAGGACGCCCCGGCGCGCTCGGCGCCCAGCCCGGCCCGGTCCCGCTCCACCTCCGCCCGGTAGGCGGCCACCTCCCGGGCCTGCCGGTCGGCGTCCCACCCGAGCGCCGGCGCGATGAGCGCGGCGACGGCCGGGGCCGCGGGCAGGCCGGCGTCGGTGCGCTCGATCGACAGGTGGGTCCGCCGGTGCAGCACGTCGACCAGGCTGAGCGCGCCCTCGTGGGTGACGGCCCGCAGGAACTCGACGGGCAGGTAGCCCTCGGCGCCCGGCAGGGGGCGGCCGAGGGCGGGGTCGGTGCGGATCGGGGCGAGGACGTCGGGCAGCTCGGCGCCGTAGCGGTGCACCATCCGGCGCACGTGCTCCTCGGGCACCCCGTGCTCGGTGGCGAGCCGCGGCACCCGGTTGGCCACGGCCTCCCAGCCGGCGGCGCCCACCAGCGGGAGGTTCGCCGTCGGCGACGGCGGCAGCGCACCGCCCATGGCCCGGCCCACCGCGTCGACGGCGTCGCGCGCCATCCGCCGGTAGGTCGTGTACTTGCCCCCGACCACCGTGACCATCCCGGCGGGTTCGGAGATCACCGTGTGGTCGCGGGAGAGCGCCGACGTGGTGGCGGTGTCGCGCGCGACCGGCGCGAGCAGCGGGCGCAGCCCGGCGAACGTGCCCAGCACGTCGCGGCGGGTGAGCGGGCGGGCGAGGTAGCGGTTGACGTTGCGCAGCAGGTAGTCGACGTCCTCCGGCTCGACGGTCGGCGCGCGGCGGTCGCCGTCGTAGGCGGTGTCGGTGGTGCCGAGCAGCCAGTGCCCGAACCACTTGCGCAGGATGATCACCGAGTCCTCGGCGCGGGCGAGGATGCCGGTGCGGGAGTCGAACGCGCCCTTCTCCACCACGAGGTGCACGCCCTTGGCCGGCTGCACGGCGAACGTCGCGGGGCCCGCCATGGCCTGGATGTCGGCCGCCCACACCCCGGCGGCGTTGACGACGACCGACGCGGTGACGTCGAAGCGGCTGCCGGTCTGCGTGTCCTCGACGGTGACGCCGGTGACCCGCGCCCCGTCGCGTAGCACGCCGACCACGGGCGCGTGGCTCAGCACGACCGCGCCGAGCGACGCGGCGGTGCGGGCCACGGCGAGCGTGTGCCGGGCGTCGTCCATGCGGCCGTCGTAGTACTGCAGAGCGCCGGTGACGACGTTCGGGTCGAGCCCGGGCGCCTCGCGCAGCGCGCCGCGGCGGGTCAGGTGGCGGTGGTGCGGCACCCCGCCCCGGCCCCCGGTGCGCCCGGCGGCGGCCATCAGGTCGTACAGCAGCACGCCGGCGCCGATGTAGGGCCGCTCCCAGCGCTTGGTCAGGGGGAACAGGAACGGCTCGGGCGCGACGAGGTGCGGGGCGAGCGTGCGGACCATCAGGTCGCGCTCGTGCAGGGCCTCCGCGACGAGCTTGAAGTTCAGCTGCTCCAGGTAGCGCAGCCCGCCGTGCACGGTCTTGCCGGAGCGCGACGACGTGCCGGAGGCGAGGTCGCCCGCCTCCAGCAGCACGACGGACAGGCCGCGGGCGGCGGCGTCGAGGGCGACGCCGGCGCCGGTGACGCCCCCGCCGACGACGGCGACGTCGAAGCTGCCGCCCTTCGCGGCGGAGAGCGCGGCGTCGCGTGCGGCGGGGGACAGGTCGGCGGCGCCCATCAGCGCACCACCGCCGAGGCCCGCCGGGTGGCCCAGAACGGCCGGGCCGCCTGCACGTGGTCGAGGTAGCGGGCGTAGCCGTCGTCGTAGAAGGAGCGCAGGGTCGGGTCGGGTTCGATGACGTCCTCCGGGGCCGTCCAGGTCTCGACGTCGAGGTCCTCGCCGCGGGCGGCGGCCGCGGCGAGCACCGCGCCGCGGGCCCCCACCTCGGGGGTGCGCGCGAGCTCGAGGGGAACCCCGAGCACATCGGCGAACACCTGCAGCCACGGCCGGGACCGGGTGCCGCCGCCGCAGGCCACGATGCGGGTGGCCCCGCCCGCGGCGTCGAAGCAGTGGCGGGCCGCGTAGCCGAGGCCCTCGCACACCGCGCGCAGCAGGTCGTCGCGGGTGGTGGTCAGCCGCACCCCGGTGACCTGGCCGGAGGCGTGCGGGTCGACGAACGGGGCCCGCTCGCCGGACGTGGCGAAGTAGGGCAGCACCTCCACCCCGCCCGCGCCGGGCGGGCTCGTGGCCAGCGCCGCGTCGATCGCGTCGACGCCGAGCCCGAGGGTCTGCAGCATCCAGTCCATCGACGCCGTGCCGACCATCGCGGGCATCGCGCGCAGCCACCGGTTCGGCTCGCCGGTGGCCACCGAGAACCCGGCGGGGTCGCCCTCGGTGGCGAGCCGGTCGACGTGGACCATGCAGCCCAGCGTGGTGCCGACGATCAGCAGCGCGTCGCCGATCGCGCGGACGCCCGCGCCGCGCGCGCAGGCGGGGAAGTCGAACGGGCCGGAGCTGATCGCCGTGCCCGCGGGCAGGCCCAGCAGCTCGGCGCCGGGGCCGGACAGCGGCGCCTGCGGGATCGGCACGGTGATGGGCGCCAGCAGGTCGCGGCGGTGGGCGAGCCCCATCGCGGCGAGGGCGCCGTCGCTGTAGCCGGTGCCGGTGCCGTCCCCGAACGGCATCGAGCTGTCGCTGGGGTCGGTGGCCCGCTCGCCGGTGAGCCGGGTGAACACGGCGTCCTTGCAGGCACCTGCCGTGGTGGCTCGGTCGAGCACCTCCGGCTCGTTCTCGTCGAGCCACGCGAGCAGCGGGCCGGGTGCGCCGGGGAAGACCGTGGTGCCGTTGATGCGGAACACCCGCTCGGTGACGCCCTCGGCGTTCCACCGGGCGAGGATGGCGGCGGCCCTGCCGTCGAGCCAGGACAGCGCGGGCCGCACGGCCCGGCCGGCCTCGTCGGTGACCCAGCAGCCGTCGCCCTGGCCGGTGATGGCGACGACGTGCGGGGTGTGCCCGGCCGCGGCCTCGCGGGTGACGTCGACGATCGCCGAGACGATCGCGTCCAGGTCCTGCTCCACGCCGTCGTCCGGGGCGTGGACGAGCTCCAGGGGGCGGCCGGCGACGGCGAGCGCCTCGCCCTCGTCGTCGAAGAGGGCGGCCTTGACGACCGACGTCCCGGCGTCGATGCCGAGCCAGGTGCGGGTCATGACGAGCTCGGCACCGTCTGCCCGTAGGTGGTCAGCTTCTCGGCGACGCGGGCGATCTCCTCGTCGGAGAGGATGTTCGGCTGCCCGAACAGCTTCGCCTGGTAGTACATCCGGCAGACCCACTCGAGGTAGATGCTGCGGGTGTAGGCCTTGGCGAGGCTGTCGCCGTAGGTGGTGGCGCCGTGGTTCTGCAGGATGGCGCCGTAGCGGCCCTCCATCGCCTTGATGCTGTTCTCGGCGAGCTCCGGGCTGCCGAACGTCGCGTACGGCGCGACGCGCACCGGCCCGCCGAGCAGCGCGACCATGTAGTGCACGGCGGGCAGCTCGTCGACCACCGCCGACAGCGTGCTCGCGTAGAGCGGGTGGGTGTGCACCACCGCCTTCGCGTCGGTGCTCTTGTAGACGGAGGTGTGCATCGGCACCTCCGACGACGGCTCGAGCCCGTCCTCGACGGGGTTGCCGTCCAGGTCGATCACGCAGATCGACTCCGGGGTGAGGTCCTCGTAGGCCGCGCCGCTCGGCGTGATCGCGATGTGGTCGCCGGAACGGACCGACAGGTTGCCCGAGGTGCCGACGGTGAGGTCGTCGGCCTGCATCCGGCGGCAGTACTCGACCAGCTGGACGCGTTCGTCGTGCAGGAGCATGGGCGATCCTCTCGGGTGTCGATCGGGGTCAGTCGGTCTGCCCCGCGACCTCCACGAGCACGTCGTTCTCGCGCAGCGCGGCCAGGTCGCGGGGGGAGGCGCCGGCGTCGACGACGACGCTCGTGAACCGGTTCAGCGGCAGGAGCCGGTGCAGGGCGCGGCGGGTGAGCTTCGTGTGGTCGATGAGCAGGTGGCTGCGCGTGGCGACCTCCACCATCGCGCGCTTCACCGCGACGATCTTGTCCTCCTGGTGGAAGGCGTAGCCGTCGCTCACGGCCGACGTGCTGACGAACGCGGCGTCGAAGCGCATGGCCTGCACCGCGTCCACGCAGGTGGAGCCCAGGAACGAGTCGTGCTGCGGGTCGTAGTGGCCGCCGAGGGCCACCACGTGCACGTCGCGCATCTTCGACAGCTCGACCAGCGCGGCGAGGTAGTTGGTGGCCACCGTGAGCGGGGCGAGCGCGGGCAGGTGGGGGAGCATCTGCAGCGCGGTGGTCGAGTCGTCCAGCAGCACCGACATCCCCGGCTCGAGGTGGCGGCAGGCGTGCTGGGCGATCACCCGCTTGGCCTCGACGTTGGCCTTCGCGCGGAACTCGACGTTGGACTCGAAGGTGCCGCTGGGCTGGGCGGTCGCGATGCCGCGGGCCTTGCGCAGCACGCCCTGTCGCTGCAGCTCGTCGAGGTCGCGGTGGATCGTCATGACCGAGACCCCGAACGTCTCCGCCAGCTCCTGGGCCGAAACGCTGCCGGTGCTCAGCACGAGTTCGGTGATGCGGGCCTGGCGTCCCTCCGGTCCGAGGGTGCGCGGCGCGTCCGGAGGGGTCCGGGGCGCGCCCACCTCCCGCTCGGCCACCGCTCGCCTCCTTCACAGGTCCGTTGCGACTGGCATCACAGCGCGTCGAAGCCGATCCGTCAAGTTCTGATGTGAACAACACTGGTTTCGATGTGAAGTTCGACGTCGTCGCTAGCAGTGGTCGGAGCAGACTTCACGGATCTCGGTGTGACAACAACGTGTTGACGTGAGATGTAGGCCGTCCTACTGTGTCGCCGCGCACAGGCCGCTGCGCGCCCGCTACGGCAGCGTCGAGACGAAGGAGCACCGGTGCCCGATCCCGCGCCCGTCGACTCCCCCCTCTGGCTGGGGATCGACCTCGGCACGCAGGGCGTGCGCGCCGTGCTCGTCGACGGCTCGGGCGCCGTGGTCGGCAGCGGGTCGGCGGCACTCCGCAGCGACGTCCGCACCGGGGACCGGCACGAGCAGGACCCCGACGACTGGTGGCGCGCCACCTGCCTCGCCACCCGCGAGGCGCTGGCCGGGCGCGACCGGCGCCCGGTGGGCGGCGTGAGCATCGACTCGACCTCCGGCACCCTCGTCGTGCAGGACTCCCGCGGGCGCGCGGTCGGGCCCGCGCTGATGTACGACGACCGCAGGGCCGCGGCGGAGGCCGCCCGCGTGCAGGACGAGGGCGAAGAGCTCTGGACGGCGCTCGGGTACCGCATGCAGGCCAGCTGGGCGCTGCCCAAGGTGGTGTGGCTGGCCGGCCGGAACGCCGTGCCCGCCGGGCACCGCCTCGCCCACCAGGCCGACCACATCGGTGCGCGGCTGGCCGGCCACCCGGTGCCCACCGACTACAGCCACGCCCTCAAGACCGGCTACGACCTGCTCGGCGACGCCTGGCCCGCCGCGGTCCTCGATCGGCTGGGCATCGATCCCGAGCTGCTGCCGCCCGTGGTGGCGCCGGGGGAGCGGGTCGCCGTGGTGTCGGCGGCCGCGGCCGAGGAGACCGGCATCCCGGCGGGCACCCCGATCGTCGCCGGGATGACCGACGGGTGCGCCGCGCAGGTGGCCACCGCGGCGCTCGCGCCCGGGCAGTGGTGCTCGGCGCTCGGCACCACGCTGGTGCTGAAGGGCTCGACCACCGAGCTGCTCCACGACCCGACCGGGGCCGTCTACTGCCACCGCAACCCCGACGGCGGCTGGCTGCCCGGCGGCGCGTCCAGCACCGGCGCCGGGGTGCTCGCGAGCGAGCTGGCCGGGGCCGACCTCGACGCGCTGACCGAGCGCGCGCGGGACCGGGGGGTGCCCGCGGGCGCGACCTACCCGCTGGTCGGGCGGGGTGAGCGGTTCCCGTTCGTCGCCGACGCCGCGGAGGGCTTCGACGTCGACGGCCCGGCCGAGCCCGACCTCGTCGACCGGTTCAACCGCGTGGCCCACGGGGTCGCCTACGTCGAGCGCCTCGCCTTCGAGGTGCTCGCCGGGTTGGGCGCCGACGTCTCGGGCCCCGTGGTCGCCACCGGCGGGACCAGCCGCAACGACTGGTGGACGCAGCTGCGCGCCGACGTGCTGCAGCGCCCCGTCGCCGTGCCGGAGCACGCGGGCTCCGCGATCGGGTCCGCCGTGCTCGCCGCGGCCCCGCGCGGGCGCCTCGCCGCCACCGCGGCCGAGATGGTGCGCGTGCGCCGCCGCTTCGACCCGAACCCGGCGCGGGCCGACGAGCTGACCGAGGGCTACCGCCGGCTGGTGGAGGCGCTGGAGGACCGGGGCTGGCTGGAGCTCAGGGCCGCCGCCGGGGGTGCGGCATGAGCACCCAGCTCACGCTCGTCCGGCACGGGCGCACCATCTGGCACGGCGAGAACCGCTACGCGGGCGTGAGCGACGTCCCCCTCGACGAGACCGGACAGGCCCAGGCCCTCGCCCTCGCGGCCTGGGCCCGCCAGCAGCGCTTCGACGCGCTCGTCTCCTCCCCGGTGCCGCGCGCCCTCGCCACCGCAGCGCCCGTGGCCGCCGCGCTCGGACTCGAGACCGAGGTGGTGAGCGACCTGCGCGAGGTCGACTTCGGCATCGCGGAGGGCCGCACGCTGGCCGAGCTGCGGCAGACCCACCCCGAGGTCGTCCGGGCCTTCGTCGCCGACCCGGTCGCCAACCCGTTCCCCGGAGCCGAGCCGCCCGCCGAGGCCGCCGAGCGCGCCGTGCGCGCCCTGCGCGACATCGCCGAGCGCCACAACGGCGGCTCCGTCCTGGTCGTCGCGCACAACACGCTGCTGCGCCTCGCGCTGTGCGCGTGGCTGGGCGTCCCCCTCGCCCGCTACCGCGCCGTGCTCCCGCGGCTGGAGAACGCAGCCGCCACCCGCCTGCGCGTGCCGGCAGAGCCCGACCGGCCCCCGGCACTGCTGGCCCTCAACGTCCCGACCTCACCGGCCGTCACCGCAGACGAGCCGGTCCCGATCGCAGGGAGGACCGCATGACCCGCCGAGACCTCTGGACCCCCAACCGGCGCGATGTTCTGCGCATGCTCGGCGTCGGCGGCGCAGCCGTCGGCGCGTCGTCGTTGCTCGCCGCCTGCGGCCTCGGCACCGGAGGCGGCCCAGCGACCGAGAACGGCGCCGCCGAGGTCACCGGGGGTTTCGACTGGCGCAAGGCCGAGGGTGCCGAGATCTCCATCCTGCAGACCCCGCACCCGTACCAGGTGGCCTTCCAGCCGCTGCTCGCCGAGTTCACCGAGCTCACCGGCATCACGGTGAAGGCCGACCTCGTGGCCGAGGCGGACTACTTCACCCGCCTCAACACCGAGCTCGCGAGCGGCGCAGGCAACTACGACGCCTTCATGATCGGCGCCTACTTCATCTGGACCTACGGGCCTCCCGGGTGGATGGAGGATCTGCGGCCGTGGCTGGAGAACTCCTCGGCCACCCACCCCGACTACGACTTCGAGGACATCTACGAGGGCCTGCGCCGCTCCACGTCGTGGGACTTCCAGATCGGCAGCCCGCTCGGCACCGGTGGGCAGTGGGCGATCCCGTGGGGCTTCGAGACCAACGTCATCTGCTACAACAAGACCGAGTTCGACCGGCGCGGCATCCGGCCCGCGGAGACGTTCGACGACCTCATCCAGCTCGCGATCGACCTCACCGACCGGGCCAACAACAAGTACGGCATCGCGTTCCGCGGGTCCCGCTCGTGGGCCACCATCCACCCGGGCTTCATGACCCAGTTCACCCGCGAGGGCTGCAAGGACTACGAGCTGCAGGGTGACCAGCTCACGGCCACGATGAACTCGCCGCAGGCGGTCGACTTCACGCGCAAGTGGGTCGAGCTCGCCAAGGCCGCCGGCCCGACCTCGTGGACCAACTACGAGTACCCGGACTGCACCGGCGACCTGGGCGCGGGCACCGCGTACATGGTCTACGACGCCGACTCGGCCACCTACCCGCAGAACATCGCGGGCAACAGCGCGCAGGCCGGCAACCTCGCCTGGCACCCCGGCCCGGCCGGCCCGGACGGCAACTACGCCACCAACCTGTGGACCTGGTCGCTCGCGATGAACTCGGCGTCGCGCAACAAGCTCGCCGCGTGGCTGTTCATCCAGTGGGCCACCAGCAAGGAGGCCCAGACCAAGGCCGTGCAGACCGGCCAGGCCGGGTTCGCCGACCCGACCCGCAAGTCGGTGTTCGACGGGGCGTTCAAGCAGACGCTCGGCAACTTCCCCGGCTACCAGGAGACCTTCGAGAAGGTCATCGCCTCCACCGACATCAAGTTCACCCCGCAGACCTCGTTCTTCGAGACCACCGAGGAGTGGGCGGTGGCGCTGCAGGACATCTACGCGGGCCAGGACGCGAAGGAGCGCCTCGACGCGCTCGCCGAGGCGAACACCGCGGCGGTCAACCGTGCGAGCTGACGGAGGGCCTTCGTGACCACCACCGCCCCACCGAGGACCCCGGCGCCGGTCGTGCAGCGCGAGCCGCGACCGGTGCCGGCTTGGCGGCGCGGGCTGCGGCCGTACGTGCTGTCGATCCCGGCGGTGCTGATCATCGTCGGGATCCTCTACCCGTTCGTGCTGGGCGCCTACTACGCGTTCCTCAACTACGCGGCCGTGGTGCGCCAGCCGGTGTTCGTCGGGCTGGAGAACTTCGCCAACACCCTGTCCGACCCGGCGTTCTGGTCGAGCGTGCGCGTCACGCTCTTCTACGCCGTGGTCGCCACCGTGGTCGAGACGGTGCTCGGCGTCGGCATCGCGCTGCTGCTCAACCGGTCGTCGCTGATCGGGCGGATCTTCGAGCGGGTGCTGATCCTGCCGCTGATGATCGCGCCGGTGATCGCGGGCGTGATCTGGGGCCTGATGTTCAACCCGCAGTACGGGGTCCTGAACTACGTGCTGGGGCTCGGCTCGACGTTCGACTGGCTCGGGGAAACCACCGCGATCTGGTCGGTGATCCTCGTCGACGTCTGGATCTACACGCCGTTCGTCGCGATCCTCGTGCTGGCCGGGATCCGGTCGCTGCCGAAGGAGCCGTTCGAGGCGTCGGCGGTCGACGGCGCGAGCTGGTTCTACATGTTCCGGCGGCTGATGCTGCCGATGATGTGGCCCTACATCCTGGTGGCGGTGATCTTCCGCTTCATGGACTCGCTGAAGATCTTCGACCACGTGTTCGTGCTGACCGCGGGCGGGCCGGGCGACGCCACGCGCACCCTGCAGATCGGCGCGTACCAGAACTCGATCATCCAGCTGCAGTACTCCAGGGGCAGCACCTACATGTTCCTGCTCTGGGTGATCGTCTTCCTGACCGCCCGCTACCTGGTGAGCGTGCTGGGCAAGGCCCAGCGGCGCGCCGCAGGATCGGAGGAGTAGATGGCTGCCAGGGAGCTGGGGCCCGGCCAGCGGCGGTTCTCGCCGGCATCGATCGGTGCCGACCTGGTGCTGCTGGCCTGGTTCGTGTTCTCGCTGTTCCCGCTGGTCTGGATGGTGCTCCTGGCGCTCAAGACCGACGCGGAGCAGATCAGCACCTACTTCGCGTTCACCCCGACGCTCGAGAACTTCGCGACCGTCCTGTCGTCCGAGGGCGAGCGGCTGACCAGCGTCGACTTCACCGACGCGCTGCTCACCAGCGTGATCAACTGCGTGGGCGCGGTGATCGTGTCGCTCGTCATCGGCATCCCCGCCGCGTACGCGGCGGGCCGCTGGAAGTACCGCGGCTCCAACGACGTCATGTTCACGATCCTGTCGTTCCGGTTCGCGCCGGAGCTGATGGTGATCGTCCCGCTGTTCGTGATCTACAACCAGATCGGGCTGTTCGACACGAACGTCGGCATGATCTGGGTGCTGCAGCTGGTGACGATGCCGCTGATCGTGTGGATCCTGCGGTCGTACTTCCAGGACATGCCCGCCGAGCTGGAGCAGGCCGCGCTGCTCGACGGCTACACCCGCAAGCGCGCGTTCCTCATGGTGGCGCTCCCGCTGGTGCGGCCGGGGATCGCGGCGGCGGCGCTGCTCGCGTTCATCTTCGCCTGGAACAACTACGTGTTCCCGCTGATCCTCACCGGCAGCCAGAACACGCCGGTGACGGTGGCCGTCACCCGCTTCCTCGGCGGCGGCGGGCAGGCCTACTACAACCTGACGGCCGCGGCCGCGATCATCGCGGCGCTCCCGCCGCTGCTGGTGGCGCTGTCGATCCAGCGGTACCTCGTGCGCGGCCTGTCGTTCGGGGCGGTGAAGTCGTAGTGGGTTCCCTCTCGGTGAAGGGCCTCGTCGCGCGCTACGGCAAGACGGTCGCCCTGCACGGGATCGACCTCGAGCTGCCCGACGGCGAGTTCTTCGTGATCCTCGGCCCGTCCGGCGCCGGCAAGACGACCACGCTCAAGAGCATCGCGGGGCTCGTCGACCAGGTCGAGGGCGAGGTGCGCATCGCGGGCCGGGACATGACCGGGGTCGAGCCCTACGACCGCGGCGTCGCGATGGCGTTCGAGAGCTACGCGCTCTACCCGCAGAAGACGGTGGAGGAGAACCTCGCCTCCCCGCTGCGGTCGGGCCGCAACGGCACCTGGACGCCGCAGCAGCAGGCCGAGCGCATCAAGCAGGTCACGACCACGCTCGGCATCGACCACCTGCTCAAGCGCTTCCCGCGGGAGCTGTCCAACGGGCAGCGCCAGCGCACCGCGCTCGGCCGCGTGCTGGTGCGGCCCGCGGAGGTCTACCTGCTCGACGAGCCGCTGTCGCACCTGGACGCCAAGCTGCGCGCGGCCATGCGCGCCGAGCTCAAGCAGCTCGGCGAGCTGTCCGGCACGACCACCCTCTACGTCACCCACGACTACCAGGAGGCGCTCGCCCTCGGCGACCGGATCGGGGTGCTGCGGGAGGGGCGGCTGGTGCAGGTCGGCACGCCGGCGCAGGTCTGGAACGAGCCGGTCGACACGTTCGTCGCCCGCGCCCTCGGCCAGCCGGAGATGAACCTCCTCGACGCCGAGGTGAGCGGCGGCGAGGCCAGGGTCGGGAAGGCGTTCACCGTCGGGGCCCCGGTGGCCGACGGCCGGGTCCAGGTCGGCATCCGGCCCCGCGACCTGGAGATCGTCGATCAGGCCCCGTCCACCGAACGCCTCGTCCTGCACGGGAAGGTCGTGCTGGCCGAGCGGCTCGGGCGGTCGGTCGAGCTGTCGGTGGACGTGGCCGGGGTGCAGATCATCACCGTCACCTCCGACCACCGCGTGCAGGAGGGCGGGGACGTCGCCCTCGCCGTCGACTGGGACCGCGTGCACGTCTTCTCCGCCGACGGGGCCCGCCTGGGCGCCGCCCGGCGGCCGGAGGGCGTGCTCACCGGAGGGGCCCGATGACCACCACCGCCACCACCACCGGCACCGCCACCGCGCAGCGCCTGCGACTGGAGTCGCTGCGCAAGACCTACACCGCCCGCGGCCGCGAGCCGTTCGAGGCCGTGAAGGGCATCGACCTGGACATCGAGCCCGGCGAGCTGGTCGCCCTGCTCGGCCCGTCCGGGTGCGGCAAGACCACGACCCTGCGGATGATCGCCGGGCTGGAGACCGTGACGTCCGGGCGGATCCTCATCGGCGACCGCTCGGTGGCCGACCTGCCGCCCGGCAAGCGCAACGTCGGCGTCGGCTTCGAGAGCTACGCGCTCTACCCGCCGCTCACCGTCCGGGAGAACCTGGCCTACGGGCTGAAGGCGCGCCGCGCGCGCGACGTGAACGCCCGCGTCGACGCGATCGCCGAGCGGCTGGAGATGACCGACCTGCTCGACCTGAGGCCCGCGAACCTGTCCAGCGGCCAGAAGCAGCGGGTGGCGCTCGCCAGGGCGCTGGTGCGCAACCCCCCGGTGCTGCTGCTGGACGAGCCGCTCTCGCACCTCGACGCCGGGCAGCGCCAGCGGGTGCGCCGCGAGCTCAAGGTGCTGCAGCGCGAGTTCGGCTACACCACGATCGTCGTCACCCACGACCAGCTGGAGGCGCTCAGCCTCGCCGACCGGATGGCCGTGATGGACGCCGGGGTGATCAAGCAGTTCGGCACCCCGGACGAGATCTTCGACGCGCCGGCCGACACGTTCGTCGCCGACTTCGTGGGGGAGCCGTCGATCACGCTGCTGCCGGGCGTCGGCACCGGCAGCGGGGTGCGGGTCGGCGGCGTCGGCGGGCTCGCGACGGCCGTGCGCGTCCCCGACGGCAAGGACGTGGTGGTCGGGCTGCGCCCGCAGGACTGCCACCCGACCGAGGGCCCGGGCCTGGAGGGAACCGTTCTGGTGTTCGAGGACCTGCTCGAGTTCGGGCTCGCGACCGTGGAGCTGCCCGGCGTGGACACCAAGCTGGTGGCCCAGGTGGACCCGGGGCACCAGCTGCGCGCGGGCGACCCGGTCACGATCGCGGCGGTACCCGAGCGCGTGCACGTGTTCGACCCCGAGTCGGGGGAGCGGCTGCGATGAGCGTCGTGGTGTGCGCGGGCGACGAGTTCATCTCCGCGGACCTGCTCGCTCGCGCGCTCGCCGACGCGGGCGTCGAGGGCGAGTTCCGGCGGATCGACACCGCGTGGCCCACCGAGCCGTTCCGCTCCGTGGACGGCGTGCGGGAGGCGGCGGGCGACCCGGCCCGGCTCGCCGAGCTGGTGCGGGGCGCCGACGCGCTGGTCACCCACCTCGCCCCGCTCACGGCCGAGGTCCTCGGGGCGGGCTCGCCCACCCTGCGGGTGGTCGGGGTGACCCGGGGCGGGCCGGTGAACGTCGACCTGCCCGCGGCCACCGCGGCCGGCGTGCTCGTCGCGTACCTGCCGGGCCGCAACCTGGGCGCGGTCGCCGAGTTCTGCGTGGGCACGATGATCTGCGCGATGCGCGGCCTGCCCGCCGCCGCCGCGGACCTCGCGTCCGGCCGGTGGGACGCCGCCGGCTTCCGTTACGAGCGCACCGGGCTGGAGCTGCGGGCCGCCACCGTCGGGCTGGTCGGGCTGGGCGCGGTCGGGTTGCGCGTGGCCGAGCTGCTGCGCGGCTTCGGCTCCCGCGTGCTCGCCCACGACCCGTACGCGTCCGCCGAGGACGCCGAGCGCGTGGGCGTGCGGCTGGTGGACCTGCCGGAGCTGCTCGCGTCGAGCGACGTGGTCAGCCTGCACGCGCGGCTCACGCCGGAGACGAAGCAGATGATCGACGAGTCCGCGCTCGCCCGGATGCGCCCGGGATCGGTGCTGGTCAACACCGCCCGCGGGGAGCTGGTCGACACCCGCGCCCTCGACGCCGCGCTCGCGTCCGGGCACCTGCGGGCCGCCGTGCTCGACGTGTTCGACCCCGAGCCGCCCGCCCCGGACGACCCGCTGCCCAAGCGACCCGAGGTCTTCGCCACCCCGCACCTCGCGGGCGCCTCCCGCCAGGTCGCGGAGGAGTCGGCGGCCCGGATCGCGGCGGAGGTGGCCGCGGTCCTGTCCGGCGGGCGCCCGACGAACTGCGCGAACCCCGAGGTGCTGGACCGGCGGTCAGGCCAGTAGCGCGGAGAGCCAATCGAGCTCGTGCCGCTCGATGTACGCGCTGTCGCGCCGCCACACCTCGCCGTGGCCGCCCGCGAAGAGCCGGGCCCACGGCTGGGTGCCGGTGGCGTGGCCGCGGACCAGCAGGTCGTGCATCGCGCGGGCGCGGTGCGCCAGCATCGGCGCGAGCCGGCGGCGCTGCTCCTCGTCGAGCCCGTAGGCGTCGGCGAGCACCCGCAGGCGCGCGGCGGCGTCGGGGCGCCGCCAGGCCGGGTCGGCCGAGAGCGGGACGAACGCCTTCGCGGCGTGGGCGAGGTCCCACAGGCGCGACCCGGGGGCCGGCGACGTTCCACACCGCGTCCGGGGGCGGGGTGAACCCCGCGACGGCGTCGTGTAACTGCCGGACCAGCCGGCCCACCCGGGCGAGCCGGTCGGGCGGCTCGACCGCGGCGAAGCGGTCCGGCCACACCGTCTCACCGGGGACGAACGCGAGCACCTCGCGGCCGCGCTCGTCGAGGCCCAGTGGGCGCGGCGCCGCGGGGAGGCCGACGGCGTGCAGGTGGGTGAGGTGCTGCGCTGGTTCCGGGACGCCACCCCGGCGGCGCGCCTCGCCGTCGACGCCCGGATCAGCGTGGCGACCGCCCACCGCTGCACGAAGGCGTCACGGTGCCGGCCGCCCATGCCCCCGACCGGCACGAGGCGCTCGCCCGGCGCTCGCTGCCGGGGACACCCAGGTGATCCTGCGGGCCCTGCAACGCATCACCCTCGGCCCCAGCCGCATCGGCGCCATCCATCGACGAGCGGCGCCGCAGGAGGGGCTTCCACGTCGGGTTCCGCGGAACCCGAGAAGGGTCAGACCCGGGTGGGCTCCTTGCCTCGATCACCAGGCAACCCGTGGGAGCCGGGTGGCCCGACCGACATCGACAACCTCGTCGTGATGTGCACGTTCCACCACACCGGCGTGCACGACCACGGCTACCAGATCGGTCGCGTGGACGGCCGGTGGGAGTTCCGCCGGATCCCGGCGGCCGCGGGAAGCGGGTCGGTGGTGAACCCGACGCGACCACCCGCCCGAGGCGACGAGCCACGCCATCCGAGCCACTCGCACCCGAAGCAGGGAGCACGCCGCGGTGCCGGCACCGGCGATGTGACCCGGCACGCCCGCCCGCAGCCGGGCCAACAGATATAACAGCACTTATATAAGTGCTGTTACGATGGTCGGCATGAGCCAGGACCCCACCGAGCGGGGCCGATGGGGCCCGCTGTTCCGGCTGCTCGACGCGATGGACGCCGACATCGCCCGCGTCTACGCCGAGCACGGCATCGGCGGCGTGCGGCCGCGGTTCGTCGGGCCGCTGATCCGGCTCGGCCGCCGGGGGCCGATGACGATCCGGCAGCTCGCGACCTCGTTCGAGGTGACGCACTCGGCGATGAGCCAGACCGTCGCCGCCCTGCAGCGGGAGGGGCTCGTGACCACCGAGCGGGGGGCCGACGCCCGCACGCGGCAGGTCGCGCTCACCGACCGGGCGCGGGAGCTGCTGCCGTTCCTGGAGGCGGAGTGGCGGGCCACCGAGGACGCGGTCGCCGAGCTGGACGCCGAGATCCCCTACCCGGTCACGCAGGTGGTGCAGGACCTGCAGGCGGCACTCGCGCGCCGCTCGTTCCACGACCGGATCGCTGATCGGCTGGCCGGGCCGTGAAGCTGCTGCTCGACACCCGGCCGCTGCGGTCCAGCGCGCCGTTCCGCCGCGTGTGGTGGGGCAGCGCACTCTCCACGCTCGGCGGACAGCTCGCCGTGGTCGCCGTCCTGGTCCAGACGTGGGAGCTGACGGCGAACCCGGTGGCCGTGGGCGCGATCGGGCTCGCGCAGGCCGTGCCGATGGTGCTGTTCGGGGTCGTGGGCGGCACCCTCGCCGACGCCGTCGACCGCAGGCGGCTCGTCCTGGCCACGACGCTCGCCCAGATGACCACCGCGGTCCTCCTGACCGCGCAGGCACTGGCCGGGCTCGGCTCGCTCGCGGTGCTGCTCGGTCTGGTCGCGCTGCAGTCGGCGAGCGGTGCGCTGGGTGCCCCCGCCCGCCGCACGTTCGCCGCCCGCCTGCTGCCCGCCGACCAGGTCGGGGCCGGGCTCGCGCTGTTCAACCTCTCCTTCCAGGCCGCCATGCTCATCGGGCCCGCGACCGCGGGGGTGTTGGCGGCGCGCTGGGGCGTGGCCGCCTGCTACGCCGTCGACGCGCTGACGTTCCTGGCCGCGCTGTACGGGGTGGTGCGGCTCCCGGCGCTGCCGCCCGACGGTGAGGCCGCCCGGCCCGGCGTCGCGGCGGTCATCGCGGGGTGGCGGTTCATCCTGTCCAAGCCGGTGCTCGCGGGATCGTTCCTCACCGACCTGATCGCCACCGTGCTCGCGATGCCGGTCGCGCTCTTCCCGGTCGTCAACGCCGACCGCTTCGGCGGCGACCCGCAGACCCTCGGGCTGTTCCTCTCCGCGATCGCGGTGGGCGGGATCAGCGCCGGGCTCACCTCGGGCGCGGTCACCCGCGCCGCCCGGCCCGGCCTCGCCATGCTCGCGGCCGCGGGCACGTGGGGGGCCGCGCTGGTGGGGTTCGGGCTGGCGCCGACGCTGTGGATGGTGCTCGGCTGCCTCGCCGTCGCGGGCGCGGCGGACACCGTCTCGGTGGTCTCCCGCGGCGCCCTCGTGCAGCTCGCCACCCCGGACGCCTACCGCGGGCGGGTCAGCGCCGTCGAGGACATCGTCGGGATGGCGGGCCCGCACCTGGGCGACTTCCGGGCGGGCCTGGTGGCCGGGGCGACCACGGCGGGCGTCGCAGCGGTCTCGGGCGGGCTGATGTGCGTGCTGGGCATCGCGCTGGTGGCGGCGCTGACCCCGGCGCTGCGCCGCCCCGTCCTCGCCGCCCGGCCGGGCTACATGTTGCGCCGGTACTGACCGCCCACCTCGAAGAAGGCGTCGGTCAGCTGCCCGAGCGAGCAGACCCGGGCCGCCTTCATCAGCTCGTCGAAGACGTTGCCGCCGCTCGTGGCCACCTCCTGCAGCCGGCGGAGCGCCTCGGGGGCCTCGTCGGCGTGGCGGCGGTGGAAGTCGGCGAGCCGCCGCAGCTGGCTCTGCTTCTCCTCCTCGGTGGCGCGGGCCAGCTCGACCTCCTGCGGCTCCTCGTCGTGCTCGCGCACGAACGTGTTGACGCCGATGATCGGCAGCGAGCCGTCGTGCTTGCGCTGCTCGTACAGCAGCGACTCGTCCTGGATCTTGCCGCGCTGGTAGCCGGTCTCCATCGCGCCGAGCACGCCACCGCGCTCGGAGAGCCGGTCGAACTCGGCGAGCACGGCCTCCTCGACGAGGTCGGTGAGCTCCTCGATGATGAACGAGCCCTGCAGCGGGTTCTCGTTCATCGACAGGCCCCACTCCTTGCCGATGATCAGCTGGATGGCGAGCGCCCGGCGCACGGACGACTCGGTCGGGGTCGTGATCGCCTCGTCGTAGGCGTTGGTGTGCAGGGAGTTGGCGTTGTCGTAGAGCGCGCACAGCGCCTGCAGCGTGGTGCGGATGTCGTTGAAGTCCATCTCCTGGGCGTGCAGCGAGCGGCCCGAGGTCTGGATGTGGTACTTGAGCTTCTGCGACCGCTCGTTCGCCCCGTACTTCTCCCGCATCGCGATGGCCCAGATCCGCCGGGCCACCCGCCCGATCACCGAGTACTCCGCGTCCATGCCGTTGGAGAAGAAGAACGACAGGTTGGGCGCGAAGTCGTCGATCTTCATGCCGCGCGCGAGGTAGCTCTCGACGAACGTGAACCCGTTGGCGAGGGTGAACGCGAGCTGCGTGATGGGGTTCGCCCCGGCCTCGGCGATGTGGTAGCCGGAGATCGACACCGAGTAGAAGTTGCGCACCTTGTGGCGGATGAACCACTCCTGGATGTCGGCCATCATCCGCAGGCTGAACTCGGTGGAGAAGATGCAGGTGTTCTGGCCCTGGTCCTCCTTGAGGATGTCGGCCTGCACCGTGCCGCGGACGTTCTGCAGCGCCCAGGCGGTGAGCTCCTCGCGCTCGGCGGCGTCCGGCTCGCGCCCCTCCTCGGCGCGGAACCGGTCGATCACCTGGTCGATCGCGGTGTTGAGGAAGAACGCCAGGATCGTCGGCGCCGGCCCGTTGATCGTCATCGAGACCGACGTGTTCGGTGAGCAGAGGTCGAACCCGTCGTAGAGGGCCTTCATGTCGTCCAGCGTCGCGATCGAGACGCCGGAGGTGCCGATCTTGCCGTAGATGTCGGGTCGGGTGTCGGGGTCGTGCCCGTAGAGCGTGACGGAGTCGAACGCGGTGGAGAGCCGCTTGGCCTCCGAGTGCTCCGACAGCAGCTTGAACCGGCGGTTGGTGCGGAACGCGTCGCCCTCGCCGGCGAACATGCGGCCCGGGTCCTCGCCCTCGCGCTTGAACGGGAACACCCCGGCCGTGAACGGGAAGCGCCCGGGCAGGTTCTCCTTGCGCAGGAACCGCAGCAGCTCCGCGTCCTCCGTGTAGCGCGGCAGCGCGACGCGCGGGATCTTGTTGCCCGACAGCGTCTCGCGGTTGAGCTTGGTGCGCAGCTCCTTGTCGCGGACCTTCACGACCATCTCGTCGCCGGAGTAGGCCTCGACGACTTCCGCCCACCCGTCGAGCAGCTCGGCCGATTCCGGCGGGAGGTCCCGCTCGGCCTGCTGCAGCGCCTCGTCGACGGCCTCGCCCACGAGCTCGCGCGCCGTGCGCAGGTGCTGGCGCCGCCGCGCCGCCTCGACGTGCTGCTCCGTCTCGGCGTGGTAACGGCGCACGGTCTCGGCGATCTCGGACAGGTATCGCACCCGGTTCGGCGGGATGATCGCCGCGTCGTGGCTCGAGGTCTTGCGGTCGACGCGGGGCAGCCTGCCCTCGGCGACGGTGAGGCCGTCGCCGGCCAGCATGTCCTTGAGGTGGTGGTAGAGCGCGGTGACGCCGTCGTCGTTGAACGTGGCGGCGCTGGTGCCGAAGACGGGCATGTCCTCCCAGGACGCCCCGAACTCCTCGCGGTTGCGCAGCAGCTGCCTGCTCACGTCGCGGCGGGCGTCCTCCGCCCCGCGGCGCTCGAACTTGTTGATCGCCACCGCGTCGGCGAAGTCCAGCATGTCGATCTTCTCGAGCTGGGACGCGGCGCCGTACTCGGGCGTCATGACGTAGAGCGACCGGTCGACGAACGGCACGATCCCGGCGTCGCCCTGCCCGATGCCCGGGGTCTCGACGATCACCAGGTCGAACCCGGCCGCCTTGAGCACGCCGATCACGTCGCCGAGCCGCTCGGGCAACGAGCTGCCGGTGCCGCGGGTGGCCATCGAGCGGAAGAAGACCTGGTCGCCGGTGAGCGAGTTCATCCGGATCCGGTCGCCGAGCAGCGCGCCCCCGCCGCGGCGGCGGGTCGGGTCGACGGCGAGCACCGCGATCCGCAGCTTGTCCTCCTGGTCGAGGCGGAAGCGGCGCACGAGCTCGTCGGTGAGGCTGGACTTGCCGGAGCCGCCGGTGCCGGTGATGCCGAGGACGGGGACCGGGCGGCGCGGGGTGAGGTCGAGGTCGGCGGGCAGCCGCCCCGCCTCGGCGAGCGTGAGGGTCCGGGCGAGGGTGGCGGGCTCGCCGGTGAACAGCCCGTCGAACGACTGCGGGGGAGTGGCGGCGAGGTCGACGTCGCACTCCCGGATCATCGTGTTGATCATCCCGGGGAGCCCGAGCCGCTGGCCGTCCTCCGGGGAGAAGAGCCGCGACACCCCGCGCTGGTGCAGCAGCTCGATCTCGCGGGGGACGATCACGCCGCCGCCCCCGCCGTAGACCTTGACGTGGCCCGCGCCGCGCTCGCGCAGCAGCTCCACCAGGTAGGTGAAGTACTCGATGTGCCCGCCCTGGTAGGAGCTGACCGCGACGCCCTGCACGTCCTCCTGGATCGCGGCGGTGACGACCTCGTCGACCGAGCGGTTGTGGCCCAGGTGGATCACCTCGGCACCCTGCCGCTGCAGGATGCGCCGCATGATGTTGATCGCCGCGTCGTGGCCGTCGAAGAGGCTGGCCGCGGTGACGAAGCGCACCGGGTTGGCCGGCGCGTGCAGCTCTGCCATGGCTCGTCCTCTCTCCCGCACCTGAATTTAGTTTGGCTTCCGAGTATCGGACGTGCAACCTAACCAGGGGTGAACTGCACAACGGGCCGTCAGCGGGCGATCGAGGTGATGAGCGCGGCGGCGTCGTCGAGCAGGCGCACCTCGGCCGGGGTCATCGAGCGGTCGGCGGCGCGCCGCGCCACGGCTCGGTCGAGCAGGGCGAGCGCCTGTCGGCCGGTCGCCCCGAGGAACGCGGTGAGCATCCGGGCCGCCGCGTCGCCGTGCTCGTGGCCGGGGGCCACCGCGGCCTGGGCGAGGATCACCGCGGTGAGGGCGACGTCGAGGCCGGGCGGGCCGTCGGCGGCGTTCGTCCAGTCGATCAACACCGGCCCGCGCCCGGTGAGGACGATGTTCGCGGGGTGCAGGTCGAGGTGCAGCACCCGCTCGTGCGGGTCGCGGGTTCGGGACGGGACGTCGTGCAGGCGGGCGTGCAGGTCGGCGAGCACGCGGCCGGCGTCCGCGGCGTCGCGCTCGCCCGCGGCGACGGCGTCGAGGAGGACGGGGCCGTGCAGCCGCTCCATCACGAGGTCGGTGCCGTCGGCGGCGAACACGGCGGGTGCGGGGAACCCGTGGGCGGCGACGTGCGCCATCGCCGCCGCCTCGCGGGCGACCACGCCGCGCCCGGGATCGCGGTACCGGCGCAGGACGCGGTGCTCGTCGAGCGCGTAGACGTCGGCCGTGCGGCCGGTGCCGATGAGCTTCAGGCGACCCGCTCCGCGGGCGGGAGCTCGACCGTGGGCATCTCCACGGTCGGGTGGTCGTCGATGCTCCGCGGGGGAGCCGGCTGGGCCCTGCGCAGCCGTCGCGACACGAACGGGACGACGGCGCCGAGCGCCATCAGTACGGCGCCGGAGACGGCGATGCCCATCGCCGCGGACTCCGGAGCGATCATCACCAGCACGAACGCGACGCCGGGCCACCACAGGAGAGCCCGGATCGGGCCGGGGACCGACCATTCCCGTTTCTCTGGCGCCATACGCGTTTCCTACCCCGTCCGGACTTCGGCCATGCGCCCACCCCCGCTACCCCTGACGGGCTAGCGTCAGGGTATGAAGCCCGCCGATGCGCTCGTCGAGGAGAACCGGCGCCTGGCCGAGCTGCTCGCCGCCGCCGACCCGCAGACCCCCGTCCCGACCTGCCCGGGCTGGGCGCTGCGGCAGCTGCTCACGCACGTCGGTCGCGGCGACCGCTGGGCCGCGACGATCGTGCGGGAGCGGGCGCAGGAGCGGGTCGACATCCGCACGGTGCCGGACGGCAAGCCGCCCGCCGACGACCCGGTGGGGTGGCTGACCGCGGGCCCCCGGCTGCTCCTCGAGGCGGTGGAGGCGACCGGACCGGACGTCGCGGTCTGGACGTTCACCGGGCCCCGGCCCGCCGCCTGGTGGATCCGCAGGCGGCTGCACGAGGCCGCCGTGCACCGCGCCGACGCGGCGGCCGCGCTCGGCGTGCCCTACGAGATCGAGCCCGGCCTCGCCGCGGACGGCGTGAGCGAGTGGCTCGACATCCTCGCGACCCGCCCGGTCCCAGCGGACGGGCCCGCGCTGCCCGATGGCGCCACCCTGCACCTGCATGCCACCGACGACGGCCTCGGGGCGGAGGGGGAGTGGCTGGTGCGGTCCGCGGACGGCCGCGTCGCGTGGGAGCACGGGCACGGCAAGGGCGCCGCGGCGGTGCGCGGCCGGGCGGCCGACCTGCTGCGGGCGGTGCTGCGGCGGATCCCCGCCGACGACCCGGCCCTGCAGGTCCTCGGCGACCCCGCGGTCTGGCGCACCTTCCTCTCGCGCACCCCCTTCTGACCCTTCGCGGCCCGGCCTGTCGATCGAAGGGATGACCCGGGCGTACCGCCATCTCCGGATGTGTCGACCCCGTCCCCGGTGTGAGCCTCGGGCCATGCTGGAAACCACCGGGATCGTTCTGATCGTCGTCGCGACGGGCATCCCCGCGGCGCTGCTCGCCGGGCCGTCCGCGGTCGTCGGGCGCTGGACGTGAGCGCCCAGCTGGGGGACCTCGTCCAGCTGGCGCGGGACAACCCGGTCGTCGCGCTGATCCTCGCGAGCGAGGCCGGGTTCTGGGTGCTGCTCGGGCTCGGCCTCGCCACCCGGTACCTGCTGCGGCTGCGCGCGCTCAGCACCCTGCTGCTCGCCGGGATCCCGCTGGTGGACGTCGTGCTGGTCGTCGCGGTCGCGCTGGACCTCCTGCACGGCGCCGAACCGCGCCCGGTGCACGGGCTGGCCGGCGTCTACCTCGGGTTCAGCGTGGCGTTCGGGCCGAGCATCGTCCGCTGGGCCGACGTCCGGTTCGCCCACCGCTTCGCCGGCGGCCCGCCACCGGTGAAGCCGGCGAAGGGCACGCCCGAGCGCATCGCCCACCTGTGGCGCGAGTGGGGCCGGGTCGTCACGGCCGCCACCATCACGACCGTCGTGCTCGGCGGGCTCGTGCTGTTCGTCGCCTCGCCGGAGCAGGCCGACGAGCTGTGGTGGTGGATCGGGCGGGTGTGGGTGGTCGCTGGGATCTGGCTCCTGGCCGGCCCGCTGTGGGAGAGCGGCGAGGCCCGCGTCACGGCTGGTCGTCGCTGATCAGGTCCATCAGCAGGCAGTCGTGCCAGCTGCCGTCGACCGAACGCTCGTACTTGCGCATCACCCCGACCGGCCGGAACCCGGCGCGGGCGCAGCTGCGGATCGCCCGCTCGTTGTGGGCGGCCGGGTCGATGGTGACCCGGTGGTGGCCGCGGCTGTGGAACAGGTACCGCACCATCGCCCGCAGCGCGTCGCAGCCGAGGCCCTGGCCCTGGTGGTCGGGGTGCAGCGCGATGTCGAGGGCGGCGTGGCGGTGGTCGGGGTCGTTCTCCTCGCGGTAGATGATCACGCCGACGACCTCGCCCGCCAGCTCGATCGCGTACGCGTGCGGGCCGAGCAGCTCGCGCCGCACCCGCTCCAGGTCGTAGCCGGCCCAGAAGGGAGCGATGTCGGGGTGGCGCAGGATCTCGAGGAACACCGGCACGTGCTCGGCGGTGGTGGCCCGGAGCACGACGGTCTGGCCCGCGATCGCGGACGGTGAGTCGGTGGCGGTAGCCGTCATGGGAACCCCTCTCATCCGGTGAGATCGAGACGGGCTCGTTCCGCGAGTGACGCCGACGACACCGGCTGCTCGAAGACAGCCTGAGCCCGGCGCCCCTCGAGGTCGAGCGTGGCGATCGTGTTGCCGAACAGCGGGCCGAGCAGGCGCCGCCACGTCAGCGGCTTGGGCGGAGCGCCGGCCCGCTCCGCCCACCGCTCGCCCACCCGGCGCGCCAGGCGGGACCAGGCGAGCCGGAACCCCGGTCGGACGAACCACTGGATCTGGTTGTGCACCGGCGAGCAGGTCAGCTGGTGCACCGGCGCGGCCGGCCCGTCCGGCAGGACGGCCCGGGCCGCGTAGCTGTGGTGGACGTCGCCGGAGAGCACGGTGACCGTGGCGACGCCGCTGCGGGCCGCGCGGCCGATCATCGCGGTGAGCCGGTCGAAGGATGCCCGGAACGCGGGCCAGTGCTCCAGGTCGGCGGCCTGCCGCACGGCCTCGGCGATCCGGCCGCGCAGGCCCGGCCGCTCCGCGGCGATCTCGTTGACCGTCTCGAGGTCGCTGATGGCGTGCGGCAGCAGCCAGGGGACCGACGTGCCGACCAGCAGGTGGTCGACCTCCCCGGGCGCCGCGGCCTCGCGCTCGATCCAGGAGAACTCCGACTCGCCGAGCATGAGGTGCATGCCGTCCTCGAGGATCCGCCCGTTGCGCGAGTCGACCATGAGCAGCCGGGTGCGGCCGATGTCCCACCGGAAGCTGAACCGCACGCCCTTCGCGCCGTCGACCTCGGCGTCGGCGCGGTCGGCGAGCTCGACCAGCAGCGGCCAGGTGTCCCCGTCGTGCCCGGTGATCTTGCGGTGGTCCGGGTCCGCGGCGAGCTCCTCGGGCGCCAGGTTGCCGATGTGCTGGTAGACCCAGTACGAGGCGAGCGCCGCGCGGATCCGCTCCCGCCACCACGGCTTGGCGTTCATCTCCGCGCGCCACGCGGCCGAGGTGTTCCAGTCGTCGCGCACGTCGTGGTCGTCGAAGATCATCGCCGTGGGCACGGTGGACATCAGCCACCGGATCTCCGGGTCGCTCCACGAGTCGCGGTAGAGCCCGACGTACTCGTCGTAGCCGACGATCTCGTCGTCCGGCCAGTCCGGGTGCCGGTCGGCGCGCGACGTGATCCGCCGCCGGTCCCGCTGCGTCAGCTCGTCGGCGTACACCTGGTCGCCCAGCAGCAGGAGCGCGTCCGGCCACTCCTCGTGCGGGCGCCCCGCCATGCGCGCGGCGTACGCGTCGAGGGCGTCGACCCCGAGCTGCGCCGCGATCTTGCGGTCGGTGACCTTCGGGTAGCGGCAGGACCCGAAGAGGATCCGGTGCCGCTCGGCGCCCCCGCGGGTGCGGATGACGCTGGGCGGGAAGGGGTGCGCGGCGGGCGGCCAAACCCGCTCGCCGTCCACCTCCACCTCGTAGGGCGTGATGCTGCCCGGGGTGAGCCCGGTGACCGGCACGAGCGCGTAGTGGTGGCCCGCCACCTCGAACGTCCGCGCGCTGCACCCGAGCACGGACACCGACGCCGGCCGGTCGGTCTGGACCCAGACCGACGCCGTGGTCTCGCCGACGTGGCGCAGCACCGGCCCGAGCACGAGGGTCACGACCCCACCCTAGTGAGTGAAGGGGTTCCGCCGCCGTCGCTGAGCGGCGCCCGGTGGGTCAGGCGTGGTCGAGCGCGAGCAGCGCCGCGCCGATCTTGCCCGCGTCGGCGCCGAACGTCGCCGGCACGACCGGCGGGACCCCGCGCGCGGTGGGGGCGTAGGCGTACTCGCGGGCCGCCGCCCGGGCGGGCGCGAGCAGCAGCTCGCCCGTCTCGCTCAGGCCGCCCCCCACGACCACGGCGTCGACCTCGAAGATGTTCGCGAGCGAGGCGATACCGACCCCGAGCCAGCGCCCGAGCCGGGCGAACAGCGACTTCGCGACCTCGTCGCCCCGGTGCACGGCCTTGAGGACCGTGTGCCCGGTGACCTCGCCGTCCTCGGCGCCGATCCGGGCGATCACGCCCTCCGGGTCGTCGGCGGCGGCGTCGCGGCCCATCCGCGTGAGCGCCGTGCCGGAGGCGTAGGCCTCGAAGCAGCCGTGGTTGCCACAGCCGCAGCGTGGGCCGTCCGGGTTGAGGATGATGTGGCCGAGCTCGGCACCCATGCCGGTGGGCCCGCGGTAGATGCTGCCGTCCATGACGAGGCCGCCGCCGATGCCGGTGCCGACGGTCACCAGCACCATGTTCGGGTACGGCTCCCCGAGGCGGGCCTCGGCGAGCGCGGCGACGTTCGCGTCGTTGTCGACGGTGACGGGGAGGTTGGTGACCTTCTCCAGCTGCTCGCGCACCGGCCAGTCGCGGTAGGCGTTGTTCGGCGCCCACAGCATCTTGCCCGCCGGCCACTCGACGATGCCGGCGGCGCCGACCCCGATCGTGACGACGTCGTGCTCCGCCCTGAGCCGGTCGATCATCGACAGCAGCACGGCGGTGACCGACTCGGCGTCCGACTCCTCCGGTGTCCGTTCGACGAGTTCCGCCACCACGGTGCCGCGCTCGTCCACGACGGCGCCTGCGATCTTCGTCCCGCCGATGTCGAGCCCGATGGCCAGCCTTGGGGTCGTCACCCCCGAATGATGGCACCACCTCTTGATCGAAACAGCGTTCGGGGCATTCGGCGTTTGGGTGGGGCCCGGGGCGGGGATGCGTCGACATGCTCCTTCGACGACTCGCCCGGCCCATGCTCGCCGCCCTCTTCATCCAGGGCGGCATCAACGCCCTCCGCGATCCGGAGACGCACGCGCAGGTCGCGAAGCCCATGCTCGACGTGATGGCGCCCGCGGTCGACAAGGTGACCGACGTCGCCCCGATCGACCGCCGCCCCGACGACGTGCTGCTCGTCAAGATCGACGGCGGCGTGAAGGTCGTCGCCGGGACGATGCTCGCGTTCGGCAAGTTCCCCCGCCTCGCCGCCACCGCCCTCGCGGCGACGCTGGTGCCGACCACGCTGGCTGGCCACCGGTTCTGGGAGGAGACCGACCCCGACCGCAAGCAGGAGCAGCAAACCCACTTCCTCAAGAACGTGGGCCTGCTCGGCGGCCTGCTGATCGCCGCCGCCGACACCGGCGGCAAGCCGTCCCTCGGCTGGCGCGGCCGCCGCGCGGCGCGGCTCGCCGCCGCCCAGGCGGGCGCCGTCACCGGTGCCGCCGCCGACGTGACCGGCCGGGTCACCGGAGCCGTCCACGAGGCGGGCGGCAGGCTCTCCGGCTCCGCGCGCGGCGCGGGCGGCACGGTCACCGGGCTCGCCGCCGGGCTCGCTCCCGTCGTCTCCTCCTCGCGGGCGGAGCTCGAGCAGCGCGCCGCCGAGCTGGGCCGCCGCGCCGCCAAGGCCCGCCGCCGCGCCGAGAAGCGCAGCGCGCAGCTGCAGAAGCGCGCGGCGAAGCGGGGCGCCCAGCTGCGCAAGCGCACCGCGAAGCGCAGCGCCCGCCTGCAGGAGCGGCTCCACCGTGGCCCCGGCCTCGCGAGCAGGATCGGCCACGACGTCGCCGCCCGCGCAACCGCGGTGGGTCACGAGGTCGCCCACCAGGCGAGCGGGCTGGCCAAGGACGCCCGCAAGCGCGCCCAGACCCTCACCCACTGAGATCGGGGACTCCCGGCCCGGCGCCCGTCGAAGGGGCGTCGGGCCGGTGACATGTGAGGTGGTCGGCGCCGCAGATGGAGCGGGCCGACCGCGGGCCGTCGCCGTCCCCGGGTTCGGTAGCCTCGCTGGGCCGGGGCGGTAGCTCAGCTGGTTAGAGCAGCGGACTCATAATCCGTCAGGTCGTGGGTTCGAGTCCCACCCGCCCCACCCCTCGCCGGCACACATGACCCCGCCGCCCCGGGTCGTCCCGTCGAGCGGCGACGGTGGCCCCGGCCGGCGGCCTCGACTCCCCCGGCGGCGCCGTCGTCGGTCGCTGAGCTGGCGCTCCGTTTCCCGCGACCCCGAGGACGAAATGTTCGGGGCGGGCGGGGCGAGACGACACCCGTGGAGCATCGGCACCGCGGCCCCGTCCTGCGGCGCGCGGGTGCGCTCGTCGCGCTGATCGCACTCGCCGCGGGGCTGGCCGCGTGCGGCGTGGTCCCGGAACCGGATCCGCCCGCTGCGGCGGACCCACCGGTCGCGACGCCCGTCGCGGACCCGGACGCCCTGCCGGGCATGCCACCGGTCACCGACCGGCGCAACGTCTACGCCGACGCGGGCGCCGGGATGCTCTCGCCCGCGGTCCGGTCGGCGAAACCGCTGGTGTACGTGCCGCACACGAAGTCGGGCGAGGTGCGGGTGATCGACCCGGCCACCTTCGCCACGGTGGGCACCTACCGGCTCGGCGGCGAGCTGCAGCACGTCGTGCCGTCCTGGGACATGACCACGCTCTACGCCACCGACGACACGGGCAACAAGATCGTGCCCTTCGACCCGGTCACCGGCACCCCCGGCGCCGCCATCCCGGTCACCGACCCGTACAACATGTACTTCACCCCGGACGGCGCCGTCGCGATCTCGGTCGCCGAACGCCTCCGCCGGCTGGTCTTCTACGACCCCCGCACCTGGGCCGAGCTCGGCGAGCTGCGCACCCCGGACTGCGCGGGGATCGACCACGCCGAGTTCGGCCTCGACGGCCGGACCGCCGTGTTCACCTGCGAGTTCGCCGGCCGCGTCGCCGTCGTCGACGTCGTGACCCGCTCCCTGCTGCGGATGATCGACATGCCGCACCGCAACACGAGGATGGGCCCGCAGGACATCAAGCTCGCCCCCGACGGCTCGGTCTTCTACATCGCCGACGCCCAGCAGAACGGGCTGTGGGTCCTCGACGGCGCCGCCACGACCGTGATCCGCGAGATCCCCACCGGACACGGCGCGCACGGGCTCTACCTCTCCCGCGACGCCACGCGGCTCTTCGTCACCAACCGCCATGAGGGCTCGATCAGCGTCCTCGACGCCGACACCGGCGAGGCCATCACGAAATGGCACCTCCCGGGCGGCGGCAGCCCCGACATGGGCAACGTGACCGCCGACGGCTCCCAGCTGTGGCTCTCCGGCCGCTACCACCGCTCCGTCTACGTGATCTCCACCGACGACGGGCGCCTCATCCGGACCATCCGCGTCGGGAACGGCCCGCACGGGCTCTGCGTTTGGCCGCAACCGGGCCGGTACTCCCTCGGCCACACCGGCATCACCCGCTAGACCACCCGGATCAGTTCATGAACATGCCACCGTCGACGTTGAGCGTCTGACCGGTCACGAAGTCGGCGTCCGGCGAGGCGAGGAAGAAGATCGGGCCGACCAGGTCGTCGGCGTGCTGGTCCCGCCGCAGGGCGCGACCCTCGCGCTGGGAGGCGATCAGCTCCGGTGGGAAGTGGTCGAGGACGGGCCCGGTGAGGGTCAGGCCCGGGGTGAGCAGGTTGACGGTGATCCCGTCGTCGCCCACCTCGCGGGCCAGGCTGCGCGTGAAGCCGACGAGGCCCGCCTTCGCCGAGACGTAGTGGACCTGGCCGGCGACACCCGGGTACATGGACGCGGAGCCCACGTTGACGATCCGGCCCCACCCGCGGCCCCGCATCAGGGGCAGGAGGGCGTGGGTGACGAGGAAGTAGCCGGTGAGGTTGATGTCGATGACGGTGCGCCAGCGCTGCGGGGTGGTGTCGGCGAAGTGGTCGAACGGGAAGAAGCCGGCGACGTTCAGCAGGACGTCGACGCCGCCCGCGTCACGTGCCGCGGCGGCGAGGGCCTCGACGTCGTGCTCGTCGGCGATGCTGCCTGCGACGGTGACGAGGTCGGCCCCGGCGTCGAGGCGGGAGCGCAGGGCGTCGAGGGCGTCCGCGGAGAGGTCGGTGGCGATGACGCGGTCGCCGTTGCCGAGGAAGCGCTCGACGAGCGCGGCGCCGACGCCGCCGGCGGCGCCGGTGATGACGACGGTGCGGCCGGTTGCGGGGGATGTGGTGGTCATGGGTTCGTCCTCCGGAACAGTTCGTGGGGGTCAGGACGCCGCGAGGGCGGGGTAGTCGGTGTAGCCGCGGTGGTCGCCGCCGTAGGCCCGGGACATGTCGGGCAGCGCGAGCTCCGCGCCGGCAATGAGGCGCGTGACCAGGTCGGGGTTGGCGATGAAGAGCCGGCCGAAGGAGACGACGTCAGCGGCTCCGGCCTCGACCAGATCGAGGCGGCGCGGGTGGTCGACGGGGTCCGGCGTGGCGGCGTTCAGGACGAGTGCGCCGTCCCACGTGGACCGCAGGATCGGCGTGAGCGCCGGGGCGCCCGCGTCGACGAGGTGCAGGTAGGTCAGGTCGAGCTCGTTGAGCTCCGCGACGAGCAGCGGGTAGGTCGTGGCGTGGTCCGGCTCGTGGGTGTCGCCGAGCCCGTTGTTCGGCGAGAGGCGCAGGCCGGTGCGGTCGGCGCCGATGGCGTCGGCTACGGCCCGGGCGACCTCGACGGTCAGCCGGATGCGGTTCTCGGGGCTCCCACCCCACCGGTCGGTGCGGCGGTTGGCGTTGGTCGCGAGGAACTGGTGCAGCAGGTAGCCGTTGGCGCCGTGGATCTCGACACCGTCGAAGCCGGCGGCGACGGCGTTGCGGGCGGCGTCGGCGAAGTCGGCGACGGTGGCCACGATCTCGTCGTCGGTCAGCTCCCGCGGCACCACGTGGTCCTGCAGGCCCGTGGGCGTGAAGATCTGCCCGGCGGCGCGGACCGGGGACGGCCCGACGGGGACGACGCCGTCGTGCCCGGCGGCGGCCGTCGAGCTCGGGTGCCCGATCCGGCCGGTGTGCATGAGCTGGGCGACGATCGTGCCGCCGCGGGCGTGCACCGCGTCGGTGACCGCCCGCCAGGACTCGACCTGGCTCGCGGAGTGCAGGCCGGGCGTCGACGGGTAGCCCTGGCCGGCCGGGCTGGGCTGGATCCCCTCGGTGACGATCAGCCCGGCGCCGGTGCGCTGGGAGTAGTAGGTCGCCATGTCGGGCGTGGCGTGGGTGTCGTAGGACCGGCTGCGGGTCATCGGCGCCATCGCGATCCGGTTGCGCAGTCGCAGGCTGCCGAGCTGGACGGGCTCGAAGGCGGTCCGGTGGGTCCGGACGTCGGTGTGCTGGGACATCGGTGCTCCTCGTGGTGGCCGTTCGGTGCTTCAGTTAGCCGAACAACTAAGTTGGCCGAGCCTATTCCTTGTTCGGCCAACTTTTCAAGGAGAGTCGTCAGCGGGCGTCGGGGGAGGCCCGGTCCGCGGCGGCCTGCAGTCCGGCCTCGAGCTCGGCGAGCAGCGACAACGCCTCGGACGCCCGGTGGCGTGACAAGGCGTCGGTCGTGAGCCGCTCGAGGGTGGCCCACGCCTGCTCGACCGGTTCGCGCAGCGGCAGGCTCGCTTCGGTGGCCTCGACGATGGTGGCGCGCCCGTCGGTGGGCGAGGGTGAACGTCGGACGAGGCCCGCCTTCTCCAGGCGCGCGATGCTGCGGGTCATCGTGGGCGCGTCCGAGTCGAGCGTGCGGGCGAGGTCGACCTGGCGCTGCGGGCCGTCCCGCCACAGCGTCATGAGGACCAGCTCCTGGCCGGGGTGCAGGCCGATCTCCCGCAGCAGGCGGGCCGCGAGCGACTTGTGCAGCCGGGCGACCCGGAAGATCGCCGAGCTCAGCGGGCCGACGTCGAAGCTGGGGCGTCCATCCACGGGCGCGAGCGTAGCCGGGAAGGTTGTTCGGCCAATCAAGCGCGCCCCGACGAGCGGCGCCACCCGCAGCGCGGGTTCGCTCTCCCACGAGCTCTACGTGATCGCCACCGACGACGGCGCCTCATCCCGGATCATCCGCGTCGGGGACGGCCCGCACGGGCTCCGGCCCGCCCGGACGGCGCGTTCAGAGCGTCCCGGTGAGCTCTGCGAGCAAGGCCCGGACGCGGGCGTCGATCTCGTCGCGGATGGATCGGATGTCGTCGGTGGTCCGGTCGGCCGGGTCGGGCAGCTCCCAGTCCAGGTAGCGCTTGCCGGGGTAGACGGGGCAGGCGTCGCCGCAGCCCATGGTGACCACGACGTCGGCGGCGCGGACGGCGTCGTCGGTGAGGGGCTTGGGGAACTGTTTCGTCAGGTCCAGCCCGATCTCGGCCATCACCTCGTGGACGGCGGGGTTGATCCGGTCGGCGGGTGCGGAGCCGGCGGAGCGGACGCGGACGCGGCCCCGGGCGTGGTGGTCGAGCAGGGCGGCGGCCATCTGTGAGCGGCCGGCGTTGTGGACGCAGACGAACAGGACCTCGGGGACGTCGGGCACGGGGCCTCTCTCGGGATGGTCGGGGACGGTTGGCCGGGTGGTGGGCCCCGTCGCCGGCCGGCGGGGCGGGACGGTGCCGAGGGCGAGGACAGCGGCCAGCGCGGCGAGGACCGCGAGCACGGCGAACACCGGCGGGTAGCCGCCGAGGAGCCCGGCCAGCGCCGCTCCGGCCCAGGGGGCGAGGGCGGTGGCGATCATCGCGGGCGCGGAGAGGATCCCGTTGAGCCGACCGTAGTGGGCGGCGCCCCAGCGGTCGCTGACCGCGGTGGCCTGCAGCAGGGTGAACACGCCGCGGGCGGCACCCGCGAGCATGGCCGCGGCGATGAGCAGCACGGCGGGGCCGGGGAGGAGGCCGAGCAGGGCCGTCGCCGCCGCCGTGAGGGCGAGGACGAGCACGCCGCGGGCCCGAACGCTCGTGTGCGCGGCGAGGCGGCCGTAGCCGAGGCGCCCGAGCACCTGCCCGAGCCCGCCGAGGCCCAGCGCCCACGCCGCCAGCGTGGTGGACAACCCGCGCTCGATCAGCAACGGTACCTGGTTGACCACCACCGCGAACGCGGCGAACGTGCCGAGCGCGATGGCCGCGACCAGCAGCACGAACGGGCGGCTGCGCGCGACCGCCCCGGGGTCGTGCCCGCCGTGCTCGCCGTGCCCCTCGTGGTCCGGGGCGGGCCACGGGCCACGCAGCCCGAGCAGGTGGGCCGGGAGCGTCACGGCCGCGAGGACCGCGGCGAGCACCAGGTAGGTGCCGCGCCACCCCAGCCGTTCGAACAGCGCCGCGGTGAGCGGGGCGAAGATGGTGCTGGCCAGGCCGGCCAGCAGCGTGAGCGCGGTGAGGGCGGTGACGCGCCGCGGCCCCCACCAGCGGGTCAACGCGGCGAAGGCGGGCTGGTAGAGCACGCCGGCCTGGGCCACCCCGGCCAGCGCCCAGGCGGCGAAGAACCACGGCAGCGACCCTGCGGTGGCGATGGCCAGCACCGCGGGGACGGCCAGCACCGAGCCCGTGGTCATGACCAGCCGCGGGCCGAACCGGTCCAGCCAACGCCCGACCGGGATCCCGACGAGCGCGGCGACCACCAGGCCGAGGGAGAACGCGGCGGTGATCGTGCCGATCGACCAGCCGGTGTCGGCCGCGATCCCCGGTGCGAGCACCGGGAAGGCGTAGTAGAGCACGCCCCAGCTGACGATCTCGGTGGCGCACAGGACGGCGAGCACCCGCCGCAGCCCGGCGCGCGACAACGCGCCGGGCCGCTCGGTCATCCGTTCGGCGTGCACGACGCGATCAGTCTGCAGCACCCGTGGGCGCGGCGAGCGTCAGCGGAGCGGACGCGGCGGGACCGCAGCAGCCACCCGCCGCCGCGGCGTCGTCGCTCGCAACCCCCTCGGTGTCGTCCACGAGCCCTCCACCCGAACAGACACCGGTCTCGGGCAGCACCAGCTCCACCCGCTCGGCGGCCTCCCGGTCCCCGGCGATCGCCGCGACCACCGACCGGACCTGCTCGTAGCCGGTCAGCGACAGGAAGGTCGGCGCCCGCCCGTAGGACTTCATCCCGACCAGGTAGACGTCGGGCTCCGGCTGGGCCAGCTCGCGTGCGCCGTGCGGGTAGACGGTGCCGCAGGAGTGCACGTTCGGGTCGATCAGCGGCGCCAGCGCGCGCGGCGCCTGCAGCACCGGGTCCAGGTCCAGGCGGACCTCGGACAGGAAGCTCAGGTCGGGGCGGAACCCGGTGAGCGCCACGACCTCGTCGACCGGCTCCAGCCGCACCCCGTCGAACGACTCCAGCACCAGCCGGCCCGTCCCGTCGCCGGTGACGTCGCGGTGCACGGCGGCGGTGCGGAACCCGGTCACGGTCCGGACGTGCCCGGCCTCCACCGCCTGGGCGGCGCGCCTGCCGAGCGCGCCGCGGGCGGGCAGCTGGTCGGCGTCCCCGCCGCCGAAGGTGTTGCCGATCTCCCCGCGCCGCAGCAGCCACACCACCTGCGTTCCGGGTTCCTCGTCGGCCAGCTCGGAGAACGCCACCAGCGCGGTCAGCGCCGAGTGCCCGCTGCCGGCGACCACGATCCGCTTGCCGGTGTAGCGGGCCCGCTCGCCGGGGTCGGTCAGGTCCGGGATCCGGTAGCGGATCCGGTCCGCCGCGTCCCGTTCCCCGAGCGCCGGGAGCCCGTCACCGCCCAGCGGGTTGGGCAGGCCCCAGGTGCCGGACGCGTCGATGACCGCCCGCGCGGTGATCCGCTCCTCGCCGCCGGCGGTCGCGACCCGCACCGTCAGCGGCTCGGTGCCCCGGGCGGCGTCGACCACGCGGTCCCACCCGCGGCGGGCCACGCCCGTGACCCGCGCGCCGTAACGGACCCGGTCGCCCAGGGCGTCGGCGAGCGGCTGCAGGTACTGCTCGGCCCACTCCCGGCCGGTCGGGTAGCGGTCCGGGCCCGGCGTGCGCCACCCGGTCGGGGCCAGCAGCTTCGCCGCGGCCTCGTCGACCAGCTCACCCCACCGGGAGAACAGCCGCACGTGGTGCCACTCCCGCACCGCCGCGCCCGCCACCGGGCCGGCCTCCAACACCAGCGGCGTCAGCCCCCGTCCGAGCAGGTGCGCGGCCGCGGCCAATCCGGCCGGCCCGGCACCCACCACCACGACCGGCAGCCCCCTGTCCACCTCATCCATGAGACGCTCCATCGATCTGGGTCGATTGATGGGGCTGGACTGTATCGACCGCCATCGATTGACGCAATCATCGATGTGCGTCGATACTGTCTGGCATGAGTGCCTCCCCGTCGCTGTCCGTGGTGCCTGCCCAGGAGTCGGCGTTCCAGCCGGCGCAGCTGGGGGCACGGGATGCGGCGACGTACGCGGAGTGGTTCGCCTGCCTGGCCGAACCGATGCGGGTGCGGCTGCTGCACGCCGTCGCGGTGGCCGGGCGGGAGACCACCGTCGGGGCGCTCACCGAGCAGCTCGGGATCAGCCAGTCGACCTGCTCGCACCACCTGCGCAAGCTGGCCGACGTCGGGTTCGTGCGGCTGCGCAAGGAAGGCACCTCGACCTTGGTGTCGATCAACCCGGCCTGCTGCACCGGCCTGCCGCACGCCGCCGACGCGGTCATGGGCGTGCTCGGGCCGCGCCCGTGCTGCCCCACCGACCTGCCCGCCGACGTCACCGTCCGCACCATGCAGCCCGAGGACTGGGCAGACGTGCGGCGCATCTACGCCGAGGGCATCGCCACCGGCAACGCCACGTTCGAAACGGAGGTCCCCGACCGGCGCACCCTGGACCGCACCTGGCTGCCCGACCACCGGTGGGTGGCCGAGATCGACGGCCGGGTCGTGGGTTGGGCCGCCGCCGCTGCGGTGTCCTCCCGGCCGGTCTACTGCGGGGTCGCCGAGACCTCGGTCTACGTCGGCGAGCGCCACCGCGGCCGCGGTGTCGGCAAGGCGCTGATCCACCGGCAGGTGACCGCCGCCGACGACGCCGGGCTGTGGACCCTGCAGACCACGATCTTCCCCGAGAACCGGGCGGCCATCGCCCTGCACCGGTCCGCCGGGTACCGCACGCTGGGCGTGCGCGAACGCATCGCCCGCCACCACGGGGTCTGGCGCGACACGGTCCTCCTGGAGCGCCGCCGCGCCGACGACCTCTAACCCGAACCTCGCCTCAGCAGCCGCGCCGTGCACCACCACGCGCTGCGCGGACGAGCACACCTGTCCCTGAACCGACCGTTCCTCCACCCCGGAGGACTCGATCTTCGAGGTGCGTGTGAACAGTTCCGACGCGATCGTCGTCGGCGCCGGCCAGGCCGGCCTCGCTGCTGCCCGCTCGCTGCTCGCCCGCGGCCTGAACCCGGTCGTGTCGGAGGCCGGACCCGAGCCGGTCGGCTCGTGGCCGCGCTACTACGACAGCCTCGTGCTGTTCTCCCCGGCCCGCTACAGCGCGCTGCCGGGGCTGCCGTTCCCCGGAGACCCCGACCACTACCCGCACCGTGACGAAGTCGTCGACTACCTGCGCCGCTACGCCGCCACCCTCGACGCCGACATCCGCACCGACCAGCGCGTCACCGACGTCCACCCCGACGGAGACGGCTTCGCGGTCCACACCCCGACCACAACCTCGACCGCCCCGCTGCTGATCGCCGCCAGCGGCGGCTTCGGAACCCCGCACCGGCCCGACCTGCCCGGCCTGCACACCTTCACCGGGCACGTCCTGCACGCCGCCGACTACCGCTCGCCGCAGCCGTTCGCCGGGCAGCGCGTCGTGGTCGTCGGCGCGCGCAACTCAGCCGTGCAGATCGCGCTCGAGCTCGCCCGACACGCCCACGTCACCCTCGCATCCCGCGCCCCGATCAGGTACGCGCCGCAACGCCTCCTCGGCCGCGACGTGCACTTCTGGTCGGCCGTCCTCGGCTACGACCGCCTGCCCATCGGGCACCTGCTGCGCACCGAACCCGGCATCCCCGTCGTCGACGACGGCACCTACCGCCCCGCCATCGACGTCGGACGCCCCGCCCGCCGCCCGATGTTCACCCACGTCGACGGGGACCAGGTCATCTGGCCCGACGGCCGACACGAGCACGTCGACACCATCCTGCTCGCCACCGGCTACCGCCCCGCCCTGGACCACCTCACCCCCCTCGGCGCGCTCGACGCCACTGGATCGCCCCGACACTCCCGCGGCCTGTCCTGCACCCACCCCGGCCTCGGCTACGTCGGCCTCGAATGGCAACGCAGCTTCGCCTCCGCCACCCTGCGCGGCGTCGGCCGCGACGCCGACCACGTCACCACGCGCCTCTGGCGGCGCACCTCCGGAAGCAACCGTTGCTGTGCCCGCGCAGCGGCAGCGGCGTGACCGTCTTCCGGCGGGGGGTGCGCGCCCTGATCACCGGACCTGACGGCCGGATCCTGCTGATGAGGGTGCGCGACGAAATGCCGCTCGACGCGTCGGACCCGGTCACCGACTACTGGATCCTCGTCGGAGGCGGGGTCGAGCCCGGGGAGAGCCTCGACGCTGCGATGGTGCGGGAGATCTTCGAGGAGACGGGGCAGGTCGTCGACGATCCGGGGTCGTGCATCTGGCGACGTCGCAAGAGCATCACCGATGCCTCGGGCGTCACGCGTGCGGTCGACGAGTGGTACTTCTGGTGCCGTTTCGCCTCGACCGAGCTGAGTCGGGCCAACCTCAGCGAGTACGAGCGCGGCTACGTCCAGGAGCTCAGCTGGTGGGCGATCGACGACCCGGACCTGCGCAACGTCCGGATCTTCCCGTCCGGCTTCGTCGACGCGGCGCGCAGCGTGCTGCGGGACGGCCGCCCCGCGGAGCCGCGATGGTTGGAGTAGTTGTCGGATCGGGGAGCCGTTCTCCAGGTACAGCGTCGTCCCTTCGGCCCGGGCGCGGCGCGCTGCTCGCGTGCGTCGCAGCACGTGCGCCGAGAGCCGGGCCTCCAGCTCGTCACCGGTGCACCAGGCCCAGCTGCGCAGCTCGGCCGGAAGCGCGATCTCCTCCTCGGAGGGGAGCGGGGCGCCGTCGTAGACCAAGAGGAGCCCCTCGATGCGGCCGGGGCCGGGCGGAACCCGGTCGACCACCAACAGCCGTCCCGGTTCGACGGACGGGCCGAGCTCGTGCCGTACGGCGCGCGCCGCCGCCGCGAAGGGCGACTCGTCGGCGCCGACGACCACGCCGGGCAGCAGCCAACGGGGCCGGTAGGTCGGCTCGACCAGCAGGGTGCGGCGGAGCTCGTCGCGAGCTGCGTGCCGGCCGCGGTGCGCTTGCGCGGCAGGCCGTTGAGGTATGCCGCGCGCTCGGGTGCCATCGCCTCGAACATCTCCTCGACCGGCATCTCGGTCCCCTCCTCCAGGTGCGTGATCGTGGCGGCCACGGTCGAGGAGAGGGGGCGCAGCCGGTAGGAGTTGCCGTGACGGCAAGGTCAACGGATCGCCCGGAACTCGGTGGTGAGACCTCGGGATCGTCGGCTACGGTGCCGGAGGCCGTGCGCGAGATCGAGGAGGTGGTACCCGTGAACGCATCGACGTGGGTGCTCCTCGAAGGGGTCACGGTCGGGCGGTAGGTCGCCCGGGAGCGCCGTTCCCGAGCACTCCCGGAAGGCCGGAACATGCACTTCACCACCGAACAGCACCTCGACGGCGTCGTCGTACGCCGGTTCAGCCTCGTCGACATCCCCGGCATCCTCTGGGCGCCCGGCCGCGCATCCGCGCCGGTCCCGCTGGTCCTGCTCGGCCACCCCGGTGGCCTCGACGCGATGTACCCCCGGTTGGCCGCCCGCGCCCGGGCCGCCGTGGCGGACGGCTTCGCCGCGGCCACCCTCGAGCTGCCCGGCGCCGGTGACCGGCCCCGGTCCGCCGCCGCCGACGAGGCCCGCGCCGACCTGCGCCGGGCGATCGCGGCCGGTGGGCCGGTCGACGACGAGATCGTCGAGCGGCTGGTCCGTCCGCTGGTCGACCGGGCGGTGCCGGAGTGGCGGGCGGCCCTCGGCGCCCTGCTGGCCCTGCCGGGGATCGGCGGCCCGGTCGGGTACTCCGGCGGGCCGATCGCCATCGGTGTCCGGCTGGCGGTGGTCGAGCCGCGCATCGCGGCCGCCGTCCTGTTCGCCGGCAGCTACGTGCCGCGTGCGATGTTCGACGAGGCCCGGCGGGTCACCATCCCGCTGCACGTCCTGCTGCAGTGGGACGACGAGGGCAACGACCGGCAGCTCGCCCTGGACCTGTTCGACGCCTTCGGCTCGAAGGAGAAGACGCTGCACGCGAACACGGGCGGGCACACCGGCGTCCCGGCGTTCGCGGGGGAGGCCGCGGGCCGTTTCCTCGCCCGCCACCTCCGACCCGGAGATCAGTACGCGATCGGCGGAGGCGGGAGCCGGTAGACCAGGGCGTACCAGCGCTGCCAGGCGTCGTACTCCAGCTTCCAGCGTTCGAGGTCCTCCCGGTACCGCAGCTGCGCCTGGTGGTTGATCCCAGCGGTCTGCTGAGCGGCGATACCCCAGATGACCAGCCAGAAGCCCGCGGTGAGGATCGACAGCAGCAGGTGGAGGATGTGGTTGGTCTGCCGGGGGCGTGGGGGCTCCGGCCGGACCGGCGGCGGACCGACGTACTCCATGATCCTCCTTCGCGGGAACTGCCCGCCGTCGCTCCTGGTCGGTGGGGAGCCCGGGCCCTGCATGGTTCGGCCGGCCCGGCGGGGTCGTTACCGCGACGTGCGAACGCCGCCCGACCCGGCGCCGCCGCGATGAGCGGGGGCCGGGGCCGGGCGGCGCTCGATCAGTCCCGCGGCCCGCGGCGGATGGAGGCCCGCAGCTCGTCGACCCAGCCGCCCTCCGGGTCGATGCCCGTCACGAGCCAGGTCACGCCCGCCTTCTCGTAGTCGCGGGCGGGATGGCCGGCCATGTGCACGGAGACGACGTCCCACCCCGGGGGCCGCTCGACCCCGTCGAGGTAGTCGGCGACCTGCTCCGGGGTCAGGGCGCCGCCCACCGACAGCGGGACGAAGCCGTCCCACCCCAGCGCCCGGCGCAGCGGCCTGCGGTGCGGGCTCTCGCCCGCGACCCAGATGGGTGGCCGCGGGGACTGCACCGGCCGGGGCAGCAGCTCGGTGTGCACCTCGAAGTGCTCGCCGTCGTGGTCGACGCGGCCACGCAGCAGGCCGTCGAGCACGGCGAGGCCCTCGTCGAGCACGTTGGCACGGTGGCGGGCGTCGCTCGGCTCCCCGAACGCGGCGAACTCGGCGTCGGGCGGCGCGCCGAGGCCGACGCCCAGCACCGTGCGCCCCCCGCTGAGGTGGTCGAGGGTGGTGAGCTCCTTGGCGACCTTCCACGGCCTGCGCCGCGCCAGGGGGGTCACCATCGTGCCGAGCACCACCCGCTCGGTCCGGACGGCGACGGCGCCGAGCAGCACCCACGGGTCGTGCACGTCGAGCCGCAGCTCGGGCAGCCACGTCATGTGGTCCCAGAAGAACACGCCGTCCCAGCCGGCCCGTTCGGCGTCCACGGCGAGGGAGACCAGGGTCTCCGGTGGCGCGAACGGAGGCAGGTTCACCGCGTGTCGCATGTTTCCCCCCTTGTGTTTCCGGTTTTCCGGGTGCGGACGGGTTCCGCCCGCGCGGCGTCGACGGCGGCCGCGACGCCGTCCAGGATCAGGTCGAGTCCGAACGTGAAGGCGGGGCCGGGCTCCGCCTGCGCGGCGGGGCGCGTCGGGGCGGACTCGAACAGGTCGGACGCGAACAACGCGGCCGCGTCGGGGAACCGGTCGCGGTCCACCAGGCGGGCCATGGCCCGACCGTATTCGCGGGCCACCTCGGCGGCGCCCTGCCCGGTCCGGCTGCGGCCCGCCGCCAGCTCCGCGGACTGCAGGGCCGTGCTGCGGACGTAGCCGCTGAGCACGGTGAGCACGTTGACCTTCGCCGCCCAGCCGAGCCCCGTGTCGCGCAGCACCCGCAGGCCCACGTCGAGCCAGGCGGTCGCGTTCGGCCCGCCCGGCGGTCCGGAGACCGGCAGCCGGGCCAGCCACTCGTGCCGTCCGTGCACCTGCCGGTGGGCGACGGCCCAGTGCCGCAGCCCGTCCCGCCAGTCCGCCGCGTGGATCTCGGGCGGGGCACCGAGGACGTGGTCGCCCATGAGCACGTACAGCTCGTCCTTCGAGCCGACGTGCCGGTACAGCGACATCGTCGTGAAGCCGAGCTCCTTGGCCACCCGCGACAGCGTGACGGCGCTCAGCCCATCGCGGTCGGCGAGGTCGACGGCCGTGCGCACGATCCGCTCGACGTCGAGCTCCGCCGGACGCCCCAGCCGGGAACCCGAGCGCAGCCGCCACAGCCGGCCCAGCGTCGGGGGCACCTCGTCGACCGTCACCGGAGCAGTCTCCCCCCAACGGTCGCGCCGCTCGAACACCGCATTAGTATGTCCCTTATAGTTTATGTCATCAACTAAAGGGGGATACGTGTCCGTCGCCGTGAGAGGGCCCGTGCGCCGCGCCGAGCGCGCGCTCGCGCCCGACCTGGCCCGCGGGGCCATGCTGCTGTTCATCGCGCTCGCCAACTGCGCGGGCGCGTTCTTCGCGGCCGCGCCCGGTGTCGACACCACGCCGCACGGCCTGGAGCGCGCCTACAACCTGCTCATGTTCACGCTGGTGCACGCGCGGGCCTACCCGATGTTCGCGATCATGTTCGGCTACGGGCTGGTGCAGATCGCCCGCCGGCAGGACGCCGCGACGGGGGACCCGCGCGCCGCGCGGTCGGTGCTGCTGCGCCGCAACGCGTGGCTTCTGGTCTTCGGCGCGGTTCACGGCGTGCTGCTGCTCAGCGGCGACTTCCTGGGCGGCTACGGCCTGGTCGGGATCGCCTTCACCCTGCTGCTGCTCCGCCGGGGCGAGCGCGTGTACCGGCTGGCGCCCTGGTACCTCGCGGTCACCGGGGTGTACTCGGCCGTGCTCGCCGTGGTGATCGCGCTGACGGCGGGCGGCCCTCCGGCCCAGGTGCCCACCTCGCCGAACGCCTCCTTCGCCCAGCCGGACTACCTCTCCTCGCTGGTGCACCGGCTGCAGGAGTGGCCGATCCACACGCTCACGATCACGGGCCTGGTCTTCGTCGTCTGGGTCGGCGCGTGGGCGGCACGGAAGCGGATCCTCGAGGAGCCCGGGCGGCACCTGCGGATGCTGCGCGTGGCGGCCGTGGGCGGCATCGGGCTCGCCGTGGCGGGCGGTCTGCCGATGGGGCTGTTCAGCGCGGGCCTGATCGAGGTCGGCGCCGCCGCGGCGCCGTGGGTGAAGCTGCTGTACGAGGTGTCGGGCACGTTCGGCGGCGTCGGTTACGTCGCACTGTTCGGCCTGCTCGCCCACGCGCTCACGACGCGGACGCGCTCCCCGCGCGAGAACGTCGTGGTCGGCGCGCTCACCGCGCTCGGCGAGCGGTCGCTGTCCGGCTACCTGTTCCAGTCGGTGGCGTGGGCGGTGCTGGCCTGGCCGTTCGCGCTGGGGCTCGGCGCCACCGCGGCGAGCCCGACGTTCGCCGCCGCCGCGTGTGCCACGGCGGTGTGGCTGATCTCGCTCGTGGCCGCGTACGCCATGCAGCGCCGGTCCTACCGCGGTCCGGCCGAGGTGCTGCTGCGGCGGCTGGTCTACGGCCCCCGTCGAGCGGCGGTGCGCGCGGCATGACGGCGGCCTGGCGGCTCCCGGACCGGATCCGCGTGGCCGGCGGCGAGGTCGCCGCCGGGGTGTTCGGCGACGGACCACCGGTCGTCCTGGTCCACGGCACCCCCGCCTGGTCGTACCTGTGGCGCCGCGTGGTGCCGCTGCTGGCGCGGACCCACGCCGTGCACGTCTGGGACATGCTCGGCTTCGGCGACTCGCGGGTGGCCTCCGGGGTGGCGCCGTCGATCGCCCGCCAGGCGGCGACGCTCGCCGAGCTCGTCGACCACTGGGGCCTGACCGCGTCCCACCTCGTGGGACACGACATCGGCGGCGGGGTCGTGGTCCGCGCCCACCTCGTCCACGGCGTGCCAGCGCGCCGGCTGGCGCTGCTGGACGCCGCGGTGATCGGGCCGTGGAACACCCCGTTCACCGAGCACATGCAGCGGCACAGCACGGCCTACCGGACGATGCCGACGCACGTGTTCGCCGACATCATCCGGCCGCGCCTGCGCAGCGCCGTCCACCGGCCGCTGCCATCCGACGTGCTGGAGGAGTACCTGCGGCCGTGGGCGGGCCGCGCCGGGCAGGAACGCTGGGTCGACCAGGTGGTGGCCGTTCGCCACGCCGACACCGCCGAGGCCGTCGCCCGGCTCGACCGGATGCGCACGCCGACCCTCGTCCTCTGGGGCGAGCGCGACGCCTGGCTCACCCCCGACGTCGGGCGCCGGCTCGCGGCCGCGATCCCCGGCGCCCGGCTGCACGTCGTGCCGGAGGCGGGCCACTTCCTCCCCGAGGACGCCCCGGACGCCGTCGCCGCGGCCCTCCTGCGGCACCTGGCGTAGCGGCCGCGTCCGGCTCGCCCGGTCGCGGCGGCGTCAGCGCGCCGCGCCGGGCAGGGCCGCGGGCCGCGGTGCGGCGGAGGAGGCGATCCTGCGGTGGGTCACCCGGCGGGCCGCGTCGAGGACGAGCGCGCGCACCAGCTCCAACAGGCGGTTCGTCGGGACGAACCGCTGCTGCTTGACCCGCGCGGAGTTCTGCTGCCCGGTGATGAACGGGCGCAGCCCGGTCTCCCACGCAGCGAGGGCGGCGCCGAGGTCGTCGGGGTGGCGCTGCAGGGCCGTGGCGAGCGCGGCGCCGCCGCGCATCGCCGACGAGGCGCCCATGCCCGAGTAGGTGGTCATGCACCACGCCGCGTCCCCGGTCAGCACGACCCGCCCCCGGCTCCACCGCGGCAGCTTCACCTGGTGCACCGAGTCGAACAGGTGCTCCGGGGCCCGTTCGAAGCAGTCGAGGACGTGGCGCACCACCGGGTCGTCCATCCCGGCGTAGACCTCGCGCAGCCGCTCGATCCGCGATCCGGCGAACTGCCCCGGGACGTCGTCGGTGCAGTAGGTGAGCAGCGCGGTCGGTGGGTGGTCGCCGAACCCGAACACCCACACCGCCCGCTTCGCGCGCGCAGAGGCGACCGTGTGGCTCGGCGCGATCGAGGGCACCTGCTCGGGCAGCTGGAACGCGCAGATCATCGCGTTCCAGTCGGTCAGGAACTCCGCGTCCGGGCCGAACACCATCCGGCGCACGCTCGAGCGCAGCCCGTCCGCGCCGACGACGAGGTCGAAGCCCTCCCGGTACCGCGCCCCGGTGTCGGCCTCGGCCAGCAGGACCTCCACCTCGTCGTTGCGCTCGGTGATCTCGAGCGGCGTGGTGGCGAACCTGACCTCGACCGGCTCCTCGCCCGCGGAGATGCTGCGCCACAGCGCGGCCTCGACGTCGCCGCGCAGCACGGCGGCCCCGCCGAGGTCCAGGAAGCCGAGGGCCGGCTTCCGGCGTCCCCGCCGGGTGAACGACCACGTGATCCCGCCCGGCTCCCACTCGGGGTTGCGGGTGTGCAGGTGATCGGTGATCCCCAGCTCGGCCGCGGCCTGCACGCCCTCCGGGAACAGGAAGACGAAGTAGCCCCCGGTTCGACGCTGCGGCGCCCGTTCGACGACCACCGGCGTCCACCCCGCGCGCCGCAGCCCGATCGCCGCGGACATCCCCGCGATCCCGAGTCCCACCACGAGTGCCTTCTTCCGCACGGCTCACCCCTCTTAACTAAGTTAAGGACCAGCGTCCTTGAACTTAGTTAAGTTGTCAACGTGGGCCGTGGCGGTGGCTCAGCGCACCCGGGCGACCACCCGGACGTAGTCGTACTCGTAACGGGCCGGGCCGCCCGGGCGGCCGCGGTCGGTGCGGACCGCGAAGTCGAGGAAGTCGCGGTCGAGGGCGGCGACGCGGTCCGGGTCGTGGGCGGTCGCGGCATAGGTGGAGATCGTCGGGCCGAAGGTGCGTTTGTAGAACGCGCAGAGCTGCGCCGGCTCGGTGAACTGGTCGACGGTGAGGGCGTGGCGGGAGACCTGCAGCGACTCGACCCGGTCGCCGAACAGCTCCGCCACGTGCTCCTCGGTGCCCCACAGCAGCGGGGACGCCGCGCCCGGCGGCGGTGGCTGGTACCGGGCGAACACCGCGAAGAACTCCGACACGAACCCCTCGGGCGGCCAGTTGATCATCCCGATCAATCCGCCGGGGCGGCAAACCCGCACCAGCTCGTCGGCGACGGCGCGGTGGTCGGGGGCGAAGATCACCCCGACCGCCGAGGTCACCACGTCGAACTCGTCGTCGGCGAACGGCAGGGACTGCGCGTCCGCCTCCACCCACTCCAGGTCCAGCCCGCGCTCGGCGGCGACGCGGCGCCCGACCTCCAGCAGCTCGGGGGTGAGGTCCGAGGCGACGACCCGCGCCCCCGTGGCGGCGGCGGGGACGGCGACGTTCCCCGTCCCGGCCGCGACGTCGAGCACGCGCTGCCCCGCCGTGATCCCGCAGGCCCGGACCAGGTCGGGTCCGAAGCCCGCGAGCACCTCGGACACGGCGTGGTAGTCCCCGAGCGCCCACATCGTCCGCTGTGCCGTCATGGCATCGGTGGTCATGGTGTGCCTCCGGTTCCGGTTCGTCGCAGCCGAGGATGGGCCGGACGCGGGCGGGCGCCCACGACAGAAATCGGAGTTGGCGTCCGCTCCGGGCGGGGCCATAGTGGTGCCCGTGGAGCGCGGCTACGGGCAGTACTGCCCGATCGCCCTCGGCGCGGAGGTGCTCGCCGAGCGGTGGACGCCGCTGATCATCCGGAACCTGTGGCTGGGCTGCGAGCGGTTCTCACAGATCCACGAGGGCTGCCCGCGGATGTCGACGACGCTGCTCGCCTCGAGGCTGCGCACGCTGGAGCGCGACGGCGTCGTCGCCAGTGCCCCCGCGCCGCGCGGGCGCGGGCGGCGTTACCACCTCACGCCGTCGGGGCGGGAGCTCGCCCAGGTCGTCATGGCGCTCGGGGCGTGGGGGGAGCGTTGGCGCGAGGTGACCCCGCGCGAGCAGGACCCGTACATCGCGCTCTGGTCGTGGGCCCGCATGATCGACCTCGACGCCCTGCCGGCGCGCCGGGTGGTGGTCCGGTTCGCGCTGCGCGACCGCCCACGCGACCGGTTCTGGCTGGTGCTGCAGCGTCCGTGGCCCGAGGTGTGCGTGACCTACCCCGGCGCCGGGGACGACCTGGTGGTCCGCACCGACGTCGCGACGCTCGTCGACGTTCAGCGCGGCCGGCTCGCGCTCACCGAGGCACGGGCGAGCGGGGCGTTCGCGGTCGAGGGGGACCCGGTCCTGGCCCGGTCGCTGCCCCGCTGGGGCGGGATCAGCCCGTCGATGGCGCGCGCGGTGGGCGCGTCGTCCGGTGCCCGGTCCGCCCGGGCATAGGATCGGGCCCCGACGACGCACACCTTCGCGGGCGAGGACGGGGCATGCCGGACACGCAGTACGAGGACCTGCTCCGCCGCGTGCTCGACACCGGGTCCTGCAAGGCGGACCGGACCGGCACGGGCACGCGTTCGATCTTCGGCCACCAGCTGCGCTACCGGCTGGCCGACGGCTTCCCGCTGATCACCACGAAGAAGGTGCACTTCCGCTCGGTGGCCTACGAGCTGCTGTGGTTCCTGCGCGGCGACGGGAACGCGCGCTGGCTGCAGGACAACCGCGTCACGATCTGGGACGAGTGGGCCGGGCCCGACGGTGATCTCGGCCCGATCTACGGGGTCCAGTGGCGGTCGTGGCCCACCCCGGACGGCGGGCACGTGGACCAGATCAGCGAGGTGCTGCGCACGTTGCGGGAGAACCCGGACTCCCGGCGGATGGTCGTGTCCGCGTGGAACGTCGCCGACATCCCGCGGATGGCGCTGCCGCCCTGCCACGCGCTGTTCCAGTTCTACGTCGCCGACGGCGAGCTGTCCTGCCAGCTCTACCAGCGCAGCGCGGACCTGTTCCTCGGCGTGCCGTTCAACATCGCGAGCTACGCGCTGCTCACGCACATG
>NZ_DATGOP010000053.1:0-82611 GCF_035305885.1 Pseudonocardia sp.
AACGCGTCGAGATCCGCTACACGCTGCCGCTGGCCGAGATCGTGTTCGACTTCTTCGACCAGCTGAAGAGCCGCACCAAGGGCTACGCCTCGCTCGACTACGAGATCGAGGGCGCGCAGAGCGCCGACCTGGTGAAGGTGGACATCCTCCTCCAGGGCGAGCGGGTGGACGCCTTCGCCGCGATCGTCCACCGGGACCAGGCCTACGCGTACGGGGTCAAGCTCGCCGAGCGGCTCAAGAAGCTCATCCCGCGCCAGCAGTTCGAGGTGCCCATCCAGGCGGCGATCGGCTCGCGCATCATCGCCCGCGAGAACATTCGCGCGCTGCGCAAGGACGTCCTCGCCAAGTGCTACGGCGGCGACATCTCCCGCAAGCGCAAGCTGCTGGAGAAGCAGAAGGAGGGCAAGAAGCGGATGAAGACCGTCGGGCGCGTCGAGGTTCCGCAGGACGCCTTCATCGCCGCCCTGCGCACCGACGAGAACTGACCCGCCCGAGAACGGCGAGGGGCGGGGGCGGATGCCGCGGCATCCACCCCCGCCCCTCGCCGTTCTCGGGGCCGCTACTGCTGCGGGTAGCCCGGGCCGGACGGCGGCTGCTGGTAGCCCTGCTGCCCGGGGGGCTGCTGCTGCGGGTAACCGGGGGCCTGCGGCGGCTGCTGGTAGCCCTGCTGGTGGCCGGGTGCCGCGGGCGGACGGCTCGGGAGGTTCCCCGGCTTCGAGAGCAGCCACTGGTGCACCTCCGGCTGGAACACCAGGGCGAACATCGCGCCGACGGCCGCGAGCCGGGCCAGGCCCAGCAGGGCCCCCAGGGCCGCGTACCAGCCCAGGCCCCAGCCGCCGAAGAAGCCGAACAGGCTGAAGAAGCCGAGGATGCCGAAGCCGATCAGCAGGATCGTGCGCGGATCGGAGGCGCCGAACATGCCCAGCTTCTCCTTGGAGACGAACCAGGCGATGACGGCGGAGAGGCTGTGGAAGACCAGTCCCACGATGCCCGAGACCACGATGAAGCCGGTGGAGAGCCACCACGGCGCCGTGGCGACGGCGATGATGGAGAACAGCAGCATCAGGACGGACACTGCCAGGTAGCCCCACAGGGCCTGGGTCAGCCAGTTGACCTTCGCCGGGCGCGCCGGGTTCGGCTTGACGCCGAACTCGGTCAGCGGGTCCGAGGCGGGCGGCTGCTGCGGCCCGTTCGTGGGCTGTCCTGCTTGGGGTGGATACGTCATCTCTTCGCTCCGGGGTCGAGTGGGCAAGTTCTTCAGGCACACTCTAGCCGCTCCGCGCGAGCCGCACGGTTCGGAAAAACGGGGCATACACAGGACTAACATTGCAATACACGTCGTTCTCGCGAGGGAATCGTCGCGGCCGTCCCGCCATGCGGCACGGCCGCGACGCAGATCACCGCAAAGCGTCGTCGGCGTTCTCGTCGGAGCCGGCGAACGGGTCGGTCGACTCGGTCGTCCTGGACGACTCCGGCGTCCGGTCGTAGGTCTGGTGCAGCGTGCGGTCGCCGTCGGCGACGGTGTAGGAGCGGCGGACGTACGCCTCCGAGCCCTGCTCGGTCACGATCGGGACGACCTGGAAGTCGACGTCGAGCTGCTCGGGCGTGATCGTCGCGTGCACCCACCCGCGCTGGGCGTTGCGGAACTTGATGTGGGGGTTGATCCGCAGCGCCTGGTTCTCCTCCGGCACCGAGTCGACGCCGTCGCCGCCGGAGGTGATCGACGTGGTCACCAGCTCCACGCCCACCCGCTCGGAGTCCGGGTCGTCGAAGTCGGCCAGGAGCTCTGAGGCCCAGTGGGTGTGCACGTCGCCGGTGAGCACCACCGGGTTGCGGACGCCCGCCTCCCGCCAGCCCTCGATGATCCGGTCCCGGGAGGCCGTGTAGCCGTCCCAGCCGTCCATGCTGGTGCGCTTGATCGGCCCGGCGTCGGCGTCGCGCTGCGCGAAGAAGACCTGCTGGCCGAGCAGGTCCCAGCGGGCCCGCGAGGACTGGAAGCCCTCGATGAGCCAGTCCTCCTGCTCGTCGCCGGTGATCGAGCGCTTCTCGTCCCAGGCCTCGGAGCAGTCGTCGTTCCAGCCGTCGCCGCAGGCCTGGTCGTCGCGGTACTGGCGGGTGTCGAGCATGTGGAAGCGCGCGAGCCGTCCCCACTCGACACGCCGGTACAGCTGCATGTCGATGCCCTCGGGGACCGAGGATCGGCGCAGCGGCATGTTCTCCCAGTACGCCTGGAAGGCCGCCGCCCGGCGGGCCAGGAAGTCCTCGCGGGCGGGAGTGTCGGAGCCCTGCTCGGGGACCTCGCCGGCCCAGTTGTTCTCGGTCTCGTGGTCGTCCCACACCACCAGCCATGGCGCGGCGGCGTGGGCGGCCTGGAGGTCGAGGTCGGTCTTGTACTGGGCGTGGCGCTGCCGGTAGTTCGCGAGGGTCACCGTCTCGGGTCCGGCGTGGTCGCGGACGTTGCCGTCGGGGGAGGTGTACACGTCCTTCTTGTACTCGTACTGGTAGTCGCCCAGGTGGAGGATGAGGTCGGGGGAGGACTCGGCCATGTGCCGGTAGGCGGTGAAGTAGCCGTGCTCGTACTGCGAGCAGGAGGCGAAGGCCATGCGCAGCCGCTCCGGCATCGCGTCGAGCGCGGGGGCGGTGAGGGTCCGCCCGGTCGGGGAGATCCAGCGGCCGGTCCGGAAGCGGTAGTAGTACTCGGCGCCGGCGTCGAGGCCGGTCAGCTCGACGTGGACGCTGTGGCCCTGCTCGGGGCGGGCCTGCTCGCGGCCGGAGGCCACGCGGCGCCGGAATTGCTCGTCGGTGGCCACCTCCCACTTGACGTCGAAGGCGGCGTCGGGCATGCCGCCCATGCCGTCCTCGGCGAGCGGATCGGTGGCCAGGCGAGTCCACAGGACCACCCCGTCGGGGGCGGGATCGCCGGAGGCCACGCCCAGCGTGAACGGGTCGTTCTCGATCTTGTGGTGGCGGCGGTCCTCGGCCCGGGCGGCGGACGGGACGGCCGTGGCGGCGGCCGCCGCCGAGGACGCGAGCAGGATTCGACGGGAAACGTGCATGGAGACCTCGCTTGGCAGGAGTGATCGAATGGGTCCGTCCAGCCCAACAGGCGCACTTGCACCTGCGGGGAAACATGGATAGCTGCCCGGTGAATCACGGGCGAATAATGGCGAATACTGACAAGCCGGCTACATGCACTGTAATCAGATTGAACGGTGGTGCACCGGTGTTCACTGAACTAAACGGACACGAGCGCCCGACTTGGTATCCTCACGCCGCTTCGATCGACACGGCGTGAAAGCATCTATTGCAGACAGTTTCGGGCGTGGCGGAGGCCCGGCCGCGCCCGCAGGCTCACTCCTGAGAGGTCCCCAGCGTGACGACCACCGTGGACTCGTCCGCGGCGGCCACCTCGGCCACCTCGTCCTCGGGCCTCGCCCAGCCGTCCTCTCCGGGCTCCCAGCGCGCTCCCGCGTACTCGACCGAGGCGATGTCGAACTCGTAGGACTTCGCCACCGCCCACGAGGCCCGGTTCCAGCCCGCGACCGCGTCCTCGGCGGCGATGGTGACGACCTCGCCCTCGACACCGGCGACCTCGACGCCCCACTGGTAGGCGTACGCCTCGGCGAGCGCGTCCGCGTCGGGCGCGTCCGCCCCCGCCGTGCCGCCGATGCACGAGACGCCCGTCTCCTCGCCGCCGGCGAACGCCGCGGCGACGATGAGGCCCTCGTCCTCCCACTGCTCGTAGAGGTCGGGGTGGGCGCTGATCTGGACGGCCTGCGCGGCGTCGCCGATCGCCATGTCCTCCCAGCCGTCGGTGCGCCGCAGCTTCTCGTAGAACTTGAACGAGGCGTAGACCGGGTCGAGGATCTCCTCCTCGGTGCCCCAGCCGACGCTGGGCCGCTGCTGGAACAGCCCGAGCGAGTCGCGGTCGCCGTAGTCGATGTTGGCCAGCTTCGACTCCTGGAACGCCGTGGCGATCGCGACCGCGACGGCCCGTTCGCTCATCCCGTCGCGCAGCCCGACGGCGGCGATGGTGGAGGCATGGAAGGTCTGCTCGGCGGTCAGGTGCAGCGGCTCTGCGGTGTCGCCGATGAAGCAGCCGGTCGGTCTCGGGGAGAGCATCTCGTCGACGGCGTCGGAGCAGCCGGTGGCGAGACCGGCCGCGAGCACCAGCGCGAGTACGGCGGGGGCAGGGCGCAACGTGTCTCCGATCTGGTTGGGGACCACTTAATCTACCCAGGAGGGCGTGCGCTTCTCAATGAACGAACGGACCCCTTCGCGTCCTTCGTCCGAGAAGAAGTACTCGGCCGTCAGGGCCGCGGCCTCGCGCAGCCCTTCCCGGAGGTCGGGCGTGGCGGTGAGGGTCTTGATGCCCGCCTGGGCCGCCGGTCCGCCCGCCCCCAGCATGTCCATGACGCCGTCGAAGTCGGCGCCGGGGCTCGTGTCGACGCCGTCCGCCAGACCCCAGGCGAGGGCCTGCTCCGCGTTGATCTGCTCGCCGGTGAGGAACAGCGTGCGCATCCTCGCGGGGCCGATGCGGCGCGCCACGACCGGGGCGATCACGGCGGGCACCACGCCGATCCGCACCTCGCTGAACGCCATGTTCACGTCGGCGCCGCAGACGGCGACGTCGGCCGCCGCCAGCAGCCCGAGGCCGCCGCCGCGCGCCGTGCCGCGCGCCGTGACGACGACGGGTTTCGGGGCCTCGCACATGTCGGCCAGCAGATCGGCCAGGTGCCAGGCGGGGAGGTCCTCGGGCCGGGTCGCGGCCGCCGATTCGGTGAGGTCGGCCCCGGCGCAGAACGCCGGGCCGGAATGCCGGATCAGGATCATCCGGACCGACTCGTCGGCCAGTCCGCGGGCCAGGCCGTCGCGGATCTCGGCGATCATCCGCGTCGAGAGTGCGTTCCGCCGCTCAGGGGCGTCGAGGGTGATCGTCGCCACCGTCGTGAAGACGTGGTACTCGGTCAGTGCGTCATCGCGTTCCACGCCAGTACCGTAGTCGGCGTGTCCGTCGAAGCCATAACCGCCGCCGCGCGATCGCCCGAAACCGCCCGAGAGGGGTTCGGGTTCTATGTGCACGTCCCGTTCTGCGTCTCGCGCTGCGGCTACTGCGACTTCAACACCTATACGGCCTCCGAACTCGGCGCGGGCGTCTCCAGGGAGACCTACGCGAGCATCGTCCGCGCCGAGATCCGCGCCGCGGCCGCCGCGTTCGATCCGCCACCGAACGTCGACACCGTCTTCTTCGGCGGAGGCACCCCCACGCTCCTGCCCCCTTCCGACCTGGCCGCGATCCTCGCCGAGATCGACGCCGCCTTCGGGCTCGCGCCCGGCGCGGAGGTGACCACCGAGGCCAACCCCGAGTCGGTCGACGCCGACTCCCTCGCCGAACTGCGCGACTCGGGCTTCACGCGCCTGTCGGTCGGCATGCAGTCGACCGCGCCGCACGTTCTTGAGGTCCTCGACCGCGAGCACTCCCCGGCCAGGGCCCTCGCCGCCGTCGACCACGCCCGCCGCGCCGGATTCGCGCACGTCAGCCTCGACCTGATCTACGGCACGCCCGGTGAGACCGAGGCCGACTTCGCCGCGACGCTCAAGGCCGCCGTGGACTCCGGGGTCGACCACGTCTCGGCCTACGCCCTCATCGTCGAAGACGGCACGCAGCTGGCCCGGCGCATCCGCTCCGGCCACGTGCCCCGCCCCTCCGACGACGTGGCCGCCGACCGGTACCTCGCGGCCGAGGAGGCCCTGTCCGAGGCCGGGTTCTCCTGGTACGAGGTCTCCAACTGGGCCAAGACGCCCGAGGCGCGCTGCCGCCACAACCTCCTGTACTGGGAGGGCGGCCACTGGTGGGGCGCGGGGCCCGGCGCCCACTCGCACCTGCCCGGCGTGCGCTGGTGGAACCACAAGCACCCCTCCACGTACGCCGCCGCGCTCGCTCAGGGCCTCCCTCTCGCCGGATCCGAGACCCTGACGGACGAGGAACGGTATCTGGAGCGAATTCTGCTCCGAACGCGACTCAGTGTCGGATTGCCGGTATCGTGGCTGCGTACCGATGGCATGGCGGCCGCGAAGCAGGTCGTCGCCGATGGCCTCGCCGTCATCGAGGGCGACCGCCTGCGACTCACCCTGCGCGGTCGTCTGCTCGCCGACGCGGTCGTGAGGGATCTCACGGCCTGACACGGCGCCCGCCCACTGCCCGACAGCCGGAGCCAGCACTCATGCACCACGCACGCCCGTCCGCCCGCCCACTGCCCCGCCGCGGCCTCCTCGCCGGAGCCGCCGGCATCGCCCTCACCGCCGCCTGCTCAGCCGAGGAAGAGGCGCCCCCCGTCGACGAGGGCGGCGCCGGAGCCGCCGAGGAGAGCCCCTCCTCCTCGCCCTCCCCCGAGCCGCCCCGCTCGATCACCATCACCCACATCGGCGACACCTTCCCCGGCTCCTACCCCGACCGGATGGCCGCCGACGAGGGCGCGAGCTTCTTCAGCGACGTCGAGGCCGAACTCACCGGCGACGTCGTCATCGCCAACATGGAAGGCGCCCTCTCGACCCTCGAGTTCGACAAGTGCGGCGGCGGCAGCTGCATCTACTTCCGCCTCCCCGGCGAATACGCCCAGGTCTTCGCCGACGCCGGCATCCACGTGCTCAACCAGGCCAACAACCACGGCTGGGACGCCGGACCCGACGGCGCCGCGGAGACCCAGCAGGCCGTCCGCGAGGCCGGCATGGAGATCACCGGCGTCAAGGACGAGGTCGCCTACGTCGAAATCGACGGCCTGACCGTCGGCATCGTCGGCTTCGCGCCCTACACCTTCTACACCGACGTGCGCGACCTCGGCGCCGTGACCGCGCTCGTCGGCGAAGCCAAGTCCCAGGCGGACCTGGTCGTCGCCACCGCCCACCTCGGCGCCGAAGGCTCCGACCAGATGCACACCCCCGAGGGCACCGAGACGTACTACGGCGAGGACCGCGGCGACACCCGCGCCTTCGCCCGCGCCTGCGTCGACGCCGGCGCCGACCTCGTCGTCGGCCACGGACCCCACGTGCTGCGCGGCATGGAGCTCTACAACGGCAAGCTCATCGCCTACTCCCTGGGGAACTTCGGCGGCGGCCAGAAGCTGTTCAGCACCGACGGCCCCCTCGGCGTCTCCGGCATCCTCAAGGTCACCCTCACCGAGGAGGGCGCCATCGAAGGCGGCATGCTCGTGCCCACCCGGATGGACCACGACAACGGCTACCCGCTGCTCGACCCCGACGGCGAGGCGATCGGCACCGTCAACGACCTCGCCGGGGACTTCGGCGAGAACGCGGTCACCCTCGACGACTCCGGAGCGCTCGTCCTCCCCGGAGCCTGAGGACCCCGCCCGGGCGGCCCCGCCGGATCCGGCTTCGCCCCCGCCCGGCGGGCACACCGTAGACTGGCACTCTGCGACCGGGAGTGCCAAACTTGAGTCCGGTCGAGTGAAGGCGCGACGGGAGAACGAAGGGACGTGGCAGCGATGGACGATCGCAAACTCGAAGTGCTGCGCGCCATCGTCGAGGACTATGTCGCCACCCAGGAGCCGGTGGGGTCGAAGGCGGTGGCCCAACGCCACGCCCTCGGCGTCTCCGCGGCCACCATCCGCAACGACATGGCCTACCTCGAAGAGGCCGGCTACATCCACCAGCCGCACACCTCGGCCGGACGCATCCCCACCGACAAGGGCTACCGGCTGTTCGTCGACCGCCTCGCCCAGGTCAAGCCGTTGTCGGCGGCCGAGCGGCGTGCGGTGCAGGCCTTCCTCGACGGCGCGGTCGACCTCGACGACGTGCTGCGCCGCAGCGTGCGGCTGCTCGCCCAGCTCACCCGCCAGGTCGCGGTGGTGCAGTACCCCACGCTCACCCGCTCCAAGGTGCGCCACTGCGAGGTCGTCAAGCTCACCCCGGCCCGGCTGATGCTGGTCGTCATCACCGACAGCGGGCGGGTGGACCAGCGGATCGTCGACCTCGGCGACGTGATCTCCGACGACGACGTGTCCAAGCTGCGCACCCTGGTCAACGGGGCGCTGGTCGGCCACCGGCTGCCGGACGCGTCGGCCGCGGTCGCCGAGCTGCCCAACACCGTGCCCCACGAGCTGCGCGACGCGATGGTCGCGGTGTCCACGGTGCTGATCGAGACGCTGGTCGAGCACCCGGAGGAGCGGCTCGTGTTGGGCGGCACGGCCAACCTCACCCGCAACGCCGCCGACTTCCCCAACTCGCTGCGCCAGGTGCTCGAGGCGCTCGAGGAGCAGGTCGTCGTGCTCAAGCTGCTCGCGTCGGCGCAGGAGCGCGGTACGGTCACGGTGCGCATCGGCGAGGAGAACGAGGCCGAGGAGATGCGCGACACCTCGGTGGTGACCATCGGCTACGGCCCCGGTTCGGGCACGGTGCTGGGCGGCATGGGCGTCGTGGGCCCCACGAGGATGGACTACCCCGGCTCGATCGCGGCGGTGCACGCCGTTGCCCGGTACGTGGGTGAGATCCTGGCTGGACGCTGACCGGGCGGCGGGTGGCCGCAGCAGGAGCAGGAGCAGTACTCATCGAGAAGGACCATGGGGAACGCGCACGTGGTACGGGACTACTACGGGACACTCGGCGTCTCGCCTGACGCCAGCCCCGAAGAGATCAAGCGGGCTTACCGCAGGCTGGCGCGTGAGCTGCACCCGGACGTCAACCCGGACCCGGAGGCGCAGGAGCGCTTTCGCGAGGTGCGCGACGCCTACGAGGTCCTCTCCGACCCCGAGAAGCGCCGGATCGTCGACCTCGGCGGCGACCCGCTGAGCAACGGCGCGAGCGCCCGGGCCGGCGCCGCGAGCGACCCGTTCAGCGCCTTCGGCTTCGGCGACATCATGGACGCCTTCTTCGGCGGCCAGGGCGGCGGGCGCGGGCGCGGCCCGCGCAGCCGCGTGCAGCCCGGCGCCGACGCGCTGATCCGGATGCGGCTCACCCTCGAGGAGTGCGCGAAGGGCGTCACCCGCGACCTCACCGTCGACACCGCCGTCCTCTGCAGCGAGTGCAGCGGTTCCGGCTGCGCCCCGGGCAGCGGCCCCGCCATGTGCGACATCTGCAACGGCCGCGGCGAGGTGCAGAGCGTGCAGCGCTCGTTCCTCGGCCAGGTCGTCACCTCGCGGCCGTGCCCGAACTGCCGGGGCTTCGGCGAGGTGATCCCGGAGCCGTGCCGCCAGTGCGGCGGCGACGGACGCGTGCGGTCGCGGCGCAAGGTCGCCGTGCGCATCCCGCCGGGCGTCGCCGACGGGATGCGGGTCCGGCTGGCCGGCCAGGGCGAGGTCGGCCCCGGCGGCGGCCCGGCCGGCGACCTCTACGTGGAGGTGGAGGAGGAGCCGCACGAGCTGTTCACCCGCGACGGCGCCGACCTGCACTGCACGGTGCAGCTGCCGATGACGGCCGCCGCGCTGGGTACCACGCTGCCGCTGCCCACCCTCGACGGCGTCGAGGAGCTGCACATCGAGCCGGGCACCCAGCCGGGCACCGTGCGCACCCTGCGCGGGAAGGGCATGCCGCGGCTGCGCTCCACCGGCCGCGTCGACGGCTACGGCGACCTGATGGTGCACGTCGAGGTCGTCGTGCCCACCAAGCTCGACGCGAAGCAGACCGAGCTGCTGCGCCAGCTCGCCGCGCTGCGCGGTGAGGAGCAGCCCGACCTCGCGGGCGGCAACCGCAACGGGCACGGCATCTTCTCGCGGCTGCGCGACTCGTTCGGCCGATGACGCTGGTCGAGGTCGGCGGCCTGCCCACCTGGTACGCCGACCACGGCTCCGGCGACCCGCTGGTCTACCTGCACGGTGGGTTCTCCAGCTCGGGGGAGCTCGACCCGGTGCTCGACCGCTACGCGGCGCACTTCCACGTGTACACCCCCGACCGCCGTGGCCACGGGCGCACCCCGGACGTGCCCGGCCCGTTCACCTACGAGGCGTACGCGGCCGACGCCGTCGCGTTCCTCGACGAGGTCGTCGGCGGGCCCGCCCACCTCGTCGGCTACAGCGACGGCGCGATCACCGCGCTGCACGTGGCGCTCGCCCGGCCCGAGCTGGTGCGCCGGATGGTGCTGATCAGCGGCCAGTTCCACCAGAGCGGGCTGATCCCGGCGTTCTTCCACGGGCCGGACGCGGTGGCCGAGCTCGAGGCCACCCCGCTCGCCGCCGCGTACGCCGAGCGCTCCCCGGACGGGCCCGAGCACTTCCGGGTCGTCGCGGAGAAGGTCCTCGAGAGCGCGCTCACCGGGCCGACGCTCGCCGCGGAGCAGCTCGCCGGGGTGCGCGCCCGCACGCTCGTGGTGTCCGGCGACGACGACGCGGTCACCCTGGAGCACACGATCGAGATGTACCGGTCGCTGCCGGACGCGGAGCTCGCCGTCGTGCCCGGCACCTCGCACCTGCTGATCATGGAGAAGCCCGAGCTGGTCGCCCGGCTCGTGCTGGACTTCCTCACCACCGACCCGGTGCCGACGATGGCGCCCATCCGCAGGGCATGAGCACCGCGCCGCTGTTCCTGCTCGACCCCCTGCCCACGGCCGGGCCCGCCCGGCTGGAGGGGCCGGAGGGCCGGCACGCGGCCACCGTCAGGCGGCTGCGCCGCGGCGAGGCCGTGCTGCTGTCGGACGGGCGCGGCGGTCTGGCCCGTGCCGTGGTGGACGCCGCGGGGCGCGACACCGTCGACCTCACGATCATCGAGCGGGCCTCCGTCGATCCGCCCAGCCCGCGGGTGGTGGTGGCCCAGGCGCTGGTGAAGGGCGACCGCGGCGAGCTGGCCGTCGAACTCGCCACCGAGGCGGGCGTGGACGCGATCGTGCCCTGGCGGGCCGCCCGGTGCGTCGCGCGCTGGGACGACGGCCCGCGCGGGCAGAAGGCCCTCGCCCGCTGGCGCAGCACCGTGCGCGAGGCCGCGAAGCAGGCGCGCAGGCCGTGGCAACCGGTCGTCGAGGAGCCGGTCACGACCGCCGCGCTCGCCCGCCGCGCCGCCGCGGTCGACCTCGCGGTCGTGCTGCACGAGTCCGCCACCGACCGGCTCGCCGACCTGCCGCTGCCGGCGAGCGGGGAGCTGCTGCTCGTCGTCGGACCGGAGGGCGGCGTCACCGACGAGGAGATCGACGCGCTGGTCGCGGCCGGGGCGCGCCCGGTCCGGCTGGGGCCCGAGGTGCTGCGCGCCTCGACCGCCGCGGCGGTGGCGTTGGGCGCTTTGGGGGTGCTCACCCGCCGTTGGGGGTGACCTCTCCCGACATCCGGGTGAGAACGGGTTCCGCCCCACCGGGGCGACGGTACTTTTTCTCGTACTTCCATTTCGTGCCGCGGGTGTTCGCACCCGGGGATCCGCCGGTGTTCTTCCCCCAGCCGGCGGAGCCACGCCGCGGTGGGTGCACCCCCCACGTCCACCGCGGCGTGGCACCTACGTGCGATCCTCGCCCCGTGCCGACGCCGCTCCGGATCGCCTACGGCGACCACCCCAGCCAGTTCGGCGAGCTCACCCTCCCCGAGGGGGCGCCGCGCGCCGTCGTCGTCGTGGTGCACGGCGGGTTCTGGCGCAACCGCCACGGCCTCGAGCTCGGCCGCCCCCTCGCCGCGGACCTCGCTGCCGCCGGCTTCGCCGCCTGGAACATCGAGTACCGCCGGGTGGGCGGCGACGGTGGGTGGCCCGCCACGTTCGAGGACGTCGCGGCCGCGGTCGACCTGCTCGCCGGGCGGGAGGACCTGCCGCTGGAGGAGGTCGTCGCCGTCGGGCACTCGGCGGGCGGGCACCTCGCCACCTGGCTCGCGGCCCGGCCCGGCCTGCCGCCGGACGCCCCCGGCGCCGGGCCCGCGGTGCGGCTTCGCGGTGTGGTCAGCCAGGCCGGTGTGCTCGATCTCGTCGACGCCGAGCGCAACGGGGTGGGCAACGGCGCGCAGGCGGACCTGCTCGGCGGCGGGCCGGACGACGTGCCCGACCGCTACGTCCTCGCCTCGCCGATCGAGCGGCTGCCGCTCGGCGTCCCGGTGGTGTGCGTGCACGGCACGGACGACGTCAACGTGCCGATCCGGCAGAGCGAGCGGTTCGTGGCGGCCGCGGGGGCCGAGGCGGAGCTGGTGGTTCTGCCCGGGGTCGAGCACTTCGCGGTGATCGACCCGACCACCGAGGCGTGGGCGGCCTGCCGGGACGGCCTGGAGCGGCTGCTGGGGAGCTGACCGGCCGCCGGAGTTCCCATAGGTTGGGGCGCACGCCGCCGTCCACCCGCCGAGCCCCGGAGGTCCCCGTGTCCGTGCTGTCCGAACTGCTCGCCGCGTTGCGCGACCGCACCGTCGAGGTCGTCGACCTCACCGCGCCGCTGCACGCGGACACCCCGGTGCTGCAGCTCCCGCCGCCGTTCGCGAACGCCTCGGCGTTCGGTCTGTCCGAGATCAGCCGCTACGACGAGCGCGGCCCGGCCTGGTACTGGAACGACATCCACACCTCCGAGCACACCGGCACCCACTTCGACGCGCCGGTGCACTGGATCACCGCGAAGGACGGCGAGGACATCGCCCGGGTCGCGCCGCAGAAGTTGCTGGCGCCCGCCGTGGTGCTCGACTTCGCCGACCGGGCCGCGGCGAACCCCGACTTCCTGCTCGAGATCGACCACGTGAAGGCGTGGGAGAGCGAGCACGGTCCGCTGCCCGAGGGCGGCTGGCTGCTCTACCGCACCGGCTGGGACGCCCGCAGCAGCGACGCGGAGGCGTTCTTGAACGGGGGCGCGACCCCGGGCATCTCGGTCGAGTGCGCGAAGTGGCTCGCCGAGGAGGCGCCGGTGATCGGGCTCGGCGTGGAGACCGTCGGCACCGACGCGGGCGCCGCGCACGGCTTCGACCCGCCGTTCCCGTGCCACAGCTTCCTGCTCGGCGCCGGGAAGTACGGGCTCACCCAGCTGCAGAACCTGGCCCAGCTGCCGCCCACCGGGGCGGTGGTGGTGGCGGGCCCGCTGCCGATCGTCGGCGGCTCGGGCAGCCCGGCGCGGGTGCTCGCGCTGGTGGAGCGGTGAGGGTCGCCGAGCTCGTCGGGCGGGCCGTCGCCGAGCTGGGCGCGGGCCACGCGTTCGGGGTGGTGGGCAGCGGCAACTTCCACGTGACGAACGCGCTGCGCGCGGCCGGGGTGCCCTACGTCGCGGCGCGGCACGAGGGCGGGGCCGCCACCATGGCCGACGCCTACGCGCGCACCAGCGGCCGCGTCGGCGTGCTGACGGTGCACCAGGGCTGCGGGCTCACCAACGCCGTCACCGGCATCACCGAGGCGGCGAAGAGCCGCACCCCGATGATCGTGCTCGCCGCCGACACCGGGGCGGGCGCGGTCCGCTCGAACTTCCGGATCGACCAGGACGCGCTGGCCCGCTCCGTGGGCGCGGTGGCCGAGCGGGTGCACTCGCCGGCCACGGCGCTCGCCGACGTCGTGCGCGCCTACCGCACGGCCGTCGAGCAGCGGCGCACGGTCGTGCTCAACCTGCCGCTGGACGTGCAGGCGGCCGAGGTGGACCCGGCCCCGGTGCCCGCGCTGCGGCCGCTCGCCCCGGTCCGGCCGGGCGCGGACGCGGTGGAGGCGCTCGCCGCCGCGATCCGCGGCGCGCTGCGGCCGGTGTTCGTCGCGGGCCGGGGTGCCCGCGGGGCGGGCCCGCAGCTGCGCGAGCTCGCGGCCGCGTCCGGGGCGCTGCTGGCCACGTCGGCCGTCGCCGCGGGCCTGTTCGAGGGCGACGAGTGGTCGCTCGGGATCTCCGGTGGATTCGCCACCCCGCTCGCGGCCGAGCTGATCTCCGCAGCCGACCTCGTGGTCGGGTGGGGCTGCGCGCTGAACATGTGGACGATGCGCCACGGCGCGCTCATCGGCCCGGACGCCACGGTCGTGCAGGTCGACCTGGACCCCGACGCGATCGGCGCGAACCGGCCGGTGCACCTGGGCGTGCTCGGCGACGTCCGCGCCACGGCCGTCGACGTGCTCGCGGCCCTCGACGGGCCGCGCACCGGCTACCGCACGCCCGAGGTGGCGGCGCGGATCGCGAAGCGCGGCCGCTGGCGCGACGAGCCGTACGACGACCTCACCGGGCCCGACGGCATCGACCCGCGCACCCTCACCACCGCCCTCGACGACATCCTGCCCGCCGAGCGGACGGTGGCGGTCGACTCGGGCAACTTCATGGGCTACCCGAGCGCCTACCTGCGGGTCCCCGACGAACACGGCTACTGCCTCACCCAGGGCTTCCAGTCCATCGGCCTCGGGCTCGCCACCGCGATCGGGGCCGCGTGCGCCCGGCCGGACCGGCTCACCGTCGCCGCGCTGGGCGACGGGGGAGCGCTGATGTCGGCGGTCGAGCTGGAGACGGTGACGCGGCTGGGCCTGCCGATGGTGGTCGTGGTGTACGACGACCGCGGCTACGGCGCGGAGGTGCACCACTTCACCGGCGAGGACCACACGACCGTCGCGTTCCCCGACACCGACATCGCCGCCATCGGCCGCGGCTTCGGGTTCGAGGCGGTCACCGTGAACGCGCCCGCGGACCTCGACGCGGTGGCGCGCTGGGTGGCCGGGCCGCGGACGGCCCCTCTGCTGGTGCACGCCCGCATCGCCTCCGACGGGGGCTCCTGGTGGCTCGCGGAGGCGTTCCGGGGCCACTAGCCCGGGCAACCGACCCCCGGGTTGCGACGTCTTCCCAGCAAGGGGAGTCGTGCAACCAGGGGGAGGACGACCATGAGCCGGTCGCGGATCGGGACGGGGGCCGCCGTCGTGCTGGCGGCGCTGGGGCTGCTCACGGGGTGCGGGGGGACGCCCCAGCCGACCGGGGTGGGGCAGTCGAGCGCGCTCCCGACCACGCCCCCCGCGTCGAGCACGGCGGCCCCGGTGCCGCCCGCGGCCGCCGAACCCGCGCCCGGGGGTGGCGGGCCCGCGCCCGGCGGTGGTGGCGGGGAGCGGCCGCCGGACATCGGCCCGGCCGACCCGCGCTGCGCGCCCGCGCAGCTCGAGGGCCGGATGGAGCCGGGCGACGCGGGAGCGGGCCACCGGTCCGCCACGCTCGTGGTGACCAACACCTCCGGCACCGCGTGCACGCTCTACGGCTACGGCGGCGCCGAGCTCCACACCGCGAGCGGCGTGCCGATCCCGACCCGGCTGACGCGCTCGCTCGAGCCCGGCCCGACGCTGGTGCGCCTGCTGCCCGGGTTCAGCGCCCGCAAGGACATGCGGTGGACGGTGGTGCCCACCGGCGACGAGCCGGTCGACGAGCCGTGCCAGGTGCCCGCCAGCGAGATCCGGGTGATCCCGCCGGACGAGACCTCGCCGTTCTTCGTGATCTGGGACCTCGGCCCGGTCTGCGACGGCGGCCGGATCGACGACAGCGCCTACTACCCTGCGAGTTCAGGAAAGCCACATTCATGAACGTGGGCTTCAGGAAAGCCACATTCCTGAACCGGGTCACCGTGCGCTGCGACGGTAGCGGAGCGTGACGATGCGGAACGGGCGCAGCCGCAGCACCCCGTCGCCGGACGGCGTCACCCCGGACAGCGCCACCGGCTCGGCCAGCGGGCGCTCCAGCAGGTCGGTCTCGACCACGCCGTGGTGCGGGAAGTCCGCCGTGACCCGCGCGGTGGCCCGGCCACCGAAGGCCTCGTAGAGCCGCACCACCACGTCGCCGCTTCCGTCCTCGGCGAGCTTGACGGCCTCGACCACGACCGCGGGCGAGTCCACCGACACCAGCGGGGCGATCGGCCCGCCGCGGACGGTCCGCAGCGGCAGGTTGAGCCGGTAGCCCTCGGCCACGGCGTCGGCGATCGTGGCGCCCACCCGCAGGGAAACCCGCATCCGGTGCTCGCCCTGGTCGGCCGTCGGGTCCGGGAACAGCGGCGCGCGCAGCAGCGACAGCCGAACGACCGTGGTGGTGCCGCCGTCTGGGCGGGTGGAGCGGGTGACGTCGTGACCGTAGGTCGAGTCGTTGGCGACGGCCACCCCGTAGCCGGGCTCGCCGACGTGCACCCAGCGGTGGGCGACGGTCTCGAACCGGGCGGCGTCCCACGAGGTGTTGGTGTGGATCGGCCGGTGCAGGTGCCCGAACTGGATCTCCGAGGTCGCGCGGTCGGCGTGCACGTCGACCGGGAAGGCGAGCTTGAGCAGCTTCTGCCGCTCGTGCCAGTCGACGTGCGTGTCGATCTCGATCGAGGCCGACCCCGCGGCGAGCGAGACGACCTGTGTGATCGTCGAGGCCCCCGCCTTGCGCACGACCCGCGCGGCCGCCCGCTGCGGCCCGCGCTCGACGACCGTCAGCTCGGCGACGTCGGTGAGGTCGCGGCCGTGGCGGCGGTAGTGCTCGTCGATGTCCCACGCGTCCCACTGCGTGGGGGTGTCGCGGTGCAGCTGCAGCAGGTTCGCCGCCGACCCGGGCGCGACGACCTCGCGGTCGGCCGCGAGGTCGACCACCGAGGTGAGCAGCCCACGGGCGTCGATCACGGCCCGGACGACGCCGTTGTCCAGCACGGTGCCCCCGGCCTCGTCCGCGACGTGCACCCCACCCGCGGGCGCGGCGACCGGGCCGCCGCCCAGAGCCGGCACGCCGTCGACCGGGTAGGGGCCCGCGTTGACCGCGATCGCGCCGTCCGCCTCCCCGGCGAGCGCGGCGAGCGAGCGCGCGATGACGCCCTCGAGCTCCTCGGCGACGCGGGCGTAGTTGCGCTCGGCCTCCTGGTGCACCCAGGCGATGGAGGTGCCGGGCAGGATGTCGTGGAACTGCTGCAGCAGCACCGTGTGCCAGCAGCGCTCCAGCACGTCGGCGGGGTAGGGCAGGCCGGCCCGGACGGCGGCGGTCGCCGCCCACAGCTCGGCCTCGCGCAGCAGGTGCTCGCTGCGCCGGTTGCCGCGCTTGGTGCGGGCCTGCGAGGTGTAGGTGCCGCGGTGGAACTCCAGGTACAGCTCGCCCGACCAGACGGGCGGGCGCGGGTACTCCGCCTCGGCCGCGGCGAAGAATTCCGCGGGCGAGCTCATCCGGACCGTCGGCGAGCCCTCGAGGGACTTGGTGCGCGCCGCCGCGGCCAGCATCTCCCGGGTGGGGCCGCCCCCGCCGTCGCCCCAGCCGAACGGCACCAGCGAGGTGTTGGCGCGCCCCTTCTCGGCGTACTGGCGCTGCGCGCGGTGCAGCTCGTGCTGGGAGAGCTCGGAGTTGTAGGTGTCGACCGGCGGGAAGTGCGTGAAGACCTGGGTGCCGTCGATGCCCTCCCAGCGGAAGGTGTGGTGGGGCATCACGTTGGTCTCGTTCCAGGAGATCTTCTGGGTGAGGAACCAGCGGGACCCGGCGGCCTTGATGATCTGGGGGAGCGCGGCGGTGTAGCCGAAGGAGTCGGGCAGCCACACCTCGAGCGGCTCCACCCCCAGCCGCTCGATGAAGAACCGCTTGCCCGCCACGAACTGGCGGGCGAGCGCCTCCGAGCCGGGCATGTTGGTGTCCGACTCGACCCACATGCCGCCGACGGGCACGAACCGGCCCTCCGCGACGCGCCGCTTGACCCGCTCGAACAGCTCCGGCTGGTGCTCGGCGAGCCACGCGTACTGCTGGGCCGAGGAGGCGGCGAACACGAACTCCTCGTCGGTCTCCATGAGGTCGAGGACGTTCGCGAACGTCCGGGCGACCTTGCGGACGGTCTCGCGCACCGGCCACAGCCAGGCGGAGTCGATGTGGGCGTGCCCGACGGCGTGCACCCGGTGTGCGCTCGGGTGCGCCGGGCTCGCGAGGACGTCGGCGAGCTCGGCGCGGCCCAGCGCGGCGGTGCCCGCCACGTCGTCGGGGTCCACGGCGTCCACGGCCCGCTCCAGCGCGCGCAGCACCTCGGCCCGCCGCGGCTGGTCGGCGGGCAGCTCGTCGACCAGGCCGGTGAGCGTCCAGAAGTCCTGCACCAGCTCCCAGACCGTGACGTCCAGCAGGGCGACGTCGGCGGCGACGAGGCGGTAGAGCGGGTCGTCTCCCGCGGTCGCCGGGTCGCCCATGCGGGTGGGGGTGTAGGCCCAGTCGCCCGCGACGCCCGGGTTCGACGCGGCCTCGACGTAGACGTCGACCGGGGACCCCGGGCCGCCGCGCAGCGGGACGTGGGCGTTGCGCGGCTCGACGCCGGCGATGACCGTGCCGTCGGGGGCGTAGGCGAGCCCTTCGGACTGGAAGCCGGGCTGCACCCCGGCGAAGCCCAGGTCGACCACCAGCTCGGGGCGGGTGCCCGGGTCGGTCCAGCCGGCCGGCACGGCGCCGGTGAGGTGGAACCACACCGTGCCCCACGGCCGGCCCCACGGGGACCCGATGGTGAAGGGGGAGTACTCCTGGCGCACCGCCTCCGCGAACGGCACCGGCTCGCCGGGCGCGGCCCAGGCGGTCACCTCGGTCGGGACGCGCTCGCGGTACACCGCCGGGACGAGCCGCTCGCGGACGAACCGCGTGATCCGCTGCCGCACCAGCTTCGAGTCGTCGTGCACTGTGTTCCGGCCTCCGCTTCCGTCCTCCGCCCCGCCCCGCGCGAGCGAATTGATCCCATCTCTGGACTAAATGAGATGTCAAGGGTCGGGCGCCGAAACGGGAGGCGTTCCGTCGGCCCCCCGCGGTACCATCGGCCGCGTCCCACACGGCAGACGCAGGAAGCAGGCGGCACCCCCCTTGACCCATCCGGATCCCGTCCAGTCCCGAATGGCCGTCCCGGACGCTGCTCTGCTCGCGCTGCTGGGTTCGCGCGACGAGAGCCTGCGCGCGGCCGAGGAGATGCTCGAAGCCGACGTCCACGTGCGCGGCAACGAGCTCACGCTGACCGGTAAGCCGGCCGACGTGGCGTTCGGCGAGCGCGTGTTCACCGAGCTCATCATGCTCGCCGAGCGCGGCCAGCAGGTCTCCCCCGACGCGGTGCGCCGCACCGTGGAGATGCTCGGTGACGGCGACGCCGACGAGCGCGCCCGCATCGGGGAGTCCCCGGCCGAGGTCCTCTCGCTCGACATCCTGTCGCGGCGCGGCAAGACGATCCGGCCCAAGACGCTCAACCAGAAGCGCTACGTCGACTCGATCGACGCGCACACGATCGTCTTCGGCATCGGCCCCGCGGGCACCGGCAAGACCTACCTCGCGATGGCCAAGGCCGTGCAGGCGCTGCAGGCCAAGATGGTCAACCGGATCATCCTCACGCGCCCGGCCGTCGAGGCGGGGGAGCGGCTCGGCTACCTGCCGGGCACGCTCTACGAGAAGATCGACCCGTACCTGCGGCCGCTGTACGACGCGCTGCACGACATGATCGACCCGGAGTCGATCCCGAAGCTGATCTCCGCGGGCACCATCGAGGTGGCGCCGCTGGCGTACATGCGCGGGCGCACCCTCAACGACGCCTTCATCATCCTCGACGAGGCCCAGAACACCACGCCCGAGCAGATGAAGATGTTCCTCACCCGGCTCGGGTTCGGCTCCAAGATCGTCGTCACCGGCGACATCACGCAGGTCGACCTGCCGGGCGGCACCCGCTCCGGGCTCACGGTCGTGCGCGAGATCCTCGGCGACGTCGACGACGTGCACTTCGCGCAGCTGGCCAGCACCGACGTGGTCCGCCACCGCCTGGTCGCCGACATCGTCGACGCCTACGCGCGGTGGGACGCCTCGAACGAGCGCCCGAACCTGCGCGCGGCCGCACCGCGCAACGGCCCGCCGCAGGACCACCGCCGCCGCAACCGCCGCTGATCACGCGGCGGCCGCGCGACGGCGCGCGGCGGCCCGGTGCTCGCCGGGCCGCACGCCGTGCACGCGCGTGAACGCCACGCTGAGCGCGTAGGCGTTGGCGTAGCCGACCCGGCGCGCGATCGCCTCCAGCGTGGCGTCGGTGCGTTCGAGCAGGTCGGCGGCGAGGCACAGCCGCCAGCAGGCGAGGTACGACATGGGCGGCTCGCCCACCAGCTCGGTGAACCGCCGCGCCAGCGTCGAGCGCGACACCGCGGCCCGCCGGGCCGGCTCGGCGACCGTCCACGGGTGGGCGGGCTCGTCGTGCATCAGCTCCAGCGCCGCCCCGACGACCGGGTCGTCCTGGGCGTGGTACCAGGGCGGCGCCCCGGAGCCCGGACGGGCGAGCCACTCCCGCAGCGCGGTGACCAGCAGCAGGTCCAGCAGCCGGTCCAGCACGGCCTGCCGGCCCGGCCGGGACCGCGCCAGCTCGGCGACGACGATGGGGACGATCGGGTACGGCATCGCCGCGGCCTCGACCACGACGACCGGCGGCAGCCCGCGCGGGATCCGGTCGCACACGCTGCCGCGCACCTCGTAGGTGCCGGTGAGCAGCACGGCGGTGCGCTCGCCCGCCGGCGCGGGCGGTTCCCCGGTGGCGCTCACGGTCGCCGGGGCCGGGCCGATCACCACCGCTCCGTCACCGGGCCCGATCCGGTGCGGCTCGCCGCCGTCCGCTGTGATGCGGCCCTCGCCGTGCAGCACGGCTACCAGCCGCAGCGGCGGCCCGCCCGGCAGGGGCAGCGACCACGCCCCGTCCAGCTGCGAGCGGTCGAAGACCGCTCCGCGCGGGCGCACGTCGTCCAACAGGCGGGAGAGCGCGTCCGGCACGCGGCAAGCCCAGACGCTCGAACATCGGATCGGGCGTCTCGCACATCACACGTCCAGCGCAGCGCGGTTCGCTGGGGCCATGTCCACACCGTCATCGCCCCTCCCGGTGGCCGTGCTCGGCGTCGGGAGCCTGGGCTCCGCGCTCGCCCGCGCCCTGCTGGCGGCGGGCCACCCCACGGCCGTCTGGAACCGGACGCCCGCCCGCACCGAGCCCCTCGTCGGCGCGGGCGCTGCGGCCGCGCCGTCGCCACGGGAGGTGATCCGCGCCGCCGAGGTCGTCGTCGTGGCCGTCGCCGACGAGGCCGCGGTGCGCGCCGTCCTGGAGCCGGTCGCGAGCGCGCTCACCGGTCGGGTGGTCGTCGCCCTCACCTCCGGCACCCCCGAGCAGGCGCGGGACCTGGCCGCGTGGGTCGAACGGCACGGCGCGCGGCACCTCGACGGCGCTGCGATGAGCGGCGTGCGGCTGGTGGGCGACCCGGAGGCGCTCTTCCTCTACGCCGGCCGCGCGGACGCCTTCGCCGCGGCCGAGCCGGCGCTGCGGGCCCTCGGCGGCGCCACCTACCTCGGGCCCGACCCCGGGGTCGCGTCGCTCTACGACACCGCGCTCCTCGGCGTGAACACGAGCGTCCTCGCCGGGTTCTCCCACGGGCTCGCCCTCGTCGGGTCCGCGGGGGTGGCCCGCCCGACTTCGCGGCCGTCGCCACCGGCTACCTGCCGTTCGCGCTCGGGCTGCTGCGCGGCCACGCGGCCCAGGTCGAGCAGCGCCGGTACCCGCCCGACGAGGGCACGCTCGAGGTGCTCGCCGCGGCGCTGGAACACCTCGTCGCCACGAGCTCGCGGGCGGGCGTCCGCACCGACGTCCCGGACGCGCTGCGGGCGCTGGTGGGGCGCGGCGTCGACGAGGGGTACGGGCAGGCCGGCGTGGCCGGCCTCGCCGAGGTGCTCGCGGCCGGGGCGAGGATGGCCCGGTGAGCGCGAAGCGGGTGGCCGAGTTCGCCGCCCTGCGCGCGGACGTCGCAGCGGCGATGCGCATCGGCCACGCCACGACGACCACGGTGGACCGGTACGGCAGGCCCCGGTCCCGGGTGCTGATCGCGGTGTGGGAGCTCGACGGCGAGCGGCCGGTCGGGTGGCTCGCCACGTTCCGCACGCCCGTGAAAGTGGCGCACATCGCGCACAACCCGCACGTCGCGATGTCCTACCGGGGTCCGACCCGGGACACGGTCACGCTCGACACCGTGGCCGCGTGGGTGGACGACCCGGCGGTGAAGGCCGGGGTGGGGGAGCTTCACCGCCGCGGCAGCCCGGCGGGCGTCGGCTACCACCCGCGCGCCCGTTCTGGCCCGCAGGCCCGGGCGGGCTGGACTCCCACGTGCTGCGGCTCGACCCGTGGCGGGTCCGGGTGCTGCGCGGCCGCGACCTCGCCGCCGGGGTGCCCGCCCGGATCTGGCGGGCCGAGCCCGGGGCTGCGGCCGGCTGAACGCCGTCCGTAGGCTGCGGCGGGACCCCGCGAAGGAGAGGAGCCGCATGCGCCTGGCCAGCATCCGCGTCGACGGGACCGAGGTGGCCGCCGTCGTCGACCCCGCCCGCGGGGTCGCCCGCGTCGCCGACCTGCTGCCGGGGTTCACCGGGGACATCCGCACCCTCCTCGTCGAGGACCGGCTCGCCGACCTGGGGAAGGCCGTCGAGTCCGCGGCCGGCGCGCTGTTCGTCCCCGAGACCTCGGTGAGCTTCGGCGCCCCGTACCGCCACCCGCGGCTGATCTGGGGCATCGGGCTGAACTACGTCGACCACGCCGCCGACCTGTCCGAGCAGGTGCCCGAGGAGCCCGCCTCGTTCATCAAGGGCGACCACACCGTGATCGGGCCCGGCGAGGAGATCCCGATCCCGCCGCAGAGCTCCCGCACCACGGCCGAGGCCGAGCTGGCCCTGGTGATCGGGCGCTACTGCCGCAACGTGAGCGAGGCGGAGGCGCTCGACCACGTCTTCGGCGTCACCACCGCGCTCGACCAGACCGCCGAGGACATCCTCGAGCGCAACCCGCGGTTCCTCACCCGGTCGAAGAACTTCCCGGGCTTCTTCTCGTTCGGTCCGCAGATCGTGCCGCTCGCCGAGATCCCCGACCTGTCCGCCGTCGAGGTGAGCACCGTGCTGGACGGCAGGGTGCACCGCACCAACACCGTCTCGCGGATGCGCTACTCGCCGCAGTTCCTGGTGAGCTTCCACAGCGCGGTGATGCCGCTGTACCCCGGGGACATCATCTCCACCGGCACCCCGGGCGCGGTGCACATCACGCCCGGCACGGTCGCGGAGTGCCGGATCCCGGGCGTCGGGGTGCTGACCAACCCGGTCGTCCAGGGCTAGCCGTTCCGACCAACGGCGCGTTCGCCGGACAGGTTCCGACGAACGCGCCGTTCGTCGGGACCTGGGGGTGGGCGCGGGGCTCAGCGGGGCAGGTAGGTCTCCAGCATCGCGTTGCGGAACTTGCCGTCCGGGTCGTGCTTCAGCGTGAGCGCGGCGAACTCCGGCAGGTGCGGCCAGAGCGACGCCACCGCGGCCGGGGCGGTGCCGAACACCTTCCCCCAGTGCGGCCGGGTGCCGAACGGCTCCAGCGCCGACTCCAGCGCGGCCACCGCGGGCAGCACGGCCCGGGTGTCGGGCACCCAGGTGAAGTGCAGCGCGGCGGTGTCGCGGCCCTGGGCGGGCGAGAGCCACAGGTCGTCGGCGGCCACCGTGCGGATCTCGGAGACCTGCAGCACCGGCCGCAGCCGGTCGCGGACCTGGTCGACCGCGCGCAGGGCGTCCGGCAGCGCCGCGCGCGGCACGAAGTACTCCGACTGGAGCTCGTCGCCGCTGCTCGGGGTGAACTCGAGCCGGAAGTGCGGCAGGCGGGTGTGCCACGGCCCCGGCTCGCCGAGCTGCGGCGTGCAGTGCTGCGGGTCGACGCCGGGCACCATGTGCACCTGCGCCTCGGCGCGGGTCGCGCCGAGCCAGCGCGCCGGCGGCTCGGGGTCGGTGTCGAGCTGCTTGAGCCAGACCTGCTCGAAGCCCGCGCCGGCCCAGTGGGTGAACAGGCTGACGCTGTACCCCCCGGCGAGCGCCTCCTCGGCGGCCTCGAGCGGGAGCCCCTCGTAGATCCACTGGCGGATGCCGAACGACGGCCGCAGGTCCAGCGTGAGCGCGGTGACGATGCCGAGCGCGCCCAGCGCGACCACCGAGCCGGGGAACTCCGGGTCGCCGCGGCGGACGGTGCGCAGCTCGCCGTCGGCGCCGACGATCTCGACGGCGGAGACGGCCGTGGCGAGGATGCCGTTGCCGTTCCCGGACCCGTGGGTGCCGGTGGCGCAGGCGCCCGCGGCGACGATGTGGGGCAGCGACCCCAGGTTGGGCAGCGCGAAGCCGGCCTCGTGCAGGCGCCCGGTGAACTCGCCGTAGCGCAGGCCGGCCGAGACGCGCGCGGTGGCCGCGGACTCGTCGATCTCGACGACCGGGGGGAGCCCGGCGAGCGTGACGTGTACGCCGTCGGTGTCGGCGATCCGGCTGAACGAGTGGCCCGAGCCCAGCGCCCGGATCCGGTCGCTGCGGGCGACGAGCTCCTGCAGCTCGTCCACCGAGGTCGGGCGGTGCACCTCCCGCGAGGAGAAGACGACGTTGCCTGCCCAGTTCGCGGTCACCATGGAGGTGAACCTAGCGCGGCGGCGCGACGGTCTAGGCTGGTTGTCCGGTAGGCGAGCAGGAGCAGGGGAAACCGTGTCGATCGAGGTGTGCAACGAGTCGGGGGTCGCCGTCGACGAGGCGCTCCTGGCGTCGGTGGCGCGGTTCTCCCTCGACGCGATGCACGTCAACCCGGCGGCCGAGCTGTCCATCTTGCTCGTGACCGAAGAGGTCATGAGCGAGCTGCACGAGCGCTGGATGGACGAGCCGGGGCCCACCGACGTCCTGTCGTTCCCGATGGACGAGCTGGCGGAGGAGTCGCGCCGCCCCGACGCCCCCGACGTCGGCCCCGCGCTGCTCGGCGACATCGTGCTCTGCCCGGAGTTCGCCAAGGCCCAGGCCCGCAAGGCGGGCCACAGCCTCGCCGACGAGATGCACCTGCTCACCGTGCACGGCGTGCTGCACCTGCTCGGCTACGACCACGCCGAGCCGGACCAGGAGCGGGAGATGTTCGCCCTGCAGGCCAAGCTGCTCTCCGACTGGCGGGCGGCGCGGCGCCAGGCCGCGGCCGAGGCCGCCCGGCACCGCAGCGACTCCGCCGTTCTCGGCACGGCCGGTCTCGAGGACACCTGACCCCGGTGGACGGCACCCTCCCGCTGATCGTCACGGCGGTCCTGCTGGTCCCGCTCGCCGGGCTGTTCGCGGCCGCCGACGCGGCCCTCAACACGGTCTCGCGGGCCCGGGTCGAGGCGCTCGTGCGGGCCGGGCGCCCCGGGGCGCGGGCGCTCGCGGCTGTCGCGGCCGACCGCCCGCGGCACGTCAACCTGCTCCTGCTGCTGCGGCTGGCCGCCGAGACCTCGGCCACCGTGCTGCTCGCGATCGCGCTCATCCAGATCTTCGACCGGGACTGGGCGGGCGGCCTCACCGCCGGCGCGATCATGGTGGTGGTCAGCTACGTCCTCATCGGCGTCGGCCCGCGCACGCTCGGCCGCCAGCACCCCTACCGCATCGGCATGCTCGTCGCGGCGCCGGTCCGGGCGCTGGCCACGCTGCTCGGCCCGCTGACGAACCTGCTCATCCTGGTCGGTAACGCGATCACGCCCGGCCAGGGCTTCCGGCAGGGCCCGTTCTCCTCCGAGGTGGAGCTGCGCGAGCTGGTCGACATGGCCAGCACCAGCGGCGTCGTCGACGAGTCCGAGCGCAAGATGATCCACTCGGTGTTCGAGCTGGGGGACACCATCGCCCGCGAGGTCATGGTGCCCCGCCCGGACGTCGTGTGGACCGAGCGCGGCACCCCCGTCGACAAGGTGCTGCGCCTGGCGCTCAAGAGCGGCTACTCGCGCATCCCCGTGCTCGGCGAGAACATCGACGACATCATCGGGGTCGCCTACCTCAAGGACCTCGTCCGGGCGCAGGCGGAGCGGCCGGACGCGCCGCTCGTGGAGGTCATGCGGCCGCCGGTGCTCGTGCCGGACACCAAGCGGGTCGACGAGCTGCTCAAGGAGATGCAGCGCACCCGCAACCACATGGCCATCGTCGTCGACGAGTACGGCGGCACCGCGGGCGTCGTCACGATCGAGGACATCCTCGAGGAGATCGTCGGCGAGATCACCGACGAGTACGACACCGTGGAGGTGCCCGACGTCCAGGAGCTCGACGGCGGCCGGCTGCGGCTGTCGGCGCGGCTGCCGGTGGAGGACCTCCTGGAGCTGTTCGGCGGCCCCGACGGCCCGCCCGGCCTGGAGGAGGAGCTGGGCGAGGTGCTCGCCGCCGCCGACGTCGACACGGTCGGCGGGCTGCTCGCCCAGCAGCTCGGGCGCGTGCCGCTGCCCGGCGCCGAGACCGAGGTCGCGGGGCTGCGGCTCCTGGCCGAGGGCGGCAAGGACGCGCGCGGGCGGATCCGCATCAACACCGTGTTGGTGGAGCCGGTCGAGCGCCCGGCCCCCGCGCCCGACGGGCCGGCCGCCGACGACGACACCACCCAGGGGGAGCCCGAGAGCGCCCCACCGGGCCCACGCGCCCACCGAAGCGAAGCGGAGGCAAGTGAACATGCAGGACCAGGCTGACCCGGAGGACGCCAAGATCGTGACGCTGGCCAGGTCGGCCCGCGCGCGCACCGGCGCCCCCGAGGGCGCGGCCGTCCGGGATTCGGACGGGCGCACCTACGCCGCGGCCACCGTCGCCCTCCCGTCGCTCGCGCTCACCGCGCTGCAGGCGGCGGTCGCGGCCGCGGTGTCCAGCGGCGCGGCCGGCCTGGAGGCGGCGGCCGTCGTCACCGGGTCGGACTCCGTGGACCCGGCCTCCCTGGCCGCGGTGCGCGACCTCGGCCCCACCGCCCACGTCCTGCGTGCCGACGCGTCCGGCACCGTCATCGAGACCCTTCACCCGGAGACCAGCAAATGAGCACCCCCTCCTTCGACGTCGTCGTGGTCGGCGGCGGCATCGTCGGCCTCGCCACCGCCCACGCCGTGGTCCGCACCGGCCGGTCGGTGGCCGTCGTCGAGCGCGAGCCGCAGCTCGCCCGCCACCAGACCGGCAACAACTCCAACGTCATCCACTCCGGGCTCTACTACGCGCCCGGCGGGTACAAGGCGCGGCTCGCGGTCGCGGGGTGCGCGGAGACCGTGGCGTTCTGCCGCGAGCACGACCTGCCGCACGAGGTCACCGGCAAGCTGGTGGTCGCCACCGAGCCGGAGGAGCTGCCGCGCCTGGCCGAGCTCAAGCGGCGCGGCGACGCCAACGGCGTGGAGAACCACGAGCTGGACCCGGCCGGGATGCGCAAGTACGAGCCGCATGTGCGCGGGCTCGCCGCCCTGTACGTCCCGTCCACCGGGATCACCGACTACAAGGCGATCGCGGAGAAGATCGGCGAGCTCGTCACCAAGGAGGGCGGCGAGATCCACCTCAACCGCCCGGTGCACCAGATCGCGCGCCGCGCCGAGGACGTGGTCGTGCGCACCGAGACCGGCGACCTGCTCGGCAAGCAGGTCGTCGTGTGCGCGGGGCTGCGCTGCGACGAGGTCGCGCGGGCCGCGGGCGTCGACCCGGGCGTGCGGATCATCCCGTTCCGCGGCGAGTACTCCGGTTTCAGCGACCGCGCGGCGGAGCTGGTCAAGGGCCTGATCTACCCGGTGCCGGACCCGGCGTTCCCGTTCTTGGGCGTGCACGCCACCCGCGGCATCGACGGGCACGTGCACGCGGGCCCCAACGCGGTGCTCGCGCTGGCCCGCGAGGGCTACTCCTGGGGCGTGGTCAAGCCCAAGGAGTTCCTGCAGACCATCACCTACCCGGGCATGCTCAAGGTCGCGCAGCGGCACTGGAAGTACGGCTTCGGCGAGATGTACCGGTCGCTGTCGAAGAAGGCGATGGTCAAGCAGATCCAGCGCATGCTGCCCGACGTGCGGGCCGAGGACCTGCACCGAGCGGGCGCGGGCGTGCGCGCGCAGGCGGTCAAGGCCGACGGCACCCTCGTCGACGACTTCCTGTTCGTCGAGCAGGGCAAGGGCCCCGGCTCCGTGCTGCACGTGCTCAACGCGCCGTCGCCCGCGGCCACCGCCGCGCTGCCGATCGGCCGGGAGATCCTCGAGAAGCTCACCGGCGAGAAGCTCGCCCCGCTGTGATGGGCTTCCCCCAGGTCCCCGAGGGCTTCCGCTCCGGGTTCGCCTGCTTCGTCGGCCGGCCGAACGCGGGCAAGTCGACGTTGACCAACGCGCTCGTCGGCCAGAAGGTCGCGATCACGTCGAGCCGCCCGCAGACCACCCGCCACGCGATCCGCGGCATCCTGCACCGCCCGGACGCCCAGCTGGTCGTCGTCGACACGCCCGGCCTGCACAAGCCGCGCACGCTGCTGGGCAGCCGGCTCAACGACGTCGTGCGCGAGACGTGGGCCGAGGTCGACGTCGTCGGCTTCTGCGTGCCCGCCGACCAGCCGGTGGGCCGCGGCGACCGGTTCATCGCGGGCGAGCTGCGCTCGGTGGCGGGCCGCACCCCGGTGCTGGGCATCGTCACGAAGACCGACCTCGCCCGGCCCGAGCAGATCGCCGAGCGGCTCACGCAGCTCGCGGAGCTGATGGACTTCGCCGAGATCGTGCCCTGCTCGGCCGTCGACGGGTTCCAGGTCGACCTGCTCGCCGACCTGCTCGTCGCCCGCCTCCCCGAGGGCCCGCCGCTGTACCCCGACGGCGAGCTCACCGACGAGCCGGAGGAGACGCTCGTCGCGGAGCTGATCCGGGAGGCCGCGCTCGAAGGCGTGCGCGACGAGCTGCCGCACTCCATCGCGGTGGTCATCGAGGAGATGACGCCCCGCGAGGGCCGCGACGACCTGCTGGACGTGCACGCCAGCATCTACGTCGAGCGGCCCAGCCAGAAGGGCATCGTGATCGGCAGGGGTGGGGCCCGGCTGCGGCAGGTCGGCGCGGACGCGCGGCGGCAGATCGAAGCGCTGCTGGGCACGAAGATCTACCTCGACCTGCACGTGAAGATCGCCAAGGACTGGCAGCGCGACCCCAAGCAGCTGCGCAAGCTCGGCTTCTGAGCGCGACCGCCGCTCAGAGCGTCACGGGCAGGGCGGCGAGGCGCCACGTGCCGCCGTCGGGTGCCCGCCGCACCCCGGGAGCGAGCGCGAGGCCGGGCGCGCGACGCAGCAGCGTCGTCAGCGCCACCTCGGTCTCGACCCGCGCGAACGCCGCGCCCAGGCAGAAGTGCGGCCCGTGGGCGAACCCGAGGTGGGCCGCCGCGCCCGCCCGGGTGATGTCGAGCGTGTCCGGGTCGGGGAACACCCGCGGGTCCCGGTTGACGGCCGGGACCACGACGGTGACCAGGTCGCCCCGGGAGACCGGCACGCCGGCCAGCTCGACGTCCCGCACCGCGATCCGGGGGATCGTGAGCAGCTGGGGGCTGCACCAGCGGATCAGCTCGTCGACCGCCCCCGCCGCGAGCGCCGGGTCGGCGCGCAGCGCGGCGAGCTGGGCGGGGTGGGCGAGCAACGCCTCGACCGCGTTGGCGATGAGGTTGGCCGGGGTCTGCCCGGCGAGCACGAGCAGCCACACGAGGGCGACGAGTTCGACGTCGGAGAGGCGGTCGCCGTCCTCGTCGTGGACGCGGACGAGGTCCGACACGACGTCGCCGGGGCCGTCGTCGGCGGGCGCCCGCCTGCGCGCCTCGACCGCCGCCCGCGCGTCCCGGACGATCTCGGGGAACGCCGCGGCGAACCGCCCGCCGTCCCCGGTCGCGAGCGCCGTGCCGTACCGCTGCCACCGGGCGCGGTCGGCGGGCGGGATGCCCACGAGCTGGCAGATCACCGCCATCGGCAGGGGGTGGGCGAGGTGGGGGAGCAGGTCGGCGGGACCGTCCGCGGCGTGCGCGACGAGGTCGTCGACCAGCGCCTGCACGATCGGCTCGATGCGGGGCCGGAACCGCGCGGCCCGCCGCGGCGTGAACGCGGGGGCGACCAGCCTGCGCAGCCGGGTGTGCGCGGGGCCCTCCATCTCCTGGACGGTGCGCAGGTACGGCTGCAGGTCCTCGGCGACGTCCAGCCGGAACGCGTAGCTCGCGGGGCCGAGCGCGAACCGCTCCGGAGCGGACAGCACCGCGCGCGCCTCGGCGTGGCGCAGCACGCCCCACATCGGGGGCATGCCCGGGGCGGCGAGCCGGGCGACCGGCCCGCGCTCGCGCGCCGGGGCGTAGGCGCGGAACGGGTCGTCCAGCACGGCGGGGTCGGTCGGGTCGATCTCGGGCGGTCCTGGCACGCCATCCTCCAGATGTTCAGATCAGATGTTCTCATCATCTGAATGGTGACCGTAGCATCGCGGCGTCGGCGACACCACGGACGGAGACGCATGGCCCGGCTCACCAGGGCGCAGGCTCAGGAACGCACCCGGGAACGGGTGCTGGCGGCGGCCCGCACCGAGTTCCTCGAACGCGGCTTCCGCGACGCCAAGATCGACGTGATCGCCGAGCGCGCGGAGCTGACCAGGGGCGCGGTCTACTCCAACTTCCCCGGCAAGCGCGCGCTCTACCTCGCCGTGCTCGCCGCGGAGGCGGAACGGGCGCCGATCCCGCAGGTGGTTCCCGGCGCCACGGCGCGCGCGGCGCTCGGCGCGTTCGCGCGGGCGTGGGTCGGGCGGCTCCCCCTCGCCTCGGACGACCGGAACGGCACGGTGCCGCTCGATGCCGACCTCGTGCCCGAGGTGCTGGCCGACGAGCGCCTGCGCACCCCGTTCGCCCAGCTCATGGCGCTCGACGCGATCCTGCTCGGGCTCGCGCTGGAACGGCTGCACGGGCCGGGTCGCCGGGTGCGCGCGGCCGAGGTCGCGCTCACCACGCTGCACGGCGCGGCCCAGCTGGCCGCCGCCGCGCCGGGGTTCGCCGACCCGTTCGACGTCGTGCGTGCCTGCGAAGGGCTCGCCGACCTCGAGCTCGGCAGCGGTCGCGGCGACGAGTGGGCCCCGCCGCACCTGCCGTACGCGCCGCAGGCCCGCCCCACCGACCGGCCGTGGGAGCCGCCCGCCGCCGTGGACGCCGTGCGCGGGGCGCCCGCGGACCTCGCCTCGGACGGCGTCGTCGCCGTGCTCGGGCTGCACCGGCTCGTGGCCGTCGAGGAGGCGGTGCGCGCGGCGCCGCCCGGGTCGGTGGTCACCGCGGTGCTGGTGTCCGGCGAGCCCGGCGAGCTCGGCTCCCTCGCGCGGCTCGTGGTGGCCGACGTGTGCCGCTGCATCCGGCAGGCGTTCCCCGAGTCGGCGTGGCCCCATCTGCAGGTCGTGCACGACGACGCGGGTGCGGTCGCGGCCGCAGCGGGCGAACGGGTCGTCAGCGATGCCACGGAGGTGGCGGTGCGCGTCGCGGGCGGGCGGATCGTGGCCCACGCCGAGGGGCGGGGCGCCTGCCACGCCGCCGCGACGGCCTGAGGCTCGCTCAGGCCGCGCGGGCCCGCCGCACCAGCTCGATCATCGCCTTCCGGACGGCGTCGGGGGTGTCCGTGCGCTCCTCGAACGCCAGCCGCACCGCCGTCTCCGGCCCGCCCGGCTCGTCGGCGGCGAGCACGGAGAACCCGTACCGGTCGACCCCCACCATCCGCGCCACCGCCGTGTCCGGCCGACCGCCGAAGCGGCGGCAGAACAGCACGAGCGCGTCGGCGTGGTCGTCGTTCATGTGCGCGATGATCCGCTCGGCGTGCGGGCGCAGCGGGTCCGGCTCGGCCTCGGTGTAGGCGGCGGCGTCCACCCAGCTCATCCGGCCGAACCCGCCGACGTACCGGACGGACTCGACCTCCATCCGGTACAGCCGGAAGTCGCCGAACCCGGCGTAGAACGCGTCCGGCTGGGCCGCCCGGTAGACCTCGAGGGCGGTGTCGCGCTCGTCGCCCGCGAGCTCGGCGACCCGACCGATCACCGTGACCCGCCCCAGCGCGAGCGAGCCCTCGGTGACCATCAGCGACGCCCGGGGGTCGCCCGCCAGGTTGCGGCTGTGCTCGGCGAGGTCGCTGAGCAGCAGCAGCGGCCGCCCGCGCCCGTCGACGGCGTGCGCGACCAGCGAGCCGAACGGGAAGCCGCCCTCGCCGATCGTGGCGAGCGCGCCGGTGCGGGCGGCGGCGATCAGCGTGCGCGAGCGCTCGGCGTCGCTCGGCTCGCCGCGAACGCCGGGGGTGGCCGCGAGGGTGCGCTCGGCCTCGGCGCGCTGGTGCTCGGGCACGACGTGGGTCACCGGGCCTCCTCGAGATCTTCTCAGGGGACCTCACCCGGTGTGGGGACCGGGTGTCAAGCGCGGGTCGGTCGTAGGCTTGGCCGGTGACCCTGTGGCGTGACACCGGCCTCGTGCTGCGGGTGCAGAAGCTCGGCGAGGCGGACCGCATCGTCACGCTGCTCACCCGCAGGCGCGGCAAGGTGCGCGCGGTCGCGAAGGGCGTGCGGCGCACCCGGTCGCGGTGGGGGGCGCGGCTGGAGCCGTTCAACCACGTCGACGTGCAGTGCTACACGGGTCGGTCGCTGGACGTCGTCACCCAGGCCCAGACCGTCGACGCGTTCGGTGCGGGCATCGTCGGCGACTACACCCGCTACACGGCCGGCTGCGCGATGCTCGAGACGGCCGACCGGCTCGTCGCCGAGGAGGGCGAGCCCGCGCTGCGCGTCTACCTGCTGCTGGTCGGGGCCGTGCGCGCGCTGGCCGGGCAGGAGCGCGACCCGTCGCTCGTGCTCGACGCGTTCCTGCTGCGCGCGATGACCCACGCCGGGTGGGCGCCCGCGATCACCGAGTGCGCTCGCTGCGCCGAGCCCGGCCCGCACGCCGCGTTCAACATCGCCGCCGGGGGAGCGGTGTGCGCGCGCTGCCGCCCGCCCGGTTCCGTGCGCCCGTCACCCGAGACGTTCCAGCTGCTCGACGCGCTGCTGCACGGCGACTGGGAGACCGCCGACGCGGCCTCGGCCGTCACCCGCCGTGACACGAGCGGCCTCGTCGCCGCGCACCTGCAGTGGCACCTGGAGCGGCAGCTGCGGTCCCTGCCCCTGGTGGAGCGCCGGGTCACGACGTGACCGCCGCGCGGCGGGCGAAACCCGGCGCGTGCTCGGGGCGCGGTCCCACGCCGACGAGGTAGGCGGGCACGAACGACGCCGCGGGGATCGTCCGCATCAGGGCGACGACCGGCTTCGGCGGGGTGCGCCGCCGCCCGTCGATGATCGGCTTCATGACGACGCGGTGCAGGATCCGCTGCAGCGTCTGCACGGCGACCGTCGGCAGCAGCCTGCGCCTGCGGACCTTGGCCAGGACCTCCGGGGTGACCTGGCCCCGGCGCAGCGGTTCGGCGAGCAGCGTGGCCGCGGCGACGGCGTCCTGCACCGCGAGGTTGATCCCGACCCCGCCGATCGGCGACATCGCGTGCGCGGCGTCGCCGATGCACAGCAGGCCGTCGACGTGCCAGCGGTCGAGCCGGTTGAGCCGGACGTCCAGGTGCTTGACCTCGTCCATGGAGGCCAGCGCGTCCACCCGGTCGGCCAACCACGGCACGCACTCGGCGATCTCCCGGCGGAACCACTCGACGCCCCTCGCCCGGATCCGGGCGTCGCCGCCCTTCGCGGCGAGGTAGGCGACCTGCAGGAAGCCCTCGCGGGGGATCACCAGCACGAACCGCCGGTCGGTCATCACCGGCGTCAGCGCGGGCGGGTCCTCGGGGCCGCGCGGCAGCCGGAACCACCAGGTGTCGATCGGCACCGGGAACTCCTTCGGGCGCAGGCCGACCTGTTCCCGCGCGATCGACCAGCGGCCGTCCGCGGCCACCGTGAGGTCGGCGCGCAGCTCGTGCCGCTCGCCGTCCGTGGTGCGGTAGCGCGCGCCGCGCACGCGCCCGTCCTCCCGGACCAGCTCCGTGACCTCGGCGTTCATCCGCAGCGTGAAGGTCGGCTCGTCCGCACCCGCCTCGGCGAGGAGGTTGAGCAGGTCCCACTGCGGCACCATCGCGATGTACGGATGAGCGACCCGCAGCCTGCGCAGGTCGCCGACGACGACGCGGGACCCGTCGGGGAACGGGAAGGCGATCTCGTCGAGCCGGCTCTGCGGGAGCGCGGCGAAGCGGGCGCCCAGGCCGAGCTCGTCGAGCAGCCGCTGCGTGGACGGGTGCACGGTGTCGCCGCGGAAGTCACGCAGGAAGTCGCCGTGCTTCTCCAGCACGGTGACCTCGACGCCCGCCCTGGCGAGCAGGAGACCCAGCACCATTCCGGCCGGGCCACCACCGACGACGGCGCAGGTCGTGCGCTCGATCATCGTCCCCCCCCTTTTTCATCGTTTGATGAAAAAGACGCTACTCCTCGGGCACGGGCGCGTCCAGGTTCAGGACCCGAGGTAGCGCAGCACCGCCAGCACGCGCCTGCTGTAGCCCGCGGTCTCCGGGATGCCGAGCTTCGCGAAGATCGCCGCGACGTGCTTCTCGACGGCGCTCACCGACATCCGCAGCCGCTCGGCGGTGCCCGCGTTGGTGAGGCCCTCGGCCATCGCGTCGAGCACGTCGCGCTCCCGCGGCGTGAGCCGGGCGAGCGGGTCGGCGCGCCGTCCGGCGGCGAGCAGCTGCCGCACCACCTCCGGGTCGAACGCGGCTCCGCCCGCCCCGACCCGCTCGAGGGCGTCGAGGAACTCGCCGACCTGCGCCACCCGGTCCTTGAGCAGGTAGCCGACCCGGCCGCCGTCGTCGCCGATCAGCTGCGCGGTGTGCCTGCGCTCGACGTACTGCGACAGCACCAGCACCCCGACCGACGGCCACCGCCGCCTGATCTCCAGCGCCGCGACCACGCCCTCGTCGCTGTGGGTGGGAGGCATGCGCACGTCGACCACGACCACGTCGGGCTGGTCCCGCTCGACGGCCCCGAGCAGCGCGCGGGCGTCGCCGACCGCGGCCACCACCTCGTGGCCCTCGTCCTCGAGCAGGCGGACGAGCCCCTCGCGCAGCAGGGCGGAGTCCTCCGCGATCGTCACCCGCACGGCAGCTCCGCCGTCACCACGGTCGGGCCGCCGGGCGGGCTCGTCACCGTGAACGCGCCGTCCGCGGCGGCGACGCGGCGGGCGAGCCCCGACAGTCCGCCGCCCGCCGGGTCGGCGCCGCCGCGCCCGCCGTCGCGGACCGTGGCGCGCAGCACCCCGTCCTCCACCGTCACCTTCACGTCGACGCCCGGGGCGCCGGAGTGCTTCGCCGCGTTCGTCACGGCCTCGCTGATCACGAACCAGGCCGCGGCGCGCACGGTGGCGGGCGGTTCGGCGGGCAGGTCGCATCGGATGCGGACCGGCAGCGGCGCCCGCTCGGCCACCGAGGCGAGCGCGGCCGCGAGCCCCTCGGTGTCCAGCGCGGCCGGGTAGACGCGCCACGACACGTCGCGCAGCTCCGCGAGCGCCCGCTGCGCCTCGTCGTGGGCCTGCGCGACGAACTCGTCCGCGCGGTCGGGGTGGCGGCGGGCCCTGCCCAGCAGCATGCCGAGGGCGACGAGGCGCTGCTGCACGCCGTCGTGCAGGTCGCGCTCGATGCGGCGCCGCTCGTCGTCGATGGCCGCGACGACCGCGGCCCGCGTGCGCGACAGCTCCTCGACCCGCCGGGTGAGCTCCGCGCGCGACGGGGCGAGCAGCCGGGCGAGCAGGGTGCGCTCCCCGCGGGCCACGCCCGCCGCCCCGGCGAGCGCGAGGTAGAGCAGCACGGCGCCGGGGAGCGCGTAGAAGGCGACCAGCCGGGAGGTGGCGACGACGCCCGCCTCGCGCTCCAGGAGCCACGGCGTCTGCGTGATCCACGAGTGCAGGAGCGTCGCGGCGAAGACCAGGCCGGCGCCGAGCAGCGCGAGCACCGCGCCGCCCAGCAGCCCGACCGGGAGCCGCGCGCCCAGGTAGCGCAGCGCGCGCCCCGGCGCCGGGTCGGCGCCCGCGTCCGCCCCGCCGAGCAGGAGCGCGACCCGGCGACGCTCCAGCGCCGCGAGCCGGAGGGCCACCGCCTCCGCCCGCGCCCGCAGCGCGGGCACCAGCAGCGCCGCGGCGAGGGGGAGCGCCAGCAGCAGGTGGCCTGCGGCGGAGCAGGCGCCGAGGGCGACGCCGGCCCCGGTGCGCGGCCAGGTGCGCACGGGCTACCGCCTGCGCGGTGGCGGCGGCATGTCCGGTCGGATCACCGGCAGCCTGCGCGTCGGCTGCGCCCCCCACTCGGCCGGAGCCGACTCGGCCGCCCACTGCTGCACCGGCCCGATGGGCATGGCGCGGACCACGGGGATCTGCTCGGTGGGGGCGTCGGCGTAGGCCGGGTCCGGCGCCACCGGCTGCTGCGCGGGCGGTTCCGCGGGCTGGGCCACCTCCTGCGCCACCTCCGCGGGCCGGCGGGCGCGCCTGATCCGCAGCACCACGAAGGCCACGACCGCGATCGCGATCACCGCGAGCACGACCTTCGACAGGATGCCCGCGTAGGTCTCGACGACGTGCCAGCTCTCGCCGAGCAGGTAGCCGGCCACCACGAAGATCGAGTTCCAGATCAGGCTGCCCGCCGCGGTGAGGGCGAGGAACAGCGGCACGTTCATCCGTTCGACGCCCGCCGGCACCGAGATCATGCTGCGGACCAGCGGCACCATCCGCCCGAAGAACACCGCCTTCGGGCCGTGGCGGGCGAACCACGCCTCGGCCTTGTCGATGTCGCCGACGTCCACGAGCGGCATCCGGTCGGCGATCGCCCGCAGCCGGTGCCTGCCGAGCGCGGCGCCCAGTCCGTAGAGGGCGAGGGCGCCGACGACGGAACCGATGGTGGTCCAGACGATCGCGGCGACGAGGCTGAGCTCGCCCCGGGACGCGGCGAAACCGGCGAGCGGCAGGAACACCTCGCTGGGCAGCGGCGGGAACACGTTCTCGAGCGCGATCGCGAGACCGACGCCGGGCGCGCCGAGCGTCTCCATCAGGTCGACGACCCAGCCGACGATCCCGTCGAGCTGGGGGGCGGTGGCGGTCATGATTCACACGGTAGATGGATGGGTGGTTCGCCCGGCCTGGGGTGCTCGGCGGAGGGACCCTGAGGTTTCCCCCACCCCGGCCCTTAGGGTTGCCCCCGTGAGCCGGTACCAGCCCCCGCCGCCGCACCCGTCGGGAGCGCGCCCCCCGGCGATCCCGCCGGAGCTGGTCCCGAACCACGTCGCCCTGGTCATGGACGGCAACGGGCGGTGGGCCAACGCGCGCGGGCTGCCCCGCATCGAGGGGCACCGCCACGGCGAGGCCGCCCTGATGGACGTGGCCCGCGGCGCGATCGAGATCGGCGTGCGCTGGCTGTCGGCGTACGCGTTCTCCACCGAGAACTGGAAGCGCAGCCCCGACGAGGTGCGCTTCCTCATGGGCTTCAACCGCGACGTGATCCGCCGCCGCGTCGACGAGATGGACGCCATGGGCGTGCGGGTGCGGTGGGCGGGCAGGCGCCCCCGGCTGTGGCGCTCGGTGATCAGGGAGCTGGAGATCGCCGAGGAGAAGACCAAGAACAACGACGTGCTGACGCTCACCATGTGCGTCAACTACGGCGGGCGGGCGGAGATCGCCGACGCCGTCAAGCAGATCGCCCGGCTGGCGGCGGAGGGGAAGATCAAGCCCGACAAGATCGACGAGCGCACGATCGCCCGCTTCCTCGACGAGCCGGACATGCCCGACGTGGACCTGTTCGTCCGCTCGTCGGGGGAGCAGCGCACGTCGAACTTCCTGCTGTGGCAGTCGGCCTACGCCGAGCTGGTCTTCCTCGACACCCTCTTCCCCGACTTCGACCGCCGCCACCTGTGGCAGGCCATCGAGATCTACGCGAAGCGCGACCGCCGCTTCGGCGCCGCGCGCGACACCCCGGAGGCCGCCTCGTGACCGAAGCCATCGCGGAACAGCTGGCCGTCGCCCGGGCCGCGCTCGAACGCTTCCACGACGTCACCGTCGACGAGGACGGGGCCCTCACCTTCGCCCACGGCGGCGTGGTGTGCGCGCTGCAGGGCCTCGACATCGAAGAGGGCCTGCCGGTCCTCAACCTCACCTGCGTGGTGGCGTGGGACCTGCCCCTCGACTCGGACGTGCCCCGTCAGGTGGCGCTCGGGGTCGGTGAGGGCCTGTTCGGCACCCCGCGGGTGATCCGCGGGCGCGCAGGCTGGGACGTGACGTGGCGCTACGCGTTCCCCGCCGCCGGGCTCGACGAGAAGGCGATGGGGACGTTGCTGATGCTCGTGGTGAGCGGCGCCTCCAGCCTGCGCGCCGCGCTCATCGCGGAGAAGTGACGTGGGCCCCCGGGCCGGGCTTGAAGACCGACTCGTGGCCGTCCCGCCACCTCACCCGGTAGCACCGGGTGTCACCGGCCCCGAGGACCTCGAGGACCTCTCCCTCACGGCGACCCTGGTCGACGACCGTGCCTTCCACGACGATGTGGTCGCCTGCTTTGGCCTCCATCGGCAGGTCATCCCCCTTTCTCGCACTCGGGCTCACTTCGATGTTCCCGCAGCGAGCGATCCGGCGCCAGGTAGCGACCGGAGGGATCCGGCCGGACCTCAGCGGTTGGCGCCGCAGTCCTTGCAGAGGCCGAAGACCTCGGCGGTGTGGCTCAGTTCGACGAACCCGTGGTCCTCGGCGACCCGCTGCGCCCAGGTCTCCACCGCGGGCCCCTCGATCTCCACCGTGTAGCCGCAGCGGCGGCAGACGAGGTGGTGGTGGTGCTCCGCGGACGCGCACCGGCGGTAGACGGCCTCGCCGGAGCCGGTGCGCAGCACGTCGACCTCGCCGCCGTCGGCGAGGGTCTGCAGCGTGCGGTAGACGGTGGTCAGGCCGATGCCCTCACCCGCGCGGCGCAGCTCCTCGTGGATCTCCTGCGCAGACCGGAAGTCGTCGAGCCGGTCCAGCATCGCCGACACCGCGGCCCGCTGCCGCGTGGCGCGCAGGGCTCGTGTGGTGGGCGTCCGCCCGTTCGCGCGGGTGCTCATCACCCCTCCTCGACGTGCGCGACCGCGTCGACCACGATGTGCGCGAGGTGGTCGTCCACCAGGGAGTACACCACCTCGCGGCCGCGGCGCTCACCGTGCACCACCCCGGCCGACTTCAGCACCCGCAGGTGCTGGCTGATGAGCGGCTGCGCCACCCCCAGGGCGTCGACGAGGTCGTGCACGCACCGGTCGGACTCCAACAGCTGCAGCACGATCGCGATGCGCACCGGCGCGGCGAGCGCGCGCAGCAGGTCGCCCGCGGCCGCGAGCGTCCGCGGGGTGCGCACCGGCGCGGGCGGCGGGCCGGGACGGCCCGCGACGTGCTCGGCGCGATCGTCGACGGGCAGCTCGCGATCGGCGGTGGCCGGGCTCGAGTTCCCTGCGCCTGCGACGATCGACATCGGTGTCCCCATCCCCGGGAGCGGCGGCCGCGCTCCCCGGTGCTCACTGCGTACGGGCCGCACGTCCCATCGTAGGCGCGCGGTGGTTGGGTGGGGTCGTGCTGCTCGTGTGCCGCTTCACCACCGCGCCCGACCTGCTCGACCGCGCCCGGACGGCGCTCGAGCTGCTCACGGCCGCGGACGGCTGCCTCGGCGGTGAGCTCGGGCGCTCGGTGGACGAGCCGGACCGCTGGGTGCTCACCGTCCGCTTCGCCACCGTCGACGCCTACCGCCGCGCGCTCTCGCCGTTCCCCGTGCGCGAGCACGTGGTGCCCCTGCTGAGCGAGGCCGCGGTCGACGAGCCCGCCACGTTCGAGACGCTCGTGACGGCGGAAGGCGGTACCGCCACCACCCACCGGAGCCTGCTCGCGTAACCCGGGTCGGGACGCCCCTACGACCGGCCCGGGGCTCGGAAGATGCGGGGTGTGAGGGCGCCGCACGATCCGCGGCACCGCCAGCAGGCCCAGGCCCGGGCGCCTGCCCGTCAGGAGCGCAGCTCCTTGTGCAGCGGCGCCGGGAACCGCGGGGTGAAGCGCACGTCGCCGAGCAGCCGTTCGAGCTCGTGCGCGGCCCGCTCGACCTCGGCCGTCCGCTCGCGGCCGATGTCCTCCAGCACCCGCAGCGCGATCGTGCCGTCGGCGCGCTGGGCCCAGCCGCCGACGATCCGGCCGTCGACCCAGATCGTGGCGCCGCCGTTGCCGTTGCGGTCGAACAGCAACGGGCCATGGGTCGGGTCGAGGTGGAAGCCGCGCTGCTTCCAGCCCATCGTCGTCGGGTCGAGGCTCGGCAGGAGGGCGACGAACGGCTCGGCGGGGCCGACCGGGTCGACGTCGTCGGGCAGGACGTAGCCGGTGCCCTCGGCCAGCTCCACCTCGACGGCGCCCGCGTCGGCGAGGGCCCGCGCGGTGGTGGTGGCGGTCCAGCCGGTCCACCACTGCACGTCGGCGCGGGTGCCCGGCCCGAACGCCCGCAACCAGGCGCGGACGAGCGTGGCGGCCGCGGTGCGCGGGTCGAGCGGCTCGTCGAACCCGGGCGCCCACGCCTGCGCGGCCGCCCACCGGTACTGGCCGTTGATCCACGTGCCGGTGGGCCGGGCCCGCAGCACCCTGCCCTCGAACCCGAGCACGAGCAGCAGCCGCGAGTGCGCGGCGACCTCGGTGGCCTGCCGCCCGGTGCCGATCGTGATCGGAACGGCCAGGTGGGGCACCAGCCGGCCCAGCTCGCGGGCGGCCAGCGGGCCCTTGTCGGCCAGCACCTCGAGGATCTCGGTGGTGGCGGCGTCGACCCACCGCTCGGGGTCGGGGCCGAGGCCCGCCCCGGCCACGGCGTCGAGCAGCATCTTCCGCTGCCTGCCCACCAGCGTCACCGTGCAGGAGTGGTGGGCCGCGCGCGCCAGCTCGAGTCCGAGCACCCACAGCGTGCGCCGCATGGCGTGGTGGCGCAGCAGCGACCGCTGCACGTACAGCGCGTCGTCCGCCGCGGGCAGCACGGGCGTGCGCATCCGCGCCGCCGCCGACAGGTGCACGGTGACGGGGTCGGTGGAGTGCAGCCCGACGACGGCGTCGGCGATGGCGGCGACGTCGTCGGTGCGGGCGGCCGGGGTGAGCAGCTGCCGCACGGCGAGCCGGTTGCGGCGCTCGGCGACGTCGATGTGGCGCACGCGCGAAGCGTGCCAGACGGGCGCGCCGGTCAGCCCGTGTAGGCCTCGACGGTGCGGTCGGCCGCATCCCGGGCCGACTCGGGGTCGGCGCCGCCCGCGACGTCCGCCTCGTACCAGCGGTCGCCCGCGGCGGCGAGGAACCCCTTGCCCTCGTCCGACGCCCACCAGCCGGCGTTGTCCCGGTCGTTCGTGACCTCGCCGGTGGCGAGGTGGCGGGCGAGCGAGGCGAAGGCCATGTCGTAGCCGAGCCCGACGGCGCCGGGCCCGTACACCGCCCAGTGGTCCTCCGGGTGGGCGATGTGGTCGAGCTCGAGGCGCGCGCCGCCGCCCGGCTCGGGGGACAGCCGCACCTCGACCCAGCTCACGCCGCCGCCGAACTCCCAGGTGAGGGAGAAGCGCTCGGGCGGGTCGCACCGCTCGACGGTGCCCTCGGCGTTGCCCTCGATCCGGTAGCGGCCGCCCAGCCGCAGGTCCCCGGACACCGGCGCGAACCAGCGCGCCAGCCGCTCGGCCGTGGTGCACGCCTGCCACAGGTCCTCGACGTCGGTGTCGAACGCCTGGCTGATCGTCACGACCTTCGCCTCGCGGCCGTCGCGCTCGCGGCTTCCGAGCCTGCGGTCGACGGCGCTGATCTGCGGATCGACGTCGAACATCGTCACTCCTCGGGGTGGGTCGGCGCGCAGCCTGCGTTCCCGCTTGCCGCGCTCGATCTCGGTGGCCAGTGCCGCGAGGCGGGGGGTCCAGAACCGCCGGAACCGGTCCAGCCAGACGTCGACGTCCTGCAGCGGCTCGGGGCGCACGGCGTAGAGCCGCCGCGTGCCCTCCGGGCGGACGGTGGCGAAGCCGCCCTCCCGCAGGACCTTGAGGTGCTGGGACACCGCGGGCTGGGAGATGCCGAACTCCGCGCGGACGACGGCGGTGATCGCGCCGGAGGTCTGCTCGCCGTCGGCGAGGAGCTCCAGGATCCGGCGGCGGACCGGGTCGCCGAGGACGTCGAACGCGTGTACCGCGCCAAGCTACAGCCGTTGCTTATATAAGTCCAGCCTTTTGAGGATGGATACCGGGGGCGGGCAATGCGGTCGCGGGGGCCGGATACGCTGGGGGCTCACCGTCCGTTCACCTGGAGTCACCCGTGGCCAGCAAGCCCTCGTCCGCCAAGATCGACACCATCGTCGCGCTCGCCAAGCGGCGCGGATTCGTCTTCGCCTCGGGGGAGATCTACGGCGGTACCCGGTCGGCCTGGGACTACGGCCCGCTGGGCGTCGAGCTCAAGGAGAACCTCAAGCGGCAGTGGTGGAAGGCCGTCGTCACCAGTCGCGAGGACGTCGTGGGCATCGACTCGTCGGTGATCCTGCCGCGCCAGGTCTGGGTGGCCTCCGGGCACGTCAGCGCCTTCCACGACCCGCTGGTCGAGTGCCTGTCCTGCCACCGCCGGTTCCGGGCCGACCAGCTCGCCGAGGAGTACACCGAGCGCACCGGCAAGGCGGCGTCGGAGGACGACCTGTCCGAGATCCCGTGCCCGAACTGCGGCACCCGCGGCCAGTACACCGAGCCGCGTGAGTTCAACATGATGCTCAAGACCTACCTCGGTCCGGTCGAGTCCGAGGAGGGCCTGCACTACCTGCGCCCGGAGACGGCGCAGGGCATCTTCGTGAACTTCCTCAACGTGCAGACCACGTCGCGCAAGAAGCCGCCGTTCGGCATCGGCCAGATCGGCAAGAGCTTCCGCAACGAGATCACGCCGGGCAACTTCATCTTCCGCACGCGCGAGTTCGAGCAGATGGAGATGGAGTACTTCGTCGAGCCCGGCTCCGACGAGGAGCTGCACCAGTACTGGATCGACGAGCGCACCAACTGGTACGTCGACCTGGGCATCTCGCGGGACAACCTGCGCCACTACGAGCACCCCAAGGAGAAGCTCTCCCACTACTCGAAGCGCACCGTCGACATCGAGTACCGCTTCGGCTTCACCGGCCAGGAGTGGGGCGAGCTGGAGGGCATCGCCAACCGCACCGACTTCGACCTCACCACGCACTCGAACCACTCGGGCGTGGACCTGTCGTTCTACGACCAGGCGTCGGGCGCGCGGTACCGGCCGTACGTGATCGAGCCCGCGGCGGGCGTCGGGCGCTCGATGATGGCGTTCCTCGTCGAGGCCTACAGCGAGGACGAGGCGCCCAACGCCAAGGGCGGCGTCGACAAGCGCGTGGTGCTGCGCCTCGACCGCAGGCTCGCCCCGGTCAAGGCCGCTGTGCTGCCGCTGTCGCGCAACGCCGACCTGTCGCCGAAGGCGCGTGACCTCGCCAACCAGCTGCGCAAGCACTGGAACGTCGAGTTCGACGACGCGGGCGCGATCGGCCGCCGCTACCGCCGCCAGGACGAGATCGGCACGCCGTTCTGCGTCACGGTCGACTTCGACACCCTGAACGACCAAGCGGTCACGATCCGCGAGCGCGACTCGATGGCGCAGGACCGCGTGGCGATCGACCAGGTCGAGTCCTACCTGGCCGCCCGGCTCGCCGGCTGCTGACCCGCGGCCTCGCGGATCCCGGCGAGCACGAGCGCGAGGCCGTGCTCGAAGTGCTCGTCGGGGTCCGCCGCCGCGAGGTCGGCCCGCCACGCACCGAGCTGTGGGACCTCCACCGCAGCTGGCCGGCTGCGCGTCCTCGTCGACCGCGTGCTGCCCCTCGAGGAGGCGGGGGAGGCACACCGCGTCGTCGAGGGGCGGCGCAACGTCGGCCGCGTCCTGCTGCGCGTCGCCGTGACCGGGGTGGTCAGGCGGCCGCCGGCAGCAGGCGGTCGAGCAGGTCGTGCAGGGTCACCAGGCCGACGACCTCGCCGCCGGCCTCGACCAACGCGATCTGGTTGCGCTCGGCCTGCATGGCCGACAGCGCGTCGTGGATCGGCAGGTCGGCCGGGAGCGTGCGGATCGGGCGCATGAGCTGCCGCGCGGTCGTCGCGGCGGGCACGGCCAGCGCGTCGCGGACGTGCACGACCCCGACCGCGCGGCCGTCGGCGTCGGAGACGACGAGCCGCAGGTGGCCGCTCTCGCGGGACGCCGTGCGGATCGCGGCGGCATAGGCGGTCGCGGGCACACCCGCCACCTCCGACCGCGGTCGCGCCACCTCCCGCAGCGGGGTGCGGTCGAGCTCGAGCGCGGTGACGATGTGGTTGCGCCGGTCCGGGTCGAGGGCGCCCGCGGTGGCCGAGTGCTCCACGAGCTGGCGCAGGTCGTCGGGGTTGTGCCCGGCGGCGAGCTCGTCGACCGGCTCGACGCCGACGCGGCGCAGGCACCAGTTCGCCATGCCGTTGAGGCCGACGAGCACCGGCCGCGTCACCGCCATGAACGCCCGCATCGGCAGCGCCAGCACCGTGGCGGACCGCTCGGGGTGGGCGATCGCCCACGACTTCGGCGCCATCTCGCCGACGACGAGGTGCACGAACGTGACCACGACCAGCGACAGCACGAACGACACCACCGTGGCCCACGGGGCGCCCAGCCCGCCGAACAGCGGGTGCAGCAGCTCCTCGACGGCGGGCTTGCCGACCGCGCCGAGCCCGACGGTGCACAGCGTGATGCCCAGCTGCGAGCCGGCCAGGAGCATCGACAGCTCGCGGGCCGAGCGCAGCGCCGCCCTGGCCGACGCGCTGGTGGCGGCGGCTTCCTCGAGCCGGTAGCGGCGGGCCGCGACGAGCGCGAACTCGATCGCCACGAAGAACGCCGACAGCGCGACCAGCAGCGCGGAGACGCCGAGCGAGACGGGGGTGCTCATGCCGCCACCACCGCGTCGCTCCCGGCGTCGGCCCAGGCCAGCCGCACCTTCGCGGGCACGCGCCGCTCCACCGCGAGCACCCGGATCTCCAGCGTGCGCGGCGGCTCGCCGTCCTCGTCCGGCGCGGCGTCGGCGAGCATGAGCCGCACCCGGTCGCCCGGCTCGGGGAGCCGCTGCAGCTCGTGGATCACCAGGCCGCCGATCGTCTGGTAGCCGCCCTCGGGCAGGTTCGCGTCGAGCAGGCGCTCGACCTCGTCGACCGCGAGCGCGCCGGGCACGGTCCACGCGCCGTCGCCTGCCTCCAGGAGGCCGTCGGCGTCCGCCGGGTCGTGCTCGTCGGTGATCTCGCCGACCAGCTCCTCGGCGATGTCCTCGACCGTGACGACGCCGGCGAGGCCGCCGTACTCGTCGACGACCACCGCGAACTCGTCGCCCGCCGCGCGGAGGCGATCGAGGACGGCGGGCAGCGGCAGCGACGCGGGCACGAGCAGCGGGGCGCGGGCCACGTCCCCGACCCGCAGGCCGGACAGGTCGGCGCGACCCTCGAGCGCGAGCAGGTCGCGCAGGCAGAACACGCCGACGACGTCGTCGGGGCCCTCTCCGGTGACCGGCAGGCGCGAGTGCCCCGACGCCATCACGTCGACGAGGTCGGCCACCGGGGTGTCGGCGCGGACCGTGGTGACGCGCGGCCGCGGGATCATCGCCGCCCGGGCGGTGCGGTCGGTGAAGTCGAGCGCGCGGTCCAGCAGCTCGGACAGGTCGTCGTCGAGGTCGCCGCGGTCGCGGGACTCGTCGATGATCGCCTCGAGGTCGCGCGGCGTGGCCGCGTGCTCCACGTCGTGCACCGGCTCGATGCGCAGCGCTCGCAGCAGCGCGTTCGAGGCCGCGTCGAAGAGCCGGATGATCCAGCCGAACGCGGCGAGGTAGACCGACGTGGACAGCGCCAGCGCGCGGGCCACCGGCTCGGGGCGGGCGATCGCGAGGTTCTTCGGGAACAGCTCGCCGAACACCATCTGCACGACGGTGACGACCACCAGCGCGACCAGGGCGCCGATGGCGACGCCGAGGCCCGCGGGCACGCCGGTGCCGAGCAGTCCCGCGACGCCCCGCCCGATCATCGGCTCGGCCACGTAACCGGCGAGCAGGCCGGTGACGGTGATGCCGAGCTGCGCGCCCGAGAGCATGAAGGAGGTGCGTCGGGTGACGCCGAGGGCCCGGCGGGCGCCTGCGTCGCCCGCGGAGGCGCGGGCCTGCAGCCGGGACCGGTCGACGGCCATGTACCCGAACTCCTGGGCGACGAAGTAGCCGGTGAGCGCGGTGAGCGCGGCGACGGCCAGCACGCCGAGGAGGACGGAGAGGATGGGGGTCACGGGCGGACCGCCCGTTCGGGACGCCGTCTTGCGAGGACGGCGCCGGTACTGTCTGCGGGATCCATGGTTCCTGTGTCGTGGGTAGACCGGTTCGTCCTGGTCGAACGCCGGAGGTCCCCGGCGAGTTCCACGACGTGCCCCCGATCACGTCACCCGATCGGCACGCCGGGACGCGATCCCGCCGATCCCGTCGTCCCTGCTCGCTACGCTTGACGGTGTGACGGGAACGGGCGCTGCCCCCGTGTCGGGGCTCCGGGAGCTCGGTGCGGCGCTGCGCAGGTGGGCGCCTGAAGGTGTGGGTGTGGTGCGCGTGCTGGAGCGCCACGGCTTCGGCACCGTCGAGCCCGGCCAACTCGTGGCGGGCCGGGCCGACGGCACGGTCGCGGGCGCGCTCTACCGCGGCACGCTCGACGACACCGTCCGTCCGCTGGCCGCGGCCGCGGTGTCCGCTCCGCAGACCCGCGAGGCGCACGTCGCGGAGGACACGGCGGTCGGCGCCGGCCTCGCCTGCGCCGGCGGCGCCACGCTGCTGGGCCACCCGCTGCCCGCCGCGGAGGCGGCCGCGCTGGGGGAGGCCCTCGAACGCGGCGTGCCCGCCGCGCTGGTCTCCACCGCGGGCGGCACCGGCGCGGTCGTGCTGACCGGGCCCGAGCTGGAGGCCGTGCAGGGGTCGCTGGGCACGCCCGAGCTCGACGCCGAGGCCCTCGCGGCGGCGCGCAGGCTGCTGCGCCGCGGCGCCACCGCCACCGAGCGCGTGCGCACCGACGCCGGTGAGCTGCTGGTCGACATCTGGGTGCCGGTGCCGTCGGTGCTGGTCGCGGGCGGCGGCGCGATCGCCGAGGCGCTGGTGGCGCAGGCCGAGCTGCTCGGCTGGTCGGCGCGCATCGAGACCGACCTCGCCACCGTCCACCAGGCGGTCACCGCATTCACCGACGCCGACGTCCTGGTCCTGATCGACCACGCGCCCGCGTTCGACGCCGTGCTGATCGACGCCCTGCGCCGCGGGCGTGGGTTCATCGGGGCGCTCGGGTCGCGGCACACCCAGGCCGCGCGCCGGGAACGGCTGCTGGCCGCGGGGCTCACCGAGGACGAGCTGGCCCGGCTGCACGGGCCGGTCGGGCTCGACCTGGGGGCCCGCACGCCCGCCGAGACGGCGGTGTCGATCGTGGCGCAGGTGGTGGCCGCCCGGTCGGCGCGCACGGGTGTCCCGCTCGCCGCCACCGACGGCCGGATCGGCTGATGACCGCACGGCACGAACTCACGCGGGCGCTGCCCGCGTCGGGCCCGCCACCGCGGCGCGTCGCCGACCTGGTCGGGGAGGCGCCCACCCTCCCGCTGCGCGACGAGCCGCCGCGGCGCCGCGGCTGGGGCTTCCGGCTGGTCGTCGGCGCGCTCGTGCTGGCCCTCCTGGTGGTCGGGGGCACCGCGTTCCGGGTGTGGCAGGTGGCGCGGATCGACGACCGGCAGCCGGTCGACGCGGTGATCGTGCTGGGCGCCGCGCAGTACGACGGCGAGCCGAGCTCGATCTTCGCTTACCGGCTGCGGCACGCCGAGGCCCTCTACGAGCAGGGGCTCGCGCCGAGGATCGTCACCACGGGCGGCAACCGGGCGGGCGACGCCTACACCGAGGCCGAGGCCGGGCGGCGCTACCTGATCGAGCGCGGGGTGCCCGCCGAGGCGGTGGTCGCCGTCGCCGAGGGCTCGGACACCCTCGGCAGCCTGCGGGCCGTCGCCGCGCGGGCCCAGCAGGACGGCTGGACCACGGCGCTCGTGGTGAGCGACCCGTGGCACTCGCTGCGCGCGCGCACCATGGCCCGCGACAGCGGGCTCGACGCGTGGACCTCGCCCACCCGCAGCGGCCCGGTGGTGCAGACGCGGGAGACCCAGCTGCGCTACATCGCCCGCGAGACCGCGGCGCTGCTGTACTACCAGCTCACCCACGCGTCCGTGGACAGCGGGTCCACGGACCAGGGCTGACGCACCCCGCAGCGATGGACACCGTGGTGCACTACACGGCGCACGACCGCGCCCGCCTGTCGCCGGAGCCGGCCAAGGGCGCGGGTCCCGAGCGGCGCAGCCCGTTCGCGCGCGACCGGGCCCGGGTGCTGCACTCGGCCGCGCTGCGCCGGCTCGCGGGCAAGACCCAGGTCGTGGGGCCGGGCGAGGGCACCGAGGTCAGCGGTGCGCCGCGCACGCGGCTCACCCATTCGCTGGAGGTCGCGCAGATCGGCCGCGGGATCGCCGAGGAGCTGGGCTGCGACCCCGACGTCGTCGACACCGCCGGGCTCGCCCACGACATCGGCCACCCGCCGTTCGGCCACAACGGTGAGCGCGCGCTGAACGCGTTCGCCGCCGAGTGCGGGCTCGACGGCGGCTTCGAGGGCAACGCGCAGACCCTGCGGATCCTCACCCGGCTCGAACCCAAGATCGACGGTGTCGGCCTCAACCTCACCCGGGCGTCCCTGGACGCCTCCTGCAAGTACCCGTGGGTGCGTGCGCCCGGCGACGCCAAGTACGGCGCCTACCCCGAGGACGCCGAGGTGTTCGCCTGGGTCCGCGACGGCGCCCCGCCGCGGCGGCGCTGCCTCGAGGCGCAGATCATGGACTGGTCGGACGACGTCGCCTACTCCGTGCACGACGTCGAGGACGGCATCCTGGCCGGGCGCATCGACCTGGCCGCGCTCGGCGCGTCCGGGGAGCGCGCGGCGCTCGTGGACATCGCGGTGCGCCACTTCGGGGGCGAGGCGGGCGCGCTCGCCGAGGCCGCCGACGCGCTGCAGGCGCTGCCGGTGGTCGCCGCCGTGCGCGGCTTCTCGGCGGCCTCGGCGTCGGCCGCCGACCACGTGGCGCTCAAGCGGCTCACGAGCGAGCTCGTGGGCCGGTTCGTCCACGCCGCCGTGCACGCCACGCGGGCCGCGCACGGGGAACGCCCGCTGCTGCGCTACACCGCCGACCTGGTCGTCCCGGCGTGGGCCGCGGCGGAGGTCGCCCTGCTCAAGGCGGTCGCGCTGCGGTACGTGATGGACGACCGCGGCCGGCTCGACATGCAGGCCCACCAGCGCGAGCTGCTCGTCGAGCTGGCCGCCGCCCTGCGCGACCGGGCACCGGACTCGCTCGACCCGGCGTTCGCGGCCGCCTGGAAGGACGCCCCCGACGACACCGCACGGTTGCGGGTGGTGCTCGACCAGGTCGCGATCCTCACCGACCGGCAGGCCGAGGTCCGCCACAAGCAGATCACCCGCTGAGAGCCCGGTCACTGCTCCGGTCGAGCGCTGTCACGAACGCAGGCGCCACCCCGTCCCCTCCGTGGAAGCGCCCCGAAAAAGCGAAACGGAGGAGGACGACATGCCACGCATCCCCGCGGTTCCCGAGTACGAGGCGGGCTTCTTCGCCCGGCTCGTGCTGCGGTACGCGCGGCGCCGGTTCGGCGCCGTGCCGGAACCGTTCGCGGTGGCCCTGCACAACCGCCGGGTGTTCTGGGCATCGCTGGTGGCCGACGCCGCGCACGAGTGGGCGCCCCGCTCGCTGCCGAAGCGGGTTCGCGAGCTGGCCGTGTACCGGGCGGCGACGGTCGTGGGCTGCTCGTGGTGCGTCGACTTCGGCGCCATGTTGCAGCGCCTCGACGGGCTCGACGTGGAGCGGCTGCGCCACATCGACGACTACGCGACCGACCCCCGCTACGACCGGGCCGAGCGCCTCGCGATCGCCTACGCCGACGCGATGACCGCGCAGCCGATGACGGTGACCGACGACCAGGTCGCCGAGCTGGAAGCCGAGTTCGGGCGGACCGGGCTCGTCGAGCTGACCCACGCGATCGCGCTGGAGAACATGCGCGGCCGTGCCAACCACGCCCTGGGCATCACCGACCAGGGCTTCGACGCGGCCTGCGCGGTGCGCCTCGGCGCCGGCCGGTGAGCTGCCGACGAGTGAGCTACCGCGCTGCCGGTTCCGGGGTGTCGAGCTCGACGAACCCCATGTCGCGGTGCCGCTCGCCCGCGGGGCGGATCGCCGAGAGCTCGATGAGGTCCTGTCCGGTGAGCTCGACGTCGAGCGCGCCGAGGTTCTCCTCGAGGTAGTGCACCCGCTTCGTGCCGGGGATCGGCACGACGTCGTCGCCCTGGCCGAGCAGCCAGGCCAACGCCACCTGCCCCGGGGTGGCGCCGTGGGCGTCGGCGATGCGCCGGACCGTGGCGACGGCGGCGAGGTTGCGCTCGAGGTTCTCGCCCGTGAAGCGGGGGAGGCTGCGGCGGAAGTCGTCGGCGGCGAGCGTGGCGGGGTCGAGGCCGCCGGTGAGCATCCCGCGCCCCAGCGGGCTGAACGGTACGAGGCCGACGCCCAGCTCGCGGCAGGCCGGGAGCACCGACCGCTCGACGTCCCGGCTGAACAGCGACCACTCCGACTGCAGCGCGGCGATCGGGTGCACGGCCGCGGCCCGCCGCAGCGTGCGCGCCGACGCCTCGGACAGGCCGAGATGGCGGACCAGGCCCGCGGACACGAGCTCGGCCATCGCGCCCACGGTGTCCTCGATGGGGACCGTGGGGTCGGGGCGGTGCAGGTAGTACAGGTCGACGTGGTCGACCCCGAGCCTGCGCAGCGACGCCTCGCAGGCCGTGCGGACGTACTCGGGCCTGCCGTTCACCCCGGCCGGGTAGCCGTCGGCGCCGGGGACGATGCCGAACTTGGTGGCGAGGACGACCTCGTCGCGCCGCCCGCGCAGGACCTCCGCGAGCAGCTCCTCGTTGGCGCCGCCGCCGTAGAGGTCGGCGGTGTCGAGCAGGCTGACGCCGAGGTCGAGGGCGCGGTGCAGGGTGCCGATCGCCTCGCGGCGGTCGACGGGCCCGTAGGCCCAGCTCATCCCCATGCAGCCGAGGCCGAGCGCGCTCACGCGGAGCGCGCCGAGGGTGCGGGTGGGGACGGACATGTTCGCTCCTTCTCAGGCAGGGGGGATCGCCCGGTCGCGCGGCGCGCGCCGGGAGTGGGGGAGGGGCCGGCTACGGCTCGGTGCGCCCGCCGTAGGTCGCGATCTTGAAGTCGATGGTCTCCAGCGCGACCTGGAGCCGCCGGATCTGCGCCTGCACGGCCTGGCGGTGCTCCAGCAGCATCCGCAGCCGGTCGGGCTCGGTCGCCTCCCCCTCGTTGACCATCGCGACGTAGCGCTGCAGCTCCCGGATCGGCATGCCGGTCATGCGCAGCCGGGAGCAGAAGACGACGCGGGCGTAGGCGCGCTCGTCGTAGACGCGGTTGCCCGCCGGGTCGCGCGGGACGTCGAGCAGCCCGATCCGCTCGTAGTAGCGCAGGCTGTGCGCCGAGACGCCGGTGCGCTCGGCGACCTCGGCGATGGTGAGCGTCGTCCCCGGCGCCGGTGCCGCGGCGTCCTGGCGCCGCAGCCGCTCGAGCGCCTCGTCGGGCAGGGTGGGCGCCGGGGTGGTCGTCATGGTCGAAGACGCTACGGCTTCGAGTGCGCTCGAACGCAAGCCCGAGGCGCTCAGCCGGGCAACAGCCGGGCGAGCTTGTCGGGGTTGACCACGAAGTAGAAGGCGGCGATCCGGCCGTCGCGCACGGCGATGGAGCCGACGCCCTCGGGCAGGCCGGCCCCCGCGGCCGTCCGCATGCCGAGCTCGCCGTTGACGGTCGTGACCCACGAGCCGGATAGCAGGGTGGCGCCGTACTTCGCGCGCAGCCCGAGCAGGAGCCGGGCGACGTTGTCCACCCCGACCACGGGGCGGCGGGCGCCCGCCGCACGCCCGTCGGTGTCGTTCACCCAGGCCACGTCCGGGTGCAGCAGCTCGACCAGCGCGGCCCCGTCCGCCCGGTCCAGCGCGTCGACGAAGCGGGCCAGCAGGGCCTTCTGCTCGGCGTCGGGCGCGCGCGGGGGCGGGTCGGCCGCGGCGACGATCCGCCGGGCCCGCGCCGCGTGCTGGCGGGCGGTCGCCGCCGGGCAGCCGAGGACGTCCGCGATCTGCGCGTACGGCAGCGCGAGGGCCTCGTGCAGCACGAACGCCACCCGCTGTGCCGGGGTGAGCCGCTCCAGCACCACCATCGCCGCCATCCGCACGCCCTCGTCGCGCACGACGGCGGCGAGCGGCTCGTCGGCGTCGCCGGTGGTGACCAGCGGCTCGGGCAGCCACGGGCCGACGTAGCGCTCGCGCCGGGCCGCGGCGGAGCGCAGCCGGTCGAGGCACAGCCTGCCGACCACGGTGGTGAGCCAGGCCCGCTCGTCGCGGATCTGCGCCCTGGCCTCGTCGTCCAGCGCGGCCAGGCGCAGCCACGCCTCCTGCACGGCGTCCTCGGCGTCGGCGACGCTGCCGGTGATGCGGTACCCGACGCCCACGAGGTGCGCCCGGTGCGTCTCGAACCCGCGGGAGTCGGTCAGCACGCCGCCGACGCTACGCGGTCGCGCCCCGCGGAGCCGCCGAGTTGTCGGTGACGAGGGCCCGGGCCTCGCCGACCAGGTCGACCTGCCGGTCGAGGGCGTCCCGCGCGCTGAGGGCGATCCCGACGTGGTCCACGCCGGCAGCGGCGTACTCGGCGAGCCGTTCGGCCACCCGCTGCGGCGTCCCGGTCAGCGTGCGGTCGACCACGGCCTGCGCGGAGAGCCCGTAGAACCCGGCGAGCTCGGCCCGCATCCGCTCGGAGGCCGCGCGGTCGGCCGGCCGGTCGCCGAGCACGGCGTGCAGCCCGAGGTGGACCCGGGGCGGGGTGCGCCCGTGCGCGGCGGCCAGCTCCCGCAGCCGGGTCGCGGCGGCGGCCACCTGCTCCGGGGACATCGCGAACGGCATCCAGCCATCACCCAGGCGGGCCGCGCGCCGCAGCACCGCCTCGTGCTCGCTGCCCGCCACCAGCAGCGGCGGCGCGGGCACCGGCGGGGCCAGCGCGACCGCCACCGGGCCGCCGGGCCCCGGCACGGCCGTCGGCTCGCCCGCGAACAGCCCGGGCAGGACCTCCAGCAGGGCGTCGAGGGCCCGCCCCCGGCCGGTGGTCGGGGCGCCGAGCGCGGCCCAGAACGGCGTTCCGGGGAACCCGCCGATCCCGAGCCCCAGCCGCAGCCGGCCGGTCGAGACGTGCTGCAGCGACTGCACCTGGGAGGCGAGCATCGCGGCCGGGCGGGTGGGCGCGGCCAGCACCTCGAAGTCCAGGTGGACCCGCCGCGTCGCGGCGGCCGCGGTGGCCAGCAGGACGACCGGGTCCAGCGCCGGGCTGCCGTCCCCGGTCACGATCTCCGACACCCCGACCGCGTCGAGCCCGGCGTCCTCCACGCGGCGCGCGACCGCCGCGATGCGCGCGCCGTCGTGCGCGAACTCGCCACCCGACAGCCCGATCCCCAACCCGATCATGTTCCGTTCCTCCGTCGTCGTCGGGGGACGACCCTGCGGGTTGAAGTCGGGTCGAGGTCAAGCCCGGGCGAGCGCCGGGGCCGGGCGCCGCGCGAGCACCCGGACGCGGGCGCCGCGGTGCGGGACGAGCGTGACGTGCTTGGCCCGCTGGCGCTCCGCGCGGGCCGTGGTGGGGGAAAGCTCCACCCGGCGCAGGATCTCCCGCAGCACCACCCGCATCTCGACCTGCGCGAACGTGGCGCCCAGGCACCGGCGCGCGCCGCCGCCGAACGGCAGCCACGTGGTCGGGGTGAGGGTGGCGCCGACCATCCGGTCGGGGTCGAAGCGCAGCGGGTCCGGGTACTGCCGCGCCGAGCGCTGGACGAGCCCGATCGCGGGGGCCACCGTCACGCCCGCGGGCAGCCGGTGCCCGCCCACCTCGACCGCGGCCGCGAGCTTGCGGGCCACGTCGAAGATCACCGGGCGCACCCGGAGGGTCTCCTTCGCGACGGCGTCGAGGTAGTCGTCGTCGCCCTCGTCGGCGGCGCGCACCGCGCGGGCGAGGACGGCGGGGTGGCGCACGAGCCGTTCGAGGGTCCACGACAGCGCGGTGGCGGTGGTCTCGTGGCCTGCCAGCAGCAGCGTCATGAGCTGGTCGCGCAGCTCGTCGTCGGTCATGTCGGTGGCGCGGACCAGCATCGCGAGGACGTCGTCGCGCTCGGCGAGCGCGGGATCCGCCCGCCGGTCGGCGATCTCGGCGCGCAGCAGCCGGTCGGCCTCGGCGCGGGCGCGGCGCACCCCCGCCCACAGGGGGTGGTCGATCAGGCTCGGCCGGATCATGGCGGCCGCCGTCAGGAACCCCGTGTTCACCACGGGCGGCAGCGCGCGGCGCAGCGCCGCGAGGCGGTCGGCGTCCCGGGTGCCGATCACCACGCGCAGGATGACCTCGAGCGTGATCGCCGACATCCGCGGCGCCACCGGGAACTCGCGGCCGACCGGCCACGTCGCGACGTCGGCCGCGGCGATCTCGGCCATCCGCTCGGTCTGGCGGCGCACCGCGTCCCGGTGGAACGGCGGCAGCAGCTGCCTGCGCCGCTCGCGGTGCTCCCGCCCGTCCAGCAGGAGCACGGAGGTCTCACCGAGCACGCCTTCGAGGACGGCGTTGCCCTCGCCGGCGCGGTAGACCTCGGGGTCCCCGGCGAAGACCGTCCTGATGTCGTCGGGGTCGCTGAGGAAGACGACCGTGCCGATCGGCGCGGCCCGCACGGCGAACACGTCACCGAGGCGGCGGTGGCAGCGGTCGAGCCACCACCGGGGCAGGCCCCACAGCAGAGCGGTCTGGACGGCGAGCGGGAGACGGGATCCGGGTACGGTCGGCACGCCGCCTAATCATACGTATGTATAGATCGGGTGGCTAGGATCGTCGTGTGGGACATCGGGAGGACCTGCTCGCCGCCGCCCGGCGCAGCCTGGAGAAGCGCGGCTACGCCCGCACCACCGCGCGCGACCTCGTGGCCGACTCGGGCACGAACCTCGCCTCGATCGGCTACCACTTCGGATCGAAGGAAGCCCTGCTCAACGAGGCGCTGGGGTTGTCGTTCCAGGAGTGGGCGGAGCGGGTCCGCGAGCTCGCGCTCGCCGTCGAACCCAGCGGCGACCCCGGACGGATGCTCGCCGCCTCGTGGGAGGCGATGCTCACGTCGTTCGCCGAGTACCGGGGGCTCGCCGTCGCCTTCACCGAGGCGCTGGCCCAGGCCGAGCGGCAGCCGGCGCTGCGGGCCCAGCTCGCGGCGATCTACGAGCAGAGCCGCACCGCCGTCGCGAAGATGATCACCGAGGCGATCGAGGTGCCGGACGAGCAGGCGCGAGCGCTCGCGGCGTTCCAGATCGTGATCTGCGACGGCCTGCTCGTGCAGTGGCTGCTCGACCCGGACGCCACCCCGTCCGGCGCGGAGCTCACCGAGGCGCTGCAGCTCGCGCTCGGCCGCAGAAGCTGAGAGGGCTCTCCGCATCCGCGGTGGATCGTGTGGGCATGCCGAACTACGCGGATGTGCTGACCGTGCTGGCCGCGGGAGGCGGGCTCGCCGTGCTGCTGGTGATGGCCGCGGTGCCCCTGCTGCTCGACCGCGAGCCCCGGCCCGCGCGCGTGGTGGCGCGACCGGCCGGTGCGGCGCCGAGCCGTCGGTAGCCCGGCCTAGACTCCTGGTCCGTGGCGGGCCGGATCCGGGACAGTGACATCGCAGAGATCCGCGACCGCGTCCGCATCGACGAGGTCATCGGCGAGTACGTGGCCCTGCGCCGGGCCGGGGCCGGGTCGCTGAAGGGCCTGTGCCCCTTCCACGACGAGAAGACGCCGTCGTTCAACGTCCGCCCCAGCCACGGCACGTTCCACTGCTTCGGCTGCGGCGAAGGTGGGGACGCGATCGCGTTCCTCATGCGGATGGACCACATCTCGTTCGTCGAGGCCGTGGAGCGGCTCGCCGAACGGATCGGGTTGCGGCTGACCTACGAGGGCGGCGGCAGCTCGGTGCAGCGCGACCGCGGCACCCGCTCCCGGCTGCTCGAGGCGAACCGGAGGGCCGCCGAGTTCTACGCCGCGCAGCTGCGCACCCCCGAGGCGGCGCCCGCCGTCGAGTTCCTCACCAGCCGCGGGTTCGACCTGGCGGCCGCGGAGCGCTTCGGCTGCGGCTTCGCCCCCGCGGGCTGGGACACCCTCACCCGCCACCTGCTCTCGTCCGGGTTCACGCTCGACGAGCTGATGAAGGCGGGCCTGTCCAAGGAGGGCAGGCGCGGGCCGATCGACCGGTTCCACCGCCGGCTGGTGTGGCCGATCAAGGATCTCGGCGGCGACGTCGTCGGGTTCGGCGCGCGCAGGCTGTTCGACGACGACCCGATCGAGGCCAAGTACCTCAACACCACCGAGACGCCGGTCTACCGCAAGACCCACGTGCTGTTCGGGCTCGACCTCGCCAAGCGGGAGATCGCCAAGCGCCGCCAGGTGGTGGTCGTCGAGGGCTACACCGACGTGATGGCCATGCACCTCGCCGGGGTGCCCACGGCCGTCGCCGCCTGTGGCACGGCCTTCGGGGCCGAGCACATCGCGGTGATCCGCCGCCTCATCGGCGACGACTCGTTCGACCTCGGCGAGGTGATCTACACCTTCGACGGCGACGCGGCGGGCCAGGCGGCGGCGCTGAAGGCGTTCGAGGGCGACCAGAACTTCGCGGCGCAGACGTTCGTGGCCATCGCGCCCGACGGGCAGGACCCCTGCGAGCTGCGCCAGGCCCACGGCGACACGGCCGTGCGCGACCTCGTGGCGCGCCGTGAGCCGCTGTTCGAGTTCGCGATCCGCAGCATGCTGCGCGACTACGACCTCGACACCGCGGAGGGTCGGGTCGCCGCGCTGCAGCGCACGGTGCCGCTCGTGGCGCGGATCAAGCGCGAGGACCTGCGCGACGAGTACGCCCGCCGGCTCGCCGGCTGGACCAGCTGGGACGACATCGCGATGGTGGTCCGGCGGGTCCGGGAGGCGGCCGGGGCGCCCGCCGAACCGGCGCGCGGCCGCAACGGGCGGCGGGAGCCGCCCGCCCCGCCGCGCAAGGACGACCCGCGGCTGCACCTGCAGCGGGAGGCGCTCAAGGCGGCGCTGCAGATCCCGGCCGTGGCCGGCCCGGCCTACGACGAGCTGCCCGAGCAGGTGTTCGTCCACCCGGCGTTCGCCGCGATCCACCGGGCCGTGCAGGCGGCGGGCGGCGTGTGCAGCGGCATGGACGGCCACGCGTGGCTGGAGGCGGTGCTCGCCCACTGCCCGCAGGAGGCCCGCGGGCTGGTCACCGAGCTCGCCGTCGAGCCGCTCGAGCTGCCCAAGCGCAACACCGACGAGGCCCGCTACGTCGGCAGCGTGATCGCCGGGGTGCGGCTGGCGCTGGTCGAGGCCCAGGTGGCGGAGCTGAAGGCCCGGCTGCAGCGGACCAACCCGGTGGAGGACCCCGACGGCTACCACCAGCTGTTCGGCGACCTGGTGCCGCTGGAGCAGTACCGGATCGCGCTGCGGGAGCAGGCTGCCCGATGAACCCGATGAGCTGGGTGCGCAGGCTGCTCGGGCGCGAGGACGTGCCCGACGCCGTGGCGCGCGGCCTCGTCGCCGACGAGCGGGTGCTCGCCGCCGCGACGCTCGACGACGGGGCGCGGCTGGTCGTCACCTCCCACGGGCTGTGGCTGCCCGAGGGGGAGGGCGCGCGGCGCGTCGGGTGGCACCTGGTCAGCAAGGCCACGTGGCGCGGTGGCGTGCTCACCCTCGTCGAGGCGGAGGAGGGCGAGACCATCGGCGCGGCGGTGCTGCTGTCCGATCTGCCACCCCGCCGGCTGCGGCTCGCCGAGCCCGGCCGGGCGCCGGAGGCGGTGCAGGCCAGGGTGGAGGGGTCGATCCGCAGCCGCCACCGGCGCGAGCTGCCCGGCGGCGGGGCCTGGTTCGTGCAGCGCAAGGTGCCGGGCCGCGACGGCACCGTGCTGCAGGTGCGGCCGGACCCGGGCACCGACCCGGCCGTGGTGCGCCAGGTCGTCACCGACGTCGAGCGCACGCTGGGGCGCGCATGACCGCGCCCACCTGGGACCCGGCCCTCTACCTCGACTTCGACGACCACCGCTCCCGGCCGTTCCACGACCTGCTCGCCCGGGTGGGCGCCACCTCCCCGCGCCGCGTCGTCGACCTGGGCTGCGGGCCGGGGCACCTCACCGCGGTCCTGGCCGCCCGCTGGCCCGGCGCGCAGGTCGTGGCGCTGGACTCCTCGCCGGACATGGTGGCCGCCGCCCGGGAGCGGGGGATCGACGCCGAGCTCGCCGACGTCGTCGACTGGACCCCGGCGCCCGACACCGACGTCGTGATCACCAACGCCGTGCTGCAGTGGGTGCCCGAGCACCCGCGGCTGCTGCCGCGCTGGCTCGCGGCGCTGCCGTCGGGCGCCTGGTTCGCGATGCAGGTTCCGGGCAACTTCGACGCCCCGTCGCACGCGTTGGTCCGCGAGCTCCTGGCCGAGCCGCGGTGGCGGGACGCGGTGCAGGTCCGCCGGGAGCCCGCGAGCCTCGAGCCGGCCGAGTACGCCGAGCTGCTCGCCGCGCACGGGGCGCACGTCGACGTCTGGGAGACCACCTACCTGCACCGGCTCACCGGCCCCGACCCGGTGCTGCAGTGGATCAGCGGCACCTCGCTGCGCCCCGTGCGCGACGCCCTCGATCCCGCGGCCTACGAGGAGTTCCGCGCCGAGCTGGCGCCTCGGCTGCGCGCCGCCTACCCGGCGCGGTCGGACGGCACCACGTGGCTGCCGTTCCGCCGGATCTTCGCCGTCGCCCGCCCGGGTTGAACCGGCGCCTGCCGGATCGGGGGTGCGGCCCGGCCCGGGTTGGTAGACCTTCGGTGTGGAGCGAATCGCCGACGGCCTGCTGAACTGGGCGTCCATCCTCGAGCCCGGCACGCGCGAGCAGGCGCTGCAGACCGCGCGCCTGCCGTTCGTGCGCCCGCACGTCGCGCTGATGCCCGACGCCCACCTCGGCATGGGTTCGACCATCGGCAGCGTGATCCCCACCGTCGGGGCGGTCATGCCGGCGAGCGTGGGCGTCGACATCGGCTGCGGCATGGCCGCGGTCCGCACCCAGCTCACGAGGGACGACGTCGCCGGGATCGGCAGGCTGTCGGCCCTGCGGGAGGCGATCGAGGAGGCGGTGCCCGCCTCCGCGGGCGGCTACAACCGAACGTTGACCGCTACGGCGGCGGCCCGCGTCACCCAGCTCGAGAAGCTCGCCGAGGAAGCGCTGTTCGACCCCGGGACCTACGCGGCGAACTGGCGGCTCCAGCTCGGCACGCTCGGCTCGGGCAACCACTTCATCGAGGTGTGCCTCGACGAGGCGGACCGGCTGTGGGTGTTCCTGTACTCCGGTTCCGCGGCGTGGGCAACAAGATCGCACAGTGGCACGTGCGCGCGGCGCAGCGGATGTGCGAGCGCCGCGGCGTCGAGCTGCCGCACCGCGACCTCGCCCACCTGCCCGAGGACACCGACGAGTTCTGGCACTACATCCGCGAGCTGCGCTGGGCCCAGCGGTTCGCGCTGGAGAACCGCGCCGAGATGCTCGACCGGATCGTCTCCTGCCTCGCCGAGTGGGCGGGCCGGGACATCGAGCGCCTCGAGGACGTGCAGTGCCACCACAACTACACCGAGCGGGAGCGGCACTTCGGCGAGGAGGTCTGGCTCACCCGCAAGGGCGCGATCGACGCGTCGACGGGTAGGCGCGGGCTCATCCCCGGCTCCATGGGTACCCGGTCCTACGTGGTGACCGGCCTGGGCAACCCGGACGCGTTCCACTCCGCGCCGCACGGGGCGGGCCGCAACCACTCCCGGCGCGCCGCACGCAAGCTGTTCACGGTGGAGCAGCTCGCCGAGGCCATGGCGGGCATCGAGTGGCGGGCGTCCGACGCCACGGCGTTCCTCGACGAGATCCCGGCGGCCTACAAGGACGTCGACCAGGTGATCCAGGACGCGAAGGACCTGGTCGAGGTGGAGCACACGCTGCGCAGATCCTCAACGTGAAGGGCGACTGACGCGCGCGGCCCGGCTCGCTCCGCCCCGGGTCACTGGGGGCCGGGCCGCAGCGCCTCCGCCTGCGTGTAGCGGCAGTTGGGGTCCCACAGGATGAACGAGCGGATCCCGTTGGCCTCGGCGGCCTCGATCTGCGCGCGCACCTCGGCAGGCCCGTAGGACACCCGCAGGCTGAACGCCTGCAGCCACGGGATCACCGAGGTGGGCGTGCCCTCGGTGAGCTTGACGAAGTCGGCGAGCGAGCGCTCGGTGATGTCGTAGGGCGAGGACTCGGGGCTCGTGATGCCGTACTCGCCGCGGCCCCAGTGCGACGGGTACACCATCGGCGCCACGTAGTCGGTGTAGGGCGCCATCAGCGTGATGTCCTGCGCGATCTGGGTGGGTCGGGTCGCCGCGATCCCGAAAACGGAAGCGCCGAGCAGCGCGCCGTGCTTGCGAACCACCGGCCGGGTCTCGGCGAGGAAGTCGGCGATCGACTGTTCGGGCGACGTCGTGAGGCCCTCGAAATGCATTCCGGAAATCGCGCCGTCCGGCCGGCGTACGTAGTCGTAGAGGATCTCGTCGAACCCGAGCGCGGCCGCTTCCTCGGCGAGCGCGATGTTGTAGGCGCGCACTTCCGGATTGGCGAAGTTCGTGAACGCGTACTGGCCGTAGCCGCCCGTGTAGGCGCCGCCGGACGCGGTCTGCACGAGCCGGTCGCGGTGCCCGTCGCGCCACGACGCCGCCCCCAGCACGGGGTCGCGGAACGCGACGATCCGCCCGACGACCCGGATGCCCGCGGCGTGCAGCTGGTCGAGCACCGCCCGCGCGTCGTAGTAGCCCTTGCTCGCGCCGATCTCGACCGCCAGCGGCACCTGGGAGGCGTAGCCGATCTCGCCGCTCTCGTCCTTGATGTCCAGCTGGATCGTGTCGATGGCGCCTTCCTTCGCCAGCTGCAGCACCGGCTCCCGCAGCGACGGCGCGCTCCACGCCTGCGCGGTCATGTGCACCGCGCGCATGCCGGGGTGCAGGACCGGGATCGGCACCCGCTGCGCCGTGGTGTTGCCGGCCTCGTCGCGGGCCAGCAGGTCGACGTCGGCGGCGCCCGCCGACTCGGTGACGGCGAACGCACCGTCGTCGTCGAGCTCGTACGGAACCCCGTTGACCAGCAGCTCGTCCGCACCCTCGACCCGGCCCCGCACCTCGGCCGACGCGTCGAGCGACGTCGGCGGCACCGGGTCGACGAACAGGGCGGGCGGGGTGGCGTCCACGGTGAACTCGATGGTCGTGCCGGAGCCGGGCAGGGGCATGGCCGCGTCGGGGGAGCGGATCTCGAGGGTGTGCTCGCCCTCGGGGAGCGCGGACGCGTCGAGCAGGAAGCGGGCGCCGTCGCGGCGCACCGGGGCGGGCGCGCCGTCGAGCAGCACCTCGACCTCCGACGGATCGGTGAGCGCGGTGATCTCGACCTCGCGCAGCGCCTCCGGGGTGAACGACCCGCCGTCGGCCACCCCGGTCACCTCCACATCCGGCTGCAGCCACGCGACGACGAGGACCAGCACGCCGGCGACGATCAGCGCGATCGCGCCCGGCACCAGGAACCGGTTGGGCGCGGACACCGGGCGATCCATCGGGAACTCCTTCGACAGGATGGAAGGTGATCACTGTCGCAGTACCCGGACCGTCCGTGTGCCGGAACTACACCATTGTGTGATCAAGCCATAATCTGCCCGGTGACCTGGGTAGCTTCGCCGCATGCCTCGGTTGCGCATCGTCGCGGCGTCCATCGCCGTGCTGCTGGCCGCCGGTTGCGGAACGGATTCCGACGCCGCGCGATCCGCCTCGGAAGGGCCACCCCCGGCCCCGGCTCCGGCTCCGGTCGATCCCGCGGAGGTCCAGGCCAACGAGCTCGGGCGCATTCCGGTGCTGATGTACCACCGGATCGTCGACACCCCGACATCGGTCTACGACCGCACGCCCGCCGATTTCCGGGCGGAGCTGGAACGCCTCGCGCGCGAGAATTACGTGCCCATCACCACCGCCGAGCTCGCCGCGGGCCGCATCGACATCCCGGCGGGCACCCACCCGGTGGTGCTGACGTTCGACGACGGCGATCCGACCCAGATCACGCTCGGCCCGGACGGCACGCCCGCCCCCGGCACGGCGATGCGCATCCTGCTCGACGTCGCCGCCGCCCACCCCGGGTTCCGGCCGGTGGCGAGCCTGTACGTCAACGCCGAGCCGTTCGGCGGCGGCGCGGCGGGCACCGCGGCGCTGCGCTGGCTGCACGACAACGGCTTCGAGATCGGCAACCACACGTTCAGCCACCTCAACCTGCGCACCGCCTCGGCGGAGAAGGCGCGCGCCGACATCGCCCGCGGTGACCGGGCGATCCGGCAGGCGGTCCCCGGCCACGAGCCCAGGACGCTCGCGCTGCCGTTCGGGGCGCGGCCGCGGGACCCGCAGCTCGCGGCCCGCGGTGACGGCTACGACTACTCCGGCGTGCTCCTCGTGGGGGCGAACCCGGCGCCGTCGCCGTTCTCCGAGGACTTCAAGCCGGAGGCCATCCCGCGGATCCGCTCGCAGGGGCCGACCGGGAGCGAGGCCGAGTACGGGTCGACGGTGTGGCTGGACAAGATGGCGGCGAGCCCCGGCTCGCGCTACACCTCCGACGGCAACCCGGACCGGATCTCGTTCCCGACCGGCGCGAAGGGCCCGGCCGCCCCGTACGCGGCGGCCGCCGCGCCCTACTGAGTGCCCTGCTGGAACCGCCCTACCGAGCTGACGCCGCGCGTTCGGCCAGTGCGGAGCGCAGCGGCGTGAACTTCGCGATGCTGTCGTCCAGGCCGCCCGGGCGGGCGGAGAGCAACCAGCAGGCGCGCTGCTCGGCCAGCAGCCCGTCGAGGCGGTGCAGCAGGTCCGCGGCCCTCGCGGGCGGGAGCCCGTCGGGGCCGCCCGAGGCGAGGAGGTCCAGCGCGAACCGGGCGAGCGCGACGGCCTGCGCGGTCTCGCGCACGGCGGCGGGACCGTCGGGCGCGGCCGGCCGGGCGTGTGCGAGCGCGTCGGCCGCCGCCGACAGCGCCCGCCCGGCCTCGGCGATCCCGTCCGGGGTCACGGCGGGGGCGTCACCGAACAGCGCGTCGAAGAGCGCCGAGCGGTTGAGCAGCGGCGCGTCGAGCAGGTCGGCGGCCGAGCCGGCCGCGGTGAGCGCGGCGCCGAGGCCGGGCCCGTCGAACACCACGCGGTCGAGCGCCGTCGCCAGGTCCAGGTCGCGGTTGCTGTCCAGGCACCAGCTCACGGCCGCCCCGTACAGCAGCCCGGGGTAGGTCACCGGGGGCGGCTCGTGGTGGCCGTGGTCGCCCCACGTCGTCACCACGTAGCCGCCCGCCGCGTGCTCGCGGCCGACCTCGGCGGCGTCGACGAGGTTCTCCACCGCGTTGTCCAGCCGGCCGACGAGCGAGTTCCACGCCCCCGTCCCCGGCGCCACCCAGAACGGGCGGCCGACCGCGGTCAGCGCCTTCGCCCGCTCCCGGAAGCCGCCCGCGAGGGCGTCCATGTCGAAGCCGTCGGCGGCCCACTGCGCGCGCCGCTCGGGGGAGGTCCGGTCGAGGGCGACCCGGGCGTGCGCCGGGCCGTCGTACTGCCACACCACCGGGATCAGGCCCTCCGGCAGCCGGCCCGCGATCTCCGGGTGGTCGGCGAGGACGTCGGCCCAGAACTGGACCTCGTAGCCGTCTTCGAGCAGCGGGGTGGCGACCCGCAGCAGGTGGTCGAGGTAGACCCGGCCGAGGCCGCGCGCGGCCGCGTCGGCGGCGCTGCGCCCCTTGCCCAGCTCCCACGGCTCGTCGGCGCCGATGTTCACCCGGCGGGCCCGCACGGTGGCCGCGAGCTCGCGCACCAGCCCGAGGGCGAACTCCGCGTTCTCCGGGGTCGGCTGCAGCGTGCTCGGCCCGCGGTGCCGGCCGTGGATGGTGAACCCGTCCGGCTTCTCCGCGCGGTCCCGGTAGGCCTCGTGGGCGAGCCAGCGCTCCATGTGGCCGAGGGTGTTCTGGTTCGCGACCAGCGCGATCCCGTGGGCCGCGCACAGCGCGTCCAGCCAGCGCATGTCGTCGGCCGTCAGCGGGCTCGCCGCCGCCCACACCGCCGAGTGGCGTGCGTAGGCGAAGGTGTGCTCGGTGTAGAGCTCCAGCTGGTTCATCCGCGCCGCGGCGAGGATCTCGACGTAGCGGCGCAGGGTGCGGCGGGTGGGCACCCGGTCGCGGCTGACGTCGAGCATGAAGCCGCGCACCGGGAAGTCCGGCCAGTCCCGCACACGCACCGCCTGCCGGGCGAGCTCGGCGTCGGCGCGCAGCTGGTCGAGCGTCTGCTGGGCGTAGCGCAGCCCGGCGGCATCGCGGTAGCCGATCCGCGTGCCGTCGGCGTCGCGCTCGATCCAGTAGCCCTGCGCGGGCAGGTCCGCGTCGGGGCGCACCGCGACCGGGGCGTCCGGTCGCGGCCCCGGCCCCGCGAGCGGCTCGACCGAGCGGGGGACGGGGAAGAGCGGGAGGTCGGGCGTCGGCACGCCGATCATCAAAGCAGGCGGCGTCCCGCCGGGCGGCGGAGGAACTCGCGGGCGCCGCGCAGCTCGGTGCGCAGGCGCGCGCGGGTGGCGGTGCAGTCGAGGCGCACGTCGACCGGCCGGGGCGGGCCGGGGCTCCGCCCGGCGGGGAGGGCGGCGGGGTCGAGGCCGTCCCGGCGGGCGATCAGGGTGCCCAGCTCGTGGCGGCTCACCGCGTCGGGCCCGGCGACGTGGTGGACGCCGGAGAGCTCGGACGCCGCCAGCTCGAGCAGCGCGGCGGCCAGGTCCGCGACGTGGACGGGGCAGCGGACCTCGTCGGTGAACAGCACGCCCGCCGCCCGGCCCGCGACCAGGTCGTGCACCCACCGCTCGTGGGCCGAGCCGCCGTCGCCGATGATCAGCGAGGTGCGGGCGATCACCGCGGCCGGGCAGACGGCCGCGACCGCGGTCTCGGCGGCGGCCTTGGCGGCGCCGTAGGGGCTGGTCGGGTCGGGCACCGCCGACTCGGCGTAGTGCACCGCCGCGCCGGAGAACACCGCGTCGCTCGAGACGTGGACCAGGCGCGCACCCACCGCGGCGGCCGCGACCGCGACGTGCGCGGCGCCGTCGGCCGTGGTCGCCCAGTCGTCCTTGCGGTAGGCGGCGTTGACCACCGCGTCGGGCCGGACCGCCGCCACCAGCTCGCCGACCCGCGCGCGGTCGCGGACGTCCACGGCGTGCCACGCCACCCCGGCGAGGTCCCCCGGCCGGGTCGCGTACGTGGCGGCCACCCGGTGGCCCGCGGCGAGCGCCTGCCGGGCGAGCTCCCCGCCGAGGAATCCGCTGCCGCCGACGACGAGGACCTCCACGGCGATCACGTTAGCGGCGGTGCCTGCCTGCGCCTGCGAGTGCACGCAGCGGTGCCCGGTGTCACGATCGCCGGATGACCGCGGAGAGTGAGCGCGTCCGTACCGACGTCGACAAGGCCCTGCTCGGGCACGCCACCTACCGCAGCCTGGGCGAACAGCGGCTCTCGCCGGCCGAGGAACGGTTCGAGAAGGGCCGCCGCACGATCGGGCTCGTCCTCGCCCCGGCCATCACGATCCTCTTCCTGCTGCTGCCGTTGCCGCTCGAACCGGCGCAGAAGACGCTCGCGGCCGTGTTGCTCGGCGTGGTCGTCCTGTGGGTCACCGAGGCGGTACCGATCCCCATCGGCGGCCTGCTCGGCGTGGCCGTGATCGTGTTCCTGCAGGTCGAACCGGCCGACGACGTCCTCGCGCGGTTCGGGTCGTCCACCGTGTTCACCTTCATCGGGGCGTTCATCCTCGCCCAGGCGATGCTCAAGCACGGCGTGGCGCGGCGGTTCGCGTTCTTCATCCTCGCGCTGCCGAGGGTGGGCCGGTCGACGACGGGGCTGATCATCGCGTTCGGCCTCATCACGGCCCTGCTCTCGGCGTTCGTGTCCAACACCGCCACCGTCGCGATGCTGCTGCCCACGGCACTGGGCATCCTCGCGGTGATCGCCAAGCTGCTGCAGGAGCGCGGCCTGGTGGAGATCGACTTCGATCCGCTGCGGCTGCGCGTCGGCGCCGCGATCATGCTGATGCTCGCCTACGGCGCCAGCGTCGGTGGCCTGCTCACCCCGGTCGGCAGCCCGCCCAACCTCATCGGGCGCGGCCTCATCGAGGAGGCCACCGGGCAGCGCATCAGCTTCGCCGCGTGGATGGGCATGGCGATCCCGATCTGCGCCCTGATGTTCGTCGCGCTCGCGGCGGTCCTGCTGCTGCTCAACAAGCCGGAGCTCAAGCGGATCGAGGGCGTCGAGGAGTACGTGGCCCAACAGCGCGCCGAGATGGGGTCGCTGTCGCGCGCGGAGAAGAACACGCTGGTCGCGTTCGGCGTCACCGTGTTCCTGTGGATCTTCCCCGGCATCGTGGCCCTGTTCGCGGGCACCGACTCCGACTTCTACGGTGCGGTGTCCGACCGGCTCGACGAGGGCATGGTCGCGGTCTTCGGGGCGTCGCTGCTGTACCTGCTGCCCGTCGACTGGCCAAGCCGCGAGTTCACGCTGCGGTGGCGGGACGCCGCGGAGATCGACTGGGGCACGATCGTGCTGTTCGGCACCGGCATCATCTTCGGCGGCCTGCTGTCGTCCACCGGGCTCGCCGAGACGATCGGCAACGGGGTGTCGAACGCGCTCGGGCTCACCAGCGTGGTGGCGATCACGGTCTTCGCCGCCCTGCTCGCGATCCTCGTGTCGGAGACCACGAGCAACACCGCGTCGGCCGCGGTCGTCGTGCCGATCGTCATCCCGGTGGCGGTGGCCGCGGGCGTCAACCCGTTCGTGCCGGCGCTCGCCGCCACGTTCGCCGCGTCGTTCGGGTTCATGCTGCCGGTGTCGACGCCGCAGAACGCCGTGGTCTACGGCTCCGGCGCGGTGCCGATCACCACGATGATCCGGTCCGGGTTCTCGTTCGACGTCCTCGGTGCGATCCTCATCATCATCCTGCTGCCGCTGATGGTGGCTGTGATGGGATTCGGCGCGTGAGTCGCATCGCCGTGATCCCGGGCGACGGGATCGGAACGGAAGTCGTCGAGGCCGCCCGCACCGTGCTCGACGCCGCCTGCGCCCGCCACGGCGTGTCGCTGTCCTACACCGAGTTCGACTGGTCCTGCCGGCGCTACGAGCGCGAGGGCGCGATGATGCCGGAAGACGGCCTCGAGACGCTGCGCGGGTTCGACGCGATCCTCCTGGGCGCCGTCGGCTGGCCCGGCGTCCCGGACCACGTGTCGCTGTGGGGCCTGCTCATCCCGATCCGGCGCGCGTTCCGCCAGTACGTGAACCTGCGCCCGATCCGGGTGTTCGACGGCGTGCAGAGCCCGCTGCGGGTGGCCGACGACGTCGACTTCGTGGTGGTGCGCGAGAACAACGAGGGCGAGTACTCCGAGGTCGGCGGGCGGGTCAACCGCGGCCTCCCGGACGAGCTCGCCGTCCAGGAGTCGATCTTCACCCGGGTCGGGGTGACCCGGATCGCCGACTTCGCGTTCGCGCTGGCGCGGTCGCGGCGTGGCTACGTCACCTCGGCCACCAAGTCGAACGGGATCGTGCACACGCTGCCGTTCTGGGACGAGGTCGTGGCCGAGCGGGCCGCCCTGCACCCGGACGTGCGGTTCGACAGCGAGCACATCGACGCGCTCGCGGCCAAGTTCGTGCTGCAGCCGCAGCGGTTCGACGTGGTGGTGGGTTCCAACCTGTTCGGCGACATCCTGTCCGACCTCGCCGCCGCGGTGGCCGGGTCGATCGGGATCGCGCCGTCGGCCAACCTCAACCCGGAGAAGGAGTTCCCGTCGATGTTCGAGCCGGTGCACGGCTCGGCGCCGGACATCGCGGGCCAGGGCATCGCCAACCCGGTCGGCGCGGTGTGGTCGGCGGCGATGATGCTCGAGCACCTCGGGCACGACGCGGTGGCCGCGGACGTCGTACGGGCGATGGAGACGACGCTCGCGAAGCCGGAGACCCGCACCCGCGACCTGGGCGGGACGGCGACGACGGCGGAGGTCACCGAGGCGCTGGTGGCGGCGCTGGGCTGATCCGCGTTTGCAGGAAAGCCACTTTGCTGCAACGCAGCTTCGGGAATGTGGCTTTCCTGCAATCGGGGCGGTGCCTCAGCCGGCCAGCACCTTCCCGGGGTTCAGGATCCCCAGCGGGTCGAAGGCCTCCTTGATCTTGCGGTGCAGGGCGAGGCCCACCTCGCCCAGCTCCGTCTCCAGCCACCCGCGCTTGAGCACACCCACCCCGTGCTCGCCGGTGATCGTGCCGCCCAGGGCGAGCCCGAGCTGCATGATCGCGTCGAACGCCTGCTGCGCCCGCGCGACGGCGGCCGGGTCGCCGCGGTCGAAGATCACGGTGGGGTGCATGTTGCCGTCGCCGACGTGCCCGGGGCAGGACACGACGACGTCGTGCTCGCGGGCGATCGCGGTGATGCCGTCGAGCAGCTCCACGAGCCGCGCGCGGGGCACGGCGACGTCGTCGATGAGCGTGGAGCCCAGCTTCTCCACCGCGAAGTGGACGATCCGGCGCGCCTCCATGAGCATCTCCGACTCGGTCGCGTCGGAGGCGACCGCGACGTCGAGCGCGCCCAGCTCGCGGCAGATCGCGCCCATGGCCTCGACGTCCTCGGCGGCGCGGGGCCCGCGGTCGGACTGGGTGAGCAGCAGCGCGCCGACGCCGGTGGGCAGCCCCATGTCGCGGTAGTCCTGGATGGCCCGCACCGTGACCGCGTCGAGGAACTCGCACAGCGACGGCTGCAGGCCCGCGGCCATGATGCGGGTGACCGCGGACAGCGCGTCCGAGGCCGAGGCGAACGCGGCCGCCATGGTCAGCGCCGACTCGGGGGCGGGCTTCAGTCCGAGCGTGGCCTTCGTGATCACCCCGAGCGTGCCCTCCGAGCCGACGATCAGCTTGGTGAGGTCGTAGCCGGCCACGCCCTTCGCCGTCCGCCGCCCGGTGCGCAGCAGCTCCCCGGAGGCGGTGACGACCTCCAGGCCGCGCACGAAGTCGGCCGTCACCCCGTACTTCACGCAGCACAGCCCGCCGGCGTTGGTGGCGAGGTTGCCGCCGATCGTCGACAGCTCCCACGACGACGGGTCCGGCGGGTAGTACATGCCCTGCTCCAGCACCGCCCGCGACAGCACGGCGTTGAGCACCCCGGGCTCGACGACGGCGACCTGGTCGACCGGGTCGATCTCCAGGATCCGGTCCATCCGGGTCATCGACAGCACGATGCCGCCGTCCACGGCGTTGGCCGCGCCGGACAGGCCCGACCGGGCGCCCTGGGGCACCACCGGAACCCGGTGCGCGGAGGCCACCCGCAGCACGTGCTGCACCTGTTCGGTCTCCGTGGGGCGCACGACGGCGAGCGGGGCGCCCGCGGCGCAGAAGCTCGCCTCGTCGTGGCGGTAGGCCTCGGTGCTCGCGGGCTCGGTGATCAGCGCGTCGGCCGGAAGGCCCGCCGCGAGTTCCTCGACGACCGTCATGGGGTCTCCTCCTCAAGCCGCGCGTGCGACCGCTCCAGGTGTTCCCGCATCGCGTCCGCGGCAGCCGCCGCGTCGCGGGCGAGCACGGCGTCGGCCACCCGCTCGTGCTCGGCGAGCGCCTGCGGGCCGATGCCGCGGTGGTAGTACTGCCGGTAGATGTGCAGGTGCCAGTTGGTGCGCACCAGCGCGTCGCGCACCTGCTCGCTGCCGGCCAGCTCGGCGAGCAGCAGGTGGAACCGCGCGTCGTGGGCGGAGAACGCGCGGTACGCGGCGTAGGTGTCCGACTCCGGGGCGTCGGCCGTGGCGAGCTCGGCCGTGAGGCGCGTGCGGCCGTCGGCGTCGAGCCGCTCGGCGGCGGTCGCGGCCGCCCACGGCTCGACGAGCAGCCGGAACCGGTACAGGTCGGCGAGCTGGGCCTGGGTGAGCAGGGGCGTGGTCCGGTAGCCGCGCAGCGGCTCCTTCACGACGAGCTGCGCCGACTCCAGCCGGGCGAGCGCCTCGCGGACCGGGGTTGGGGAGACGCCGAGCTCGCGGGCGAGCCCGTCGATGGACACGCGGGCGCCCGGCGGGATTTCATGGTCCATGATCCGCGCCTTGATCGCCTCGTGGACGTCGTCGACCAGCCGCCCTGGCAACACCGGCAAGATCCTATAGGATCCAGCCGGACCATGGTCGCGGGACAGGAGCCGGTGGAGAGCATGGAGATCGTCCGCTACGTCGAGCAAGGGGCAGCGCAGCCGCGGGTGGGGGTTCGTCGGGACGGCAAGATCGCCCCGGTCCGCTTCGGATCGGTGGCCGAGCTGCTGCGGGAGCCCCTCGACGCCCTGCGCGCCGGGCTGGAGCCCGCCGGGGCGGAGGTGGACGCCAGCACCGTCACCTACCTGCCGCCGGTGGACGGGCTCACCGAGGTGTGGGCGTCCGGCGTCACCTACGAGCGCTCGCGGGAGGGCCGCAAGGAGGAGAGCGTCCAGGCCTCGGTCTACGAGAAGGTCTACGACGCGCCCCGCCCCGAGCTGTTCCTCAAGGCGGTGGCCTGGCGGGTCGTGACCGACGGCGAGCCGGTGGCCGTGCGCGCCGACTCGACGGTCGACGTGCCGGAGCCGGAGCTCGCGGTCGTCGCCAACAGCCGCGGCCAGATCGTCGGCTACACCGTCTGCAACGACATGAGCTCGCGCTCGATCGAGGGCGAGAACCCCCTCTACATCCCGCAGGCGAAGATCTTCAACGGTTCCTGCGCCATCGCGACGGGTATCCGCCCCGCGTGGGAGGTCGACCCGTCCGACCTCGCGATCACCATGAAGGTCGTGCGCGACGGTGCCGTCGTGTTCGAAGGTGAGACGAGCACCGCTCGCCTGCACCGCACGCTGGAGGAGCTGGTCGAGGTGCTGTACGCCCCCAGCGACTTCCCCGACGGCGCGATCCTGTCCACCGGCACGGGTATCGTCCCCGACCTGAGCTTCTCGCTCACCGAGGGCGACCGCGTGGACATCGAGATCGCGCAGGTCGGCACCCTGTCCAACCCCGTCGTACGGGGCCGCGAACCGTTGTCCTGGCTGGTCGATGCCCTCACCCAGCCGGCGGCCAGGAGGAAGGGACAGCAGTGACCGTCACCGACACCACCCCCGAGGAGCTCGACCGGGTGCTCGCCGCGGCGGCGCGGGCCGCCGGGCCGCTCGCCGCGCTGCGCCCCGCCGAGCGCGCCCGCCTGCTGCGCGCGGCCGCCGACGCGCTCGACGCCGCGGCGCCCGAGCTCGTGCCCATCGCCATGGAGGAGTCCTCCCTGCCGGAGGCCCGGCTCACCGGCGAGGTGGCGCGCTCCAGCGGCCAGCTGCGCCTGTTCGCCGACGTGCTCGAGGAGGGCTCCTACCTCGAGGTGATCCTCGACTCCGCCGACCCGAACGCCAAGCCGGTGCCCCGGCCGGACCTGCGGCGCATGCTCGTGCCGCTCGGGCCGGTGCTGGTCTTCGCCGCGAGCAACTTCCCGTTCGCATTCAGCGTCCCCGGCGGCGACACGGCGTCCGCGCTGGCCGCGGGGTGCCCGGTCGTGGTGAAGGCCCACCCCGGCCACCCGCGCCTGTCGCAGCGCACCGGCGAGGTGCTGACCGAGGCGCTGCGCGCGGCGGGCGCCCCGGAGGGCACGTTCGCCGTCGTCCACGGCATGGAGGCGGGCACGTCCGCGCTCACCGACCCGCGGGTCAAGGCGGGCGCCTTCACCGGCTCGGTGAAGGGCGGGCTCGCGCTCCTCGACATCGCCACCAAGCGGGCCGAGCCGATCCCGTTCTACGGCGAGCTGGGCAGCCTCAACCCGGTGTTCGTCACCCGCGCGGCCGTCTCGGCGCGCGGCGCCGAGATCGTCGACGGCTACGTCGGGTCGTTCACGCTGGGCACCGGGCAGTTCTGCACCAAGCCGGGGCTGCTGTTCCTGCCCGAGGGCCACGGCCTGGAGGAGAAGCTCGTCGAGGCCGTCCGCGGTGTCGCCCCGGCCGCGATGCTCAACGACCGGATCCGCGAGGGCCACGCGCACGAGCGCGACCGGCTGGAGGGCCTCGGTGCGCTGCGCACGCTCGTGCACGGCGCGGAGACCGACGCGGGCGTCGCCCCGACCCTGCTCGCCACCACGGCGAAGGAGCTGCTCGCCGACCCCGAGCCGATCCTGCAGGAGTGCTTCGGGCCGACGTCGATCGTCGTCGAGTACGCCGACGCCGACGAGATGCTCGCCGCGGCGGAGGCGTTCAGCGGCAACCTGACCGCCACCGTCCACGCCGAGGACTCCGACGCCGCGTCCCTGCCGCCCCTGCTGGACGTGCTGCGCGACCGCGCCGGGCGGCTGATCTACAACGGCTGGCCGACCGGGGTGGCGGTGTCCCACGCGATGCACCACGGCGGCCCGTTCCCGGCCACCACGGCGTCGATCCACACCAGCGTGGGCACCACCGCGATCCGGCGCTTCCTGCGCCCGGTGTGCTACCAGAACACGCCCCAGGCGCTGCTGCCCGAGGCGCTGCGCGACGACAACCCGCTGCGCCTGCCGCGGCGCGTCGACGGCGTCCTGCAGCCGGCCTGATCCCTGTGCGACGAACGGCGCGTTGGGCGGAACCCTTCCGACCAACGCGCCGTTCGTCGGTTCTCGATGCGGCGGGCGCGTTCGCCGACAGCACGCTCGCCGTGGGCTCCGCACCGCGCTAGGTTCGGCGGGTCCGCCTGCGTGGGCGGCAGTCGCACGTGCCGTTGGAGCCTGCATGACCACCACCGAGCCGCGCTCGCCCAAGCCCGTCCTGATGACCGTGGACGACGACCCGGGCGTGAGCCGTGCCGTGGCGCGCGATCTCCGCCGCCGCTACGGCCAGGACCACCGCATCGTCCGCGCCGAGTCCGGCCGCGACGCCCTCGAGGCGCTGCGCGAGCTCGTCCTGCGCGGCGAGCCGGTGGCCGCGATCCTCGCCGACTACCGGATGCCGGACATGAACGGCATCGAGTTCCTCGAGCAGGCCATGGACATCGCGCCGCACGCGCGCCGGGCCCTGCTCACCGCCTACGCCGACACCGACGCGGCGATCCAGGCGATCAACCTGGTCGACGTCGACCACTACCTGCTCAAGCCGTGGGACCCGCCGGAGGAGAAGCTCTACCCGGTCGTCGACGCGCTCGTCGAGACGTGGCGGGCGGTGGGGCAGCGCCCGGTCGACGAGATCCGGGTCGTCGGGCACCGCTGGTCGGCCGAGTGCTTCTCGGCCCGCGACTTCCTCGCCCGCAACTCCGTGCCCTACCGCTACTACTCGGTCGAGGACCCGGAGGGCGCCCGGCTGCTGGAGGCCGCCGGGGCGCGCCCGGAGGAGGTGCCGGTGCTGATCACCCCCGACGGCACGGCGCTGCGCTCGCCCACCGACACCGAGATCGCCGCGGCGTGCGGGCTGACCACCGACCCGGTGTCGGACTTCTACGACCTGATCGTGGTCGGCGGCGGGCCGGCCGGGCTCGGTGCGGCCGTGTACGGCGCGTCGGAGGGGCTGCGCACGGTGCTCGTCGAGCGCCACGCCACCGGCGGGCAGGCCGGGCAGAGCTCGCGCATCGAGAACTACCTGGGCTTCCCCGACGGCGTGTCCGGCACGCAGCTGACCGACCGCGCCCGCCGGCAGGCGGCGAAGTTCGGCGCCGAGGTGCTCACCGCCCGCGACGTCGTCGGGCTGGAGGCGCGCGGCTCGGCCCGCATCGTGCGGTTCGGCGACGGCACCGAGATCGGCGCGCACGCCGTCGTGCTGGCCACCGGCGTGTCCTACCGCAGCCTCGACGCGCCCGGCGTCGCCGAGCTCACCGGGCGCGGCGTGTACTACGGCTCCGCGGCCACCGAGGCGCCGGCCTGCCGCGGCGAGGACGTCTACATCGTCGGCGGCGCCAACTCCGCGGGCCAGGCGGCGGTGTTCTTCGCCAAGCACGCGGCCACCGTCACGCTGGTGGTGCGCGGGCCGAGCCTCGAGGCGTCGATGTCGACGTACTTGATCAAGCAGATCGAGGGGATCGACAACATCGTCGTGCGCACCGGCTGCCAGGTCGTGGAGGCGCACGGCGACGACCACCTGCAGGCGCTCACCCTGCGGCAGGGTGACGCGACCGAGACGGTCAAGGCGGCCTCGATGTTCGTGTTCATCGGCGCCGAACCCCGCACCGACTGGCTCGACGGGTTCGTCCAGCGCGACCGGCGGGGCTTCATCCCCACCGGGCCCGATCTCGTCGTCGACGGGCAGCGCCCGCCGGGGTGGACACTGGACAGGGATCCCTACCACCTGGAGGCGAGCGTGCCGGGGGTGTTCGTGGCCGGCGACGTGCGGGCCGATTCCGTCAAGCGGGTCGCGTCCGCGGTCGGCGAAGGCGCGATGGCCGTGACGCTCGTCCACCGGTACCTCGCAGAACAGTGACCGGGCAGGAGCGACGAGAGATGACCGCGATCGACGAGACCACCCCTGCCCGGCTCGGGCCCGACGAGCTGCGCACCCTGTTCCTGTTCGCCGAGCTCGAGGACCACCAGGTCCAGTGGGTGAGCGAGAACGCCGACGTCGTGCCGTTCCCGGCGGGGGAGTACATCGTCAGCGAGGGCGAGCCGGCGCGCTGCTTCTACGTGCTGCTGTCGGGCACGATCTCGATGAGCAAGCTGGTGAGCGGCGACCCGGTGGAGACCACCCGCACCGAGCAGCGGGGCGTGTACTTCGGCGCCACCCAGTTCTACCTCGACGACGAGTCGGCCCTGACCTACCCGGCCTCGGTGCGCGCGGTCACCGACTGCACGGTGCTCGCGCTGCCGGCCAAGGAGTTCGCCCGCGCGTTCGCCTCGTGGTTCCCGATGGCGGTGCACCTGCTCGAGGGCATGCTGATGGGGTTGCGCCGCAACAACTCACAGGTGGCCGAGCGGGAGCGGCTGCTCGCGCTCGGGAAGCTGTCCGCGGGGCTCACCCACGAGCTGAACAACCCGGCCGCCGCGGCCGGCCGCGCCGCCGACGCGCTGCGCGACAAGGTGGCGGGCATGCGGGCGAAGCTTGCGATGATCGCGGACGGGCGGATCGCGGGCGACCAGCTGAAGAAGCTGGTGATGGCCCAGGACGAGTTCGTCAAGAAGGTCCGCCACGCTCCGGCGCTCTCGCCGCTGGAGGCCACCGACCGCGAGGACGAGATCGGCGAGTGGCTCGACGACCACGGCATCGAGGGCAGCTGGGACCTGGCGCCGGTCTTCGTCTCGGGCGGCCTCGGGGTCGAGGACCTCGAGGCGGTGAACGCGGCCGCGGGCGAGACCACGCTGGAGGGGGCCATCCGCTGGCTCGCCTACACGGTGGAGACCGAGAGCCTGCTGCGCGAGATCCTCGACGCCACCACCCGGATCTCCGACCTGGTGCTCGCCGCCAAGCAGTACTCGCAGATGGACCGCGCGCCGCACCGCTTCATCGACGTGCACGAGGGCCTCGACGCCACGCTCGTGATGTTCGGGCGGAAGCTGGGCGGCGAGGCGGGGATCGGCATCGTCAAGGAGTACGACCGGACGCTGCCGAAGATCCCGGCCTACCCGGCCGAGCTCAACCAGGTCTGGACCAACATCATCGACAACGCGATCGACGCCATGGGCGGCAGCGGCACCCTCACCGTGCGCACCGGCCGCGTCGACGACCAGTGCGTGTTCGTCGAGATCGGCGACACCGGGCCGGGCATCCCACCCGACGTGCGCCGCCGGATCTTCGAGCCGTTCTTCACCACGAAGCCGGTCGGGCACGGCACCGGCCTCGGGCTGGACGTGAGCTACCGGGTCGTGGTCAACCGGCACCGCGGCGACATCACCGTCACCTCGGAGCCGGGGGACACCCGGTTCCGGGTGGTCCTCCCCGTCGCCGAGGAGCCCGCCGCGTGATGATGCAGGCCCCGCTCGCGTCCGCGGACGCCCACCTGGCCGCCGCCGCGGGCCGGGCCGTCGACCTGCGGTTCGGGCCGCACCGGGTCGTCGCCGACCACCCCGCGGCCGGCGCGGGCACCGGGCCCACCCCGCTCGAGCTGATGGCGGGCGCGCTCGCGGCGTGCAGCGCGATGACGGCGCGCACGCACCTGGAGCGCGACGGCGACCCGGGCGACATCGAGGTGGTCGTCACCCTCGACGCGGGCCCGCCCACGCTGCTCTTCCGGCGGGTGGTGCTCGGGTTCCGGCTCGACCGGGGCGAGGCGCACCGGCTGGTCGACGCGCTGGAGCGGACCGAGGTCACCATGATGCTCAAACCGGCGTTCACCATCCGGACGCAGGTCGAGCACGCGGGCGAGCCGCTCGCCTGAGGCTCACGGCGTCGTGAACAGGTAGAGCAGCACCCGGGTGAACCCGGCGTCGCTCGCCATCCTCGAGACGACCCCGCCGTCGTCGACGTACTCGCCGAAGGTGTCCGGCATCGAGGTCACCCGGAACGGCTCGGCCACGGCGGGGTCGAGCGGCTCACCGCCGATCGCGTCCACGGCGTCCGCGGCCTCCCGGTCGAAGTGGCCCGCCCCTCCGCCGGGTGCGCAGGCGAGGATGAGGCCGTGGTAGTCGCCGGGCGCGCCGACCGAGACCACCTCGACGTAGGCGGCCGACCGCGGCCCGAGGAACAGGTCGATGTCCGTCGGGTCGGTCCCGGCGGCTTCCATGGCGTCGGCGAACGTGAACGTGCCGAGCTCGCCCAGCTCGAGATCGATCCACCTGACCGGCGGGTGCAGGTCGTCGGAGAGCAGCGTGATCGCGAACCACTCCAGGCTGGTGCCGTCGAAGAGCGCCCGCACCTCCACGGACCTCAACCGGTAGAGGTTCATCGTGAGGGTCCGGCCCGCCGCCTCGGGTGGGCACGGGATCTCCTCGCACAGGTCGACGGAGCGGCGCGGCGCGCCGAGCTGCTCCGCGAGGAACTCCGGGGTGACGCCCAGCTCGACCTGCGCCAGGCGGTCGTACACCCACGCGTGCGGGTGCTCGGCCGGATCGCCGAAGGCGGCGTCCGCGTCCGCGGTCCGCCCGAACACGACGCCGACCGTGCCGACCACCAGCAGCGTCACCACGAAGATCGCGGCGCAGAGCGCCACGCGGATGCGCCGTGCCAGTTCGGCCGCCCTGTCCACGGTGTGCGGGCACGCACCCGTCCCGTGCCGGATCATCCCGCAGTCCCCCTTGCTCCGGATCGGTGCTCGATCGGCTACGGGAGATGACCCCTCACATCCGCGAGGGGTTGGTCAGGCGATCCGTTCGGCCCCCGCCGATGGCTCCGCGGCCCGGATGTCCGGCTCCCGGTGCCCGGCCGTCGCGAACGCCGCCCGCACCGCGCCCGCGACGCTGTCGGCGGCGTCGGCCGGCACCAGCGCGATGGCCGAGCCGCCGAACCCGCCCCCGGTCATCCGGGCGCCGAGCGCGCCCGCCGCCCGCGCGGTCGCGCAGGCCAGGTCGAGCTCGGGGACCGACACCTGGTAGTCGCCGGCCAGGGAGGCGTGCGAGGCGTCGAGCAGGGGGCCGATCTCGGCGATCCGGCCCGCGTCCAGGAGGGCGACCGTGCGGCGGACCCGGTCGATCTCGGTGACGACGTGCCGGGCGCGGGGGAGCAGGTCGGCGTCGAGCGCGGCGAGGTCGGCGACGGTGACGTCGCGCAGGCTGCGCCCCAGCACGGCCGCGGCCTTCTCCACCGACGCCCGGCGGGCGCCGTACTCGCCCCCGGCGTGGCTGTGGCGGACCTTCGTGTCGATGACGAGCAGGGTGAGGCCCACCTCGGCGGGCGCGAACGGGACCTGCCGGGTCGAGCCGTCGCGGGTGTCGAGCAGCAGCGCGTGCCCTGCCGTCCCGAGCAGCGACGCCGCCTGGTCCATGCCGCCGGTCTGGGCGCCGACCACGTCGTTCTCCGCGCGCCGGCACGCGTCGACGAGCACCTTGCGGCCCTCGGGCGAGCCGCCGAGGCCGAGGCCGTACAGGTCGTCGACGGCGATGGCCACGGCGCATTCCAGCGCAGCGGACGACGAGAGCCCCGAGCCGAGCGGCACGGTGTCGGTGACCAGGACGTCGATGCCGCCGACCCGGTACCCGGCCTCGCGCAGCGCCCACAGCACCCCGGCCACGTAGCCCGACCAGCCCTCCGGCCGCCCCGGCCCCACGTCGGCGAGGTCGCCGTCGAAGCCACCGTCCTCGGAGAGGCTGCGCAGCCGCAGCCGGTCGTCGTCGCGCCGGGCGACCTCGACGACCGTGCGCTGCGCGATCGCGAACGGCAGGCACAGACCGTCGGCGTAGTCGACGTGCTCGCCGATCAGGTTGACCCGGCCGGGCCCGGCCCAGCGGCCGTCCGGCTCGCGCCCGTACAGTTCCGCGAACGTCCTCACGATCCGACCTCCCGCAGCCGCTGCGCGATCCGCTCCGGCAGCGCGTCGTTGATCCAGGCACCGGCCCCCGACTCCGAGCCGGCGAGGTACTTGAGTTTCCCGGGCGCCCGGCGCAGGGAGAACAGCCGCAGGTGCAGCCGCGTGAGGTCGCGCCCGGTGTGCACGGGCGCCTGGTGCCACGCCGCGATGTACGGCGGGTGCGGGGCCTCGGCGAAGTACACCTCGAACCGGTGCAGCAGGTCGCGGTACAGCACCGCGAGCTCGGCGCGCTCCTCCTCGGCGAGGCCGGTGAAGTCGCGGACGGGCCGGTGCGGCACGAGGTGGGCCTCGACGGGCCAGCGGGCTGCGGCCGGGACGAACACCGTGAAGTGCGTGCCCTCCCGCACGATGCGGGTGCCCGCCTTCCGCTCGGCGGCCAGCACGTCGTCGAACAGGTCGCGGCCGGTGCGCTGGCGGTGCTCGGCGGCCTGGGTGAGCAGCTGCCCGGTGCGCGGCGTGACGAACGGGTAGGCGTAGATCTGCCCGTGCGGGTGCTCGAGGGTCACGCCGATCTCGGTGCCGCGGTTCTCGAACGGGAACACCTGCTCCACACCCGGCAGCGCCGACAGCGCCGCCGTCCGGTCGGCCCACGCCTCGATCACCGTCCGCACCCGCTCGACCGGCAGCGCGCCGAACGACGAGTCGTGGTCGCTCGTGAAGCAGACGACCTCGCACCGCCCGATCGCCGGGCGCTGGGGGAACAGCGGGTCGCCGTCCACCTCGGCGGGCACGTCGGTGGCGACGTCCTGCGCGAACGACGGGAAGCGGTTCTCGAACACCACGACGTCGTAGTCGTCGGCCGGGATCTCCGACGGCGCGCGGCCCGGCCGGGTCGGGCACAGCGGGCAGGCGTCGGCGGGCGGGAGGAACGTGCGGTCCTGGCGGTGGGCGGCGATCGCCACCCACTCGCCGGTCAGCACGTCGTAGCGCATGATCGAACCGGTCTGCACCGCGGGCAGGTCGCGGGTGTCCGGGGGCGGCACCCGGTCCCGGGTGACGTCGTCGAAGTAGATCAGCTCGCGCCCGTCGGCCATGCGGGCCGTCGTGCGCCGCACCCTCGGCGTCCCGCTCATGACGCCAGCACCAGCCGTCCGCACGCCTGCTCGAGGGCCTGGCGCGCCTCGGGTGCGAGGCCATCGTCGCTGACGACGACGTCGACCTCGTCGAGCGACGCGATCGTGCTCAACCCCACTACTCCCCATTTCGAATTGTCGGCCACCACGGCCACCTGGCGGGCGCTGCCGATCAGCGCCCGGTTCGTCTCGGCCTCCGCGAGGTTCGGGCTCGTGAACCCGGCTTCGGCGTCCATCCCGTGCACCCCCATCAGCAGCCAGTCGACGTGCAGCCCGCGCAGCGCCGCCACCGCGACCGGCCCGACCAGCGCATCCGACGGCGTGCGCTCGCCGCCGGTGAGCACGACCGTGAGGTCCGGCCGCTGCGCGGCGTGCAGCACCTCCGCCACCCGCAGCGAGTTGGTGACGACCGTGAGCCGCGGGATACCCAGCAGCACCGACGCGACGGCATGCGTGGTCGTACCCGCCGAGAGCGCCACCGACGCCCCCGGCTCGACCAGCGCGGCGGCCGCCTGCGCGATCGCCCGCTTCGCCGCCGTGTTCAGCGCCGACTTCGCCGCGAACCCCGGCTCCTCGACGCTGCTGCCCACCGCCGTCGCGCCGCCGTGCACCCGGGTGACGAGCCCGCGCCGGGCCAGCTCGTCGATGTCGCGGCGCACCGTCATGTCCGACACGCCCAGCCGGTCCACCAGCTCCGACACCCGCACCCCGCCGTTGCTCCGGACGGCGTCGAGGATGAGCTCCTGGCGCTGGCGGGCGAGCATCAGCCCTCGTCCGAGCGGATCACCGCGGCGGCGCGCGCCCCGACGCGCACCTCCCCGTCGGCGCGCTCGCCGCTGAGCAGATCGGTGCCGGTCGCCGGGACGGTGGCGGGCACGTCCCCGCGGTTGAGCACGAACAGGTACCGGCCGCGGCGCACGACCTCGAGCCCCGGCTGCGGCGCGTCCAGCCGGGAGACGCCCGCCTCGCGGGTGAGCCGGTCGGCGAGGGCGGCCGTCGCCTCGTCGTCCAGCCAGGTCGCGAGGTACCAGGCCACGCCGTCACCCACGGCCCGCCGGGTGATCGCGGGCGTGCCGGGCAGCGGGCCGTCGGTGTAGCGCGCGACGACCTCGGCGTCGCGGGCCTCGAGCAGCTCGGTCCACACGTCGGCGGTGCTGCCGTCGTCGAGCGTGACGGTGACGCCGGGCAGGAGCGGGGCGAACTCCTCGGTGCGCACGCCGAGCAGGTCGCGGAACGCGCCCGGGTACCCGCCGAGGCGCACGTGGTCGTTCTCGTCGACGATCCCGGAGAAGTACGTGACGAGCAGGTGCCCGCCGCCCTCGACGTACGCCCGCAGGGCGTCGGCCGTCTCGTCGGTGCACAGGTAGAGCGTCGGGACGACCACGAGCCGGTAGCGCGAGAGGTCGGCGGAGGGGTGCACGACATCGGCCGTGGCGCCCAGCTCGGTGACCGCGCGGTGCCAGCGCAGCGCCGCGTCCATGTAGCGGACCTCGCAGGACGGGTGCGAGCCGAGGTCGCAGGCCCACCAGGCCTCCCAGTCGACGAGCAGCGCGACGTCGGCATCGACCCGACTGCCCGCGACCTCGCCGAGCTTCTGCAGCGTCGCGCCCAGCTCCACGACCTCGCGGAAGCGCGCGGTGTCCGGCCCGGCGTGCGGCACCAGCGCCGAGTGGAACTTCTCCGCGCCCGCCTTGGAGGCGCGCCACTGGAAGAACCCGACGGTGTCCGCGCCGCGGGCGACGTGGCGCAGGGAGTCGAGCAGCAGCTCGCCGGGCTTCTTGGCCGGGTTCACCGGCTGCCAGTTCACCGCGCTCGTGGCCGACTCCATCAGCATCCACGGCTCGCCGCCCGCGACGCCGCGGGTCAGATCGTCGGAGAAGGCCTGCTCGGCCCGCGGGCGCGGCAGCCGGGTGTCGATGTAGTGGTCCTGGGCGATGAGGTCCAGCTGCGGCGCCCACCGGAAGTAGTCGGTGCCCGACTGGCGCGGGTTGACCATCAGGTTCGTCGTGACCGGCACGTCCGGCGAGAGCTGGCGCAGCACGTCGCGCTCCGCGCGGTAGTGCTCGAGCAGCGCGTCGGAGGAGAAGCGGGCGAAGTCCAGCTCCTGGGTCGGGTTGCTGAACGTCGGCGTGAGTCGCGGCGGCAGCACCTCGTCGAACGAGGAGTAGCGCTGCGACCAGAACGCGGTGCCCCACGCCTCGTTCAGCCGGTCGACCGAGCCGTAGCGGCCGATGAGCCAGCGGCGGAACGCCGCCGCGCTCACGTCGCAGTAGCACTTGACGACGTGGCAGCCCAGCTCGTTGCTGACGTGCCACAGCTTCACCGCCGGGTGGCTGCCGTACCGGCGGGCGAGCTCGCCGACCAGCTGCAGCGCGTGATCGCGGAACACCGGCGAGCTGGGGCAGAAGGACTGCCTGCTGCCCTGCCAGAGCGTGCGCCCCTCCGCGTCGACCGGGAGGATCTCCGGGTGGCGGGTGGTGAGCCACGGCGGCGGCGACGCGGTGCCCGTCGCCAGGTCGACGGCGATCCCGTTGGCGTGCAGCAGCTCGAGGACCTCGTCGAACCACTCGAAGTCGTACTCGTCCGGCTCCGGCTCGAGCATCGCCCACGAGAACACCCCGAGCGTGACGAACCCGACGCCGGCCTCCCTCATCAGCGCCACGTCCTCGCGCCAGACGGAGGGGTCCCACTGCTCGGGGTTGTAGTCGCAGCCCATCGCGATGCCGGGGAAGGGGAGCACGTCGTCCTCTCGTCGGGTGACTCGCACACGATCCAACACTTCCGAACAGAAACCGAAGCGACCCTGGTGGGATCTCCGGCCCGTGTCAAGACCGGGCGCGCCCGCCCGGCCGCAGCGCTGAACCTACCCATCGGCGATCGGCGGGTTCCGCCGCTCCACCGCGGGGGCACCATGGAGGGGCGGGGGACGCACGAACCGGGGAGAACGACATGTGGAAGTTCCTGCTGGGCGCCGCCGTCGGGTACGTGCTGGGCGCCCGCGCCGGCCACGAGCGCTACGAGCAGCTGCACCGCACCTACCAGCGCCTCGCCGACCACCCCGCCGTGCAGGGCCTCGCCGGCGTCGTGCGCGCCCGCGTCGACGAGGCCGTCAACGGCCACAAGCACGCCGAGGCCGGTGGGGAGGGGGCCCGCAAGCGCGCGGGTGCCGTGCGCTAAGGTTCTTCCTGTCAGCGGGGGTCACGCCCCCGCGCCCATACGGTCCTCCGTAGCTCAATTGGCAGAGCATGCGACTGTTAATCGCAGGGTTGTTGGTTCGAGTCCAACCGGAGGAGCT
>NZ_DATGOP010000054.1:0-63023 GCF_035305885.1 Pseudonocardia sp.
GCGGGATCGGCGGGCACGCCGCGCTCCCGCAGCCGGCGGCCGAGGTGGGCCCAGTACCCGGCGCACGACTCCTCCCAGGTGCCCCCCGGCGCCGGCTCGTCGGGACCGACCACCACCCGCGCGGTCTGCTCGACGTCCGCCGCCGTCGTCGCCGCCCAGGGGGCCGACGTTCCCCAGCCGCGGTCGTCGAGCAGCAGGACCCGGCCGCCGTCCGCCAGCACCGCCTCGTGGCGCGCCCGCACCGACACGCGGCCGTCGTCCGCGACCGCGTCGTCGACGTCCACGGTGGTGAGCAGGCGCTCCACCGTCAGTGGTCGGCCCACGTCACCCCCGGCGGGCGTGCCCCGCCCGCCGGCCCGGGCACGCCGCGGAACCCGTACGGGGCGGGGTCGCGGCCGGGCTGGACGAACCAGCACTCCCCCGGCTCGCCCCGCTCCAGCACGGCGTCGATCGCCGCGGCCACGTCCTCGGCCGAGAGCAGCGGGAAGTCGCCGAACTGCGGCTTCGCGCGCGCGATCAGCGGGGTGTCGGCGAACCCCGGGCACACCGCGTTCACCCGGATCCCGTCGCCGGCGAGCACGGGCGCCGCGGCCCGCACGTACCCCACCACGGCGTGCTTGGTCATCGTGTACAGCGCATCCCCCGGCATGGGCACGAGCCCGGCGAGCGAGGCCGTCGCGACCACCGTGCCGCCGCCCGCCCGCCGCAGCGCGGGCACGGCCGCGGTCAGCCCGAACACGACGTGGTCGACGTTCACGCCGACGATCCGCCGGTAGCCGGCGAGGTCGAGGTCCTCCACGCCGGACTGGCCCGCGGTCACGCCCGCGTTGAGCAGCACCACGTCCAGCCGGCCGAACGCGTCCTCGGCGGCGGCGACGTGCACGGGCATGCGCTCGGGCTCCGAGACGTCGCCGGGCAGGGCGAGCCCACCGACCTCCTCGGCCAGCGCACCCGCCGCGTCCGCGTCCAGGTCGGCCACCGCGACCCGCGCCCCGGCCGCCGCGAGCCGCCGCACCGCGGCCGCGCCGATCCCGGACCCGCCGCCGGTGACCAGGGCTGCCTTGCCCGTGAGGTCCATCAGCAGCTCCGCAGGAACCGGTCGAGCACCCGGGTGCCGAACCGCAGCGCGTCCACCGGCACCCGCTCGTCGATGCCGTGGAACAGCGAGGCGAAGTCCAGGTCCGGCGGCAGCCGCAGCGGGGCGAACCCGTAGCACTCCATGCCCAGGTCGGAAAAAGACTTCGCGTCCGTGCCGCCGGAGAGCATGTACGGCACCGTCTTCGACGTCGGGTCCTCCGCCCGCAGCGCGGCCACCATCGCGTCGGTGAGCGCGCTCTCGAACGGCGTCTCGACCGCCTTCAGGTTCTGGATCCACTCCCGCGTGACGTTGGGGCCGATCAGCTCGTCGACCTCCCGCAGGAACGCCTCCTCCCGGCCGGGCAGCACGCGGCAGTCCACCACCGCCTCCGCCGTGGACGGGATGACGTTGGCCTTGTAGCCGGCCGAGAGCATCGTCGGGTTGGCGGTGTCGCGCAGCGTCGCCCCGACCAGGCGCGACAGCGGCCCGAGCTTGGCGAGCGCCCCCTCCAGGTCGTCCTCGGGGAACTCGATCCCGGACAGCTCGGACATCTGCTCGAGGAACGCGCGGACGGTGTCGGTGAGCACCAGCGGGAACGTGTGGTTGCCCAGCCGCGCCACCGCCTCCGCGACGTGCGTGACGGCGTTGTCGTCGTGCAGGAACGACCCGTGCCCCGGCTTGCCCCGCGCCCGCAGCCGCATCCACGCGAGGCCCTTCTCGGCCGCCTGGATCAGATAGACCCGCTGGTCCTCGCCGAGCGTGAGCGAGAACCCGCCCACCTCGCCGACCGCCTCGGTGCAGCCCTCGAACAGGTCGGGCCGGTGCTTGACCAGCCACTGCGCCCCGTACGACCCGCCCGCCTCCTCGTCGGCGACGAACGCGAACACGATGTCCCGCGGCGGCACCACCCCGGCCCGCTTGAAGTGGCGCGCGACCGCGAGCGTCATGCCGACCATGTCCTTCATGTCGACCGCGCCCCGGCCCCACACGTAGCCGTCCTGCACGGCCCCCGAGAACGGGTGCACCGACCACTCCGACGCATCGGCCGGCACCACGTCCAGGTGGCCGTGCACCAGCAGCGCTCCCCGCGACCGATCCGCCCCCGGCAGCCGGCAGAACACGTTCGTCCGACCCGGCGCCCCCGAATCGAGCACCTCGACCTCGTACCCGACCTCGGTGAGCTTCGCCGCCACGTACTCGGCGGCCTCCCGCTCCCCCTTGGTCGTCTCGAGGTCACCCGTGTTCGTCGTGTCGATGCGGATGAGCTCGGACGTCAGTTCGACGACCTCGTCCTCGGCTGCTCCTTGGCTGGTCACGCGGATCTTCCTACCACTGGGAGGACCCGTCGCGGAGGTTCGGAGGGTGTGGGCTATCCTTCCTCCAGCAAGTCCGAGTGGCGGAATGGCAGACGCGCTAGCTTGAGGTGCTAGTCCCCGAGTAGGGGGTGGGGGTTCAAGTCCCCCCTCGGACACTCAGACGTCGCACACCTGCGGCGAACTGCGCACCAGTGTCAGAACGCGCCTGAACACGCGGCCGTAGCGGCCGTGCTCGCGTGGCGGGTGGCCGGCGTGACCGGCGCCGCCATCGTGCCTCTGCTTCCCACAGGCCGGACGTCCAGCGGCGAGGCGGCACATCCAACGCGGGTGGCCCCTGCTTCTCGACGCGGGTTGCCGCTACCCCAGCCACCACGTGCACGCACCGCGACCACCGCCTACGGGATGTCCGCGCTCGACCGTGGCGGGCGGATCGCCGATCGCGCGGTGCGCGCCGCACTGGGCTGGGCCCCCGGCACCACGCTGCACGATCACCTCACCCGCCACCACCTCACGCCTGAGCCGAGCCACCGAGAGCTAGACGGTTGTGAAGGACCACCGCTTCCTCTGACTGCCCGCCGCGGCTCGCCACCGGTGATCGCGTTCTGCTCGCGGCCGTCCCCGTGCGGCAGATGCTGATCATCTACGCACCCGCCACGCTCGACGAGCTGCTGGCTCACGAGGGGTCTGACCCGATGGGCGGCGACAGATATGGTCAGCGGGAACCACATGACCCGGCCCCGGTGGCGCGTGCACTCACGCAGCGTCCCCGCAGTGACCGGACCGTGTTCGTCGAGTTCCCGAGGTGCCACCCGCTACCCGTTGTCGGTCCCTCCCGCCGCGGCACCGGCCGCGAGCTGGACGTATTCGACGACGGCGCCGTCGGCGTGACGCGCCGTCAGGTTGCGCCCCGTCGGCACGTCGGCCGGCCCGTCGACGACGGCGGCGCCGTGCTCGGCCAGGAAGGCGATGACGCCGTCCAGATCGTCGACGATCATGGTGGCCTGGGTGTCACGGTACGGGCGGAGCGCTTCGTCGGGGCCGGCGATGACGAGCACCGAGCCGACGGTCGCCAGCTCGAGCTCACCGTAGGAGAACCGGTTGGCGGGGCGCTCGTCGAGGAGCGATGCGAGCATGTCGAGCGCCGGGTCGAGCTCGGCGACGTAGAGCCGTGCGAACGTGGCGAGAACCTTCATGCGTGAACCCCCTGCAGTCCGAGGAAGAGCGGTGTGCCACCGTCCGTGCCGGTGATCACCGCGGGCGGCAGGCCAGATCCTTCCCGATCGCCGATACCGCGTTCTGGAGGGCCGGACGTACGTCGTCGAGGCCGGCGGCGTCGCGGACGGGCGCGGCGGTGCTCCGGACGCCGGCCTCGCGCTCCTGGTCGAGGATCGCCCGGCCGTCGCGCCGGACCGGTCGCTCTCCCACCGCAGCCGCGCCATGTGCAGCGTGCGGAACACCGACGAAGGATCCGGGCTAGTGATCTCTGATCCCGGTTTCCGGATGGTGTCGGGTCAGAGGCTGCGAGCGCGAGGGCCGGCCGTCAGGCGGCGAAGACGGCCTCGGGACGGTCGCGGTTTTCGTGCAGGTCCCAGTGCAGGGGGGCGATCTGCTCGGGCGTGGCCGTCGGGAAGCCCACCGGCGCGCCGCCGACAGCGCCCCCGCCGACCCAGACGCCGATCGCCACGTGGCCGGCGTACACGCCGCTGCCGTCCAACTCCTCGTTCAGGTTGATCACCCAGTTGCGCAGGGTCGCTTGGGCTGCGTTGATGTTGCCCAGCATCGGGACCGGGTCCACGGAGCCGCCGCCGGTGGTGAACAGCAGGGTCCCGGTACCGGCCTCTCGCATGGCGGGCAGGACCGCCTGGGCGGCCGTGACGGCGCCGTAGAAGCTGTACTCGATCTGCGGCTGCAGGTTGTCCACCGCGACCTCCGACGGAGCGGCCGAGGTGAAGCCCGGCACCGCGGGTACTGCGGGGCCGGCGAGTACTCCGGTACGTCGATGCCGCCGACGCGGGCCTTGGCCGCGTCCAGCGACGCCTTCCCGGCCGAGCTGGTCGGCCAGTGCGTCCAGCTGCTCCTTGGTGCGGGCGACCAGGGCTACGTCGAAGCCGCGGCGGCCGAAGGTGCGGGCGATGGCCAGGCCCATGCCGGGGCCGGCGCCGACGATGGCGAGAGTGGGCACACTCAGGTCTCTTTCGTGTCGGGACCGCCCGGACATGCGGGACTCGGACGCCCGGCAGGGGTGGGGATCAGGCTGGACCGGATCGGCGACAAGTGGAGCATGCTGGTGATCGCGGTCCTGGAGGCCGGCCCGATGCGCTACACCGATCTGCAGCGGGAGGTCCCCGGGATCTCCCAGCGGATGCTCACCCTCACCGTGCGCCAGCTCCAGCAGGACGGCCTGGTGACCCGGACGGCCTACGCGGAGGTGCCGCCGCGTGTGGAGTACGCCCTCACTCCCCTGGGTCGCAGCCTCCACCAGATCGTCACGTCCCTGATCACTTGGGTCGCAGACCACAGCCAGATCCGCGAACACCGGGCGCGCACCGCCACCGCAACCTGATGTCCACCGAGTGGACGCGTTGGCGAGCGGCGGCGGCACGAGGACGTCATCGCCTCGGTCCTCGTCGCCGAGAGCCTGGCGTCGCGCGGACAGCCGTACCAGAGGGGCTGCGGCGTGATGAGTTCGCCCAGCCGGCGGGGCCTCGGTCACCCAGGGCGTTTCAGCGTCGGGATCGGTGGTGGTACAGCCGCACCGTGGCCTGGACGTGGGGGGTGAACCGGTACCAGCCGCGAGCAGCGCGGAACTCGGCGGTATCGAGCGCGGCCGGGCCCTCCAGCGCGTAGAGGGTGAGGTAGCGGCGGCCGCCGCCGGTGTCGGAGACGTAGCGGTCGGCGGACAGGACGCCGGGGCACGCCGCGATGGCGGGCAGGTGCTCGTCGTCGTACCAGGCGTTCCACTCGTGTTCGACCTCGGCGGCGACGGTCACGTCGACGACGAACAGCCACTCGGCCGTGCTCATGCCGACACCCCGGTCAGACGCAGGACGCCGGCGCCCTCGAAGCGGCGCCGCCGGCAGAAGTCGGCGACGGCGTCGAGACCATCGCTGACCTCGCCGTAGACGGTCACGGTGTTGGGCCCGGACGGCAGTCGGCACTCGGCGTCGCCGTACACCACGCAGAGCTCGCCGTACTTGTGGTCCCAGGTCAGATCGCCCGGCCGGACCAGCCGGACCGCGTTCTCCGGCTCGTCGTTGTCCAGCTCGACGGTCTCGGCGCCCATCACCATCTCGCCGCTCCACGCCGCGTGGACGAACGGCATGGCGATCGGCAGCAGCGCCTGGATGGCGGCGACGGTGCGCGGCACCCCTTCGTCGTAGAGGCGCACGGCGGCAAAGCCGCCGTCCCACTCCAGGCGCGCCGTGGCCGTCCCGACCCGGAAGCCGTTCCACGACCGCTGGAACCACCAGTCGTCGGCAGCGCTCATCGGTTCTCCTGCCTCGTGCTCGATGTGGTCGCCACCACCCGGTGGCGCACCTCGTAGATCGACACCCCGTACTCGCGCACGTGGGGCGCCCATTCGTCCCAGGCCACGGCGCCGGCGCGCAGGCGGGCCTCGCGGGCCTCGGCGAAGTCGTCGGGACCGTCGGTCTCGTAGATGGCGAGGAACCGGCGCCCGGGTGGGCCGAGGTGTCCGGGTCGACCCGGCTCGGGGCACAGCTGCAGGCGCCAGGCCCGGCGCATCCCGGGTGCGGAGACGATCTGCGGCAGGTGGACGGTGTCGTACCAGCGGTTGAACTCGGCGAGTGCGCCGTCGGGGAGATCGAGGTCGACGCCGACGGTGGCCCAGTAACCGCCATCGCCGGGCACGACCTCGACCGTGGTCAGAACGTCGCGGTAGGTGCGGGTCCAGTCGATCAACCAGTCGTCGACGTGGTCCTGCCACGGCCCCCACGGCGGCCCGGCGAGGAGGGCGGCGTTGAACGCGGCGGGCCCGTCGACCTCGTAGACCGCCGAGTACCGCTGGGGCTGGGGCCCGAGCTCGGCGCGGTGGTCGATGCGACGCAGGAACCAGCCGCGGCGGAAGCCGTCGAGGGCGACCCACTCCGGCTGGTGCTCGGTGGCCCACCAGGTGACGAACGTGTCCTCGGCGGCACCAGCGGCGGCGCTCACGTTCGCCGAGACGATCGAGAACGTCGTCATGCCGGCCGTCCGGTCTGGATGTGCGAGGTCGGGTACCCGCCGTCGACGGCCAACGTGATGCCGTGCACGAACCCGGCCTCGTCGGAGGCGAGGAACGCGATCGAGGCTGCGATGTCGTCGACCTGACCGAGCCGCCCGGCGAGGATGGCCGCCTCGAGCTGTTCCGTGCGGCCGGGCTGGGCCCGCAGGTGGGCGTTGATGGGAGTGGCCGTGTAACCCGGGGCGATGGCGTTGACCCGGATGCCGTCGGGGGCGAGCTCGACGGCGAGCGTGCGGGCCAGACCGTCCACGGCGCTCTTGCTGGTTCCGTAGGCGCTCTGCCCGATCATGCCGACGCGCCCGGAGACCGAGGAGACGAAGACGATCGCGGATCCGCGTCGCAGCATCGGCAGCAACGCCTGCGTGAGCAGGAACGGCGCGCGGACGTTCACCGCCCACACGCGATCCAACGTCTCGACCGAGATCTCGGCGAACGGCTGTGGTCCGAACACGCCGGCGGAGTGCACCAGCACGTGCAGCTTGCCGGCGTCCCGCACGGCCTGGGCGGCCGCGGTGATCGAGGCGGGATCGCCGAGTTCGGCCGTGACGGTCCGGTGTGCCCGATCCTGGCCGGTCAACGAGGCCCGCACCTGCGCCAGCCGCGATTCGTCCCGTCCGAGGAGGATGACGGTGGCGCCCTCGGCCGCGAGCCGTCGCGCCACACCTGCGCCGATGCCGGAACTGGCGCCGGTGACCAGCGCCGTCCGCCCGACGAACCGTTGTGCGCGGGGAGCGTCCGTCCCCGGGTCGCGGGGTTGCGCGCCGTCCGCGCCGCTCATGCCACCGCCGCTCATGCGACTGCCACCGGCCGCACCATCGAGCCGGTGGCGCCGCGCATCCGCAGCGACAGGCACACGAACAGGAACTCCCGCAGTCGGGCTCGGGCCAGCTGTTCGAGATAGAGCAGCTCGATGATGTGGACACCGGCTTCGCCGAGCAGATGTCGGTGCACGGGCAGGAACTCCTCCCCCGAGGCCGCTGGAAGGCACTCGAAGTTCTCGGTGTCGGACCCGACGACGACCGCCCCGCTCTCGGCGAGGAACCGGCCCGCACTCGTGTCGGGGCCGGCGGCGTAGTGGGCGTCGCGACGAGCGTCGTCACCCCACACCGCCATGTAGCCGGTGCGGATCAGCACGGCATCACCGGGACGCAGCTCGACCCCCTGACGATCGGCCGCGGCCCGCAGGTCCTCGGCGGTGATCCGCTCGCCTGCCGGGAGCGCCTCGACGCCGCGCAACGCCGCGACGTCGAGCAGCACGCCCCGGCACAGGAACGGGGGGATGGACGAGGCCTCGGCCAGCGTCGGCCCGAAGTCGCCGAGGTGCTCGGCATCCAGACCGCCGCCGAACCACCTCGAGCCCTCGGTGACGTGGCACAGGGCGTCGATGTGGGTGCCGGTGTGCGCCGAGCTGACGATCAGCTCGGTGGTCACACCGGTCTCGGTGGCCGCATCGGGCGTGCGGACCGCCCGCCCGGGGGTGCGGTAGGTGGTCATCACGAACGGCGGGTGGACCGGCAGGACCGGCATCCCCGGCCACCGACCGGCGTCCAGATCGAACAACTGCCCGGCGGAGGGCACGCTGAGCGCGGCGAGCAGCTCGTCGCCGGTCTGGTGAGCGCCGCGGCCCAGCTCCGCGGGCACGTAGGAAACCCCTGGCAAGGCGCGTTGTCGCACGGTGCCGTACTGCTGACCCATCCGCGTCATCATCCATCCTCGCCCACGATGTGGACGATTCGTCTGTAGTGTGGACACCGTCCGACGGCCGCGGGCGTTTGTCAAGAGCGTTTGACGTTCGCCCCGCCCGACTCCTACCGTCCGCGATGTGGACATTTGGTTCACGTGATGACGAAAGGGCTGGCGGCACATGCCCAGCGAGGCCCCCCAGGGGACAGTGAAGGTCGTGGCCAAGGCGGTGGCCGTGCTCGAGGCGCTGACCGCGGGCGAGCAGACCCCCGGCGCGCTCAGCGCCGCCGTCGACGAGCCACGCAGCACCGTCTACCGGCTGCTGGCCACGCTGGAGGACCAGGGCCTGGTGGAGCCGGGCGCCCGACCGGGGACCTTTCAACTCGGCATGCGCCTCTACGCGCTCGGTCGCGCCGTCGCCGGCCGGTTCGCGAACGTCCGCGCCGCCGCGCTGCCCGCGATGGAGGAGCTGCACAGGGCCACGAAGCAGACGATCTTCCTGACCGTCCGGCGCGGGCTGAACGGGGTCTGCCTGGAGCGGCTCGACGGCCAGCTCGTCGGGGTGATGATCCTTCCCGTCGGCGGGACGATCCCGCTGCACGGCGGGGCGAACGTCCGCGCCTTGCTGGCGTTCGAGCCGCGCGAACTCTGGGAGGAGTTCATCCGGCACGGCCGGCTGGAGAAGTTCACCCCGCGTACCGAGATCACAGCCGCGGGGTTGCGCGCCCAGTTGGAACTCATCCGCGAGCAGGGCTACGCGATCTCCGACGAGGACATCATCCCGGGCATCGCGTCGATCGGCGCCCCGGTGTTCGACCACTCCGGCGCCGTGCGCGCGTCGATCTCCATGAGCGGTCCGCGGCCTGCCGTCCTGGGCGACGGGACCCGCGACAACATCGATCGAGTGCTCGCCGCCGCCGCCGAGATCTCCCGCGTGCTCGGCCATCGCGACTGATCATCGGACTCGCCCGAGCCGCACGATCACCCCGCCACCTGACGCCGCGTCCGGATTCTCCCCTTGACACGGGGCGGCTTCCATCGTCTGATTGTGCCCACATTGAGGACGAGCTGCCCGCAACGTGGACAGCCAGTCGGCGAGGCAGCTCGTCGCAGATCGCCGAATTCCGGCGCGGGTAGCTCACCGCACGCCGGAGAGGAGCGTGTTCCATGCCTGCTGCCCCCAGCCCGTCCCGCCCCACCACCCCGTTCGGGGCCTTCATGCTCTGGCCGGACCACCTGGAGTGGTCCACGCAGGCGATGCGGTTGATCAGCTACGCATCGGTGGGGGGCGGTGACTTCAGCGAGGTGCACTCGGTGGCGCGGGATCTGCCCGTCGGTGACAACACCGCCTGGTACGAGGGCTTTTCCGCACTCGCCCGACGGGTGGAACGCGATGGGGACACCTCCTACGCCGGTGGTCACTTCATCAGCGCCCGGGAGGCGTGGCTGCGCGCGGCGATCTACCACCGCATCGCCGGCCAGCTCATGGCCCTCGCCGGCGACGCTGACGTGCCCGGTGTCGAGGAGAGCCGGCGTTGTTTCCGCCGCGCCGCGAAGCTGGAGGACCTCCGGATCGACGTCGTCGAGATCCCGTTCGAGGGCGCCAGCCTGCCCGGTTACCTGGTCCGCGGTGGCGATGGACGGCGACCCGGACCGGCGGTGGCCGTCACCGGCGGTATCGACGCCTTCTGCGAGGAGATGTACCTCAAGATCGGCAAGGCGCTCGGGACCCGCGGGTACACGGTCCTGCTGCTCGATTGGCCCGGACAAGGTGAGGCACGCCGCCGCGGCATCTACGCCCGTACCCGGTTCGAGACGGCGCTCTCGGCGGCGGTCGACCACCTCGAGCTGCTGCCCGAGGTCGACCCGACCGGATCGCCCTGATCGGCTCCAGCCTGGGTGGCTTCTACGCGGTGCGTGGTGCCGCCTACGAACCCCGGATCGCCGCGACCGTCGTGTGGGGGGTCCCCCGGGGTGTCGGTCGCCTCGTTCGAGGAGTTGCGCGACCACCCGCGGTTCGGGCAGTTCATGGCCACCTTCGGCGCAACCGACGCGCACGACCTCCGCAGCAAGCTCGCGGACTTCAACCTGGACGGCGCGCCGGAGCGGATCACCTGTCCGACGCTGATCCTGCACGGCGACAGCGACGTCCTGGTACCGGTCGCTGCTGCCCACGACGTCTTCGGTCGCCTGCGGGGCGACCACCACACGCTGATCACCTATCCCGCGGGAGAACCCGGCTGCACCCACTGCCAGCTCGACTCCCTGCCGCTCGCGCAGCGCCACATCTGCGACTGGCTCGACCAGCAGCTGCTGCCCCGCGTTCGCGTCCGCGGCTAGCGGCCACAGCCCACCCCGCCACGGAAGCCGGGGCTCGCACCCCTGGGGCGACCTCAGCGCCGCCGACGCCCATCCCCTTGTCCGAGAGGGTTCCGATGACGCCCACCTGCCTGCCACCGACCACCCCCGGGGTGAGCCACCGCGCGCGCCGCGCCGTGGTCGCCGTGCTGACCGTCGCCGCGACGCTGCTGGCGACCGCGTGCGGCTCGTCCGGCGAAGGCACCGAGTCGCACGCGCTGAGGTTGCTGGTGCCCTTCACGCCGGGCGTGTGGGACCCACGCCAGGTATCGGCGTGGCCGCTGTCGGGCCTCCTGCTGGTCAACGAGCCGTTGACGGTGTACCAGCCGGACGGGACCAACGCGCCGAACCTCGCCGAGAAGGTCGAGCAGCCCTCGCCGACGCAGTTCGTCTACACCTTGCGACCGGGGGTGACCTTCTCGGACGGCACCGCGTTCACCGCTGAGGACGTGAAGTTCTCCTTCGAACTGCACATGGGTGAGGACGCGGAGTCGGTGTCGGCCGCGTACTGGCGCAGCGTCGCCTCGGTGGACGTGACCGGCGAGAACCAGGTCACGGTCACGCTGTCCGAACCGGACGCCCAGTTCCCCTACACCGTGTCCAAGACCCCGATCGTGAGCAAGGCGTACTACGCCGCCCACGGCGATGAGGTCGGCACCTCCACGGTGCCGAACATCGGCACCGGGCCGTACGTGTTCGACGCGTTCACCGCCTACGCGACCACCACCCTCGTCCCGAATCCCGGGTACTGGGGCCCCAAGGCCACCTACGACTCCATCACGCTGGAGACCCCCAAGGACGACTCGGCCCGTCAGCTCGCCCTGCAGTCCGGCGAGGTCGACGGGATCTACAACCCGCCGCTGGGCCAGCTCGGCTCGTTCCAGGCCCTGCCGGGCTTCACCTCGCACGAAGGCCCCGACCTGCCCGTCTACCGCATCGCGTTCGACACCACCAAGGCTCCCTTCGACGACCCGGCCGTACGGCGCGCGATCATGCATGCCATCGACCGGCAGGCACTGGTCGACGGCGTGTTCGGGGGCAACGCCGAGCTCGCCCCGACCCTGGTCCCGGAGTCGATCACCGCGCGGAACGCCGACGCGGCCGCGGTCGCCGCCGCCTACCAGGAGCTGGAAGCCGGGTTGACGCACGACATCGCGGCGGCCCGGGATGCGCTGGCGCACTCCAGCCGACCCGACGGATTCACCGTCGAGGTCCCGGTTCAGTCGTCCGATCCGAACCAGTCGCTGATCGTGCAGACCATCGGCCAGGACCTGGCCGAGATCGGCATCACGGTGACCGTCACCGCCCAGGACGATGCGACCTTCCTCAACGCGGTCTACGCCGAACACTCCACGCCCGGCATGGTCGTGGACTCGTGGACCGGCAGCTCCCCGGACCCGGTGAACATGCCGCGCAACATGCTGATGCCCGGGAGCCTGGGCAACATCGCCCAGTACGCGAACCCTGCGGTGACGGATCTGCTCAACCGGTACCAGAGCATGAGCCCGACCGATCCGGAGCGGACCGCGGTGCTGCTGCAGGCGCTCTCGACCGCCCAGCAGGACGTCCCGTACGTGCCGTTGCTGTTCCCGAAGGTGTTCTGCTTCGTGCGCGACGACTTCGCCGTCACCGACTTCGACACCTTGTGGTGGATGACCCGCTGGCCCGAGCACGTCACCCCGGCGGCGCCATGAGCACCACCGGGAACGAGGCCGCGCGCGACACCGCCGGCCCTGCCACGTCCGACCGCGCTGCCGCCGCACACCGCCGCGGAGGCCGGTCGCCCGCTCTGCGGATGCTCGCGACCCGCTCGGTCGGGGCGGTCGCGGTGTTGCTGGCGGTCACGGTCGTCGTGTTCCTCTTCGTGCACCTCGCCCCGGGCGGGCCCGAACAGGCGCTCGCCGGACGGGAGGCCACGCCCGAGCAGCTGGCCGCGATCCGCGCGCGGTACGGCCTCGACGATCCGCTGTGGCAGCAGTACCTGCGTTACCTCGGGGCGTTGACCCATCTCGACCTGGGCACGTCCCTGCTGCGCCGCGAGCCGGTGACCCGCTCGATCGGCCAGGCCGCCGGGGTGACCGCCCCGCTGGTGCTGATCTCGTGGCTCCTGGCCGCCGTCGCCGGCACCGCGCTGGGGATGTTCACCGCGTTGCGCGCCGGGAGCCGGTTGGACCGCGTGGTGCTCGCACTGACCGTGCTGGCCGCCAGCACCCCGGTGTTCGCGACCGGGCTGCTGTTGGCATGGGTGTTCGGCATCCAGCTCGACTGGCTGCCGGTGCTGGGTGCCGGTCGCGACGGCGGCGACCGCGCCCGCTACCTGGTGCTGCCGATCCTCACCACCACCCTGGTGCTGCTGGCGTCCTCGACCCGCTTCGCGCGGGTGCGGATCGGGCAGATCCTCGAGGAGGACCAGGTGACGTTCGCCCGGGCACGAGGGCTGTCCACGAGCTACGTCCTGGTTCGGATCGTGCTGCGCAACGCCGCCGTGCAAACCATCACGCTCTCCGGCGCGGTGCTGATCGCCATGCTGGGCGGGCTGGTCGTCGTCGAGCAGGTCTTCGCCCTTCCCGGGCTGGGCACGTTGCTGGTCACCGCGATCGGCGCGCGCGACATCCCCGTGATCCAGGGTGTGACCCTCGTCGTGGCCGTGGCCGTGGTCGTGGTCAACCTCGTGGTGGATCTGCTGTGCCTCGCGGTCGATCCGCGGATGCGCCGCGGTCTGGAGGTCGACCGATGAGCCCGGCCGGGATCGTCCTCGCGCGGCGGCCGCGGGCGCGGCGCTTCCTGGCCGGACCGGGGGTTCCGCCGGGGGTGGCCGCGGCCGCGCTGTTCCTGGGCCTGGTCGCGGTGTGGGTCGTGGCGCCGGGGCTCGCTCCGCACGACCCGGCGCTGATCCGCCCCGGCGACGCCTACCAGGGGCCGAGCTCCGCGCACCTGCTGGGTACCGATCCACTCGGGCGCGACGTGCTGTCGCGGTTGATCGACGGCGCGCGCACCGCGGTGCTGGCACCGCTGGCGCTGGCCGCGGGAACGATCGCGGTCAGCACGACGCTGGCCGTGCTCGCCGGCTACCTCCGGGGCTGGGTCGACGCGGTGATCAGCCGCGTCGTCGACGTCCTCTACTCCATCCCCGCCCTGATGGTCGCCATCGTCATCGTCGGCGTCACCGGGGGCGGGTTCGGGCTGTCGATCATCGTGCTGCTGGTCTTCGGCCTCCCGGCCAACGTGCGAGTCCTGCGCGCGGCCGTCATGGAGCGCGCTGCGCTCCCCTACGTCGAAGCGGCCCGGACGCTCGGGGTGTCCACGCCCCGCATCATGCTGACCCAGCTCGTGCCCGCCATCGGACCACTCGTGATCACCAGCTTCTTCCTGCAGATCACCTTCGCCATCGTCGATCTGTCGTCGCTGTCGTTCCTGGGGTTGGGTGTGCCGCCGGGGGCGTCCGACTGGGGCCGGATGATGGCGGAGAACCGCGCCACCATGAGCGCGAACTTCTTCTCCACGGCCGCGCCCGGCCTGTGCCTGGCCGCGGTGGCCGTGTCGGCGAACGTGCTCGGCGATTGGCTCTACACCCGCTACGAGCAGGCTGGACGTTCCCGATGACGAGCCGGATCAGCCCGACCGCCCTCGTCGCGACGGGTCTCTCCGTCCGTGGCGTACGCGGCGGCGCACCGGTGGGGCTGACCTCCGATGTCGACATCGAGGTGCCCGCCGGAGAGGCCGTGGCGATCGTCGGCGAGTCCGGCAGCGGCAAGTCGTTGACCGCGCGGGCGCTGCTGTCGCTGCTGCCCCGCGGGCTGGCCTCCTCGGGCACCATTCGGATCGGGGATCGCGACGTGTCGCTGCTCGACGACGCCGAGCGTCGCCGCCTCCGCGGCAGCGAGCTCGCGTTCGTCATGCAGGACCCGTTCACGATGCTCAACCCGCTGGAACGGTGCGGCTCACAGGTCACCGCCGCGCTGCGTGGCCCGGACGGTCGGCGGCTGCGGAAGGCGGCGGCCCGGGACGAAGCGGTGCGCCGGCTCGCCGAGGTCGGGATCGCCGATCCGGCCGTGGCCGATCGCTACCCGTTCGAGCTGTCCGGGGGCATGCGCCAGCGCGTCGCGATCGCGGCGGCGATCGCGGAGAACCCCGCCGTCCTGATCGCCGACGAGCCCACGACGGCGCTCGACGTCACCACGCAGAAGGAGATCCTCGACCTGCTCGAACGGCTCTCCCGCAGTCATCGCATGGGCCTGGTGTTGATCACGCACGACCTGCGGGTTGCGTTCTCGGTGTGCACGCGGATCTACGTGATGTACGCGGGTGAGATCGTCGAGGCCGGCCGCCCCGTGGACGTGCGGAACCGCCCTCGCCACCCGTACACCGCGGGTCTGCTCCGCACCGAGCCGCCGTTGGACCGGCGGGTGCACCGGCTCGCCCGCATCCCCGGTGCCGTCCCCGCCCCCGGGGCGCGTCCAGCCGGCTGCCGCTTCGCCCCGCGGTGCGGCTGGGCCGAGGCCGACTGCCACGACCACCATCCGGCCCTGACCGTCCTGCACCTCGATCACCAGGTGCGGTGCCGCCGCGCCGACGAGCTCACCGAGCAGCTGCGGCCGTCCCGCACCGATGAGCCGCCCGAGCCCGCCGTCGCCTGCGCCGCATCGGACCGGGCTCTCATCCGCACCCGGGCGCTGCGCCGCACCTACGGCCCACGGGTCGCGGTCGCCGGGGCCGACATCGAGGTGCACGCCGGCGAGAGCGTCGGCCTGGTCGGTGAGAGCGGATCGGGCAAGACCACCCTGGCGCGCATGCTCGTCGGCCTGACCCGGCCGAGCTCCGGCAGCGTCGAGGTCGGCGGCGTCGATCTGGCCTCGCGCCACCTCAGCTCCGCCGACTGGGCCGTCGTCCGCTCCACCGCGCAGATGGCCTTCCAGGATCCCTACTCCACGCTCAACCCGCACCGCACGATCGGAGCCGCCCTGCGGGACGGGCTCCGGTTGGTCGGCGCCGAGGACATCCACCGGCGCACCGACGAGCTCCTGGAGCGGGTCGGCCTGTCCGGCGACCACGCCAGGAGGATGCCCGCCCAGCTCTCCGGCGGGGAGCGCCAGCGGGTCGCGATCGCTCGAGCGCTCGCGCGCTCTCCCCGGGTGCTGGTCTGCGACGAGATCGTCTCCGCGCTCGACGTGTCGGTGCAGGCGCACATCCTCAACCTGCTGCGCGATCTGCAGGTCCGGCTGGGGCTCTCGCTGGTGTTCATCACCCACGACCTGGCCGTCGCCCGGCAGGTCACCGATCGCATCTACGTCCTGAAGGACGGCGAGATCGTCGAACAGGGCGCCACCGGCGACGTCCTCGACCACCCCCGCCACCCGTACACGCAGCGCCTGGTCGCCTCGGTTCCCAGCCCTCGTCCCGACCCCGGAACCGAGCTGGAAAGGGGAAAACCCGCATGAGCCTCCGCAGCCCGTACCCCGACGTCGAGATCCCCGAGGTCTCACTGCCGGAGCTGCTGTTCGGGGCCGGCTTCGGCGACCGGGCCGACGCCCCGGCGGTCGTCGACGGATCGACGGGGGCCGCGGTGACCTTCGCCCAGCTCGACGCCATGGTCGACCGGATCGCCGCCGCGCTGCACGGGCGCGGGCTGCGGCGAGGCGACGTCGTGGCCCTGTTCGCCCCGAACTCGCCCACCTGGGTCGCGGTGTTCCACGGCGTGCTGCGCGCCAACGGCGTGGTGACCAGCGCCAACTCCCTCTACTCTCCCACCGAGCTCGCCCACCAGCTCGCCGACTCCGGCGCGCGGATGCTGGTCACCGCATCCCCGTTCGTGGACCGGGCCACCGCGGCGGCCGCCTCGGCCGGGCTGCCCGCCGACGCCGTCGTCACCCTCGACCCGGTCGACGGCCACATCTCGCTCGCGGACCTCCTGTCGAGCACCGCCGAGCCCCCCGTCCTGGAGGTCGGGCCCACCGACACCGCGGTTCTGCCCTACTCCTCCGGCACGACCGGGCTGGCGAAGGGCGTGATCCTCACCCACCGCAACCTGGTGGCGAACCTGCTGCAGCTCGCCCCCGTGGCGACCACGGACGAGACGACCCGCGTCCTCGCCGTCCTGCCGTTCTTCCACATCTACGGCATGACGGTGCTGATGAACCACAGCCTGCACCGGCGGGCCACGGTCGTCACGATGCCGCGCTTCGAGATGGCGGAGTTCCTGCGCGTCGTCACGCAGTACCGGCTCAACCGGCTCTACATCGCCCCACCGATCGCGGTCGGCCTCGCCAAGCACCCGCTGGTCGACGAGCACGACCTGTCGTGCGTGGACGTCGTCTTCTCCGGTGCCGCCCCGCTCGACGCCGAGCTCGGGCACGCGGTCGCCCGCAGGCTGGGCTGCGTGGTCCTGCAGGGCTACGGCATGACCGAGCTTTCGCCGGTGAGCCACTCGATGGACGAACGCCGCCCGAACGACGACCTGAACGGCGTCGGCTACGCGCTCCCCAACGTCGAGAGCAAGCTCGTCGACGCCGAGACCGGCCGCGAGGTCGGACCCGGTGAGCGCGGGGAACTGTGGGTCCGCGGGCCGAACGTCATGTCCGGCTACCTGAACAACCCCGCGGCCACCGCGGCGACCCTCGACGCCGACGGCTTCCTGCACACCGGGGACGTCGCCACCGTCGACGAGAACGGCTACTTCCGGATCGTCGACCGACTCAAGGAGCTGATCAAGTACAAGGGCTACCAGGTGCCGCCCGCGGAGCTCGAGGCGCTGCTCCTGACCCACGAGGACATCGCCGACGTCGCGGTGATCGGCGTGCGCGACCCGGAGGGGGAGGAGGTACCGAAGGCGTTCGTCGTGCGCCGGGACGGCGCCGGCCTCACCGCCGACGACGTGATGACGTACGTCGCGGAACGGATCGCGCCGCACAAGAAGGTGCGGGTGGTCGAGTTCATCGACCGGATCCCCAAGTCGGCGTCGGGCAAGATCCTGCGCAAGGAGCTGCGGGCCCGGGAGAGCGTGGCAGCCGAGGGCCGAGCCGCCCCCGGCATACGCTGATCATCTGCCGGCGGGCCGACGATCCGTCCACGCTGCGACGTTGTCGGTCACGAAGCTCGAGAATCCGATCGGCGGCCGCCCGATGAGTCGCTGGAGATCCGGCGTGGTCCGATCCTCGGCGCCTCCGGCGATGGCCACGTCCATGGCCGCGAGGGCCTTCGCGTGGGCCTCTCCGAGCCCTGCGGCCGTGAGGCGGGCGACGAGTTCTTCCACGCTCACCGGCTTGTGCGTGACGGCGAACCCGACCGCTGCGCCGATCCGCGCGGCCACCTGGGCGTAGTCGAGCGCCTCGGGGCCGGTGAGCACGAAGTCCGCGTTGGGAGCCCGATCGGCCGTCAGCACCGCGGCGGCCGCCTCGGCGATGTCGTCGGCGCTGATGAACGGGATGCGTCCGGCGCCGGAGGCGCTGTAGATCGCGTGCTCGTCGCGGATGGTGGCACGGTGCGGCCCCTCCGAGAAGTTCTGCATGAACCACGACGGCCGCAGGACCGCCCACTCCGCGGCCGACCCGGCGAGCCACCGGTGGACCTGCCCCATGGCCGGCCCACCCGCTGCCAGCAGCGACGCGCTGAGCAGGACGAACCGGGCCACGCCCTTCGCCATCGCCGCCTCGACGAACTCGATCATCAGCGGAGCCGGATCGGCGACCCCGCTCGGTGACACGAGGTACGCCGAGCCGACCCCCTCGACGGCGGTGTCCCACGTGCTGCGGTCCGTCCAGTCGAAGCGGACGCGGCCCTCCCCCGGCCGGCGCGACGCCGCGCGCGCCGGCACACCACGCCCGCGCAGTGCCGCGAGCAGCCGACGCCCCGTCTTGCCGGTCGCGCCGGTCACCAACACCGGCCCGCTCACGCCAGGGCCTCCGCCGAGACGAGGGGGTTCCAGTACTCCCGGTAGTGGGCCAGCTTGCCGTCGCGCAGCTGGGCCACGACGACGTACTGCTGGTTGTACGGCTTGCCCGTCCCGCTCGCGCGTCCGCGGATCGCCAGCTCCGCGATCACGGTGTTCGGGTCGAGGCACTGGTGGATCTGCAGCCGGTCCACGCCCTCGATCGAGAACTTGGAGGGGAACCGCGTCATGTATCCGAGGATCTCCGCCTTCCCCTCGAGCCGCTTCGGGCCGTCCCCGGCGGCGAAGGGGAACTCGCAGATCCCGTCATCGGCCCAGAGCTCGATCCACTCGTCGAACCGCTGGGCGAGCAGCAGCGTCCGGTACCGCTGCATCACGGCCAGGTTGGCCTGCCGGATCTCGTCCTCGGTCACCGCTGAGTCGCCCTTCCGTTGTGATGGTCGTAGCATCCGGACCGTCGGTCCGGATATCCTCAACATACGGACCGCTGGTCCGGTTGACAAGCGGGTGGAGGCACGACATGAGGGGCAAGGAGCGGGCCGACGCTGCCCGCAACCGGCAGGCCATCCTGGACGCCGCCGATCGGCTCTTCGCCGACGCGACCGATCCGCACGAGGTGTCCATGGACGACATCGCGGCGGCCGCCGGCGTGGGCAAGGGCACCCTGTTCCGCCGGTTCGGCGACCGGACGGGCTTGATCAGGCATCTCTACGCGGCACGACTGGCTCCGTTGCGCGACCAGATCGAGAACGGCCCTCCGCCGCTCGGGCCGTCGGGTGCGCCGCGGGAGCGCATCGCCGCGATCATCGACGCCATCGCGGTGATCAAGCTCGAGAACGCGCACCTGATGATCGCCCTGGAGGGCGGGGGTGCGCCCGCGCACCGGCTGCACGAGACCGCCGACTACGTGGCCGTGCACGAGCTCCTCACCGACCTCGTCACCGCATCGGGCGGCGACCCCCGGTACGCCGGATGGGTCGCCCACGTGCTGCTGGCCGCGGTGCGCGCGGACCTGCTCCGGCACCTGGTCGACGTGGAAAAGCGCAGCCACGCCGAGATCCGCGCGAACCTTCGGGCCTTCACCACGCACACCCTGTCGTTCCGTCCGCCCGGCGGTGCATGAGCCCGTCGCGACTAGACGGAGAACGCCGGCACGGTGTCGTGCTTTGCGATCACCGTGCCCCCCACGTCGCCCCCCGTCGTCGACCTTCGGCCTCGGGCGGGCGGGCCACGACCTGCGGAGTTGCGCCGCGATCGTCGGCTCATACCCGGATCTGGTCGACGGTGCGGTTCGCCGGGTCAGCACCTGCGGGCCCGTAGCCGATGGCCCCGAGCTCGGTGCTCCTCCCGGTGCCGCCGCCTGAATCCGCAGGCGAACACCCGGTCGGACCGCAGCTCCCCGCCGTCGCGGGTGAAGCCGACGGCTTGGGCTGGCGCCTCCGGCGTGCCGGGCGGTGCTTCGGACGTCATGACGTCCCTTCGGGCGAGCGGGCGATCGCTACCTGAAGCACGGCCGCCACCGGCTCGGTGAGGTCGACGAAGCGACCGACTCCGCTTGCTCGACCAACGGTGGCTCTCACCGGCACCGACGTGCGGACCGGCCTGCCCCGGCCCGGCCGCACGCTCGGGCCACGTGCAGCGAGGTCTCGGCGAAGCACCGGTACTGCCTCCCGCGGTGGTGGATCGGTGGTCGACTCGTCCGTCGGCGCGTGGATCCCAGGAGCCGGGTCGGCTTCGCCGCTGCCGAGTCGCCACCTCCGGGAGACGGCCGAGGCGTACGGCCGATCGAGCCCGCCGCTAGAGTTCCGGCCCGTGACCGGCCGGCGGATCGACCACGTCGACGATCCCGACGCACCCCGGCCCACCCGGATCGTCCCCGCGGTCGCCGTCGCCGTGGTCAACGACGCCGACCAGCTCCTGATGATCCGGCGGGCCGACAACGGGAAGTGGGCGCTCCCGGGCGGGAAGCAGGAGGTCGGCGAGACCCCGATGCAGGCCGGGCGGCGCGAGGTGCTGGAGGAGACCGGCGTCCGGTGCGAGATCACGGGTCTCGTCGGGATCTTCAGCAACCCCCACCACGTGGTCGAGTACGCGAGCGACGGCGAGGTCCGACAGGAGTTCGCGATCCTCTTCGCCGGGACCGCCGTCGGCGGGGAGCTCACGACCAGCAGCGAGTCCTTGGAAGTCGCGTGGTGCGACCGGCGCGACGTGCTCCGGCTCGACCTCACGCCCGCCCACCGGCGCCGCGTCCGCTACTTCCTGGAGTTCACCGGGGCGCCGTTCCTGGAGTGACCGCTCCGGCCGAGGGCGTCAGCGGCCGTGAAGGCGGGTGCTCGGGGTTCGGCTTCTACCGCGCGCTCTACCTCGGACCAGGAGACCGCCACCCCCCAGGTCCACCACGTCCACCAGCGGATCATCGACGCGGTCCGGAACCGGGACGTCGAGGAGCTGATCGCGGCGAGCGACGAGCACCGCGCGGCCACCGAGCGGCTGGTCATCCAGCGCCTGGGGCGGTCGCGCCCCCGCTCCCCCGCCTGGTAGTTGCCCCCGTTCGGGGCTCGACGGCCGCCGCAGGCTGCGCCACGGTGGTGGGCCTCGCTCCGACGGGGTGATGCCGTGCCTGCCGTCCTCACCGGGGTCCGGCCGTGGTTGCGCCGCCACGACCCGCGATCCGCCGCCGTGCGCCGCGCCCTGCGCGTCACGGTGGCCGCGTGCGCCGGCTTCTACGCCTGCCAGTACCTCCTCGGCCAGCCCGTCGCGGCGCTCTACGCGCTGTTCGGGACGATCGCGCTCGGCCTGCTGTCCGACGTCGCCGGGACCCCGGCCGAGCGCACCCGGCTGCTGCTCGGCGCGCTGCCGGTGGGCCTGGTGCTCGTGGCGCTCGGCACGGTCCTCGCGGTCGACGTGTGGGCCGCCGCGGCCGGGATGCTGGTCGTGGGCTTCGCGGTGGCGTTCTCGACGGTGGGCGGCCCGAAGATCGCCGGGCTGGCCAACGGCCTGCAGCTGCTCTACATCCTCCCCTGCTTCCCGCCCTACGACCCGGGCTCGCTGCCCGCCCGCCTGGCCGGGGTCGTGGTCGGGATCGGGCTGCTCGCGGCGGCCGACCGCGTGCTGTGGCCCGCCCCCGGTCCACGGGGCTTCGCCGACCGGCTCGCCTACGCGATCGAGCCGGTGGGTCGGTACGCGGCCGCCGTCGCGGCGGCGACCCGCGACCCCGGGGCGCGGGACGGGCTCGAGCGGTGCGGCGCCGGCGCGATGGACGCCGTCGCGACGTTGCGGCTCGACGAGGTGCCCCGCGCGGAACGGCCCGTCGGACCCGGCGTCCGCGACCGCAGCCTCGGCATCGCCGCGATCGCGCTGCAATCCGTCACGGCCCGGCTCACCAACCTCGTCGCCCTGCTCGACGACCCCGCGCTCGGCGGGCAGGCGAGGGACGCCGTGGCCCGCCTCGTCGCCACCGCGGGCCGGGCGGTCGAGGCGTGCGCGCCCGCGCTGCGCGGCGCCGGGGAAGCGCCCGCGCTCGGACCCCTCGACACCGCGCTGGCCGAGTTCTTGAGCCGGCGCGCCGCGATCCTCGCCGCCCGCGACGACATCGCGCGACGCCACCTGCGCGTCGGCGCGGAGGCCGTGATGGCCGCGCAGTCGACCCGGGCGATCGTCGTGGGCACCCGGGCCGCCCTGGGCCTCGCGGGCCACGAGCCGCCGGTCGGGATCGCGCCGGTCACGTTCGCCTACCTGGACCGGTCGGCGGCGCAGCGGTGGTGGCGCCGGCTGCGGGTGCACCTCACGCCCCGCTCGGTGTACTTCCAGAACGCCGTGCGGCTCGCGGTCGGGCTCGCGGTCGCCCGGATCGTCGCCGACCTGCCGGACATCACCCACGGCTTCTGGGTGATGCTGGCGACGCTCACCCTGATGCGCACGTCGCTCGTGGCCAGCCGATCGACACTCGGCCCTGCGTTCGGCGGCGTGCTCGCCGGGGCCGTCCTCGCGGGGATCATGCTCGTCGCGGTGGGCGACCGCACCGAGATCTACACGTGGTCGCTGCCGGTCCTCATGGCGCTGGGCTTCGCGGTCGGGCCGCTGTTCGGGCCCGCGGCCGGCCAGGCCGGGTTCACCGTCGTCGTCGCGGCGATCTTCGCCCAGCTCGCGCCCGCGACGTGGCACCTCGCCGAGACGCGGCTGGTCGACGTCGTCCTCGGCGGGCTGGTCGGCGCGGTCATCGGCGCGGCGGTGTGGCCCCGCGGCGGCGCGGGCGAGGTGCGCCGCAGCGCGGCCGCCGTGCTGCGGACGGGCGCGGACGACGTCGTCGCCACCGCGCGGATCTTGACCGGGACCCCCGCCTCGCCCCGTGCGGACCTGCCGAAGCGGTTGGCGCTGCTGGACGCGACGCACGCCCAGTTCCGCTCGGAGGGGGCGTCTGCCTCGGCGGGCGCGGACGTCGACTGGCTGGCGGTGCTCGGGGTCGGCCACCGGCTGGTCGACGACGCCGACCTCCTGCGGGGCCGCTACCCGGACCCGGACCCCCTGCCCTGGCCCGCGGTCGCCGCCGCGCTGGTCGACGCCGCCACCGTGGTGGCGCACGACCTGCGGGTCACGGCCGCCGCCCTGGCCACCGCGGCCGCGGCGCCCCCGGACGAGAGCGCCGGCGTGCACGCACGCCTGTCCCCGCACCCGCCCGTCGCCGACTACGGGCGCGCGCCCTCCGACGCGCTCCGTGTGGTCGACGTGTGGGGGTGGCTGCACGGCCTCGCCGACGACCTCCACCGGCTGCACGGGGCCCTCACCGCGCCGGGCCGGGAGCGGCCGCCCGTCCGGTCATGACGCGGAGCCGGTGATCACCGGGTCGGCGGCGAGCGCCTCCGTGCGCGCGGCGACCGTCTGCCGCAGGGTGTCGAGGTCGGCGGCGATGGAGGCGGCGTCGAGCGTGTCGCTCACCGGCACGGTGGCGGCGAGCTCGTCCAGCACGCGCATGGCGCCACCGCCGGCGTAGAACCGCTGGTAGAGCTCGCGATAGGCCTCCTCGTACGCCGCGGTGAAGGCCGGCGTCGCGAGGAAGCGATCCTTGAGCGCGTGCCCCACCGCCGGGCCCTGCCGCTGGTCTCCCCCGGGGCCCGGCGGCCCCTCGCCCGGTGGCGGTGCGAGCACCGCGCCGGGCGGAGCGGCACCGCCGCCGGGCGCAGGGGCACCGCCGCGCCGGGCGATCATGCCGACCTCGTCGTGGGGTCCGGCGTCGATGTGCCCGGTGAAGGCGAAGTTGAGGTCCCAGGCGATGACCTCGAACCTCTCGGTCTCCAGGTCGTAGCGGAGGTAGGAGTTGCGCCCGGGCCCGGCCATGTCGTCGAAGTTGAGCAGCAGGTTCTGGGTGGCGACGTAGCGGGCGAGGGAGCCGACGTCGACGTGCTCGTCGAGCTCGGCGGCGAACTCCTCGTCGGTGGCGCCGTTCACCCACCGGACGAGGTCGATGACCGGCTGCAGGTCCTGGCTGCCGATGCGGTTGATCTGCTCGAAGTCGGTGACGTACTCGGTCGGGTCGTCGCCCTTGTCGGTGAACGAGCCGCCCGACAGCGACTTGTACAGCACCCCGTCGGTCGCGAACTCCCGCTCCGCGTAGGCCTCGTCGGGGTGCTCGAGGAGCAGGCGGGTGGTGGTCGGCCGGTCGTTGACCGTGAACGTCGCGTACACGTGGTCCTGGACGGGCTGCCCCGAGTCGGCGACGAGGCCGAGCGCGAGCGCCTCGTTGGCGGCGAACCGCGAGCTCCCGCTCGCCGGGCGCACGGCGATCTCGGCGTACCCCTGGTAGCGGCGGCCCTCGACGAACTCGTCGAAGCTGATCAGCCACGGCAGGGTCTCCGGCTCGTCGTCGCTGAGCGGCACGGCGCCGACCCGCACCCGGCCCCCGCCGCCCGGCGGCCCAGCGCCCTCGCGAGGCACAGCGCCCTCGCGAGGCACAGCGCCATCGGGAGGCACGGCGCCCTCGGGTAGCCGCACCACGGCGGGGGGCTGCTGTCGGCCCCGGTCGGGGTTGTCCGGGTCGCGCATGGCCATCAGGGTGGAGTTGCCCTTCAGCCGCACGCCGACGTCCTCGACGAGCGTCCCGTCGATGACGAGGTCGGCCGCCATGTACTCCTTCGCGCCCTCCTCGTACCAGGCCTGCAGGATCCGCTCGTAGTCGGCCTCGGCGAAGGTGAGCGTCACCGAGTGGCCGACCGAGTCGTCGAACAGCGGGACCGTCCCGGCGATGTCCTGGGTGACGACGGGCGGCTCGTACAGGTCGTCCCCGGTGACGTAGGGGACCACGCGGGACGGGCCGAAGACGCCCATCGCCACCACCAGGAACGCCGCGCACAGCGCCACCGGGCGCCAGTGGTGGCGCAGCCGCACCGGGATCCGGTGGCGCCACCGAGGCTGCGGCCCGCTCACAGGTCGGTCTGGTCGTAGCCGGTGAGCACCGCCACCCGCTGGCCCGCGTTGCGCGCCTGCAGCGCCGCGATCAGCTCGCTCTGCGTGACGCCCTTCTTCAACCGGGCCGTGTAGAAGTGCTCGGTCAACGCGCCGCCGCGGATCGACTCGGTGCTCACGAGCTCGAACTCGCTCGTGTGGCGGATGAGCACGTCGGCGATCACGGGCGTGTAGTCCCCGTCGGAGGGGACCTGCACCTTGACGACCTGGCGCTGCACGTTGAGGTGGAACCAGTTGAACCGGTGCATGATGACGACCACCAGGCAGATCGCGACGGCGGCGGCGATCGCCAGCGTGTAGAAGCGCGTGCCGCAGGCCATGCCCACGCCCATCACGAGGAAGATGAACCCGACGTCGCGGGTCTCCTTGATCGCGTTGCGGAAGCGGACCACCGACAGCGCACCCACCAGCGCGAACGCCCGGGCGATGTTCGAGCCGACCACCAGCATGATCAGCGCGATGAGCATGCCGAGGACCACGAGCGTCTGCACGTAGGACTGGCTGTAGGAGATGTTGCGGTGGGTCGCCCGGTAGACGAACGCGATCATGACGCTCAGCGCGAACGCCAACCCCAGCGCGGCGGCGACGTCGAACGCGCTGAAGGTGCCGGAGAGGTCCTGGAAGTTCATCCGTGGCTCCGCACGGGACGCGACGCGTCCTCGAGGTGGTCGTCGGGGATGTGGAAGACCGAGCGCGGGGCCTTGCCGAAGGCCTCCACGCTCTGGCAGTACTTGGACACGCGCACCACGGAGAGGTTCAGCGCGGCGGCCATGTCGGTGACCCAGTAGGGCACCCGCTCGTTCGCCTTGACCTCCATGATCGCGAGGTGGGGCGGGACGATGAACCGGTTCTCCGCCTCGGCGCCCAGGTGGAAGTCGCGGTCGCGGCCGCGGATGCGGTGGTCCAGGGTCACGCGCAGGCCGAGGTCGACGCCCCGGCCGACGAACGGCTCGCGCTGGTAGCCGGTGGTCGCGACGGGCCGCAGATCGTTCTCGACGATCAGGGCGAGGACCTCTTCGAGGAACGCCCGCTGCGCCGGCTCGTGCGGCACCATCTCGCGCCCGTCGCACAGCCGCCGCGCCAGGTGGTACGGCAGCCGCACCCTGCGCTTCTGGGTGACGCGGTTGACGCGCTGCTTGATCTCGACGAACACCGGTGAGTCGTCGGTGATCGCGGCGCGGTCACCGTAGTTGCGCAGCCGCAGCTTGCGGCGGAACCGCAGCCCCTCGATCTTCTCCCAGTAGAAGCGCAGGCCGGCGGAGTCGTAGTAGAGGCTGATCACGTCGTAGCCGCCGTGCCGCGCGTGCGCGTCGGGGTCCATGCGCCGGCGCAGCTCCTCGCGGATCTGCGGGACCTGCGCCTCGCCGACCAGGTACTTGATCTCGTACCGGTTGAACGCGTGCAACGGGCTCGGCGCACGCAACGCGTTCGGGCCCACCGGCCCCGGTGGGACGTGCGGGTCGGCCGCCTCCTCCGGTTCCCGCGCCCGCGGCCGACGCCGGAAACGCATGCAGGTGCTCCCCTCGGTGCGATGTGGACGCACCAAGTACGCGGGAAGCGCCTGTGCCGCCGGTGAGCGCGACCTGTGAGCCGGATGTGGACGCGCTACCGCGCGAGCCAGCCCCCGTCGACCGGCACCACCGCGCCATGGACGTAGTCGGCGGCGCGGGAGCAGAGGAACAGCACGGCGCCTGCGATGTCCGACGGGGCGGCCCAGCGGCCCGCGGGGATGCGGCTCAAGATCTCCTGGCTGCGCGCCGGGTCCTCGCGCAGCTCGCGGGTGTTGTCGGTGGCGACGTAGCCCGGGGCGACCGCATTGACGTTGACGCCGCGGCTCGCCCACTCGTTGGCCAGCGCCTTCGTGAGCCCCGCGATCGCGGACTTGGACGCGGTGTAGCCGGGCACCCGCACCCCGCCCTGGAAGCTGAGCATCGACGCGGTGTTGACGATCTTGCCGCCGCCGCGGCGGACCATCGAGCGGCCGACCTCGCGGGCGAGCACGAAGGCCGCCCGCAGGTTCACCTCGACGACGTGGTCGAAGTCGGCGTCGGTGTGTTCGGCGGCCGGGGAGCGGCGGATCGTGCCCGCGTTGTTGACCAGGATGTCGACGTCGCGCCCTGCGAGGTCGGCGGCGAGCGCGGCGGTCTGCTCGCGGTCGGACAGGTCGGCCTGCAGCGGTGTGAACGTCCGCCCGTGCGCCTCGACCGCCGCGCGCACGGCGCTCTCGCCGGCGGGCATGCGGGCCCCGGCGCCGATGATGTCGGCACCCGCGGCGGCCAGGCACTCGGCGATCGCGAGGCCGATGCCCCGGCCCGCCCCCGTCACCACGGCGAGCCGGCCGGCGAGGCCGAACAGGCTCTCCGTGTAGGCGGCGGGGGAGGTCGTGGTCGTCATGGGGGCGTGATCTCCTCATCGGGGACGTGTCCGAGGGCGGCGGAGATCTTGTCCGCCGCCTCGATGGCGTACGGCGCCATCGCCGCCACCTGTTCTGCGGTGTGTTCGAGGGTGAGCGTCGAGATGCTCAGCCCGTACTTGATGCTTCCGGTGTGGTCGCGGATGGGTGCCGCGACGCAGCGGATCCCCGGCTCGTTCTCCTCGTCGTCCTCGGCGAAGCCGCGCCTGCGGACCGCCGCGGCGGTGGCCCGCAGGGTCTCGAGGTCGCGGATCGTGCGCTCGGTCCGCGGCACGAGGCCGGTGCGCGCGGCGTAGCGGGCGAGGCCCTCGTCGGTGTAGCCGGAGAGGACGACCTTCCCGATGGCCGAGGAGTGCATCGGGATCGCCAGCCCGACCCGGGACGGCATCGTGTACGGCTTGTCCGAGTCGGCGCGGATCAGGTAGATGATCTCGTCGCCGTTCGCGACGCCGACGTGCACCGTGCACTGCACGCGCGCCACGAGCTCGTCGACGATCGGCTGGGCGATCGCGGAGATGTCGATGCGCTGCAGCGCCCGCCCGGCGAGCGAGAGGACCATGGGGCCGGGCAGGTAGGTGCCGTCCCGGCCGACCGAGACGAAGCCGCGGTCGATCAGGGTGGAGAGGATCCGGTGGACCGTGGCCTTGGCCAGCCCCGTCGCCTCCACCACGTCGGTGAACCGGGGGTGCGACAGCACCGCGGAGAGCACGAGGAGGGTCTTCTCGCTCGCGCTCGACCGTTCACCGGTGGCGGGGGTGCGGGCAGCCATGTCTCACCTGTCCAGGGTCAGCGCATCTGCGTGATCGGGACGCCGTCCATGTCGTCGAAGCACTGATTCTCCCCCGCCATCGCCCAGACGAAGCTGTAGCTCGCCGTGGCGAACCCGCAGTGCACCGACCAGCTCGGGGAGATCACCGCCTGCCCGTCGGCGACCAGCAGGTGCCGCGTCTGCGACGGCTCGCCCATGATGTGGACGACCCGGTCCTCTGCGGGCAGGTCGAAGTAGAGGTAGGCCTCCATCCGCCGGTCGTGGGTGTGGGCGGGCATCGTGTTCCACATGCTGCCCGGGTGCAGCGTCGTCACCCCCATCACCACCTGGCAGCTGCGCACCCCGTTCTCGTGGATGTACTGGTTGAGGGTGCGCCGGTTCGACGTCACCGGGTCGCCGAGCTCGCGCACCGTGCCGGAGCCCGCCTCGACGAACGTCGTCGGGTACGCCGTGTGGGCGGGCGCGGAGAAGAGGTAGAAGCGCGCGGGCGCCGCCGCGTCCGCGCTCGCGAACACGACCTCTCGGGCCCCGCGCCCCACGTACAGGCAGGACCCGTGGCCGACGTCGTAGGCGGTGCCGTCGACCGTGATGGCCCCCCGCCCACCGACGTTGACGATCCCGCCCTCGCGGTGGTCGAAGAAGTGGTCGCTGCGGATCTCCGGGTAGGTCGGCAGCGGGACCGCGTCGTGCACCGGCTGCACGCCGGCGAGCACGACCCGGTCGTGGTGGGTGTACACGGCGCGGACCTCGTCGGCGACGAACAGGTCCTCGACGAGGTAGCGGCGCCGCAGCTCGGCGGTGTCCATGCCCGGCACCTGCTCCGGGCTGGTGGCGTAGCGCTGCTGCACGGGGGTCCTTTCCTGGCTAGAGGAGACCGAGCAGGGTGGGCAGCCAGAGCGACAGCCCCGGCGTGAAGATCACGACGATGAGCACCGCGGTGAGCGCGGCGAAGTACGGCAAGAGCCGGCGCAGGACGTCCTCGATGCCGAGGCCGGCGATCTTCGCGCCGACGAACAGGATCGGCCCGACCGGCGGCGTGATCGTGCCGATGCTCAGCGCGAACACGATCATCATGCCGAAGTGCACCGGGTGGATCCCGAAGCTCTCGACGATCGGCAGGAAGATCGGCGTGAAGATCAGCACGGCGGGCGTCGGGTCCATGAAGCACCCGACCACGAGCAGCACGACCGCGATCAGGAGCAACAGCAGGACCGGGTTGCGGGTGAGTCCGAACATCCCCGAGGCCACCAGCTGCGGGATCCGGGCGAACGACAGGACGAAGCCCATGATCGTCGACACGCCGATGAGGAACATGACGACGGCCGTGGTCCGCGTGGCCTCCATGAGGATGCCCGGCAGCTGCCGGACGCCGATCGCGCGGTAGAGGAACGACAGCAGCAGCGCGTAGAGCACCGCGATGCAGGAGGCCTCGGTCGGGGTGAAGAAGCCCGCGAGGATGCCGCCGATCACGACCACGACCAGCAGCAGCGACGGCACGGCCTCCAGGAGGGTCCGCAGCGCCCGGGCGAGACCGGGCCGCTCGGTGACCTTGAGCTCGGGGCGCTTGCGGGCGTACAGGTGCACGATCGCCATGCACACGAGCGCCCACGCGATCCCGGGCAGGTAGCCGGCCACGAACAGCGCCGCGATCGAGGTGCCCGACACCAGCGAGTAGACGATCATCAGGTTGCTCGGCGGGATGAGCATCCCCGACGGCGCCGACGCGATGTTCGTGGCGGCGGCGAAGCCGCGGTCGTAGCGCTCCTCCGCCTGCAGCGGCCCCATCGTGGAGCCGACGGCGGCCGCGGCCGCCACCCCGGAGCCGCTCACGGACCCGAAGAGGGCGTTGGCCGCGACGTTGGTCTGGGCGAGCGAGCCGGGCGCCCGGCCGACGAGGACCTTCGCCGCGTTGATCAGCCGGAGCGCGATGCCGCCGTTGTTCATGATCACGCCCGCGAGCACGAAGAACGGGATCGCGAGCAGCGGGAACGAGTTGATCCCGCGGAAGATCTGCTGCGCCGAGGTCAGCACGCCGTCCTCGGTGCCGAGGATGACGAACATCGCCGCCAGCGACGACAGCCCGACGGCGACGCTCACCGGCGCACCGATCACCAGGAGCAGGGCGATCCCGCCGAGCAGCAGGAGCCCGGCGAGCGCTGCGGGGTCCATGTCCGAGGCCTCCTCAGACGAGCTCGGGTTCGGAGTCGTCCACCGGGCGCTCGGCGCCGGTGAGGATCCGCACCAGGTGGTAGAGGGTGTAGAAGGCGATCAGCGCCCCGCTGATCGGCAGCGCCAGGTAGAGCGGGCCCACGGTGACCGGCAGACCCGTGAGGTTCTGTTCCCAGGCCAGCTGCGACACCAGGAACCCGCCCCACACGAGCGCGAGGGCGGTGAAGGCGAGGATCGCGAGCTGGACGACGACCGCGAGCCCGATCTGGGCGGGGCGGGGCAGCCGGCGCACGGCCACGTCGACGGCGATGTGCCCGCGCTCGCCGAACACGAGCGCCGAGCCGAACAGCCCCAGCCAGATGAACAGGTACTTGGCGAGCTCCTCGGACCAGCCGCTCGGCGCGCCCAGGACCTGCCGGGTGAACACCTGCCACGACACGTCCAGCACGAGCGCGGCGAACAGCACCACGCAGGCGACGGTCAGCACGCGGTCCAGCGCGTTCTTCACGAGCGTCATCGCGGTGCCCCGCTCAGCCCGCCGACGCCGCGGCCCGCACCTTCGCGTGGATCTCGCGCGTGACGTCCGTGGTCAGCTTCGACTCCACGAGCGGCCGGATCGCGTCGGCGAACGCGGCCGAGTCGACCTCGTTGAACTGCGCCCCGGCGTCCTTCGCGGCCTGGATCGCCTTCTCGACCTCGGTCTTCCACAGCTGCGCCTCCTCCTCGATCGCCGCGCTGAGCTCCTCGGTGAAGGCGGTGCGGTGCTCGGGTGACATGCGCTCGAGGACGGCCGGGTTCGTGATCAGGTAGTCCGGGAACATGAGGTGTCGGGTGTAGCTGTAGTACGGCGCCACCTCGGAGTGCTTGAGGTTGGCGAAGATCAGCTCGTTGTTCTCGCCGCCCTCGATCACGCCGGACTGGATGGCGGTGTAGACCTCGCCCTGCCCCATGGGCGTGCCGTTGCCGCCCATGAGCCGCATCATCTCGATGTTGGTGTCGGACTCGATGACGCGGATCTTCATGCCCGCGAGGTCGGCCGGCGTGGTGACGGGCCGCTGGGAGTTGTAGACCGAGCGGACCCCGCCGTGGAACGCCCCGAGCACGTGGATGCCCTGGTCGTCGAGGGAGGAGTACAGCTCCGAGACGATCGCGGGGTCGTTCGTGACCCGGCGCTGGTGGTCCTGCGAGTCGAACGTGAACGGCAGGTTGAAGACCACGAAGTCGGGGTTGAAGTTCTCCAGCAGCGGACCGCCGACCAGCGCCATGTCGAGCGCGCCCGACTGCACCAGCTCGATCGTCTCGCGCTGCGCCCCGAGCGTCTCGTTGGGGTAGACGTCGATGTCGTAGGCGCCGCCGGTGCGCTCGCGCAGCCGATCGCCCATCGCCTCCAGCGCGATGTACTGGGGGTGGTTCTCGGGCTGGTTGAACGCGACCCGCAGCACCGTCTCGGCCGTCGACGCCCCGCCGCCGCCCTCGCCACCGATGGAGTCGGGGACCCCCGTCCCCGCGCTGCACGCGGTCACCGCGAGCAGCGCCGCACCGGCCACGGCCGCCATGGCGACCACCTGCCTCCTCCGCCCCATGTCGGACTCCCTCGTCGCTCGAATATGGAACTTTGTTCCGTGACACGGAACAGCGCCAGACCGTAACGCGGCAACCCGTTCCGCGCAACGGGATGGGGCGAGCGCTTTCTGTGGTGCGGGGCAGCGGCGCGACCCCGGGGACCGGGTCCGTATCGTCACGACCGGACCGGCGCGGGTGGCGCGGTCACGGGAGGGAGTCGCCTCGTGCAGCAGCTGCAGCGGATCGGTGAGTGGGCGGGACGGTGGTTCCCGCTGATCGTGATCGTGGCGGGGGCGGTCGCCCTCGCGGCGCCCGACGCGTTCCGCGGGTGGTCGCCCGCGGTCCCCTGGCTGCTGGCGCTGATCATGCTGGGGATGGGGCTCACGCTGCGGCCCGTCGACTTCGCCTACGTGGCCCGCAGGCCGGTCGCGTTCGTCATCGGCATCGTCGCGCAGTACGTGATCATGCCCGGCGTGGGGTGGCTGCTCGCGACGCTGCTGCCCGTCGGCCCCGAGCTCGCGGTCGGGATCATCCTCGTGGCCTGCGCGCCCGGCGGCACGGCGTCGAACGTGATGGTCTACCTGGCCAAGGGCGACACCGCGCTGTCGGTCGCGATGACCTCGGTGTCGACGCTGCTCGCGCCGATCGTCACGCCGGTTCTGGTGCTGGCGTTGGCGGGCCGGTTCCTGCCGGTCGACCCCGGTGCGCTGTTCGTGTCGATCCTGCAGGTCGTCGTCGTGCCGGTGCTGCTCGGGTTCCTGCTGCGGCGCTTCGCCGAGCGACAGGTCGAGGCGGTGCTGCCCGCGCTGCCGCTGGTCTCGGTCGCCGGCATCACCGCCGTCGTCATGGCGGTCGTCGCGGGGAGCGCGTCGGCGCTGCTCACCTCCGGGCTGCTCATCCTGGTCGCGGTCGTCGCGCACAACGTGCTCGGCCTGGGCCTGGGCTACCTCGCCGCGCGGCTGTGCGGGCTCGACGAGACGGCGCGCCGCGCCATCTCGATCGAGGTCGGCATGCAGAACTCCGGCCTGTCGGCGACGCTCGCCACCACCCACTTCAACCCGGTCGCCGCCCTGCCCGCCGCCGTCTTCTCGGTGTGGCACAACATCAGCGGGTCGATCCTCGCCGGCTACTGGGCGCGCCGCCCCGTCGAGCCGCACCCGAGCCGGTCGCAGTCCCACGCCGGGTGAGCCGGCGGGTGGACGGCGCCGCTACTCCCAGGTGAGGCGCAGCGCCGTGTGGGCGTCGAGCGGGGAGAGCCCGCGCTGGGCGGCGAGCAGCAGCGACCCCTCGGGGCTGCGGGTGTAGACGGGGCGGGGCCAGTCGCTGACCCAGCGCCGCCACGCCTTCGCGAAGAGGTCGGCCTGGCGGCGGTGTTCGGCCAGCGCCGCGGGGACCGCGTGGTAGACGACCGCGTGGGGACGCGCCCACCGCTCCGGCCGGCGCCACCCGGCGCGCAGGGCGGCGAACCAGGAGGGGCCGGGGTCGGCCGGGACGAAACGGCCGATCAGGTACCGCGGGTCGGCGGGCGGGCTGAGCACCTCGTCCAGCGCCGTCGCGTAGCGCTCGGACGCGGCCGGGTCCGCGCCGGTGAGGCGGAACTGCCACGCCCCCGTCTCGTCGGGCGCGACCGTGACGGCCTCGGCGCCGCGGTCGGTGTGCCCGGCGGCGTGCATGGCCTCGGCGGTGGCGTAGGCGATCGCGGCGACGTCGGGCGTCGAGCGCGCGACCTCGTGGAGCAGCCGGCCGCGCCGGTAGGCCTGCCGTCCCCACGCGCCGGCGCAGAGGGCCACCCCGGCGGCCGGGAGCGCCGTGGCCGCGCCCGCGCCCGCCACGAGGAACGCGACGGTGGCGATCGCGAGGACGATCGCCGCGGCGAGGGCCGCGGTCGCCCACGGCGTCCGCCCGTCGGTGGACAGCCCGGTGCGGGTGGGCAGCACCTCGGGCGGGGTCGGCGCCGCCGCCCGCTCCCGGACCGGCGCCGTGCCCACCAACCGGACCACGTGCGCGGGGCGGTCGGCGTACGGCTCGCCGACCCGCCACAGCCGCCGCACCCGCTCCCGGTCACGGCAGCGCCGCAGCATCCGCTCGTTGAAGCCCGCGAACTCCTCGACGGGCGGCGCGGTGTAGGCCGACAGCGCCGGGTCGACGTGCGTCACGCCCGCCATCACGTTCCCGGCCTCGGTGACGCCGTAGTAGCCCTCGTGCTTGCGGACGAAGCGTTCGAAGTCGGCTTCGCCCTTCGGGTGGCCCTCCTCGACGCACACCACGGACCAGGTGTGCGCGACCTTGTCGGGCCAGCCCGGGTCGCGCCGCAGCGCGCGGCCGCGCAGCTGCACCACGGACGTGCTGGTGGTGGCCTCGGTGAGGTCGACCAGCGTGTTGACGGCGACGCAGTCCCAGCCCTCGCCGAGGATCGCGCGGGTGCCGACCAGCACGAGCGACCCGCCGTCGGCGAAGAAGCGCGTCACGAGCCGGACCCAGCGGCGCGAGGTCCACGCGCCGGTGATCTCGACGACGCCGGTGGCGTCCGCGGGCACCGGGTCCAGCCGCAGGCCGGGCTCGCGCTCAGCCGCGTACGCGACGAAGGCGCGGGCGACCTCGGCGTCCGCGGCCACCGTGCGGCCGGTGACCAGCACCGGCCGCAGCCCGGGCAGCGCCGCGATGTGGCGCAGCGCGAGCCGGGCGGAGCCCGCGTCGGCGTCGAGCACCCCGACCAGCCCCGACGGCAGGGTGGCGCGGGCCCGCTCGTGGTCGCAGACCACCACCGCGCGCAGCCGCGCGCCGAGCGCCTCGTGCTCCGCGGTGAGGATCCGGCAGGCGGCGTCGATCTTGCCGGCGCTGCGGGCGATCACCCGGTCCACCGGGGACCGGCCGCTGCGCACGCCACCCCGGGTGAGCCGGTACCCGATCCCGGGAAGCGCGGCGCGCACGGCCTCGTAGGCGTGGGCGTCCCGCGGGTCGTCGCTGCGGGCGAGGAACCGCTGCGCGTAGACGTGCAGCAGCCGCATCCAGTCGTCGGCGGTGGGCGCGTGCCGGTGCCGCTCGTGCAGCCGCGCCCCGTCCGGCAGGTCGAGCATCCCGGCGTGGTGGAACCGCAGCACCGCATCGGCCACCTCGGGGTGGTCGCGGGCGAACCGGTGCCACGGCACCGCGGCCCCCTCGCCCGCGCCGTGTTCCCGGCGCACCGCGTACCGGTCCAGCCAGGGCAGGAAGCCGACGGTGGCGAAGCCGGGGTCGACGAGGTCCGCGGTGAGCTCGGCGAACCGCTCGGCCTGCGCCGCGAGCCACGCCCGCTCCCGGCCGGTCGGGGTGGCGAACCACGCCAGCTCCGCGAACGGCACGAGCTCGCCGTCGCGCACCATCGCCGGGATCGACGGCCCGGTGACCATCCGCCCGAAGAGGCGGTCGACGAGGACCCGCTCGTCGCGGGTCAGCGCCTCCGGCGGCGTGGCCGTGAGCCCGATGACCGTGGCCTCGGGCAACCCCTCGAGCACCTCCGCGAGCAGCTCGCCCCACACGTCGAGCAGGTGGTGGCACTCGTCGAGCACCAGCGTGACGGGCCGCCTGCCCAGCGCGGCCACGAGCTCGCGACCGGAGGAGCGCAGCCGGTGGATGTGCAGGCCCCGCTCGTGCCCGTCCGGGTCGACCTCCGCGTCCGGGTCGAACGTCGCGAGCGACTGGTAGGTGAGCGCGGTCATCGCGGCGTCGAGCCCGCGGTCGACCGAGCCGGGCGGCGGGTCGGGGGTGAACCGCGACCACTCCGCGAGCCACTGGCCCTGGATCGCCGTGTTCGGCGCGAACGCGACGATCGGCCGCCCCAGCCGCCGCGCCGCTTCGAGGCCCACCACGGTCTTGCCCGCGCCCGGGGGCAGCACGACCCACACCCGGCGGTCGCCGCGGCCCAACGCCTCCCCCACCGCGTCGAGCGCGTCGAGCTGGTGGCGGCGCAGCGCGACCCCCGGCCGCAGCCCTGCGAGGTCGATCACACCCCGAACATCACACAGGCGCGGGCATCGCGTGAACCCGGGTCGGCCGACCCGACCCGCCTACCGGAGCTTGACGCCCCGGATGGCGGCCGCGCCCGCGAGCGTGAGGACGGCCGCGAGGGCCACGGCGGTCAGCAGGATCGGCAGCGCATCGGCCACGGTGAGCGCACCGGACTGCGCGATGGCGCTCGAACCGAGGTTGATCGCTCGCGTCGTGATCGCCTGGGGGAGCACGTGGGCGAGCGGGCGCAACCCGGTCGACGTGACGGCGGCGACCGCGACGACGCAGCCGACGAAGCAGATCGCGACGGGTGCGGCGAACGACCTGAGCAGCATCGACAGCAAGGACTGGAGCGCCACCAGCGGGAGCGCCGCGACCACCGCGAGCGCGCCGACGAGGGCGAACCGCCACGGGAACCCTCCCGGCAGGCCCAGCACGGCGACGCCGGAGACGAGGGTGGCGAGGACGAGCACACCCTGCATGAAGCACACCGGGACGGTGACCGCGACGACCTTCGCGAGAACGAGCCGGACCGGCTGCCTCGTGCCGGTGAGCAGCAGGTTCCAGTTGGTACCGCGGTGTTCCACCCGCCAGACGGTGGCGGCGAGCACGCTGACGCCCATCGAGAAGAACAGCAGCCCGTAGAACAGCACGACCTGGGAGGTGAACGAGGCCCAGCCCGGTCCCACCAGGTCGGCGTTGCGGGCGTAGTTGACCGTTCCGGTGATCACCGCCAGCAGCGGCAGGACGAAGGCGACCAGCCAGGTGCTGGACCGCTTGAGCTTCACGAGTTCGGCGCGGAGCACGATGATCACCTCTCGGTTCGGGCCCGTCGGCGGGTGGACAGTGCGAAGGCGGCGCCGACCAGGGCCAGGACGCCGCCGATCCACGGGTGGGGCGGGGTGACGTAGCCGACCTCGCCGCCCCCGGTCTGGGCGACGTGCGAGATCAGGGCGTAGCCGCCCCACGGGGGAAGCCAGTACGCCACCCCGGGCACGAGGAGGGCGAACAGGGCCAGGAACGCGCCGAGCAGGCCGACGCCGACGCCGACGAGCTGGTTCTCCACGGTCGCGGCGAGCCAGACGTGCGCGGCGAGCAGCGCCACGTCCACGAGCCCCAGCAGCAGCGTGTAGCCGATCCACGGGCCGGCCTCGATCGGGACGCGGATGCCTGCCAGCGCGCCCGCGCCGACGACCAGGACGGTCTGGAGACCGACGGCCGGGAGCAGGACGGCGCCGAGCGCGGCCAGCTTGGCCCGGCACAGGGTGCCGGGGGCGAACCCCGCTGTGGAGGCGAGCGTCCACCCGCCGCCTGCGTGCTCGATGTCGGTCTGCCTGCTGGCGAGGACCGCCGCGAGGATCGGCGACGTCATCGCCGCCACCAGCGTGTAGTGGAGCAACAGCTCGGCCCACGGGTGGGCGGCCGGGTCGTCGAAGGTGGCTCGGGTGCTGCTCGCGAACAGCGAGGCGCTGCTGAGCGCGGCGACCGCGACGACCATGGCCAGGACGACGGGCAGCGTGCGCAGGCGGCGCATCTTGCGGAACTCCAGGCGCAGGGCGCGGCTCACAGCAGGCCCCCGCGGCCGGTCAGGTCCATGAAGACGTCCTCCAGCGTGTGCCGCACCCGGCGCACCTCGTGGATCGGGACCCCGGCGACCGCCAGCCGGTGCACGATCCGCGCGGTGCCGTCCCGGTCGACGCCGCTGATCCGGATCCCGCCGCGGACCGGGGTCGCGGTGACCCCGGTCGCGAGGGCGGCCGCCGGGTCCGGGGTCTCGATCACCAGGTCCGGGGTCGAGTGCCGGAACAGCTCGTCACGGGTCCCCTGGAAGATCATGCGGCCTGCGGAGAGGATGCCGAGCACGTCGGCCATCTTGTCGATCTCGTCGAGCAGGTGGCTCGACACCATCACGGTGATCCCCTGCGCGGCGAGGTGGACGAGCAGGGTGCGGATCTCCTCGATGCCGGACGGGTCGAGCCCGTTGGTCGGCTCGTCCAGGATGAGCAGCGACGGGTCTCGCGCCAGCGCCATGGCGATCCCGAGGCGCTGCTTCATGCCCAGCGAGTAGGTGCGGACGAGCTTGTGCCGGTGGTCGGTCAGGCGCACGGTCGCCAGCGCGCGGTCGACCTGCCGGGAGGTCAGCCCGAGCATGTCGGCGACGATGCGCATGTTCTCCGCCCCGGTGAGGTGCCCGTACCCGGGCGGCGACTCGATCATCGAACCGATGGAGGGCAGCAACCGGGCCCGCGACCGCTCGGTGAGCGGCTCACCGAGTACCTCGATCTCGCCGCTCGTCGGGCGGGTGAGCCCGAGCAGCATCTTCATGGTCGTCGACTTGCCGGACCCGTTCGGCCCCAGGAAGCCGTAGACCACCCCGCGCGGTACCCGCAGGTCGAGCGCATCGACCGCGGTGTGGTCGCCGAACTTCTTGGTCAGGGCCCGGGTCGTGATGGCGGCGCTCATCGGGGCTCCGTTCCGTCGATCATCACCCCACCGAGGATCACGGGTCACCGGCGGCGGCGGATCGTGCCGCGGTACGGCAATGCCGGCCGGCCGACTTCATACCGCGGTACGAGCCGCGGCCTCGGCTGCCCGGCTAGCCTGGGCCGACGTGGACGCCCGCCCGCCGACGACGCCCGCCGCCGGGCCGCGCCTCCTCCCGCGGGCCCACGAGCGCCTGGCGGACGCCGGGTGTGCCGCCGTCGTCGTGGTGGCGGGGGTCGCCGGCGGGCCGCCGATCCCGCTCGCACCGGCCGCGCAGGTCGGCTACGCCATCGTCGTGGCCGGGTGCGCCGCGGCGGTGCTGCTGCGCCGTACCCGCCCGGTACCGGCGTTGTCGATCATGGCGGTGCTGCTGGTGGCGCACCTGCTGATCGTCCCCCGTCCCGGCCTGTTCCCCGGCGTCGTCTGCCTGATCGCCGCCTACCTCACCCAGACCCGGTTGGCCGGGCCCCGGCGGTGGGGGTTCCTCGCCTGCACCTACGTCGGCGCGGCGGTCGGCGTCGCGGTCTCACCGATCCCGGGCGACGACTGGCGCGAACGCGGACTGGTGGCGGCCGCGGTCGGTGCCGCGCTCACCGTCGCGGCGCTCGCCGGGGTCGTGCGCCGGAACGCCCGGGCGCGCCACGACCTCGCGGTCGAACGAGCCCGCACCCTGGAGGCGCAGCAGGCAAGCGAGCGCCGCCTCGCCGCGCTCGAGGAACGCGCCCGGATCGCCCGGGAGATGCACGACATCCTCGGCCACTCGTTGAACACGATCGCGGTGCAGGCCGAAGGGGCTCGGTGCGTCCTGCGGACCGACGCGGAGCGGGCGGACCGGGCGCTCGCGGACATCGGCAGGCTGAGCCGCGCCGCGGTCGACGAGGTGCGGGGTCTGGTCGACGTCCTCCGCACCGAGGACGACCCCGCGACGACGCGGCCGGCGCCGTCGGTGCGGGACCTTGCGGAGCTGATCGGAACGTTCCGGAGCACCGGCACCCCGATCCGGCTCCGGGTCGACGGCGAGATCGGCGACGTACCCGCTCCGGTCGGCCTCGCCGCGTACCGGATCGTCCAGGAGAGCCTCACGAACGCGATCGCCCACGCCGGCGGGGCGCCCGTCCTCGTCCGGGTGGGCGTCGGTGACCGGGCGCTCGACGTGTCCGTCTCCAACGGCCGCCCGCGCCGCACGGACACCGGGCGGGATGCCGGGCACGGGTTGGTCGGGATGCGGGAACGCGCCCTCGCGCTCGGGGGCACCTTGGACGCAGGCCCCGATCCGGACACCGGCGGCTGGCGGGTGACCGCGCGCCTGCCCTGGAGCCGCCCGTGATCACGGTCGGGCTCGCCGACGACGAACCCCTGTTCGCCGCAGGCCTCGCGATGATCCTCGACGCCCAGCCGGACGTGCGCGTCCTCTGGCAGGCCGTCGACGGCGCCGACGCGATCCGCCGGCACCGTTGTGCGCAACCCGACGTCCTGCTCCTCGACGTCCAGATGCCGGGCATCGACGGGATCGCGGTCACCCGGCAGCTCGTCGCGGACGGCAGCCCGACGCGCATCGTCATCCTCACCACGTTCGACGCCGACGAGTACGTCCTCACCGCGATCGAGGCCGGGGCCGCCGGATTCCTCCTGAAGAACACCCCGCCCGACCGGCTGGTCGAGGCGATCCGCACCGTGCACCGCGGCGACGCCGTCCTCTCCCCCGGCCCGACCCGCCGGCTCTTCGCGAGCTACCGCGCCCGACCCGCGGCCACCGCGCGGTCCCGCGCGGTCGAGGACCAGGCCACCGACCTCACCGAGCGGGAGCGCGAGGTGCTCGCGCTCATCGCGCGCGGGCTCACGAACTCCGAGATCTGCGAGCACCTCTGGCTGTCGATGCCCACGGTCAAGACCCACGTCGGGAACCTCCTCGCGAAGACCGGCTCCCGCGACCGCGTCCAGCTCGTCCTCTACGCCCTCAGGACCGGGATCGCAGACGTGGACGCATGAGCGGCCCGCGCCGACGCTCGCGCCGGGAGCGGCATTCGCGATCACGAGATCGGGAACCCCGACCACGTGCGCCCGAAAGCCGAGGGCTGCGTGCAGCCAGGGGGTGAGGAATCGTGAACGAGCGGACGGTCCTGGTCGGGATCGACGGGTCGGCCGAGTCGCACGCTGCGCTCCGGTGGGCGTGCCGGTACGCCGCCCAGCTGGGCAAGCCGCTGTGCGCGGTGGCGGTGTGGCAGGACCAGCTGCAGTTCGGGCCGGCGGCGGTGTTCCCCGAGCCCGAGTTCGAGGCCGAGGCCCGCAGCTGGCTCGACACCGCGCTGTCCGACGTCCCCGCGGAGCTCACCCCGGTCGAGGTGAGCACCCGGATCGGGCGGGGCGACCCCGCCCGGGTGCTCACCGACCTGGCGGAGGACGCCGACGTCCTGGTCCTGGGCAACCGCGGGCGCGGCCCGCTGCGCGGCGCCCTGCTGGGTTCGGTCGCCCTCCGCTGCGCGCACCACGCCCGCTGTCCGGTGGTCCTCGTCGCCGACGACGCGGCGGAGAACGACGGTGGTCCGGGCTGACGCGAAACCCGCGTGCCGGCACCGTCCCGACCCGCGAAGATCACGCCCTGTCGCGAGACCTGCTGCGGTGGCAGTTCGAGTTCACGTGGTCGCTCGCCGGGTTCCACCTGGAACGCCTCTCCCCCGAGGACTTCCTGTGGGAGCCCGCCCCGGCTCACCTGGACCGTGCGGCAGGGCCCGGACGGGCGCTGGAGCCCCGACTGGGCCGACACGGAGCCCGACCCGGTCCCGGTGCCGACGATCGGCTGGGTGACCTGGCACATCGGCTGGTGGTGGAGCGTGGCGCTCGACCACGCGCAGGGCCGCGCGCCGCGCGAGCGCGACGCGGTGGCCTGGCCGGGCCCGGAGGCCGCCGTCGGGTGGCTGCGCGGGCTGCACGACGAGTGGGCGGCGGTGCTCGACCGACTCACCGACGCCGACCTCGCCGCCCCCGCCCCGTTCCCGTGGCCCGCGGACGCGGGCATGACCGTGGCGCAGATGCTCGGCTGGGCCAACGCCGAGCTCATGAAGAACGTCACCGAGCTCGGCCAGCTGCGGTTGCTGCGGGCGGCCCACTGACCGCGCCACCGCAAGCCACCGGCCACCCGGCGGGGCGGCACGGGACGAACGGCCCTCCCGCCCGTGCGGGCGCGCGGTCGAGCCTGGGGGCGCGTTCAGCCACCGCGTGAGGAGGCCCCGATGACGAAAACGCGTGACCGCCCCACCCCCGCCGACCCGGTGCGCCGGATCATGACCCGGACCCTGGCGACGGTCCGTCCGGAGGACGACCTGCTCACGGTCGCGCAGGAGCTCACCGCGGACGAGGTCGGCGCGGTCGTCGTCGAGTCCCCGGGTGGTCCCCCGGGCGTGGTCTCCGAGCGGGACCTGGTCACCCTGCTCGCGCTCGACGGTGGCCTCGGCGACCGGCAGGCCGCCGACGTCATGACGACCGACCTGGTCACGGCGCGCGCGGACGAGACCATCGCGGCCGTCGGGCGGCTGATGCGCGACACGGGCGTCCGCCACGTCCCGGTCGTCGACGGCACGGCGGTGGTCGGCCTGGTGTCGATGCGCGACGTGCTCGCCGTCCTGCTCCCCGACGACGGGTGATGTGCCGGGAAGCGACCTGTCGGTCCGGAATGTCGTGTTGCGTCCCGCACGTTCTTCCGAGGTGACCGCAGGATTTCCACACCGACCGGGAGGAACCGACACGGCAACCCTCGACACGACAACCCTCGACACGACGATGAAGACCCGGGACCGGGACCGGGACGACATCGAGCCCGACCTCGTCCGCGCGTACCTCGACGAGATCGCGACGGTCCCGCTGCTCACGGCGGAGCAGGAGGTCGATCTGGCCAAGCGGATCGAGGCCGGCCTCTACGCCGCCGAGCTGCTCCACGGGCGCGCCCCGGAACGGGTCTCGGCGAGCCGCGCCGACCTGGAGGCGATCGCCCGCGACGGCGCACGGGCCAAGGAGCACATGATCCGGGCGAACCTGCGGCTCGTCGTCGCCGCGGCCAAGAAGCGCCGCCACAGCGGCCTGGGGCTGCTCGACCTGATCCAGGAGGGGAACCTGGGCCTGATCCACGCGGTCGAGAAGTTCGACTACACCAAAGGCTACAAGTTCTCCACCTACGCGATGTGGTGGATCCGGCAGGCGATGCAGCGCGGCGAGGCCGACTCCGCCCGCACGATCCGGCTCCCCCACAAGGTGCTCGACGAGCTGTCCCGGCTGAACCGGCACGAGCGCGCCCTGGTGCTGCGGCTGCACCGCGAGCCCACCGACGAGGAGCTGGCCGAGGCGGCCGAGCTCCCCGTCGAGCGCGTCACCGAACTGCGGCAGGCGGCGCGCACCACGGTGAGCCTGGACACCCCCGTCGGGGAGGACGGCGACACGTCGCTGGGTGATCTCATCGGGGAGGTCCGCCCCGACCCGGACGCGGACGAGCGCGCCGCGGTCATCAGCCACGTGCACGAGATGCTCGCGACCCTCCCACCGATCGAGGGCCGGATCCTCGCCTTCCGGCACGGGCTCCACGACGGTCACCGGCACACGCTGCAGGAGACCGCTGCGCACGTCGGGCTGGACCGGGAGCAGGTCCGCCGGCTCGAACAGCAGGCGCTCGACCGGCTGCGCCGCTCACCCGACGCCCCCCGCGCCGCCTGATCCGCCCCGTCACGCCGGGCGGACGACGAGCGTGCCCCCTGGCTCGCGGTGGACGCGCGTGCCGAAGTCCCGGCCGGCGCGCTCCAGCGTCGACCGCAACCACTCGGTGTCCGCGGGCGAGGTGCGGCGCAGCCGCATCGCGCGCGTCTGCATCGGCAGCATCCGCAGGAAGGCCAGCTCGCCGCGGTCGGCGTCGATCGAGGCGAGGTACAGCAGGTGCAGGTCGTCCCGGTACGCCTCGTACCCGCGGATGCCCTCGTAGTCGTTGATCACGTCACCGCACCCGTAGAGGATCAGCTTGCCCCGGTAGACCTCGATCGGGCGCGGGTGGTGCGACGAGTGCCCGTACACCACGTCGACCCCACCGTCGATCAACCGGCGCGCGAAGCGGACCTGCCCGTGGCCGACGTCGTAGCCCCAGTTCGAGCCCCAGTGCAGCGACACGACCGCGACGTCGCCGGGTCGTTTGTGGCGTCGGATGCGGTCCGCGATCGCCCCGGCGACCCGGTTGGACAGGTCCGGGAGGAACGCCACGCCCGGCCGGGTCGCGGTGGCCGCCCACTGCCGCGGGACCCCGGCCGACTCCATCCCGCCGGAGAACACGAGAAGCCGGCGGCCGCGGCCGACGTCGACGGTCACCACGCGCTCGGCCTCCTCGGCGTCGCGGCCCGCGCCCGCCCAGGCGATCCCGGCGCCGGCGAGCGCGTCGAGGGTGTCGGCGAGGCCCTGCTGCCCGAAGTCGAGCACGTGGTTGTTCGCCAGCACGCACACGTCCGGCCGCGCGACGGTGAGGCAGCCGACGTTGTCCGGGCTCATCCGGTAGTGCACGGCCTTGCCCGGGGCGAACGTCCCGTCGGCGGTGATGCTGGTCTCCAGGTTGATCAGCCGGGCGTCCGGGGCGAGCCCGTCGAGCATCGGCAGCGCGTCGCCCCACGGCCAGGAGAACTCGACCGGTCGCGGGATCGGCCCGTTCGCCTTCTCCGCCAGCTCCACGTAGGTGCGGGCGTCGTCGACCCACCTCTCCTGCAGGCGGGGGTCGGCCGGGTGCGGCAGGATCTGGTCGATCCCGCGGCCGGTCATGACGTCCCCGCAGAGCAGAACGGTCAGCACGCGGTTCACCGTCACCCCTCGGTCGCGTGAGCTCGGGACGGACATGCTCCCGCCGGACCACCGGCCGGCCAAGGGCCCAACGCCCCTGCCGGGAACCCCCTCCCGCCCACAAGCTGCCTACCCTCGAGGGAGGGAGCCATGCCGTTCATCGATCGTGTGGACGCGGGCCGCCGCCTGGCGGAGGCGGTGCGGCACCTGCGCGGCGAGGACCTGGTGGTGCTCGGCCTGCCCCGGGGCGGGGTGCAGGTCGCGTACGAGGTGGCGAGGGAGCTTCGTGCGCCCCTGGACGTGATCCTCGTCCGCAAGCTCGGCGTGCCGTTCCAGCCCGAGCTGGCGCTCGGCGCGCTCGGCGAGGACGACACGCTGGTGCTCAACGACGACGTCGTCCGGATGGCGCACGTCAGCGGCGCGGAGCTGGGCGAGATCGAGCAGCGGGCCCGGGCCGAGATCGAGCGACGGGCCGCCCGGTTCCGCGGCGACCGACCCCGGGAGCGGGTGGCCGGGCGCACGGCGGTGGTCGTCGACGACGGGATCGCCACCGGCGCGACCGCCCGCGCCGCGTGCCGGGTCGCGCGGGCCCAGGGCGCCGCCCGGGTCGTGCTCGCGGTTCCGGTCTGTTCCCACGACGCGGTCGACGAGCTGCGCGCCGAGGTCGACGAGCTGGTGTGCCTGGAGACCCCGCGGTGGTTCTTCGGGGTCGGCCAGTTCTACCTCAACTTCCGCCAGCTCCCCGACGAGGAGGTCGTCGACCTGCTGCGGCGCGCGGCGCACCCCGGGCCGGGGGCGCTGGGTACGGTCGGCGCGGCCGGTGACGACCCGCCGCTGCGCGACGACGAGGTCGAGATCCCCGCGGGGTCGGTCCGCCTCGAGGGGCACCTCACCGTCCCGGAACGCGCCGCCGGGGTGGTCGTGTTCGCCCACGGCAGCGGCAGCAGCCGGCACAGCCCCCGCAACCGGTACGTGGCCGGGGTCTGTGGCCAGGCGGGCCTGGCGACGCTGCTGTTCGACCTGCTGACCCCGCAGGAGGAGCGGCACCGGGCCAACGTCTTCGACATCGAGCTGCTGGCCGACCGCCTCCGCGAGGTGACCGCGTGGGTGCGGCAGCAGCCGGAGTGCGCGCGGCTGCCCGTCGGCTACTTCGGCGCGAGCACGGGCGCCGCCGCCGCGCTGTGGGCGGCCGCGGCACCGGACGCCGCCGTCTCGGCGGTGGTGTCCCGCGGCGGGCGGCCCGACCTCGCCGCACCGCGGCTTTCCGAGGTCCGCGCGCCGACCCTGCTGATCGTCGGCGGGAACGACACGGTCGTGCTCGAGCTCAACCGGCGCGCCCGGACCCGGCTGCGCTGCGAGAGCCGGATCGTCGTCGTCCCCGGCGCCACCCACCTGTTCGAGGAGCCCGGCGCGCTCGAACGGGTGGCCGCGGAGGCCTGCGCCTGGTTCACCCGGCACCTGGCGGGCGCCGCGCACCCGCGGGCCTGACCGTCCCGCGGGGCCGCCTCACTCGGGCGTGATCAACCCGTAGTGGCCGTCGTAGCGGTGGTACAGCAGCGCGCCACGGCCGCGGTCGCGGTCGACGTAGAACAGGAAGGGCTGGTCGAGCGCGGCCATGCGCTGGACCGCCTCCTCGGTGGACAGCTCGGGCGCCGGCGTCTCGCTCACGGTGACGGGCACGGCGTGGCGGGCCAGTGCCTCCGGCTGCGGCCGCGGCTGCGCCAGCCGGTAGCCGTCCCGGTCCCGGTACAGCACGCTGTCCTGGCCGGTCCCCAGCTCGGTGAACAGGTGGAAGTCGTAGTCCATCGACTCCATGTCGAAGGCCGCCTCGTCGAGGGTGCACTCCCCGAGGGTGTAGGACTTGCGGCGGACGATCTCCCGCTCCTCCGGCGGGCGGGGGAAGTAGGGCGGGCGGCGGGTCGGTTGGTCGCCGTGGCGCCACTCGCGCACCCCACCGGCCGGGCGGCCACCCGCGGGTGGCGCGCCCCGGCCGCGGCGGTCCTCCCAGTGCCCGACGGTGCGGCGCAGGTGGTGCTGCAGCCGGCGGCGGAGCCGGTCCTTGAGCAGGTCGACGGCCTCCCGGTCGGTGCGGCCGCGCACCTGCGCCCGGACGAGCCTGCCGTTGACGTCGAGGTTGGCCTGCGCGGTCACCGGCAGTTCGACGGCCGGGTCGGCGTGGCGGGTGATGCGGACCCGCGCGTGCAGGACGGGCCCGCGGGCGAACCGGAGGACGCTGCCGATCCGGTCGCGGGCGTACTCCGCGATGCCTTGGCCGTGGCGCCCCGTCAACTGGACCTCGATGGGGGCGGTCTCCAAGTGCGTTTGATGCATGTCTCCTCCGCGGTTCAACCGGCGAGCAGGACGGGGCAGGCTGCGTAGTAGAGGACGGCGTGGCACACCGACCCGAGCGGCATGTCCGTGCTGCGGCCCCGCCCGTGCCGGCCGACGACGAGCAGCGCCGCCCCGGCCGCGCGGTCGAGCAGCGCGCTCGCGGGCCGGTCGAGCGTGACGACCTCCTCGACCCGCACCTGCGGGTTGCGGGCCCGCGCACCGGCGAGCCGGTCGGCGAGCAGCGCCGTCGCGTCGCACCGGGCCGGCTCCTGGTCGTCGGGGCCGCCCAGCGCCTCCAGCGGCAGGTCGCACCACGCGTGGACCGCGACGACGCCCAGCCCCCGGCGGGCCGCGAACGCAAAGCCCGCGTCGACGACCCGGTCGCTCACCGCCGACCCGTCGACCCCGATCAGGACCGGCGAGGCCGGGGTGGCCGTGGCCGGCTCGCGGATCACCACGACCGGCGTGGTGACCCGCCGAGTGAGCTCGGCGGCGCTCGACCCCAGCAGCACCCGCCGGGTGGCGGTCTGCCCGGAGGCGCCCAGCACGAGCAGGGACGCCTCCTCGGCGAGCCTCCCGAGGGAGTCGATCGCCCCGCCGGTCAGGGCGTCCCCGCGCACGTCCACCCCGGGCGCCACCTGCCGGCACCGTTCGACCCCTGAGTCCACGAGCTGCGCGGCCGCGCGCCGCGCGTGGTCACCGTCCCGGACCGTCGCGGGCAGGCGCAGCCCGTCGAGCTCGGGCAGCGGCCAGCGGATCACGTGCACCAGCCACAGCGACCTCCCGCTGGCGGCGGCCTCGGCCGCCGCCCAGGAGGCCGCCGCGCGGGCCGACCGGGACCCGTCGTAGGCGACGAGGATCGGCTTGGACGAGGACGAGCCGGGTGCGTCCGGTTGCATGCCGGCACCATCGCCGATCGGGCCGCGGTGGGGACGGGGCGCAAGGCCCGTCGATCGGACGCCGGAAGTCCCGGAATGCTCGGCCGTCCGGTCAGGCGCTGGCCGCCCGCCGGCCCCGACCGCGCTCCACGACGCATCGGCGATGGTCAGGAACACGTCGACGTCCCAGATCGAGATCCGGGTCCGCGTCCGCGCCGCCGGGGTGGACCCCGTCGGCTGGAAGACCCGGCAGGGGCACGGGACGGCCGGGGTCCTGGGTGAGCCGCCGTTCGTCCTCGGCCGGGACGGCGCCGGCGTGGTCGAGGACGTCGAGGTGATCGTCGAGCTGGTCGGCGGAGGCCAGGACGTGCGGCTGGTCGGCTCGCTGCGCACGGACGGGACGATCGTCGCCGCGTCCGGCGGGGTGTCCGAGGAGCTCGCCGCCGTCGTCGAGGCGTCGACGCGCGCGACCGGGTTCCTGGTCGAGCCCGACGGCCCGCATCGGCGAGCTGATCGACGCCGCCGACGTGCGGGTCGAGGTCGCGCGCACCGTCCCCCTCGAACGGTTCGCGACCGCGCACGACCTGGGTGGGACGAACCGGACCGGCGAGTTCGTCCTGACCGTCGGCCCTGACGTGCGATCGCGTCACACGGGCGACGCCGCGATCTCGGTGCTCCGGCTGAGGTGCTCCCACTCGTCGAACCCGCGCTGCAGCGCGGCGAGCTTGCCGCGCGCCACCTGGAGCGCGGCCGTGCCGAGAACCAGCCGCAGCGGGGGCGCGTCGGCCTCGAGCGCGGCGACGATCGCCGCGGCGGCGCGGGCCGGGTCGCCGGGCTGCGTGCCGTAGGTGGCCAGGGTGGCGTCGCGGCGCGTGCCCGCGGTGTCGGCGTAGTCGTCGATCCGGACCGCGGACTGCTTCATCGACGGCCCGGACCAGTTGGTGCGGAACGCGCCGGGTTCCACGATCGTGACGCCGATGCCGAGGGGCGCGACCTCCGCCGCGAGGGACTCCGACAGCCCTTCCAGCGCGAACTTGGTGGCGTGGTAGTAGCCGGTCGCCGCGAACGCGGCCAGCCCGCCCAGCGAGGAGACGGTGACGACGTGGCCGCGGCGGCGGGTCCGCATGCCGGGGAGCACGGCCTTGGTCACCGCGACCGCGCCGAAGACGTTGGCCTCGAACAGGGCGCGCACCTCGGCGTCCTCGCCCTCCTCGATGGCGGCCAGGTAGCCGTAGCCGGCGTTGTTGCCCAGCACGTCGATGCGGCCGAACACCTCCTCGGCGCACCTGACCGCGTCCGAGACCTGCTCCGGGTCGGTCACGTCCAGCGGGAGGGCGATGGCCCGGGCGCCGTGGGCGTCGACGAGGTCGGCGACGCTGCCCGGCTCCCGGGCGGTGACGGCGGCCCGCCACCCGCGCTCCAGGACGTGGGTGGCCAACGCCCGGCCGAGGCCGGTGGAGCAGCCGGTGATGAAGAAGACGGGGGACGAGTCGAGTGGCATGCCCCAACGGTCGCCGGCGGGTCGGCAGGGCCACCAGTGTCCTGTCTTCCTGGGACGGCCCGTACCAGGCACGTTCGAGGGGGTACGGGCAGACTCACGGGCGTGGCTGACGCGGAGTTCGGGCGGGCTGTGCGCCGCTGGCGGGATCGGGTCTCGCCGGGCGCCGCGGGGCTGCCGACCGGTGGGCACCGGCGGACCCCCGGGCTACGCCGCGAGGAGCTGGCCATGCTCGCCGGCATCTCGGTCGACTACATCACCCGCCTCGAGCAGGGTCGCGCGTCCCACCCGTCGACGCAGGTCATCGAGGCCCTGGCCAGGGCGTTGCGACTGACGGCGGCCGAGCGCGAGCACCTGTTCCACCTCGCGGGCACCGCGCCGCCCGGGCCGGACACCGTGCCCGCCCGCATCACCCCGAGCGTCCAGCACCTGCTCGACCGGATGCCCTCGACGCCCGTCGCGGTGTTCGACGCGGCGTGGACGCTGCTCGTCGCCAACCCGCCGTACGCGGCGCTCATGGGCGACCCGAGCGGGTGGCGCGGCCGCGAGCGCAACGCCGTGTGGCGCAACCTGGTCGGCCCCGGCACCCGGGTCCGGCTCACGGCGGAGGCCCAGCGGGAGCTCGAGGCCACCCTGGTCGCCGACCTCCGCGCGGCCGCGGGCCGCTACCCGGCCGACCAGCAGCTGCAGCGGCTGGTCGCCGACCTGCGCGCCGCGAGCGACCGGTTCACCGAGCTGTGGGACTCCGGCGCCGTCGGCCACCACGAGACCGCCCGCAAGGTCGTCGACCACCCGCACGTCGGCGCCGTCGAGCTGGACTGCGACATGCTCACGGTCGCTGGGAGCGACCTGCGCATCATGATCTACACCGCGACGCCGGGCAGCGCGGACGCCGAGCGGCTCGACCTGGTCACCGTGCTCGGCACCCAGTCCCTCACCGGGTGATCGTCACAGCGCGACGACCACCTCGCCGTGCACGTGCCGGCCGACCTGCAGCTCGACCGCGCAGCGGAGCTCCTCGACCGGGAAGGTCGCCGCGACGGGCACCCGGAGCCGGCCGGCCGCGACCAGGCGGGCGGTCCCGTCGAGGGCGCCCGTGGGGGCGGCCGACCCGTTGGCCGCCGTCACGCCGTCGACCCCCGGGGCGACGGTGCGGATGCGGCCGTCCGGGACGCCGAGCTCCCTCCCGGTGTGCACCCGTCTCCGTTCCCCGGAGGGTCGACGGCGGCGGCGACACCGTCGGGCTCGAGCGCCCGGCCCGGTCGGCCGGGCCGTCGCCGTGGGCGACCGGCGCGGCCCCGAGCTCGTGCAGGAGGTCGGCGGAGCCCGGGGGGCCGGTCCCGATCACGCGCGCCCCGGCGATCCGCGCCGGCTGGACGGCGAACATCCCGACGTCGCCCGCCGCGCCACCGACCGGCACGGTGTCACCGGCCCCGGTTCCACCACGGCGAGGGCAGCGGATGCCGTGCGGCCGGCGATCCCGAGGGTGGCGGCCGTGCCGGTGGCGACGTCGACGACCGCCGCCGACGCGAGGAGGGCCCCGAAGGCGAGCACGCCACCGACGACCGCGGCGGCCGCCCCGAGCCGCTTCGCCTCGCCGATGCCCTCCGCCTGCGCCCGGACGGCGTCCTCGTGGCCGACCCACCCGGCGATGCCGCACCCGGTGCCCGAGGCCGCCGTCCGACCCCCGCACTCGACGACGGTCGGATCGGTGCCGTCGGCGACGAGCAGCGCGATCAGACCCGCCCGCCACCAGCACACCCGGCACCCTCGTCGCGGTCGCGCGAACCCCCGCAGAACCATCCGCCCCCTCGCGCAGCGCCGATCGCAGGGAGGGGCCGCCTACTGCGTGCGATGGTCGGGGCGCGGAGCACGATCCCGGCAACGACCGCTCCCGGCGGGGTCAGGCGTAGCTGATGACCGATCGGAACCGGGACTTGCCCTCGGCGGCGCGGGAGTACGCCTCCGCCGCCCGGTCCTTGCCGTACACCTCGACCCTCGGCGTCACCTTGCCCTCCCCCGCGAGGCGCAGCGCCTCGGCGAGGTGCTGGACGCCGTTGTGCGCGGAGCCGAGGATCTGCAGCCGCTGCATCACCACGTGCATGTTGGTGACCGAGAACTCGTCGAACGCGATCCCCATCATCACCACGGTTCCGCGGGGGCGAACCCCCTGCATGGCGTCCACCACGGCCGCGTTCGAGCTGTTGGCGGCCAGCAGCACGTCGGCCCCGCCCGCGGCGCGCAGCTCCTCGTCGCCGGCCACGACCGCGTCGGCGCCGAGCCGGAGCGCGAGGTCGACCTTGTCCGCGGACCGCGTGACCGCGACGACCTCCAGACCGAGCGCCTTGGCGTACTGCAGGGCGAGGTGGCCGAGGCCGCCGATGCCCGAGACGGCGACCCGGCTGCCCGGCGCCGGGTCGGCGCGCCGCAACCCGGCCACCGCCGTGTATCCCACGCACATGCTCGGCGCCGCGTGCTCGAACGCGAGGCCGTCGGGGAGGAGCACCGTGGCGTCGCTGCGCACCGCCACGTAGTCGGCGTGCGCGCCGGAGACGGTCATCCCGGTGAACACGGGGGCGGCGCAGTTCGCGACGGTCTCGAAGTCCAGCGGCTCGCCGCGCCGGCACCGGCCGCACCAGCCGCACGTCTCCTGCACGGGCACGATGCCGACCCGGTCTCCGACCTGGCGCGACGTCACGCCCTCGCCGACCGCGACGATCTCGCCCACGCCCTCGTGCCCGAACGTCCGCGGGAACGGCCCGGACGAGAGCTTCCCCTCGGTGAGCCCTCCCATTCAGCGAACACTGCTGTGCAGCGAAAGTAGCGACGCCACGATCCAGGCAATATTCACTGCACACGACAGTGCAACGAAAAGGGCGTCAGAGCTGGTCGACGGCCGCGACGACCATCGCCGCCATGAGCGCGATCGCCTCGTCCGGCCGCAGACCGCCCCGCGCGACCAGCGACCGCCAGGTCCGGAAGTCGACCGCGTGCCGAACGGCCTGGGCGACGAGGGACCGCCCCGGCGCGAGCGCGTCGGCGAGCTCCCGCGCGACGCGCTCGACGAAGTCCACGTAGGACCGCACCGCACGCGCCACGACCGGCTCGGTCTCCGCATCGCGCAGCACGTTGGCGAGCATCGGCTCCACGGAGGCGTAGAACGCGTACATCCGCTCCAGCGCCACCCGCAGGCGCGCCCGCGGGTCGGCGACGCCGCCCCATTCCCGCGGGTCGGGCCAGGGGTGCTCGGCCCAGAAGTGGGCCGTGCACGCGGCGAACAGGTCCTCCTCGGTCGGGAAGTGCCGGTAGACCGTGTGCCGCTGCACACCTGCGCGCTCCGCGATCGCCGCGACCGTCGTGCGGGCCGGCCCGACGGTCCCGTGCAGGGCGACCGTCGCCTCGGTGATGCGCCGACGCGTCTCCTCCATGGCGTCGGCCCGCTTGCGCAGCTCGTACTTGCGACGGCGAGCGTTCTCAGCCATCGGGTTCACCTCGAGCTTCGCACGTGCACGCTTTCACGGTACAGCGCCGTGCCCCGAACGCGGCGACGAGGCCGGCCGACCGCGATCACGGCGGCGTCGGCCCCTCGGGACCGAGCTGCGCGCTCCGTCGCGTCGCGCGTCGACCGGCACGACGCGCGACCGCTGCCCCCTCGGGTCGGCTCCGCCCCACGAGCCTTGCGCACCCAGGGGGGCACACCGGCGGCCGACTCCGCCGCGGCCGCGACCTGGTGGGAGATCGCCGACTGCAAGTCGACCAGCTCGCGCGCCGCGGTGACAGCGCCGGCGGGCAGGACGCGCAGCGCGGCCACGGTGCGCTCCCCCATGGGTCGCACGTGTGCCTCGTGAACTCCGCATGCCGCGTGCGCGAGGGCTCGTGGACGACGTGGCCGCGCTGATCGGCAGACGGCTCGCAGGGGCGCTCCGCGTCGAACCCGGCCGCCCCGCCTCCACCGTGGTGATCCGACGACCGGTGGCCAGGTCCCACAGCTCCGGCCCTTGAGGGGCGGTGACCGCGACTTCGTGGTCCGATCCCAGGCGCAGGACGACAGGTTCCTGCGCGGAGAACCATTCGCTCGTCGTGGGTCAGCAGCCAGGTGGATCGGTGGGCGATCGGCTCCCCCGTGCAGCACGAACCCGGTCAGGTGTGATCGGCGAACTCGCGGCCCGACCGTAGTCGATCAACGCCGCTCTCACACGGCACGGACCGCGGATCGGTCCTTCAGCTCACGGCTTCGGCGAGGCGGGCCCACCACTCCCGGGACAGGCGGCCCAGCTGCACGACGACCTGGTCCGCGCCGGCGGTGCGGTACTCGCCGATGCGCCGGACGATCGCGTCGAGGTCGCCCCAGATCGTCACGCCGTCGAGCAGCCGGTCCGACAGCGCGGAGATGTCGTCGGCGCCGAAGCCCATGCGGCGGAGGTTGCCGGCGTAGGTGGGCAGACCGGTGAGGAACCGCATGCCCCCGCCCCGCGCGCTCTCGTGGGCCCGCGCCGGGTCGGTCTCGGTGATCACGTCCACCAGCACGGCCAGCCGGGCCCCGTCGCCGAGGATCTGCCGCGCCGCGGCGACGTAGTCGGGCGTGACGAGGTAGGGGTACGCGCCGGCGGCGCGGTCACGGGCGAGCTCGAGCATGCGTGGACCGAGCGCCGACAGGATCCTCCGGGACCGGGGCACCACCGGTTCGACCTCGTCGAGGTAGGCGTTCAGCGTCGCCAGCGGCTTCGGCCCGTGCGCGCCGCCGAGGCCGACGAGGAACCGGCCGGGGTTCGTCTGCTCCAGTGCCGTGTAGGCCGCGGTCACCTCGGCGGCCCCGACGACGTCGACGGACAGGATCCCGCTGGCCACGCCGATCCGCGACGTCGCGCGCACGACGTTCGCGATCTGCGGCAGGTTGTTCTCCTGGCGACCGGCCAGCCACAGCGTCGAGTACCCCAGCCGTTCCAGCTCGCGGGCGGTTGCCGCGGCGGTGGCCGGGTCGGCGGAGTTGAGGTCGGAGAGCGCGCCGCCCAGCGGTCCGAAGGTGGCCACGCCGTCACCAACCCGATCTCCGTGCGGTGTGTTCCCGAACTCACCCCATCAGGTCGTTGCCGTGAGAACTACCTCGCATTCAGGTGCCCGCCGCGTTCCCACCGAGAATCCTGGTCGCCGACCGACCACGCACGAAGGAGGGAGCGCCCGTGTCCGAGCCGGACAAGCCGGTGCTGCACGTGATCGCGGGGAGCACTCGGCCAGGCCGCGCCGGGATCGCGGTGGCCCGGTGGGTCGCCGAGTACGCCGAGAAGCACGACGCGTTCGCCGTCGAGTTGATCGACCTCGCGGAGGTGGCGCTCCCCCTGTTCGACGAGCCCCACCACCCGCGGCTGCGCCGCTACACCCACGAGCACACCAAGCGGTGGAGCGCGACCGTCGAGCGGGCCGACGCCTTCGTGTTCGTGGTGCCCGAGTACAACCACAGCTTCAACGCCGCGACGAAGAACGCGCTCGACTACCTGGTGCACGAGTGGGCGCACAAGCCCGTCGGGCTGGTCAGCTACGGCGGCGTCGCGGGCGGCACCCGCGCGGTGCAGGCGCTCAAGCCGATCCTCTCGCAGCTCAAGATGACCCCGCTGCCGGAGTCGGTGATCATCCCGTTCATCGCCTCGTTCCTCGAGGGCGACGGCGAGAACCGCCGGTTCACCCCGAACGCCGAGATCGAGGACGGGGCCACCGCCATGCTCGACGCGCTCGCCCGGACCGCCCCGGTGCTCCGCCAGCTGCGGTGACCGGCTGAGGCGTGGGCGTAGCGGGACGATCACGTCACCAGTTCGCCGGCGGATCGCTGGCCGGGAACGACTGCTCGCCCCATTCCTGGACGATGTCGAGCGCGGCCTCGTCGACGCCCACGGGCTCGACCAGGATCTCGATCGGGTGGACGGGGACGAGCTGTCGACCGACCACGGTCCGAACGCGGCCGTTGATCACATCGGCTCCTGTCGACGGGGGCAAAGGACTCACCTCCCACCCTCCAGCCGCCGGCCGGTGGTGTCCCGGGTCGGCCCCGGCCGACTTCGTCCCGCGAAGTTGCCGCGGTGCGGCAACTTCACACCCGAGCCGGCGCCGCGTACTCCTCGACCCGCCGGGTCGGCTCCGCGTCCAGGCGGCTGCCGCCGGGAGGGACGACCACGACCGGGCAGGTGGCGCCTTCGACGCAGGCCCGCGCCACCGGGCCGAGCGCACCCCCGTCGGAGCCACGACCGACGACGAGCAGGTCGGTGTGGCGATCGGCGAGACGAACGAGCGCGGGGCCGGGTTCCCCCTGCGTGACGACGATCCGGACGTCCACGTCGTCCGGGAGCCCGCCGGACTTCGACAGGGTGAAGTACGCATCCTGGATGCGGGGCGGCCCGTCGCGGACGGTTCCCGGCGACGGCCGAGGCTCCTGCACGTCGACGGCGTAGAGCACGGCGTCCAGGGCGCGGGCGATCTCGATCGCGGTGCGCACGACGCGGGAGTCCACCTCCGGCCGGCTGAGGCTGACGATCACCCGCTGTTGTTCGACCACGGCTCCCCTCTCTGCGGACGACCTCGTGCGAGCGCTGCGCTCCCACCCCGAGCATCCGTCGCTCGGGCCGGGCTCCGCCGGGGCCCGGCCGGGCAGACTCCGCGCGAGCTCGCTTGCCGGACCTCGGAAAGCACGGCGACGGCGGACCGACCGGCGCTCCGCTCGCCTGGCTGTCCGCGGCGTGATGCACGAGGCGACGAGATCGGCCACGAGCGCCGTCGTGCGCCCACCCCGGCGCCACCGCGGACGACGAGCGCGACGCTCGACGCGGGACCTCCGGCTTCGCCGGCCCCGCCGACACCTGCCAGCCGCTCGCGTGGGGCCGGGACGCCGCGGCCGGGACCCCCGGGTTGCGCCGGGGTGTACGAACGTGACCGACGACGAAGCGTCGGCCTGCCCGGCTCGCCGATGTGCTCCGCGAGCCGCCCCGTCGGGGATCCGGGGCCGGCGCCGGAAGGGACGCACCTCCTCGGTGCGGGAGAGGCCGAAGCGTCGCCGCGCCGGCGCAGGCGGCGCAGCCGGGGTCCTCCCAGACCCCGGGAAGACGAAGACCTCCCCCCACCCCGCGCAGTGGCCCGATGCTGGAGTCAGCCCAACAGCCCGAGGAGAGGAACCACCCGTTGAGCGCACTCGCACTCGTCACCGGCGCCACATCCGGCATCGGCCGCGCCTTCGCCGACCGCCTCGCCTCCGACGGGTACGACCTGATCGCCGTCGGACGCAACACGGCCCGGCTGGACGAGCTGGTCGCCGCGCACCCGGACGTCACGGTCCGCCCGCTCGCCGCGGACCTGTCGACACCCGAGGGCATCGACGCGGTCGCCGCCGCGGCCGCGGACGCGCCGGTCGACCTGCTCGTCAACAACGCGGGCGTCGCGCACTACATGCCGCTGGCCGACCTGCCCGCCGAGAAGGCGACCGAGCTGGTCAACGTGAAGATCCTCGCGCCCACCCTGCTGACCAGGGCCGTCCTTCCCGGGATGCTGGAGCGCAGCGCGGGGACGATCATCAACGTCGGCGGCATGATCGCCTTCAGCGGCCCGGCGCCGTCGTCGGTGATGCCCCGCCGCGCCGTCTACGGCGGCGCGCTGGCCCACCTGCTCGCCTTCTCCCAGCTCCTCGCGGCGGAGCTGGAGGGCACCGGCGTGCGCGTGCAGGCGCTCCTGCCCGGCGTCGTGGCGACCGAGTTCCACACCCGCCAGGGCATGGACCTGAGCGCCGTGCCCCGCATGTCCGCCGAGGACGTCGTCACCGCCAGCCTGCGCGGGCTCGAGCTCGGCGAGACCGTCACCGCGCCCGGCGTGGAGGACGCCTCCCTGCTCGACGCCGTGTTCGCCGCCGACCTGGCCGCGTTCGGCGGGCAGAGCCCACAGCTCGCCACCCGGTACAACGGCTGAACGCGGCACGGTCGGGCTCTTCTGCCACGACGCCCGTGGGGTCAGCAGCGTTCAGCTCGGCGATCCCGGCTCGTCGGGCGGTGTCCGGCATCACGGGAGCAGGCGGGCGTCCCGGAACCGGCCGGGCGGCGCGCCGTAGGTCGCGCGGAAGACGCGGTTGAAGTAGGCGGGATCCCGGAAGCCCCACCGGGCGGCGATCGCGGCGACGGGCCGGCCGCGCAGGCGCGGGTCGAGCAGGTCGCCGCGGCACCGCTCCAGCCGGCGGCGCCGGATCCAGTCGGCGACCGAGGTCTCCTCGGACTCGAACAGCTTGTGCAGGTAGCGGATCGAGATGTGGTTCTCGGCGGCGATCCGCGCGGGTGCGAGATCGGGGTCGCCGAGGTGCAGCTCGATGAACGTGCGGATCTGCGCCAGCAGGGCGTGCCGGTGCCCGTCGGCGGCCGCTCGGCTCCCCGGGCCGGAGCAGCCGGTGACGGTGGCGGTCAGCAGGTCCGCGACGGTCGTGCCGAGCCGGGCGCCGGACACGTCGTCGATCGCGTCGAGCTGCTGCGGGAGCCCGCGCAGGAACGACGACGCGAGCGCGCCCATCCCCCGGTCGCCGCGGATCCGGCTCGCGGTCCGGGCGGTGAGCGCGTCGGCGTGCAGCGGCACCTGCTCGCGCGGGAACACCACGCTCGTCGTCCTGCACGGCCCCAGCACCACCCGCGACGGCCGCGACAGGTCGACGACCGCGAGATCGCCGGGTCGCAGCACCGCCTGCCGGTCGTCCTGCTCGACCCCCATCGTCCCGCGCACGAGCCCGGTGACCATGAACATCCCGTCGCGGTCCGCCCGGCGGACGTGGTGCTCGCGGTAGCGCAGGGCGCCGCCCCGCGTGACGACCCCCTCGTGGACGCCGACCGCACCGAGCCGCCCCAGCCGCCACAGGTCGCGGAAGTCGGGGTCGTCGGACGGGCGCAGCTCGACCGGGCCGATGACCTGGTCGGCGATGTCGCTCCAGTAGTCGAATCGCGTCGGCACCGGCTCGTCCACGGAGCGGAAAACCCTCGTGCCCACGCACGGCGACGGTAGTGACCAGCACCCCGGCCGCAACCCGCGGCGAACGGGACGGCCGCAACCGTGCACGCATGTCCAATCCCGCTACGCGCCGCTTCCATGACGGCCGCGGGCCCGGGCGGCACGGTCGGCTCATGACCGAAACCCGAACCACGGCGACCACGACCACCGCAGGCGCGCTCGACGGCCCCGCGATCCTGGCCAACGCGCGGGCCATCGCCCCGCTGCTGCGGGCCGAGGCCGAGGGGAACGAGCGGCGCCGCCGCCTGAGCCAGCGCACCGTCGACGCCCTGCGCACGGCAGGCGTGTTCCGCATCTCCACGCCCCGCGCGTGGGGCGGCCCGGAGGTGGACCCGTGGACGCAGGTCGAGGTGGTCGAGGCGGTGGCGCAGGCCGACGGCTCGGCCGGGTGGTGCGTCATGATCGGCGCGTCCGGCGGGTACTTCGCCTCGCACCTCGCCGAGCGGGCGGCGCGCACGCTCTACCGCAGCCTCGACGCCGTCACCGCCGGTGTCCCGCTGCCCGGCGGGAAGCTCGAGCCCGTCGAGGGCGGCTACCTGCTGACCGGGCGCTGGCCCTTCGTGAGCGGCTGCACCCACGCCGACGTCGTCATCGTGGGCGGCGTCGTCCCACCGGCCGGGTCCCCGGCCCCGGGCGAGCCGCCCGCGATCCGGGTCGCCGCGCTGCCCGCGGACCAGGTGACGATCATCGAGAACTGGGACACCACGGGGCTGCTCGGAACCGGGAGCCACGACGTCTCCGCCGACGACGTGTTCGTCCCCGCCGACCACACGTTCACCTGGGACGAGACCACCCGCGACGAGCCGCTCTACGCCTGGACCGGCATGTTCCTCGTCAACCACCTGGGCGTGCCGCTCGGCATCGCCCGCGCCGCCCTCGACGCCGCGGCGGACATCCTGCTCGACAAGATCATCGCGCCGGAGATGCGGCCCGCCCGCGACGAGCCCCGCGTCCGCGTCGCGGTGGCGCGGGCCCACGCCCTCGTGGGCTCGGCCCGCAGCTACGCGTTCGACGTCGTCGCGGACTTCTGGGCCACCCTCACCCGGGGCGAGCGGCCCTCGCGGCGGCAGCGGGCCGCGCTCGCCGGCGCCTACGTGCACACGGCGCGGGTGTGCCGCGAGGCCGCCGAGCTCCTCGCCGACGCGGTCGGCACGTCCGCGGTGTTCCGCCGCTGCGCCCTGGAACGCCACCGGCGCGACCTCGCCACCGCCTGCGCGCACCTCACCGCCCAGGACCGGTTCCTCGAGCTCGTCGGCGGGCTGTGGATCGAGGGCGCCGACCTCGACCACCCACTGGCCGCGGGCGGGATGATCTGACGCCGCGACACGGCGGCGGGCACCCGGGCGGGCGGCTCGAGGCCGAGGTTCGCCCGCGGCGTCGAACCGCCGTCGTCGGAGGTGACGATCCCGCGCTCGAACAGTTCGTGGAGGAGGCGGTTCACCACGACGTCGTGCCGGGCGCGGGTCGTGGGACCGCTCAGGTGATCACGTCGAGGACGCCGGCGCGGAAGCGCTCCTCGACCGGGTCGGCCGGCGGCTTCGGGTGCCCGCCACCGCCCGGTCCCGGGTGTCCTGCTGCCGCGACCACCGGCTCGCGCTCCCGGGCAGGGGATCGTCCGACGGCAGGTCGCCGAGGTCACGCCCCCACCGATCATGTGCGCGACCAGCGCGCCCGCGCTCGTCGTCGATCGCTTCCCGCTTCTCCCGCACGAGCCGCTGCGCCTCCTGCTCGGTCGCGCCTCGGGTGGCGTCGAACGAGCTGAAGCTCAGCGGTGCGGCAGCCCCGGTGCGCGCGCCGAGCTGCGCGGCCCGGGTGCGGATGCGGCGGGTGAGCCCGAGCGCGTCGCCGAGCATCGGCCGGGCGGTGAAGAAGCTGTCGAGGGTCTCGGCCGCGCGGTACAGCGCTACTCGGGGCTGGGCGGGCCGGCCGGGCCGAAGCTGTCCTCCCCGACGGCCGAGGCCACGCGGTTCCAAGGCCGTTGCCTGCCACAGCCGAGTTCGCAGAACACCGCGTCTCGCGGAAACCACCACAAACGCCCGGAAATGCACGGGTGAATTCCGCGGCCGAATCCGGAATGCCCTCGGCGCGCCGGCGTCCGGCGGCAGGGCGGGGTCGCCGCGATGTCGCCGATCGCACAGCGGATTGACTTGCGCGTTCATGTTTCGTGCAGGTTGACTGGTGCGGACATGAGCGCCGCGCCCCGACCCTGCCTGTTGACCCGCCGTCGCGTGGTCGACCACGGCCGGCGCACCGTCACGGGCTGTCGCGCCCGCGCCTGACGGACCTTCCTCCCCCTCACCACCTGTGCGCGCCGGCGATCCCGCGCGCCTGGAGCACCTGTGATCACGGTCGAGAACCTGACCAAGACCTTCGCGGGGCCCACCGGACCGGTGCGCGCCCTCGACGACGTCACCCTGGAGGTGGCCGCCGGCACCGTCTGCGGTGTCGTCGGCCCCAGCGGCGCGGGCAAGTCCACGCTCGCGCGCTGCATCCCGCTGCTGGAGCGGCCCGATTCGGGCGCCGTGCGGGTGGACGGCACCGACCTCGTGGCGCTGCGCGGGGCCGCCCTGCGCGACGAGCGGCGCCGCATCGGCGTCGTCCCCCAGGGCGACTCGCTGCTGCGGCAGCGGTCCGTGGCGGGCAACGTCGCGCTCCCGCTGGAAGCGGCGGGCGCGGCCCGCGCCGAGCGCGCCGGGCGGGTGGCCGAGCTGCTCGAGCTCGTGGGCCTCGCCGACAAGGCGAACGCCTACCCGGACCAGCTGTCCGGCGGGCAGCGCCAGCGCGTGGCCATCGCCCGTGCGCTCGCCGCCCGGCCCCGGGTGCTGCTGGCCGACGAGCCGACGTCCGCGCTCGACCCGACCACCACGGAGTCGGTGCTCGACCTGCTCGAACGGGCGCGCGCAGAGCTGGGCGTCACCGTCCTCGTCGTCACCCACGACATGGCGGTGGTACGGCGCATCTGCTCGACCGTCGCGGTGCTCGACCACGGCCGGGTCGTCGAGCACGGCTCCGTGCTGGACCTGGTCACCCGGCCGGGCAGCCGGACCGCCGCGGCCCTGCTGCCCGCGACCGACGACGCCGCGCGGCACGCGTCCGGTCACGCGGTCGTCGCCGACGTCGTGCTGACCGGGGAGGCCGCCGCCGGCCCGCTGCTCACCGAGACCGCCACCCGGCACGGCGCCGAGCTGGCGCTGCTCGGCGGCGGATTCACCGATCTCGCCGGCGTGCCGGTGGCCCGGTTCCGCGTCGGGCTGGACGGCACCGGCGCCGAGGCCGCGGTCGCCGCGCTCGCCGACGCGGGCGCCGCGGTGGAGCGCGTGCGAGCCCCGGAGGTGCTCGCATGACCGTCGACGTGCTCGCCCAGTCCGCTCGCGAGCCCACGCCGTGGGGCGAGGTCGTGGAGCTGCTCGTGCCCGCCACCGGGGAGACGCTCTACATGGTCGGGGTGTCGACGGTGCTCGCCGCGGTGTTCGGCATCCCGCTCGGCGTGTTGCTGCACCTCACCGCCCCGGGCGGGCTGCACCCGCGCCCGACCGTGCACCGGCTGCTCGGCGCCATCGTCGACCTCGGCCGGGCGATGCCGTTCATCGTGCTGCTCGTGCTGCTGCTGTCGGTCACCCGGTTCCTGATCGGCTCCACGATCGGCCCGACGGCGGCGATCGTCCCGCTCGCGGTGGGCGCCGTGCCGTTCGTCGGGCGGCTCGTGCAGAACGTGCTGGCCGAGGTGCACGTCGCGGTCGTCGAGGCCGCGGTGACGACCGGCGCCTCCACGTTCAAGATCGTCCGCAGCGTGCTGCTGCGGGAGTCGGTGCCCGCGCTGATCGGGGCGATCGGCGTCACCGCGATCGCGCTCGTCGGCTACTCCGCCATGGCGGGCGTGGTCGGCGGGGGCGGGCTCGGCGACGTGGCCGTCCGCATCGGCTACCAGCGCTTCGACGGCCGCGTGCTGTGGGCCACCGTGCTCGTCCTCGCCGCGCTGACCTCACTGATCCAGCTCGGCTTCTCCTTCGCGGCCCGGCGGCTGGACCGCCGCCGGCACGCGACAGCCTGATCCCTCGAAAGGACACCCATGCGACTGCGTTCCGCTGTCGTTTCCGCCGTTGCCGCGCTCACGGCCATCGTCACGCTGGCCGCGTGCGGCGGCAGCGCCTCCGAGGCCGCGGCGCCCGGCGACCCTGCGGCGCCGCTGCGGGTCGGCGTCTCCCCAACCCCGCACGGGGAGATCCTGCGCTACGTCGCCGACGAGCTCGCGCCCGCGCGCAACCTGCAGATCGAGATCGTCGAGTTCACCGACTACGTGCAGCCCAACACCGCGCTGGTCGACGGCTCGCTCGACGCGAACTACTTCCAGACCGTCCCGTACCTGGAGGAGTTCACCGCCTCCAGCGGTGCGGACCTGGCCTGGATCGCGCCCGTGCACGTCGAGCCGCTCGGGCTGTACTCGAACACGGTGACCGACATCGCCGCCCTGCCGGACGGCGCCACCATCGGCATCGCCAACGACGCCACCAACGAGGCGCGCGGCCTGCGGCTGCTCGCCGCCAACGGGCTGATCACGCTCAACCCGGGCACCGAGGCGACCGCCACCCCGCGCGACATCGCCTCCAACCCGAAGAACCTGCAGTTCAGCGAGCTGGAGGCGGCGCAGCTGCCGCGCAGCCTCGAAGACACCGACGCCTCGGTGGTGAACGGCAACTACGCGATCGACGCCGGGCTGAACCCCGCCACGGACGCGCTCGTGCTCGAGTCGGCGGAGAACAACCCGAACGCCAACGGCCTGGTCACCCGCACCGAGCTGCGGGACGACCCGCGGATCGCGACGCTGGCCGAGCTGCTGCAGTCGCAGGAGGTCAAGACCTACATCGAGCAGAACTACTCCGGGGCGGTCATCCCGGTCTGACCGGCTCGGCCGGGGTTCAGGAAAGCCACATTCATGAACGTGGGCTTCATGAATGTGGCTTTCCTGAAGTTCCGAGCGCCTCAGAGGTCGCTGCCGGCCGTGCGCATGGCGGCCCGGACCTCGGCGCCGTCGACGGCGCGGTAGGGGATGCCCTTGCGGATGGAGAGGAGCGTCGCCGTCGCGGCGGCGTGC
>NZ_DATGOP010000055.1:0-5813 GCF_035305885.1 Pseudonocardia sp.
GCGGGGGCCGAGCTGCCCGACTGGCTGCGCGCGGCCCTGCCGACGCTGCCGGAGCTGATGGACGACTCCGACGCGCTGGCCTCGCGGGTCGACCGGGCCTGCCTGGACCGCACCGAGGCCGCCCTGCTGCGGGAGAGCGTCGGGCACGAGTTCGACGCGGTGGTGCTGCGCGCGGACGGTGACGGCGACGGCGGCGAGGTCTACGTTCCCGACCCGCCGGTGCTCGCCCGCTGCACGGGCGCGCTCACCGCGGGCGCCGTGGTGCGGGTCCGCCTCGAGGCGGCCGATCCGGAGACCGGCCGGATCGAGTTCGCCGTCTCCTGACCGGGCGCGCCGTCGGGCTACGCTCTGTCCCGGCGGGCGGTCCGCCGACGACACGGGGAGGTGGGCCGGTGCCCGGTCGCGCGTTCCGGTACGGCATCGAGCACGAGATCGCGCTGGTGCACGTCGACGACGGGTTCGCCGACTACACGAACACGTCGTTCGACCAGCTGCAGGCGGTGGTCGACGCGCTGCCGGAGGACCCGTCCGACCTCGCGCACCTGCGGGTCGGCGACCAGGGGATCAAGCGCAAGCGCTGGTACGTCGAGGGCTACGAGCGGTTCGACGAGCAGGGCGCGCTGGTCCGGTGCGACCCGAAGGGCCTCGAGGTCCGCACCCGCATCCACGACTCGATCGAGGCCGCGGTCGACGCGCTGCGCACCGACCTGCGCCTGCTGGACGCCGAGCTGGACGGGACGGGGCTGCGCAGGACGGCGGTCTCGTTCAACCCGGTCCGCTCGGAGTACCGGATCGAGCCGCCGCTGAACGCGTGGGAGCGGGCGCACCGGCAGGACTCGCCGGAGGAGCGCACGGCGCACCTGCACATGTCGACCTACGGGCCCGACCTGAACCTGTCGTGCGACCTGCTCGACGAGGCCGCCGTCGTCGACGTGGGCCGCAAACTCACCTACTACAGCCCGTGGCTGGTGCCGTTGTCGTTCTCCTCGCCGTTCCGCGACGGCGGGCCGTGGGGTGGGCTGTCGGCGCGCACGGCGGTGCGCACCGGGGTCCGACCCGCCGTGCTCGTCTTCCTCTCGGGCGAGGACGGGCAGCTCGACGCCGACCCGTCGCTCACCCAGGTGGCGCGCCTGCCCGCCGAGGTGGGGCGCATCGAGTTCAAGGCGTTCGACTCCTGCCCCGACCCCGAGCTCTACGGCGAGCTGCTGTCGCTGCTGACCGGGCTCGTGCTCGACGAGACGCTGCCCGGCAGGCGCACCACCCCCGACGCGGGCCTGCACAAGCACGTGGCCGGGGTGGGGCTCGCCGACGACGAGGTGCACGCGGGCACCGGTGAGCTCATCGACGCCGCCGAGCGGGCGCTCGCCGACCGCCCCGCCGACCTGGCCCGGCTGGGGCGGCTGCGCGAGCGCTGGCGGCGCCGCGAGTCGCCCGCCGGCGCGATGCTCGCCGCCTACCGGTCCGGGGAGCCGGTGGCCGGCCTGCACCCCTGAGCCCCGCCCCCGCTCGCCTTCTTCCGACGAACGCGCCGTCCGTCGGAAAGGGGGCGGCGCGGGTCAGGTGTAGGAGTGCTCGGGCTCGGGGTAGCGGCCCTCGGCCACGTCGGCGCCGAACCGGCGGGCCGCGTCCAGCAGCACCGCGCCGACGTCGGCGTACTGCTTGACGAACCGCGGCTTGCGCCCCCGGTTCATGCCGGCCATGTCGGACCACACGAGCACCTGGGCGTCGCAGTCCGGGCCCGCGCCGATGCCGATGGTGGGGATCGCCAGCTCGGCGGTGACCCGCTTGGCCACGTCGGCGGGCACCATCTCCAGCACCACCGCGAACGCGCCCGCCGCCTGCAGCGCGAGCGCGTCCTCGACGAGCCGGTCGGCGGCCGCGCCGCGCCCCTGCACCCGGAACCCGCCGAGCGCGTGCTCGCTCTGCGGGGTGAACCCCAGGTGCGCCATGACCGGGATGCCGGAGCCCACGAGCGCGTCGACCTGGGGGACGAACCGGGAACCGCCCTCCAGCTTCACCGCGTGCGCGCCGCCTTCCTTCATGAAGCGGAACGCGGTGGTGAGGGCCTGCTCGGGGCCGGTCTGGTAGCTGCCGAACGGCAGGTCGGCCACGACGAGCGCGTTCTTCGCCCCCCGCGACACCGCCTTGACCAGCGGCAGCAGCTCCTCGACCGTCACCGGGAGCGTGTTGTCGTACCCGTAGACGTTGTTGGCGGCCGAGTCGCCGACGAGCAGCACCGGGATGCCGGCCTCGTCGAAGATCTCGGCGGTGTAGGCGTCGTAGGCGGTGAGCATCGCCCAGCGCTCCCCGCGCTGCTTGAGGGCGTGCAGGTGCGGGATGCGCACCCGCTTGGGCCGTTCGGTGGTGCGGTAAGGGGCCTGTTCAGACATCGCTGTCCGTCCTCCCTCGAGGCCCGTCCGGGTCCCCGGGTCGTCAGGTGATGACGCGAAAAGCGTGACACCGGATCCGGGCGGCGGGCCCGCCGCTGGGACGAGGTTCACACGGTGGTGAACGGCGGGCGCGCCGCTGCGCGGGGCCGGGGCAACCCGCGCTGGCATGCTGGGCGGCGTGCTCGACCCATTGCGCTCCGCTGTCGTGGCCGCCTGCTCCGCCGCGCTCGTGCTGTCGGCCTGCGGCCAACCCGCGGCGCCGCCCGAGGCGGCCCCGGCCGCGCCCGCGGCGGAGCCGCCCGCCGACCTCGCGCGCTTCTACGAGCAGGAGCTGAGCTGGGGCGGTTGCGCCGAGTTCGCCACCAGCGCCAGCGACCGCATCACCTTCGACGACGAGTCGCTGCAGTGCGCCCGCCTGGAGGTCCCGCTCGACTACTCCCAGCCCGACGGCCGCACGGCGCAGATCGCCGTGCTGCGCCATCGGGCCACCGGCGATCGCATCGGCTCGCTGCTGGTGAACCCGGGCGGGCCGGGCGCGTCCGGGGTACGCCTCGGCGCGTCGATGGCGGGCCGGCTGGAGCGCACCACGATCGGCGAGCGCTTCGACATCGTCGGGTTCGACCCGCGCGGGGTCGGGGCGAGCACCCCGACCATCGACTGCCTCACCGACGCGGAGTGGGAGATCGAGCGCGCCGACCTCGACGTCGACCCGTCGCCCGCGGGCATCGAGGAGACCGAGGCGGAGAACCGGCTGTACGCGCAGCGGTGCACCGAGCGCTCCGGCGGCGCCGACGTGCTGGCCAACGTCGGCACCCGCGACGTCGTGCGCGACCTGGACATCCTGCGCGAGGTCCTCGGCGACGAGAAGCTGACCTACCTCGGCTACTCCTACGGCACCCGCATCGGCTCGGCGTACGCGGAGGCGTTCCCGCAGAACGTCCGGGCCCTCGTGCTCGACGGCGCGCTGGACCCGGAGCAGACCACGGTGGAGCGCACCGTCGACCAGAGCGCGGGCTTCCAGCAGGCGTTCGACGCCTTCGCCGCCGACTGCGCGAAGGAGCCCACCTGCCCGCTGGGCACCGACCCGGCCCGGGCCACCGAGGTCTTCCAGGCCCTCACCCGCCCGCTGATCGACCGGCCGGCGCCGGCCGAGGGCGGATCCCGCACGCTGTCCTACCCGGATGCGGTGACGGGCACGATCCAGGCGCTGTACGTGTCGGCGCTGTGGCCGCGCCTGGCGCGGGGCCTGTCCGCGCTCGCCTCCGGCGACGGCACGATCCTGCTTCGCCTCGCGGACATGTACAACGACCGCGACCCGGACGGCCACTACGGCAACGGCATCGAGGCGTTCATCGTCATCAGCTGCGTCGACGAGGAGCGCATCACCGACCGGGCCGAGCAGGCCGAGCTGATCCGCCGCGCCAACGAGGTCGCGCCGTTCCGCGACGACGGCCGCGGCGTCGTCCCCGCGCTCGACCCGTGCGCGTTCTGGCCGGCCCCGCCGACGAGCGAGCCGCACGTGCCGCAGGTGGAGGGCCTCCCGCCGACGCTCACGATCTCGGTCACCGGGGACCCGGCCACCCCGTACCAGGCCGGGGTGGACCTGGCCGAGGCGTTGTCGGGGCGCCTGCTCACGGTCGAGGGCGCCCAGCACACGGTGGCGCTGCAGGGCAACCGCTGCGTCGACGACATCGTCAGCGCCTACCTCGTGGACCTGCGGCTGCCGCCGGAGGGCGCGCGCTGCAGCCTCGTCCCCTCGGACGGGGGGTGACGTGCGTAACACTCTCGCGTCCCGCGCCGACACGTGAACGGGACCGGATTCCAGAGGGGCGCACCGCGAGGTGCGGGCCGGACCAGGACGGCGCTCGCCCGGGCACGGGCGGGCGCTGTCGCGCGTTCGAGGGACCGTGGTGCATGTCGCACGGGCTGAGCAGCCAGGAAACATGTTTGTAACGCGCCGTTCCTAGGCTCGGCGCCCATGGACCGACAGCAGGAGTTCGTGCTCCGCACGCTCGAGGAACGCGACATCCGCTTCGTGCGGCTCTGGTTCACCGACGTGCTGGGCTTCCTCAAGTCGGTCGCGGTGGCGCCCGCGGAGCTGGAGGGCGCGTTCGCCGAGGGCATCGGGTTCGACGGGTCGGCGATCGAGGGCTTCGCCCGGGTCTACGAGTCCGACATGGTCGCGCGCCCCGACCCCTCCACGTTCCAGGTGCTGCCCTGGGAGACCTCGCCCGGCGAGCACTACTCGGCGCGCATGTTCTGCGACATCGCCATGCCCGACGGGTCGCCGTCGTGGGCCGACCCGCGGCACGTGCTGCGCAGGGCGCTGTCCCGGGCGGGCGAGGCCGGCTTCACCTGCTACGTGCACCCGGAGATCGAGTTCTACCTGCTGCGCGACCTGCCGGCCGACGGCTCGCGGCCCGAGCCCGCCGATTCCGGCGGCTACTTCGACCAGTCCAGCCACGACGTCGCCCCGCACTTCCGGCGCAACGCGATCGAGACGCTCGAGTCGATGGGCATCTCCGTCGAGTTCAGCCACCACGAGGGCGGCCCCGGCCAGCAGGAGATCGACCTGCGCTACGCCGACGCCCTGACCATGGCGGACAACATCATGACCTTCCGCTACGTGGTCAAGGAGGTCGCGCTCATGCAGGGCGTGCGGGCCTCCTTCATGCCGAAGCCGTTCTCCGAGCACCCCGGCTCGGCGATGCACACGCACTTCTCGCTGTTCGAGGGCGACCGCAACGCGTTCTACGACGCCGACGATCCCTACGAGCTGTCCGAGACCGGCAAGGCGTTCGTCGCAGGCGTGTTGCGGCACGCCCGCGAGATCAGCGCCGTCACCAACCAGTGGGTCAACTCCTACAAGCGCCTGATCACCGGTGGTGAGGCGCCCACGGCCGTCTCGTGGGGGCACGCGAACCGGTCGGCGCTGGTGCGGGTGCCGATGTACTCGCCGGGCAAGGCGTCCACCCGCCGGGTGGAGATCCGCACGCTCGACAGCGCGTGCAACCCGTACCTGGCGTTCGCCGTGATCCTCGGCGCCGGGCTCACCGGGGTGCAGAAGGGCTACGAGCTGCAGCCGCCGACCGAGGACGACGTCTGGTCGCTCACCGAGACCGAGCGCCGCGCCCTCGGCTACGAGCCGCTGCCGCAGAACCTCAACGAGGCGCTCGCGGAGATGGAGCGCTCGGAGCTGGTGGCCGAGATCCTCGGCGAGCACGTCTTCGACTTCTTCCTGCGCAACAAGCGCCGCGAGTGGGACGGCTACCGCCGCCAGGTCACGCCCTACGAGCTCGAGACGTACCTTCCCGTGCTGTAGAACCCGATTGCCCGCCCGCGCCGGGCGCGGCAAGGTCGGGGCATGGAGATCGTCTTGCACGACGATCCGGGCGCGTTCGCCGCGGTCGCGGGCCCGGTGCT
>NZ_DATGOP010000056.1:0-9283 GCF_035305885.1 Pseudonocardia sp.
TCAAGGTGCCCGACACCGTGCACGTGATCCCGGAGATGCCGACGACCGTCGGCACCAACGGCGCGAAGATCCGGGCGGCGGCCCTGCGGGAGCTCGCGGAGCGGCTCGCCGGGGCGGAGCAGGGCTGAGGGCCCGACGGCCGGCTCACGGCCGCTGCGCGCCGCCGCGAAGGTCGACGAGGTCGGCCGCAGCCACCGGGGAGGGCGTCGCGGACGACCCGCGGGGATCGCGTCAACCGAACACGGGCGAGCGCGGTGTGCGCTCGCAGCCCTGATCCTCGTGCACCGCGGCGTTCCCGGGCTGGAGCAGGTCGCCGTTGGTGCCGGCAGTCCGGTTCGTCGCCGCGCCGGCGGCCGGCGGCACTCGCGCCTGCGCTGACCCGCTCGCCGAAAGGCTGAACCGGCCGCGCGCCGCCACGCCCGGCGAGCCGACGACCGCTGCCCGCACGGCAGCGCACCTCCGGCGACTGCTCGATCGGTTCGGGCCCGACCGCGTTCACGAACGCCGCGGCGAGTTCGAGCGGTACTCCGCTGAGCTCGTGATCACCCGCACGAGCTCCCGATCCGACCGACCCGAGAAGGAGACCCGCTCCCCATGGCTCGCGCGCGCAGCAAGAGCAGCCCCAAGGCCACCCCCAAGGAGACCGCAGCAGGCTGCGGCTGCCTCCTGGCCATCCTCCTCGTGTTCGCCGCCATCGTGAACTCCTGCAGCGGTGGCGGCGACGAACCCCCTGCGAGCTCGTTCAGCCCGCTCCTCAGCACGACGGCCCCGGCCCGGCCGACGACCCCGCCGTGGGCGTCGCCGACCACGACCGCCCCGGCCCCGACCACCACCGCCAGGACGACCAGCGCGCGGCCTGCACCCGCCCCCGACCCGGACCCCGACCCGGATCCGGATACGCGTCGCCGCACCCAAGCGCCCGCGCCCGCCCGCGACGAGGACGACGACGAGGACGACAGCACGAACAGCGGCAAGGGCGACGGCGGCGGGTCCGTCTACTACCCGAACTGCGACGCCGTGAAAGCCGCCGGCAAGGCCCCGATCCGGCGCGGTGACCCGGGCTACGCACGCCACCTCGACCGCGACGGTGACGGCGAGGGTTGCGGGGGCGACTGACCCCGCCGAGCTGGTCGGCCGGCCTGCGGGTGGGACACCCGCGGTCACCACCCGATGCTCGCCCGCCCCGCGAGCAGGGCCTTCGCCACCACCGTGCGCAGCACGTCGTTGGCTCGGGCGTCAGTTTCCGGGTGCGGCGCGGCGAGTGGCGGGGAACGGGCCGCGTGCCCGCGCGGCCCGGTCGTGCACGAGGCCCGGAGACGGAGAGGCAGCTGAGCATCTTCTACGTCGGCAAGAGAAAGGGCTCGCGATGGGCCGCCCACGAGAAAGAGGTGCACGCGGCACTGGTTCGTGACCACCCCCGTCTCGGCGCCGCGCTCTACGAGACCCGCCGGGGCAAGCGGGTGCAGGTCCTGCAGAACTACGCGTCCGGCATCCGGCTCATCGACGAATGAGCCCGGCGGATCGACGACGCGGTAAAGGGCCCGGCCGCCGGCGACGGGCTTTCGAGTGCCGCCGCGCATCGCCGTGTGCAAGGTGTTCGCGATGCGCTTCTCCGCGGACGACGGGTCGCGCGACGATCAGGGCTTCTCGGCGCGGGCGAAGAAGCGGTTCACCGCCGCCGTGGTGCGTCCGACGTCGCCGGTGGCCAGCAGGTCCAGCAGGGCGCCGCGGAGCACCGCGAGGACGAGGGTGCGTTCGGCCTCCCCGTCCTCGCTCCGGCGCTCCTGCGGGGCCTGCGCGGCGCCGAGCACGGCCAGCCAGTCGTCCACGGTGGACCGCGCGAAGCCGCCCCACGGTCCGTCCGGGTCGATCAGCGACCGGGAGTACGACTCGACCCACAGGCGCAGCAGAGCGCGGTGTTCCGGCGCGACGAGCCACCCCCAGAGGGACCTCGCGACCTCCGTCAGGGTCCCGAGGTTGTGGTTGTCGGCGTGGTCGACGCGCTCGAGCAGCGCCAGCTCGTCCTCACGGGCCCGGGCGAGCAGGGCGCGGATCAGGCCGTCCTTGCTCTCGAACAGGTAGAGCAGCACGCGGGGGCTCGATCCGATCGCCGCCGCCAGCGGGCGGAGCGACAGCTCGCTGATCCCGTGTTCCAGGACGTAGCGGTAGGCCCGGTCGAGCAGCTCGACCTGCCGGGCGGACGGCGGGTGGGTGGCCTGCGGCATGCGGAGGATCCCGTCGCTGAAACGAACGTGTCAGCGGCAGTTTACGCAGGACCGGCTACGCCGAGGCCCGACCGCCGCCTCACGAACCGGTGGGCGGCCACGCCGACGGCCGCGCCGGCTGATCGGGCAGCGCGGCCCAATCGGCGCGGACCGGCGAGTACACCTCGGCGACCACGGCGCCCTCGGGCCCGACCGTCACCTCGTGCGGTACGTCGGCGAGGATCCGCCAGGTGTCGCCGGGGCCGCGCTCGCGGGTCTCGCCGCCCACGGTGAACCGCAGCGAACCGCTGATCACGAAGCCCAGCTGCTCGTTGACGTGCTGGTGGGCCGGCACGACGCTGTTGGGCGGCAGCTCGACGATCGCCATCGTGATCAGTTCGCTCTGGACGATGCGGGCGGTCACGTCCTTCCAGATCTGCTTGACCGGCAGCGTGGCCGGCTCGCCGAAGGTGTCGCTCATGACGGCTCCTCGTCGTAGACGGGTGTGGTCCATTCCGGGTGCCGCGGGTCGTCGCCGCGGCCGATGGCGCGGATCGTCTGGTTGAGGGTCTGCGTGGTCTCCCCGGGCTTGCCGTCGCCGACCGGCCGCCCGTCCACCTCGACGACCGGGACCACGACCGCGGCGGTGCCGGTCAGGAGGATCTCGTCGCTCGTGTAGAGCTCCGAGCGGTGCACGCGGCGCTGGGTCACCGGCCGCCCGAGCTCCTCGGCGAGCAGGGTCATCACCTCGGCCCGCGTGATGCCCTCGAGGATGTCCTCGGTGCCCGGCGGGGTGACCCACTCCTCGCCGAGCCGCACGAAGATGTTCGACGTCGTGGCCTCGGCGACGAACCCGTCGACGGTCAGCATGATCGCCTCGTCGAACCCGTGCGCGGTCGCCTCCGTCTTGGCGAGCGCAGGGCCGGTGTAGCTGCCGGTGACCTTGGCCCGGTTGGGCGCGCTGACGTCCGGTGCCCGCCGCCACGAGCTCACCATGCAGCGCACGCCGTCCGGGTTGATGTAGTCGCCCGGCGTCGGGGTGATCGCGATGGACAGCCGGGTCTCGACGTCGTGCATCCGCACCGGCAGCGCGGCACCCGCCTGCACCAGGAGCGGCCGGACGTAGGCGTTGGCCCGGACCTCGTTGCGGCGCAGGAGGTCGACCGTGGCGCGCACGAGCGCGTCCGGCGACATCGCCAGGGGGAGGCCGAGGATCCGCGCCGACCGGGCGAGCCGCTCGTAGTGCGCGTGCCCCTCCATCAGGTAGAGCTGCTCGCGGTCGGCGTTCCACCAGGCCCGGATGCCCTCGAAGGTGCCCGTGCCGTAGGAGAGCGCGTGCGCGTGCACGCTGACGGCGGCCTCGTCGTCCGGGACGACCTCGCCGTCGACGAACACCCACTCGCACGGAGACCCGAACCCGCCTGCGCTCGTGGCCGCGGTTGCCTGCGTCATGCCCGACCTCCCTCCTCACTGCAACAGTCGTTTCAGTGAACTGCCACGAGTGTTTCACTCGAGGGGGGTGGAAGCAACCCCGTCTCCGGCTACCGTCCCGGGAAACCCGGGAGGCGTCTCCCGACCGCACCGACGCGAGAGGAGCGGACCCGCCGTGCGCCGAACGCTCTACGAGGACGACCACGACGCCTTCCGCGCGTCCTTCCGGAAGTTCCTCGACGTCGAGGTCGTGCCCCACCTCGCCGAATGGGACGCGGCCGGGATCACGCCCCGTGAGCTGTTCACCGCGGCCGGCCGGGCGGGCTTCCTGGGGATGGAGATCCCGGAGGAGCTCGGCGGGGGAGGGGTGCGCGACTTCCGGTTCAACGCCGTGATCGGGGAGGAGGTCGCGCGCGCCGGGGCGGCCGGGCCCGGCCTCGGGATCTCCCTGCACAACGACGTCTGCCTGCCCTACTTCCTGTCCTACTGCGACGAGGAGCAGGCGCGGCGCTGGCTGCCCGGCGTCGCGTCCGGCGAGCTGATCACCGCGATCGCGATGACCGAGCCCGGGACGGGGTCGGACCTCGCGTCGATCGCGACCACGGCGCGCCGCGAGGGCGACCACTACGTCGTCAACGGCGCGAAGACGTTCATCTCCAACGGCATCAACGCCGACCTGGTGATCACCGCGGTGAAGACCGACCCCGGGCAGCGGCACAAGGGCGTGAGCCTGCTGGTGCTCGAGCGGGGGATGGCCGGCTTCGAGCGGGGCCGCAACCTGGACAAGGTGGGCCTGCACGCCCAGGACACCGCGGAGCTCACGTTCACCGACGTGCGGGTGCCCGTGGCGAACCTGCTCGGGCCCGCGGAGGGGGACGGGTTCGCCCAGCTGATGGCGAACCTGCCCCGGGAGCGGCTCTCACTCGCGATCTCCGCGACCGCCGCGGCCAGGGCCGCGTTCGAGCAGACCCTGGAGTACGCCAAGGCGCGCACGGCGTTCGGGCAGCCGATCGGGTCGTTCCAGAACACGCGGTTCGTGCTCGCCGAGATCGACACCGAGATCGACCTCGCCGAGCACTACCTCGACGACTGCGTGCGGGCGCTCGACGCGGACGAGCTCACCGCCGCCGAGGCCGCGAAGGCGAAGTGGTGGTGCACCGAGCTGCAGGGGCGGGTGGTGGACCGATGCCTGCAGCTGCACGGCGGCTACGGCTACATGGCCGAGTTCCCGATCGCCCGCGCCTGGCTCGACGCGCGGGTCACCCGCATCTACGGCGGCACCACCGAGATCATGAAGGAGGTCGTCGGCCGCTCGCTGGGGCTGTGACCGGCTCGGCCGGCGCCGCCAGCGGCGCTCGGCGCCCCGCCCCCGCAGGAGCACGACGACGAGCGCCACGAGCAGCAGCCACCCGGTCGCGAGGACCGCTCCGGCCGCCCCGCCGGCGTTGTCGGGGTGGGCGGGGGTGAGCTCGGGCGGCAGGAAGCCGTGGCCGCCCCCCGTGGCACTGGTGCAGGACGGCGGTCACGTGCGCCGCGGCGTGGGCGAGCACGGCGCCGACCGGGTTCCCGGTGAGCACCCTCGGGACGTCGAACAGCACGGCGCCGATCCGGGATTCCAGCAGCCGTTCACCGCGGAACTCGACGTGGCCGAGGTGGTAGGTGGTCACGACCACCAGCGAGCACGCGAGCGTCACCCGGCGAACGCGAGCTTGCGCGCGAGGCCCCGCCGGCCGACCCCGAGGATCAGGACCGCGACGAGCGCTGGGAACACGGAGAGGGCGAGCGCGTCGACGCCCCCGTAGCCGACGCCGCGCCACCCGACCTCGAACGCCAGGTACGGCGAGGGGTGGCCGGCCCGCTCGCGGTGTTGCGGGCGACCGCGGCGCCGACGAGCACCCCCAGCCCGGTGCTCCACCCCGCGTTCCGGGCGACGACCCGGCCGGCCGGTCACCGCGAGCGCGAACGTCGACCTCGACGCCACCCCGCTGCTCGTGCGGGACACCGGGTCGACCGCCCCGGAGGCCGTCGACCGGCTGCTGGAACGGCTCGCGGAGCGGCTGCGCCAGGGCGCGCTGCACGGGGCGGCCCGGCTTCCCGAGGGGCCCACGCGGTGGGCGGGGCCGGCGCAGGCCGCCGAGTGACGGGCAAGGACGGACGGCCCTCCGCAACGCGGACCCTGCGGCCCCACACGGCGGGACCGGAGCCACTGCCGTCGGCGCGGGCGGGCGGTCGACCCTCGGGACAGGAACCGGAGGAAGGATCACGATGAGCACAACACGGCCGGGGTCGCCCATCGTCGTCGGCGTGGACGGGTCGGAGTCGGCCCTGGGCGCCGTGCGGTGGGCCGCACGCGAGGCGAGGCGCAGGCGGGTGCCGCTGCGGGCGGTCACCGCGTTCGAGTGGACCCACGACCACGCGCTGGGACAGCCGGGCCTCGGGACCCGCTACCGGGAGATCATGCTGGACGCGGCGCGCGACCGGCTGACCAGCGCCGTGGAGGTGGCCGAGCGGGAGCAGCCGGGCCTCGAGGTCCAGTCGCAGCTCGTGGCCGGCTACCCGATCCCGGTGCTGATCGAGGAGGCGCGCCGCGCGCTGATGGTGGTGATCGGCGACCGCGGCCTGGGCGGCGTGACCGGGCTGCTGCTCGGCTCGGTCGCCGTCGCGCTCGGGGCGCGGGCCGAGTGCCCGACGGTGGTGGTGCGCGGCGACGAGCCGGAGCCCACCGCGCCGGTGGTGGTCGGGGTCGACGGCTCCCCGACGAGCGAGGCGGCACTGGCGTTCGCCTTCGAGGCGGCCTCCCTGCGGCAGGCGGCGCTCGTGGCGGTGCACACCTGGTGGGACCTGTTCGTGGATCCGGCGCTGGCGCCGATCCTGGACTGGGACGCCATCGAGGAGGACGAGCGGCAGCTGCTCGCCGAGCGGCTCGCCGGGTGGGGGGAGAAGTACCCGGACGTGCCCGTGCAGCGGGTGGTGACGCGTGAGCACGCGTCCCGGGCGCTGGTGGAGCGGTCGCGCAAGGCGCAGCTGGTCGTGGTCGGGTCCCGCGGGCGGGGAGGGGTCGCGGGGCTGCTCCTGGGGTCGGTGAGCCACGCGGTGCTGCACCGCGCCCACTGCCCGGTCGCCGTCGTCCGGCCGCAGCCGGCGTCATGACGACCATCGCGGCCGCGCCCGCGGTCAGGACGCTGCAGCAGCTGACGGCGGCGGACGCGCCCGAGGTCGGCGGGAAGGCCGCCAACCTCGGCGAACTGGTCGCCGCCGGGCTGCCCGTGCCGCCGGGTTTCGTGCTGCCCGCCGCGTCGTTCCTGCGCGCGATCGAGCGGGCGGGCGTGCGGGGCGAGCTCGCCCGGCTGCACTCCCGGGCGGTGGCCGCGGTGGACGACCCCGCCGAGCTGGACGCGCTGTGCCGGCAGGCGGCCGCGACGGTGCGCGCGGCGGGCCTGCCGGACGACCTGGTCGACCAGGTCAGGTCCGCCTACGCGGCCCTACCCGACGGGGAGGGCGGGGCCACGGTCGCGGTGCGGTCGTCGGCGGTCGGCGAGGACGGCGCGGACGCCTCCTTCGCCGGCATGAACGCCACCTTCACGAACGTGCGCGGGATGGACGCGCTCGTCGAGCGGATCACCGCGTGCTGGGCCTCGGTCTACGGGCCCCGGGTCGTCGCCTACCGGGCCGCCCGGGGCTACCTCGCCGAACCGGCCATCGCCGTCGTCGTGCAGCTGATGGTCCGGGCGGAGCGGTCGGGCGTGGCGTTCACCGCGGACCCGGCCACCGGCCGTCGGGACGTCGTGGTCGTCGAGGCCGCGTTCGGCCAGGGCGAGGTAGTCGTCAGCGGCGCGGTCGAGCCCGACACCTACCGCGTCGGCGCGGGCGGCACGCGCCTGCTCGCCGCCCGGGTCGGGCACCAGACCCACCAGATCGTGCGCGGCGAGGACGGCGCCGACCGCACCGAGCCGCTCGACCCGCAGCGGGCCGACGCCCGCGTGCTGTCCGACGACGAGGCGTGCGACATCGCCCGCCTCGCCCTGCGGGTGCAGGAGCACTTCGGCGTCCCGCAGGACGTCGAATGGGCGATGACCGGGCGGCGCATCTGGCTGGTGCAGGCCCGGCCGATCACGACCCTGACCGCGGCCCCCGCCCCGGCGTCCGGTTCCGGGGAGGAACCGCTCGTGCGCGGCCTGGCCGCCTCCCCGGGCGTGGCCTCCGGCCGGGTGCGGGTGCTCACCACCCCGGCCGAGGGCGCCGCGTTGCAGGCCGGCGAGGTCCTCGTCGCCCCCATGACCAACCCGGACTGGCTCCCGACGATCCGGCGCGCGTCGGCGCTCGTCACCGACGGCGGCGGCACCACCTGCCACGCCGCGATCGTCGCCCGCGAGCTGGGGGTGCCGTGCGTCGTCGGCACGCACGACGCCACCACCCGGCTCGCGAACGGGGAGCTCGTCACGGTCGACGGGAGCGCGGGCGAGGTGCGGGCCGGGGCGACGGCCCCGTCACCCGCCCGGGCCGAGCCGGTGGCGGCACCCGCCCCGAGCCCGCCGGAACCGATCGGCACGCGGCTCTACGTCAACCTCGCGATGCCCGAGCAGGCCGCGGCCGTCGCCGCGCGGCCCGTCGACGGGGTCGGGCTGCTGCGCGCGGAGTTCATGCTCACCGAGGCCCTCGGCGGGCGGCACCCGCGGGAGGTGATCGCGCGCGGGGAGCAGGAGCAGTTCGTCGCGGCGCTGTCGGAGGCGCTGCTGCGCATCACCGAGCCGTTCGCGCCGCGGCCCGTGATCTACCGGACCACGGACCTGCGCAGCAACGAGTTCCGCGGGCTCGAGGGCGGCGCCGCCCACGAGCCCGTCGAGCACAACCCGATGATCGGCTACCGGGGCGCGTACCGGTACCTGCGGGAGCCGGAGGTGTTCGCGCTCGAGCTGCGCGCCCTCGCCGAGGTCCGCGAGCGGACCCCCAACCTGCACCTGATGATCCCGTTCGTCCGGACCCGCTGGGAGCTCGAGGCGTGCCTCGAGCTGGTCGACGCGAGCCCGCTCGGCGCGCACCGCGGGATGCACCGCTGGGTGATGGCCGAGGTGCCCTCCGTCGCGCACTGGCTGCCCGCCTACGTGCAGCTCGGCATCGACGGGGTGTCGATCGGCAGCAACGACCTCACCCAGCTCGTGCTCGGCGTCGACCGCGACTCGGCCGAGTGCGCCGAGCTCTACGACGAGGCCGACCCGGCGGTGCTCGCCGCCATCGAGCAGATCATCGCGGCGGCCCGGCGCCACGGGATCACGTCGTCGCTGTGCGGGCAGGCGCCGTCGAAGAACCCCGAGTTCGCCGAGCACCTCGTACGCGCGGGGATCACGTCGATCTCGGTCAACCCGGACGCCGTCGACGCCGCCCGCGCCGCCATCGCCTCCGCGGAACGGCGGGTGCTGCTGGACGCGGCCGTCCGCGGATGAGCGCGCCCGTCGGGACCTTCGGCCGGGGCGGCGCCCGCGGACGTCCCGCGCGGTCGGGATCTGCTGCCCTGCCGCCGGAGCGGATCCGCGAGCAGGCTCGGTGGACGACGCGAGGGACCGGAGGAGCGAGGATGCGCGTGCTCGTCGTGGCGGAGTCGGTGTTCGGCAACACCCGGCGGGTCGCCGAGGAGGTGGCCGGGGGACTGG
>NZ_DATGOP010000057.1:0-51752 GCF_035305885.1 Pseudonocardia sp.
AGTTCGTCGCGAGCACCGAGAGCAGGTGCGGCACCTGGATCACCTTCGTCGGGTTCTGGTCGTCGTTCCCGCCGCCGATCTGGAACAGCGAGAACGAGCACGGCTGGCACGTCTCCCACTGCGCCTCCGCGGCCGCGATCTTCACCGGCTGGTGGACGCCCTCGGTCACGCCGAGCTCGCTACCCACGAGCAGGTTGAGCGCGGTGGCGGGCGCCAGCACCGCGAGCGCGATCCGCGCCGGGTCGAACTCCCCGGCCCGCCGCGGCGCAGGTGCCACGCGGAGATCGCCAGCACGACCACGGCCGCGGTGACCAGCGACGCGAGCACCACGTGCAGGTAGCTGCGCAGGAAGACCGGGTTGGTGAGCACCGCCCCGATGTCGGTGAGCTGCGCCCGCCCGGTCGCGGGGGCGATCGCGTAGCCCACCGGGTTCTGCATCCACGAGTTGGCGGCCATGATGAACGCCGCCGACAACGCCCCGCCCACGGCGACCGCCCAGATCGTGGCGAGGTGCACCCGCGGTGGGAGCCGATCCCAGCCGAAGAGCCACAGCCCGAGGAAGACCGATTCCAGGAAGAACGCGGCGAGCCCTCCATCGCGAGCGGGGCCCCGAACACGTCGCCGACGAACCGGGAGTAGCCCGACCAGTTCATCCCGATCTGGAACTCCTGCACCAGGCCGGTGACCACGCCGACCGCGACGTTGATCACCAGCAGCGTGCGACGAACCGGGTCAGCCGCCGCTGCCCCGGCTCACCGGTGCGGTGCCACCGCGTGTGCAGGAACGCGGTGAGGAACGCCAGCCCGATCGTGAGCGGCACGAACAGGAAGTGGTAGATCGAGGTCGAGGCGAACTGGAGGCGGGCCAGGTCGACCGCGGACACGGCGGGCGGACCCCCGTCACGCCCGGGCCCCGACCCGGTCGAGCTCCGCGTCGAGCGTGATCGCGGCGTCGATCAGCGCGAGGTGGGTGAACGCCTGCGGGAAGTTGCCGATCTGCTCGCCGGTGAGGGCGATCTCCTCGGAGAACAGCCCGACGTGGTTGGCGTAGGTGAGCATCTTCTCGAACGCCAGCCGCGCGTCCTCCAGCCGACCCGCCCGCGCCAGCGCGTCGACGTAGGCGAACGAGCAGAGCGAGAACGTGCCCTCCGAGCCGAGGAGGCCGTCGGGGGAGGCGGCGGGGTCGTACCGGTAGACGAGGCTGTCGGTGACGAGCTCGGAGTCCATCGCCCGCAGCGTCGAGGTCCACATGGGGTCGCGCGGGGTGATGAACCCGACGCTCGGCATGCGCAGCAGCGCCGCGTCCAGCACGGGGCTGCCGTAGTGCTGTACGAACGCCCCGCGCTCGGGGTCCCACCCCTTGTCCATGATCTGGTCGTAGATCGCGTCGCGGGCCTCGACCCACGTGCCGACCGCGGCCGGCCTGCCGTGTTCGGCCGCCATCCGGATGCCCCGGTCGAAGGCGACCCAGCTCATCAGCCGCCCGAAGGTGAAGTCCTGGCGCCCGCCCCGGGTCTCCCAGATGCCCTCCTCCGGCTGGTCCCAGTTCGCGGCGAGCCAGTCCAGCAGCTCCCGGACGGAGCCCCAGCCGCGGTGCCCGATCTGCAGGCCGCGCCGGTCGGCGAAGTAGATGCTGTCGAGCGCCTCGCCGTAGATGTCGAGCTGCAGCTGGTCGGCGGCGCCGTTGCCGATCCGCACCGGCCGCGAGCCGCGGTAGCCCGACCAGTGCTCGAGCGTCTCCTCCTTCAGGTCGGACGATCCGTCGACCCGGTACATGATGTTGAGCGGGCTGCCGTCGCCCCCGGCGCGCTCGGCCACCCGGTCGCGCATCCACGCGCTGAACTGCGCCGCCTCCTCGGTGAACCCGAGCCGCAGCAGGGCGTAGACCGAGAACGACGCGTCGCGCACCCAGGTGTAGCGGTAGTCCCAGTTGCGCTCGCCGCCGACCTGCTCGGGCAGCCCCGTGGTCGGCGCGGCGACCAGGCCGCCGCTCGGGGCGTAGGTCATGAGCTTGAGCGTGATCGCGGAGCGCTGCAGCGTCTCGCGCCAGCGCCCGGTGTAGGTGCAGCGGCGCAGCCAGGTGCGCCAGAACGCGACGGTCTCGTGGAACATCTGCTCGAAATCCGTCACCCGCACCACCCGCGGCGGCCCGTCGGCGCCCGACTCCAGCACCATGCCCCGCACCTGGCCCGCCGTGAGCGCGATGGTCACGTGCAGGTCCCGCTCGTCGACCCGGACGTGGGCGATCCGCTCGTCGCCCGGTTCCCGGACCGGGTGGAGGGTGAGGGTCAGCGCGTCGGTGGAGAACACGGCGCCGGTCTCGGACACCTCCAGCCGGTGGGAGCGGCGCCCGTAGTCGAAGCGGGGTGCGACGTCGACCTCGAACGTGATCTCCCCGCGGATGCAGCGCACCATCCGCGCCATGCGGTGGTTCGCGGTGGCCACCGCCCCGGCGGGCGGCATGAAGTCGACGACCTCGCCCATCCCGGCCTCGGTGATGAACCGGGTGATGAGGATGGCGGTGTCCGGGAAGTACATCTGCCGCGACTCGTAGGCGCGCTGCGGCCGGATCCGGAAACGCCCGCCGCGCTCGTCGTCGAGCAGCGCGCCGAAGACGCTCGGCGAGTCGAACCGCGGGCAGCAGAACCAGTCGACCGAGCCGTCGGTGCTGACCAACGCCGCCGTCTGCAGGTCCCCGATGAGGCCGTGGTCGGCGATCGCTGCCTCGGTCATGGCTGCCTCCCGCGCGTCGGTGGGTCCCGCCGCGGCACCGTCACGTCGGGCGGGCGCGCGCGCATCACCCGTCGAGGAGGAGGCCGCCCGCTTCACCCGGGACGGGTGACGATCCGCGCGGCCCACGCGACGACCCTCCGCGGGACCAGCAGACCCGCCGCCGCGCCACCGGGAGGGGCCATGACGACCGACCGGTCGACCGGACCGTCCACCGCGGGCGAGGGGCGCGCCGCCCCGGCCCTCGCGACGGGCCTCGCGCGCTTCGCCGGCCTCGCGATGGCGCTGCTCGGCGTGGTGCAGCTCATCGCCGCCACCACGACCCTGTTCACGGGGCAGGCGCCCGACGCGACCGGGCGCAACGTGTTCTCCCTCAGCGCGGCCACGTGGGGGTGGGTCCACCTCGGCCTGGGTGCGCTCGTCGGGCTCGCCGGCATGTTCGTGATCGCGGGCGTGCGGTGGGGCCGGGTGGCCGGCATCGTCCTGGCCGCGGCGAGCGTCGTCGCGTGCTTCCTCTCGGTGTCCCACCACCCGGGCTGGTCGGTCATCGGCATCGCCATCGGGATCCTCGTCATCTGGGCGCTCTGCGTCTTCGACGAGTCCGCGTCGGCCGCCGCCCCGACGATGCTCGACCGAGGTCCGGGCTCGGCTGGAGGTCCGGGCCCGATCACCCCCAGGAGGTGATGCGGGCGCGCCGGTGGTGCCCACACGGTGACCGGCGAGAGACCCGCGGCCCTCGAGGAGGCACCGTGTCCGTTCCCGTGTCCAGCGACCGGTACCACGACGTCATCGTCATCGGCACCGGCGCGGGCGGCGGCACCTTCGCGCACCGGCTCGCCCCGTCCGGCACACGCGTGCTGATGCTGGAACGCGGGGGCTACCTGCCCCGCGAGCGCGCCAACTGGGACTCGACCGAGGTGTTCGTGAAGGGCAGGTACCGGGCGCCCGAGTTCTGGTACGACCGCCACGGCCGCGAGTTCCCGCCCGAGGTCAACTACTACGTCGGGGGCAACACCAAGTTCTACGGCGCCGCGCTGTTCCGGCTGCGCCCGGAGGACTTCACCGAGATCCGCCACCACGGCGGGATCTCGCCCGCGTGGCCGATCTCCTACACCGACCTCGAGCCGTACTACTGCGAGGCCGAGCACCTCTACCAGGTGCACGGCCGGCACGGCGAGGACCCGACCGAGGGGCCGGTGAGCCGGGACTACCCCCATCCCCCGGTGCGGCACGAGCCGCGGATCCAGCAGCTGTCCGACGACCTGGAGAAGCAGGGCCTGCACCCGTTCCACCTGCCGATCGGGGTCCACCTCACCCAGGACGCGCAGGGCATGGCCACCCACGACAGCGTCTGCATCCGCTGCGACCGGGTCGACGGCTTCCCGTGCCTGGTGAACGGGAAGGCCGACGCGCAGGTGGTGTGCGTCGACCCGGCCCTGGCACACCCGAACGTCGAGCTGCGCACGGGCGCCCGCGTGACCCGGTTGGAGACCGACCCGAGCGGGCGCACCGTCACCGCGGTGGTCGCCGAGCTGGGCGGCGACACCGTGCGGTTCGGCGCGGACGTCGTGGTCGTCGCGTGCGGCGCGGTGAACTCGGCCGCCCTGCTGCTGCGGTCGGCGAACGACCGGCACCCCCACGGGCTGGCCAACGGCTCCGGCGTGGTCGGACGCCACTACATGCGCCACAACAACCTGGCGGTGATGGCGGTCTCGAAGGAGCCGAACCCGACCCGCTTCCAGAAGACGCTCGCGCTCAACGACTGGTACTCCGCCTCGGCCGACTGGGTCTACCCGATGGGCGGCGTCCAGATGCTCGGCAAGTCCGACGCCGAGCAGATCCACGCGAACGCCCCGCGCTGGGCCGGGCACCTCGTCCCCGAGGTGCCGCTGGAGGTGCTCGCGCACCACGCGGTCGACTTCTGGCTCTGCGGTGAGGACCTCCCCCACCCGGACAACCGCGTCACGCTCGACCGCGAGGGGCGCATCCACCTCTCGATCGACGAGGACAACAACGTCGAGGGCGTGAAGCGGCTGCGGCACGCCCTGCAACGGCGGCTCGGCGACCTCGGCATGCACGAGCACCACCTGCTGGACAGGAGCATCTACCTGCACAAGGGCATGCCGATCGGGGCCACCGCGCACCAGGCGGGCACCGTGCGGTTCGGCACCGACCCGGCGAGCTCGGCGCTCGACGTCGACTGCAAGGCGCACGAGCTCGACAACCTCTACGTCGTCGACACGAGCTTCTTCCCGAGCATCGGCGCGGTGAACCCGTCGCTGACGGCGATCGCGAACGCGCTGCGGGTCGCAGAACGCGTGCTCGAACGACTCGGATGATGGCGAGGAGAAGCCATGGCGACGGACCGAGTGGACGTGGACGCTCTGGTCGTCTTCGGGGCGACCGGTGACCTGGCCAAGCTGGAGACCTTCCCGGCCCTGGTGGGGCTGGTGGACCGGGGCGTGCTGGACGTCCCGATCATCGGGGTCGCGGCGAGCGGCTGGGGCCTGGACCAGTTCCGCGACTACGCCGTGCGGTCCCTGCGGGACAACCGCATGGACCCGGGCTCGCCGCCGGCCCGGAAGATGCTCGGCCTGCTCCGTTACGTGGACGGGGACCTCGGCGACGACGTCACCTATGCGGCGATGTCCCGCGAACTGGGCGATGCGCGGCGAGTCCTCTACTACCTGGAGGTGCCCCCGCTGCTGTTCGGCCGCATCGCCGAGGGCATCGCGAAGGCGGGGCGGGCCGAGGGCGCCAGGGTGATGGTGGAGAAGCCGTTCGGCACCGACTTGGCGAGCGCCGTCGCGCTCAACGAGACCCTGCACCAGCACTTCGGGGAGGACGCGATCTACCGGGTGGACCACTGGCTGGGCCTGGACCCCCTCAACGACGTCCTCGTCGCCCGGTTCGCCAACTCGATGATCGAGCCGCTGCTCACCCGCACCCACGTCGAGAGCATCCAGATCACCATGGCCGAGGCGTTCGACGTGGCCGACCGGGGCCGGTTCTACGACCGCACCGGCGCCATCCGCGACGTCGTGCAGAACCACATGCTGCAGGTGCTCGCCACCGTGGTCGCCGACCCACCGGACGGCTCCGGGGCGAACTCGTGGCTGGACGCGAAGTCGCGGGTGATCGCCGCGCTGCGCCCGCTCACGCCCGCCGACACCGTGCGCGGCCAGTACGACGGCTATCGCGACGTCGAGGGCGTCGACCCGCTGTCGAGCGTGGAGACCTACGTCGCGGTCCGGCTTGCGCTCGAGTCGTGGCGGTGGGCGGGCGTGCCCATGCTCATCCGGGCGGGCAAGACCATGCCCGTGACCGCCACGGAGGTCAGCATCCGGTTCCGCCCGGTGCCCTACAACGTGTTCGCGATGCTCGGGGTCACCGGCCACGAGGTCACCAACGCGCTGCGGTTCCGCATCTGGCCGACCGCCCGGATCAGCCTCTCGCTCGCGGGCAAGAAGCCGGGCCCCGGGGCCCAGCCGCAGGCCAACGAGCTCGTCTTCGCCGAGCACAGCGGCGAGGACATGCGCCCGTACGACCGGCTCATCGGGGCGGCGCTGGCCGGGCAGCGGGTGTTCTTCGCCCGCGAGGACACCGTCGAGGCGGCGTGGCGGGTCGTCGACCCGGTGCTCGGCGACGTCGTGCCGGTGCACACCTACCCGCGGGGCAGCTGGGGGCCCAAGGAGGCCGACGCCCTGCTCCCGGAGGGCGACCACTGGCACGACCCCGCCTGAAGCACCCCGGAGGCCACGATGAGCCGAACCCCGGGGATCCGGGCGCCCGTGCGTCGGGTCGTCATCGTCGGAGGCGGGTTCGCCGGCCTGTTCGCGGCGCGGGCGCTGCGGCGCCGCGACGGGTTCGCGATCACGCTCGTCGACCGCGCGCAGCACCACCTGTTCCAGCCGCTGCTCTACCAGGTGGCCACGGGGATCCTGTCCGAGGGCCAGATCGCGGCGCCGCTGCGCGACGTCCTCAAGCGGCACCGCAACGTCGAGTGCGTGCTGGCCGAGGTCGTCGACGTCGACGCCGCGGCCCGCCAGGTCGTCGCTGAGCGACCGCTCGGCGGTCGCATCACCCTGCCCTACGACGACCTGGTCGTCGCGGCGGGCCTGCGCCAGTCCTACTTCGGGCACGACGAGTTCGCGCGGTGGGCGCCGGGGATGAAGACGATCGCCGACGCGCTCGCGATCCGGCGGCGGGTGTTCGGGGCGTTCGAGCTCGCCGAGACCGCCACCGACCCGGACGAGCAGCGCCGCCGGCTCACGTTCGCCGTCGTCGGCGGTGGCCCGACCGGGGTGGAGCTGGCCGGGCAGATCCGCGAGCTCGCCACCCGCACGCTGCGCTCGGAGTTCCGGCGCATCCGGCCCGAGGACGCCCGGGTGCTGCTCTTCGACGGCGGCGACGCGCCGCTGGCGTCGTTCGGGCCCGCGCTGTCGGGCAAGGCGGCGGACGCGCTGCGCGACCTCGGCGTCGAGCTGCACATGGGCACGATCGTCACGGGCGTGGACGGCACTGGGCTCGAGACCCGCGACCACGCGGGGGCGACGGCCCGCCACGAGGCCGGCACCGTGCTCTGGGCGGCGGGGGTCGAGGCGCCCGCCGTGGCCGGCGCGCTCGCGAACGCCACGGGTGCGCACCAGGATCGCGCCGGGCGCATCGAGGTGGAGCCGGACCTCACGATCCCCGGTCACCCCGAGATCTCCGTCGTCGGGGACCTGATGAGCCGGGACCACCTGCCCGGCGTGGCCGAGGTGGCCATGCAGTCCGGCTCGTACGCGGGGCGCCGGATCCGGCGCCGGGCCGAGGGCAGGCGGGTCGGCCCGTTCCGCTACCTCGACCTCGGGTCGGCCGCCTACCTCTCGCGGGGCAACGCGGTCGTGTCGGCGGGCCCGGCGAAGTTCGCCGGGTTGCCGGGGTGGTTCGCGTGGCTCGTCATCCACATCGCCTTCCTCACCGGCTACCGCAACCGGGTCGGCGCGGTGCTGACCTGGGCCGCGGCCTTCGCGCGCGACGCCCGCCGGGAGCGGGCGTTCACCACGCAGCAGATCGAGCGGCTGCGCGACGTCTACGGCTCACCGCAGGAGGGGGAGCGGCCACCGGTCCCGTCGTGAGCGGGCCGGGTCGTCACCTGCGCGCCGACCGCGGCGACCAGGCGTGCTTCTCGTGGTCCTGCCAGGCACCCGCGCCCGCGCCGGCCGCGGCCTCGGCCTGGCGCCACTTCAGCGTCGCGAGCTCGCGGGGGCCGAGATCGGCGCGCCGGACCCAGCTGCGCGTGGCTCCGAACAGCGCGGCGCAGAACATCGCGAACCCGGCCGGCCCGGCGAGCCCGGCGACGGCGAACAGCACCGCTGCGGCGATCAACACGCCCCGGTTGAGGTCCTGCACCGACGGGTCGGTCCGACGCTCGTCCATGTCCCTGCTCCCCTGGCTCGGCACGTCCGCTTCCACGCACCGTGCTGCGCCACCGACCGCCCCGCCTCACCCGACGCGGATGACCGACCGCCGGGTGGTCCCGCGGCCCGTCTCAGGTGGCCGGCCGCTGCTCGGGGGCAGGCGCCGCGGGGGTGCCCTCGCTCCCGGGGCGCCGGTCCGGTGCGCCGGGCCGTGGCGCGAGCCGGGCCGAGGTCACGTGCGCCACCACCACCGCCACGATGACGATCGGGGCGACCGCGAGGCCGTCCTCGTACATGAGCAGCGTGGCCAGCAGCACCGAGGTGAGGGGCAGCCTCAGCATGACGACGCACATCGCGCCGATCCCCATCGCCACCCCCGCGACCAGGGGCAACCCCGGCAGGTGCGACATCGCGATCCCGCCCGCGGCGCCGATGAACATCGCCGGGAACACCGGCCCGCCCCGGAAGGCCGGAAGCGACAGGCCGTAGGCGAGGCCCTTGCACGCGATGAGCAGGAGCAGCGCGCCGACCGAGTACTCGGCGCTGCGCTCCAGCAGGACGCCGATGTCCTCCTCGCCCGAGCCGAGCACGTCGGCCGCGTCGCGGCCGGTGGCGGCCGGGTAGACCACGGCGAGGGCGGCGACGCCGAGCCCGGCGGCCGCCGTCAGGAGCACGGTGCGGCGCTCGACGCAGCCGCGCAGGAGGGTCCCGAGCCGGCGGATCCCGGACCCGAGGAACGCGGCGAGCACGCCGATGACCAGGGCCCACCCGAACTGCGCGACGTCGGGGTGGGCGAACGGCGGCAGGCCCGGCAGCTCCAGCGCGGCGGTCCCGAGGCCCGACACCTGGTTGAGCCCGACGAAGACCAGCGCCCCGATGCCCGAGGCGAGCAGCCCGGGCAGGAGCACCAGCCCGAGGACCGGGCCGCCCAGGCCGGCCGACTCCATGAGCAGGAACGCGCCGAGCAGCGGCGAGCCGAGCAGGGCGCTGATCGCCGCGAAGCTCCCGGCCGACGCCACGACCGCGGCGGCCTGGTCCGGCACGTCGCGGCGGCTCAGCCGCACCGCGAGCACGGCGAGCCCGCCGCCGAGGGCGATCAACGGCGCCTCCGGCCCGAGCACCGCACCCAGCCCCAGGCTCGCGAGTGCGGCGAGCAGGATGCCCGGGAGGTCGGCAGGCTGCGGGGTGTGCCCAGTCGCGAAGCCGTCGAGCGGGGAATGACCGCCCCCTCCGGGCAGGTGGCGGACCACCAGGCCGACGAGCACGCCCGCGATCCCGAGCAGGGGCAGCGGCCACCACAGCGGCGTCCCGGCGAAACCGAGCGCCCGCGGCAGGTCCGCGTAGACCCACTCCTGGAGCCCGTCGACGAGGTGCAGGAAGAAGTAGGCCGCCGCCGAGATGGGCGCGCCGACCAGCGCCGCGAGGAGCAGAAGCCGCAGGTAGGCCGGGGACCGCAGGTGGTCGGCGGGGTCCGCGGGCGGGCCGCCGCGCGCGGCGTCGCCCGCCGCCTTCCCCGCACCGTCCGCCATCACCGCACCCCGGTCTCTCGTCGCCCGCCCCTGGTCGCGCCCGCCGCGGGCGGACGGTGCCCCGTGCGGGCGGGCCGGGCATCGCCCCCGCCGGGTGAGCCGCTACCCCGCCGTCCGGTGCACCTGCCTGAGGCGCCGCCGCTGCCCGACCCGCTCCAGCCGGGCCACGAGCTGGTGGTGCACCGCGTCGGCCCCGACGAGGGGACGGTCGACGGACCAGCCCGCGGGGTGGACCAGTACCGCGGACGACTGCCGGCCGCCCAGCCCGCCGTGGCATCCGACGAGTTCCTCGAACGCGGCGACCTCGCCGGTGGAGGCGTCGAGGCGGCTGTTGACGACGATGTCGCCGACGTGCGGGAGCCGCAGGTGGCGGCGCAGCTCGTCGGCCGCGCGGGGGCCGAACGGGGCCAGCGGGTCCGCGCCCTCCACGCTGTCGTCGTCCAACAGGTGCAGGCCCTGCGCCCCGAGCACCAGCGGGCCGTGGGTGCACGAGCGCACCGCGACGAACCCGATGCCGGGGTGCATCGCGAGCCCGTACAGCAGCCTCGGGTGCAGCTGGTCGATCTCCTCGACGGTCAGGTGCCCCGGCACGCGAGCGAAGTAGATCATCGCGAGGTTGCCCGACGCGACGACGACGAGGTCGGGGCGCTCGGCGTCCAGCCCGGCGAGCCGCGCGCCGACCCGGCCCCGCTGCTCGTCGGCGTGCGTCGCCACCCCGACCTCGACGGCGCCGGTGCGCATCAGCTGCCGCACGAGGTCCTCCAGCCGCAGGCCGTAGCGCTGCCGGAACGTGGCGCCCTGGCTCTGACCGTGGTCGGAGACCACCACGAACCGGTACGGCCGCGGCGCGGCCTTCGCGACCTGCTCGAGCGTGCCGAGGACGCGGTCGATCCCGTCGAGCGAGGCGAGCGCCTCGGGCCGGGTCGGGCCCGCGTGGTGGGCGATCTCGTCGTAGTCGACGAAGTCGCAGTAGAGCGACGGCGCGCCGCTGCGCAGGTGCACCGCGACGAGGTAGGTGGTGAGCTCCCGCAGCAGCACGTTCGTCACGCCGCGCAGGGCCGCGGAGGAGCCGCCGCGGCGGATCCGCGGCTCGACGCCGCGCAGCCGCCGGCGGCGGGCCTGGTGGAGCTCCTCGAGCACCTCCCCCACCGTGAGCACGAGTGCGCGGGTCAGCCCGAAGGGGCTGACGAAGAGGGCGGCGAGCGCGGGCGCCGGGCCGCGGCGGGCGGCGCCCGCCCCGATCGTGCTCATCGTGAGCAGGCTGGTCGGCACGTCGCCGGAGAAGACGTTCGAGAGGCTCACCCCGCCGTCGGCGAGCAGCCCGCGCCCGTTCGACAGCCGCGATTCGACCAACGCGCTGTCGCGCGGGTGGTTGGTGACCACGAGCCGCCCCGGCTCCTTCTCCCACCAGCGGAAGGCGGGCACCTCGCGGCTCGCGCCGGGCAGCAGCCCGGCCTAGCTCGCCGGGGTCGTCGCAGGCAGTTCGGCGTGCCACTCCGCGAGCACGTGGCTGCCCGAGCGGATCCAGCGGCTCAACGTCGGCAGGTTGCCCGCCTGGATCGCCCGGCGCGCGAGCGGCGCCGAGAGGCCGTCGATCTGGATCACGACGACCCCGGGTTCGGCCGTCCGCCCGGTGGCCGGGTTCGCGCGGCGCGTGCTGCGCAGCAGGTGCGCGACGACCGCGCCGTCGTCGCCCGCCGTGACGAACCAGCTGGCGGTGCTCACCAGGATCGCGTAGCTCCAGGACGCCCAGAACGCGTCCCACCAGCCGTCGACGGAGATGCCCGGGGCGACGGCGAGCGCGACGTACACCAGCGCGCCCTGGGCCACGAGCCACCCCGCGACGACACCCGCCCAGCCGAGCCACGCCGCCACCACCACGAACACGGGCCGCAGCGCGGCCGCGAGCAGCCCGAGGACGACGGTGGCCAGCAGGACGTCGGGGGGCCGAGTCCGCGGAGACGCCGGGCAGCAGGGCGATCGTGCATCCCAGCGCGGCCCATCCGGCGGGGACCAGCACGACCAGGTCGCGCACGGTGGGCACGCCTCGGCGCCGCCGCGACGGGTGACCTGCGGGCATGGCGCGAGCCTGGCGCGATCAGCCGCGGTCCGGCTCGCCCGGCAGGGGTGAACCGCCGTGCCGCGACTCGGCGACCTGGACGGCGGTGACGACGAGCCGCGCGATCACGCCGACGACCAGGAGGCCGATGATCATCTGGATCGTCACGAGGACGCGGGCCAGCTCGGAGCGGCCCGTGATGTCGCCGAAGCCGACCGTGGCGAAGACCGTCACGGCGAAGTACAGGCCGTCGGTGCGGCTCAGCGGTTCGGAGAACGCGTCCTCCTGGGCCGCCCCGATGACGACGTACACCGCCGCGAAGACCACGAGGAACATCGGGACGCCCACCAGCAGGGCCCGCACCGCCCGCAGCCGGGGCCGCGCCGAGCGGAGGATCCCCCGGACCTCGGCCGCGACCACCGCGGCGAGCGCGAGCAGGGCCGCCCCGAACAGCAGCGCCGTCGCCAGGTCGAGCGGCTGGTCGAGCGGCGCGTTGTAGTAGGCGACGACCAGCAGCACGACGACCGCGACCGAGCGCGCGACCGCGCCCACCAGCCCTCGCATCCGACTCTCCCACCGTCCCGGGGCGGGTGATGCTCCCGCGGCGCGCGGCGGCGGGTGCTCATCCGGCCGGGGTGAGCCGGGCCGGCGCCGGTTCCGAACGCCGGCGCCGCCGGATCACTCCTCGGCCGGGCTCTGCACCCAGCCGTAGGAGCGGTTGACCGCGCGGCCCCAGTTCTCGTGCTCGCGGCGGCGCAGCTCGTCGTCCATCGCGGGTTCCCAGGCGGCGGCGCGGTGCCAGTTCGAGCGCAGCACCTCGAGGTCCGGCCAGTACCCGACGGCGAGGCCCGCGGCGTAGGCGGCCCCGAGCGACACGGCCTCGGAGCCGAGCGGCCGCTCGACCGGGACGTCCAGGACGTCGGCGACGAACTGCATGAGCAGGTGGTTGGCGGTCATCCCGCCGTCGACCTTGAGCCGCGTGACCGGCACGCCGGAGTCGGCGTTCATCGCGTCGACCACCTCGCGGGTCTGCCACCCGGTGGCCTCCAGCACCGCGCGGGCGAGGTGGCCGCGGTTGATGAACGATGTGAGCCCGACCATCACCCCGCGCGCCTCCGGGTGCCAGCGCGGCGAGTACAGCCCGGAGAACGCCGGCACGATGTAGCAGCCGCCGTTGTCCGGCACGCTCGAGGCGAGCGTCTCGATCTGCGCGGCGGTGCCGATCATGCCGAGCGAGTCGCGGAACCACTGCACGAGCGAGCCGGTCACCGCGATCGCGCCCTCCAGGGCGTACACGGGCTTGTCGTCGAACAGGTAGCCCACCGTCGGGATGAGCCCGTGCGTGGACTCGGCGAGCCTCGTCCCGGTGTTCATCAGCAGGAAGGCGCCGGTGCCGTAGGTGCACTTGACCTCGCCGGGCGAGAAGCAGACCTGCCCGACGAGCGCCGCCTGCTGGTCGCCGAGGGCGCCGGCCACCGGCACGCCGGGCAGCACCGTCGAGCAGGTGCCGTAGACCTCGGCGTTCGGGCGGATCTCCGGCAGCATCCGGCGCGGCACCCGCAGGATGGCGAGGAGCTCGTCCGACCACTCCAGCGTGCGGACGTCCATGAGCATGGTGCGGCTGGCGTTCGTGACGTCGGTGACGTGCCGTCCGGTGAGGCGCCAGATGAGCCAGCTCTCCATCGTGCCGAACAGCACGTCCCCCGCCTCGGCGCCCTCCCGCGCGCCGGGCACGTGGTCGAGCAGCCAGCGCAGCCGCGGGCCCGCGAAGTACGTGGCGGGCGACAGCCCGCAGATCTCCTTGATCAACGGCGCGTGGCCGTCCTCGACGAGCCGGGCGACGATGCCGTCGGTGCGGGTGTCCTGCCAGGTGATCGCCCGCGCCAGCGGGGCCCCGGTGTGGCGGTTCCAGATCACGGTGGTCTCGCGCTGGTTGGCGATGCCGAGCGCCACGATGTCGTCCGGGGTGAGCCCCGCGCTCTTGAGCGCCGCGGGCACGACCCGGGTGACGTTGCGCCAGATCTCCGCCGCGTCGTGCTCGACGAGCCCCGGCCTCGGGTAGTGCTGGCGGTGCTCGCGCTGGGCCACGGCGAGCATCCGCCCGGCCCGGTTGAACAGCAGGCACCGGGTGGAGGTGGTGCCCTGGTCGATGGCGGCGACGACGCGCTCGCTCATGCCGCGTTGCCTCCCCGCGTCCCAGCGTCCTTCACGGGCCTGCCACCAGCGCCGCCGAGATCTCCCGCGCGGCGGCCACCAGCTGCTCGGCGAGCCACGGGCGCAGCTCGCCGCCGAGGCCGTACAGATCCTCGACCGGGCCGACGACGCCGAGCGCGGCGACCACGATCCCGCCGCTCGCCCGCAGCGGCGCGGCCGCGCCGCCGACGCCGGACTCGTACTCCCCCGTGTCGGTCGCCCACCCCCGCCTCCTGGCCAGGGCGAGTTGGGCCTCCAGCGCGGCGACGGTGACGCAGGTGCGCCCGGTCCACGGCTGCAGGTCCAGGTCGCGGGCGGGTGGGGTGGCGATCGGGGCGAACGCCAGCAGGCACTTGCCGAGCGCGGTGGCGTGCAGCGGCTGCTCCTCGCCGGTGCGGATCCGCTGCGGGCTGCCGTCGGGGCGGAAGACGTGGTGCACGAGCCGGACCGCTCCCCCGTCCGCGACGCCGAGGTGCACGGCGAGCCCGGTGCTGCCGGCGAGCGAGTCGGCCCAGTTCATCGCGCGGGCGCGCAGGTCGTGCCAGTCCCAGCCGCCCCGCCCGAGCTCGCGCAGCGCCGAGCCCAGCCGGTAGCGGGCGGACGCGGGGTCCTGTTCGACGAACCCGACCTCGCGGAGCGTCCGGACGATCCCGTGGGCGGTGGGGCGCGGCAGGTCCAGCGCGGCGGCGAGCTCGTTCAACCCGAGCGGTCGGCCGGTGCTCCCCAGCAGGCGCAGCACGGCCGCGGCCCGCTCGATGGACTGGATGGAGCCGGGCACGGCGCGACTCTACGACATCCGATGTGATGTTCGTCCGATCGGCGGTTCGACAATGCCGAACACCAGCCGTTGACCGGCTTCTCCGGCCTCCCTAGCGTCCGATCGACCCGCTGAGGGGGCGGGACACACCCGAGGAGGACTTCGATGGCGAAGAACTCATTGATGGGGGAGCTCTGGGCCGAGTTCTTCGGCACCATGATCCTCATCCTGTTCGGCGTCGGTGTGGTCGCGCAGGTCGTGACCAACCCCGACGGCGCGATGGGCGACCACGACTCCATCGCCTGGGCATGGGGGATCGGCGTGATCCTCGGTGTCTACGTGTCGGGCCGCATCTCCGGCGGGCACATCAACCCGGCGGTCACGATCGCGCTGGCCGCGTTCAAGGGTTTCCCGTGGAAGAAGGTCCTCCCGTTCTGTCTCGCGCAGACGCTCGGCGCGTTCGTCGCCGCGCTCATCGTCCGGTTCGTCTACGCCGACCTGATCGCGCGGATCGACCCGGACCACACGATCGCGTCGCAAGGCATCTTCTCGACGTTGCCGGGCAACAACGCCGAGGGCGCCAACGTCACGATCACCACCGCGTTCTTCGACCAGATCGTCGGCACCGCGATCCTCGTGTTCGTCGTCTTCGCCCTGATCAACGTGGCGAACAACCCGCCGCTGGCGAACATGACGCCGGTGGTGATCGGCCTGCTCGTGGTCGGGATCGGCATGGCGTGGGGTGCGAACGCCGGCTACGCGATCAACCCGGCCCGCGACTTCGGCCCCCGGCTCGCGTCCCTGCTCACGGGCTACGAAACGGCGATGCTCGACCAGAACGGCACACCGTACTTCTGGTTGCCGATCGTCGCGCCGATCCTCGGCGGCCTGCTCGGCGCCGCCGCATTCAAGTACGGCATCGAGCGGTACCTGCCGTCCGAGCCGACCGAGGCGCCCGAGATCACCCTCGAGCCCACCCCTGCCGACAACCCGTCCGCGGGCGACACGGCCGAGCCACGGCACCAGAAGCAGTCCTGAGGGCCTTCCCCGACGCAGAGGAGACACGCATGGCCGAGTTCGTCGGTGCCATCGACCAGGGCACGACCAGCACGAGATTCATGATCTTCGACCACTCCGGGAACGAGGTGGCGCGCCACCAGCTGGAGCACGAGCAGATCCTCCCCCAGGCCGGCTGGGTGGAGCACAACCCGACCGAGATCTGGGAACGCACCTCCGCGGTGGTGCAGAGCGCGCTGAACAAGGCCAACCTCAGCGCGTCCGACCTGGCCGCCATCGGCATCACCAACCAGCGCGAGACCACCGTCGTGTGGGACCGCACGACGGGGCGGCCGCTCTACAACGCCATCGTCTGGCAGGACACGCGCACCGACCGGATCGCGTCCGCGCTGGAACGCGACGGCCGCGGCGACGTCATCCGGCGCAAGGCCGGCCTGCCGCCCGCCACGTACTTCTCCGGCGGCAAGATCCAGTGGATCCTGGAGAACGTCGACGGCGTCCGGGAGGCGGCCGAGCGCGGCGACGCGATCTTCGGCAACACCGACACCTGGCTGCTGTGGAACCTCACGGGGGGCCGGGACGGCGGCGTGCACGTCACCGACCCGACCAATGCCAGCCGCACGATGCTGATGGACCTCGAGACGCTCGACTGGGACGACGAGCTGCTCGGGTTCTTCGGCATCCCCCGCTCGATGCTGCCGGAGATCCGGCCCAGCTCGAACCCGAACGGGTACGGCACCACGCGGGCGAACGGGCCGTTCGCGGGCGAGCTGCTGATCACCGGCGACCTCGGTGACCAGCAGGCGGCCACGGTCGGGCAGGTGTGCTTCGCCCCGGGCGAGGCGAAGAACACCTACGGCACCGGCAACTTCATGCTGCTCAACACGGGCACCGAGCTCGTGCGGTCGAAGTCGGGCCTGCTCACCACCGTCTGCTACAAGTTCGACGACGAGCCCACGGTGTACGCGCTGGAGGGCTCGATCGCGGTGACCGGCTCGGCCGTGCAGTGGCTGCGCGACCAGCTCGGCATCATCTCCGGGGCGGCGCAGAGCGAGGCGCTGGCCCGGCAGGTGGAGGACAACGGCGGCGTGTACTTCGTGCCGGCGTTCTCCGGCCTGTTCGCCCCGTACTGGCGCTCGGACGCGCGCGGCGCGATCGTCGGCCTGTCCCGCTACAACACCAACGCCCACCTGGCCAGGGCCACGCTCGAGGCGATCTGCTACCAGAGCCGCGACGTCGCCGAGGCCATGGAGAAGGACTCGGGCGTCCACCTGGAGGTGCTCAAGGTCGACGGCGGCGTCACCGCCAACGAGCTGTGCATGCAGATCCAGGCCGACGTGCTCGGCGTGCCGGTCAGCCGGCCCGTCGTGGCGGAGACCACGGCGCTCGGCGCGGCCTACGCGGCGGGCCTCGCGGTCGGGTTCTGGAAGAACACCGACGAGCTGCGCGCCAACTGGAACGAGTCGAAGCGCTGGACGCCGCAATGGAGTGAGGAACAGCGCGCGGCCGGGTACGAGCGCTGGAAGAAGGCCGTGCAGCGGACGTTGGATTGGGTGGACGTCGACTGAGCGACGCTCACCTTCCCGCGAGGAGAAGAGGAACACCATGAGATCGGTCGCGCTCTCCCCGCAGGCCCGCGAGGCGGCGCTGGAGGCAATGAGCTCGACCGAACTCGACGTGCTGGTCGTCGGGGGCGGCGTCGTGGGCAGCGGTACCGCCCTCGACGCCGCCACCCGCGGCCTGTCCGTCGGGCTCGTCGAGGCACGCGACTTCGCCTCGGGCACGTCGAGCCGGTCCAGCAAGCTCATCCACGGGGGCCTGCGTTACCTGGAGATGCTGGACTTCCGGCTCGTCGCCGAGGCGCTGCAGGAGCGGGGGCTGCTCATCCAGACGCTCGCGCCGCACCTCGTGCGGCCGGTGCCGTTCATCTACCCGCTCACCCACCGCGGGTGGGAGCGGTTCTACGCGGGCACGGGCGTCGCGCTCTACGACACGCTCGCGCTGCTGTCCGGTCGTTCCCGCGGGGTGCCCGGCCACCGGCACCTCACCCGCCGCGGCGTGCGCAAGATCTTCCCCTCGCTGCGCAAGGACGCCATGGTCGGCGGCCTGCTCTACTTCGACGGCCAGGTCGACGACGCGCGCCACACGCTGTTCGTCGCGCGCACGGCCGCGGCCTACGGCGCGCACGTCGCGTCCCGGGCCCGGGTCGTCGGGCTGCTGCGCGAGGGCGAGCGGGTCACCGGCGCCGAGGTCCACGACCTGGAGTCCGGGCGGGTGCTGCAGGTGCGCGCCAAGCAGATCATCAACGCCACCGGCGTGTGGACCGATGAGACGCAGGCGCTCGCCGGCGAACGCGGTCAGTTCCACGTGCGGGCGAGCAAGGGCATCCACCTCGTCGTCCCGCGCGACCGCATCCGCGGCGACTCGGGGCTGATCCTGCGCACCGAGAAGTCGGTGCTGTTCGTCATCCCGTGGGGCCGGCACTGGATCATCGGCACCACCGACACCGACTGGAAGCTCGGCCTCGCCCACCCCGCCGCGAGCGCCGCCGACATCGAGTACCTGCTCAACCACGTCAACGCGGTGCTCGAGCAGCCGCTCACCCACGAAGACGTCGAAGGCGTCTACGCCGGGCTGCGCCCGCTGCTCGCCGGCGAGTCGGAGTCCACGTCGAAGCTGTCGCGCGAGCACGCCGTCGCGCACACGGTGCCCGGCCTGGTGGTGGTCGCGGGCGGGAAGTACACGACCTACCGCGTGATGGCCAAGGACGCCGTCGACGCCGCGGTGCACGCGCTGCACGTGAAGGTCCCGCCGTCGGTCACCGACAAGGTGCCGCTGCTCGGCGCCGACGGCTACGAGGCGCTCAAGAACGCCGCTCCGCTGCTCGCCGAGCAGTACGGGCTGCACGAGGCGCGCATCCTGCACCTGCTGAACCGCTACGGGTCGCTGATCCACGAGGTGCTCGAGCTCATCGTCGCCGATCCGAGCCTCGGCGAGCCGCTCACCGGCGCACCCGACCACCTGCGCGCGGAGATCGTCTACGCCGCGTCGCACGAGGGCGCCCGGCACCTGGACGACTTCCTCGCCCGCCGCACCCGGATCTCGATCGAGACGTTCGACCGCGGCATCGGCGCCATGGAGGAGGTCGCCCGGCTCGTCGCCCCCGTGCTCGGGTGGAGCGAGGCGCAGATCGAGCGCGAAGTGGAGCACTACCGCAAGCGCGTCGAGGCCGAGCGCGAGAGCCAGAAGATGCCAGACGACGAGACCGCCGACGCCGCCCGGATGGGCGCACCCGAGATCGTCCCGGTGGTCTGACGGCGAGTCGCGCTCTCGATGTCGGCGAGTCGCGCCCTCGGTGCATGCGAGTCGCGGTGTGCGTGCGGGCGAGTCGTGGTCTCGGTGTGCGCGAGTCGGGGTGCGGGTGCAGCCGCGGCGGGATGCAGGGTCAGTCCTCGTCCCACACCGCGAGCAGGCTGACCAGGACGAACACCTGCACCGCCTGCGGCAGCCCGGGCAGCTCCGCCTCGGCCTCCCCGAACCACGCGCTGGTGCGCCGCACCGTGCCGACCTGCGCACCGTCGCGCACCAGCACCTGGTCGCGCCGCCACGGCGAGGGCCGCTCGAACGTGTGCACCTGGCCGCCGGTCTCCAGGGTCCAGGTGGATCGGCCGACGCCGTCGGCGAGCGCCACCACCCGTCCGGTCTCGTCGCACAACCGGTAGCGGCGGCCCGTCCACCCGCCGCGGGCCACGTCGTAGCGGTGTCCGCCGAGCTCGAAGCTCCCACCACCGATGAAGGCGGACGGCTTCCAGGTGGAGATCGCCTCATCGTCTCGGGTGATGTCGTAGCGGGTGCTCAGCAGCCCGGCCCGGGAGGCGCGCAGCACGTACCAACCCCATCATCCCGCGCCGCGTTGCGCCAGCCCTCACTACCGTTGGCCGGGTGCCGAACCTGATCACGCTCGACCACGTCGCCGCCGCGGCCGAGCGCATCGCCCCGCACGTCGTGCGCACCCCCACCGTGCCCAGCCCCGGCCTGGCCGAACACCTCGGCGTGCCCGTGACGTGCAAGCTGGAGCTGCTGCAGCGCACCGGCTCGTTCAAGCCGCGCGGCGCGGTCACCAAGCTGCTCGGGCTGTCCGCGGCCGAGCGCGCGGCCGGGGTCGCCACGGTCAGCGGCGGCAACCACGCCATCGCGGTCGCCGACGCCGCGGCCGTGCTCGGGGTGGCCGCGACCGTGGTCATGCCGCAGACGGCGTCGCAGCGCTCGATCGCCGCCACCCGGGCCCGCGGCGCGGACGTCCGACTCACCCCGGACGTCTCCACGGCCTTCACCCTCCTCGACGAGCTCGTCGCCGGCGGGCGGACGCTGGTGCACCCGTTCGACGACCCGGTGGTGATCGCGGGCCAGGGCACCGTGGGGCTGGAGTTCGCCGCGGACGCACCGGACGTCACCGACGTGCTGGTGAGCATCGGCGGCGGCGCGCTGATCTCCGGCATCGCCACCGCGGTGCGCGCCCAGCGGCCCGGCGTGCGGGTGTGGGGGGTGGAGACCGAGGGGGCCGACTCGATGTCGCGGGCGCTCGCCGCGGGGGCCCCGGTCCCGATGGCGCCGACCTCCATCGCCACCACGCTGGCTCCCCCGTACGTCTCGGAGCTGACGCTCGCCCACGTCGCCGCGCTCGTCGAGGACGTGATCGTCGTCCCGGACGCCGATGCGGTGCGCGGCTGCCTCACGCTGGCCGAGGAGGCGAAGGTGTGGACCGAGCCCGCGGCGGGCTGCCTCGTCCCCGCCGCGCACCGGGTGCTCGACCGGGTCGGGCCGGACGCCCGGCTCGGCCTCGTGATCTGCGGCGGCAACGTCACAGCCGAGGACGTCGCGGGCTGGGTGCAGCGGTTCGCGGCCACGCCGCTGCCGGCGCGGACCCCCGCATCCCGCTGACCCGGGACTTCTCCGCGCCCGGCGCGCGTTGGGGTGGGCGTGCGCAGCGACGTGGTGGTGATCGGGGCCGGGCAGGCCGGGTTGTCGGCGGCGTACGGGCTGCGCCGGGCCGGGCTCGCCCCCGGCTCCGGGTTCGTGGTGCTCGACCGCGAGGACGGGCCGGGCGGCGCGTGGCGGCACCGCTGGCCGACGCTGCGGCTCGACCGCGTGCACGGGATCTCGAACCTGCCGGGCCTGCCGTTCGAGCCGGCCGACCGCAGCCTGCCCGCCGCCGAGATCGTGCCCGCCTACTTCGACGCCTACGAGCGCGCCTTCGACCTGCAGGTGCGCCGGCCGGTGCGGGTGACCGCGGTCCGCGAGGCCGGCTCCGACCTGCGGGTGGAGTCGGACGCGGGCACCTGGATCACGCGGGCGCTGATCAACGCCACCGGGACCTGGACCCGGCCGTTCCGGCCGCGCTACCCGGGCGCGGAGACCTTCCGCGGCAGGCAGCTGCACACCGCCGACTACGCGGGCCCGGACGAGTTCGCGGGCAAGCGGGTCGTGGTCGTCGGCGGGGGCACGTCGGCCGTGCAGCTGCTGATGGAGATCGCGCCCGTGGCCGCCGCGACGACGTGGGTCACCCGGCGCCCGCCGGAGTTCCACGAGGGTCCGTTCGACGAGAACTACGGCCGCGCCGTCGTGGCCCGCGTCGACGAGCGGGTGCGGGCCGGGCTGCCGCCGCAGAGCGTCGTGAGCGTCACCCGGCTCCCGCTCACCCCCGAGGTGCGCGCGGCGCAGGAGGCGGGGGTGCTCGACCGGCTGCCGATGTTCGAGCGGATCACCCCGGACGGCGTCGCCTGGGCCGACGGCAGCTCGGCCGCCGCCGACGTGATCCTCTGGGCCACCGGGTGGCGCGCCGCCCTCGGCCACCTGGCCCCGCTCCGGCTGCGCGGGCGGGGAGGCGGCATCGCCGTCGAGGGCACGCGGGTGGTCGCCGACCCGCGGATCCACCTCGTCGGCTACGGGCCCAGCGCCAGCACGATCGGGGCGAACCGGGCGGGGCAGGCGGCGGCGCGCGAGGTGGTTGCGCTGTTGCGGGGACAGGCGGCGGCCTGACCCGCCGCTGGACGACCTGGTGGCGCCGCGCATCGTGCGGGGCCGCCCCTCCGGACGACTCCACGGGTTGATGGTGGCCGGCCCGTAACACCGGATCACCGGCCCCCGATCGATCCCCTGTGCCCGCACCGAGGCGGCCCTCACACCGGCTGGACCCAGCCTCACTCCACCCCTAATATTCGGCGCGGAGTATTTGGTGCGGAGTGATCAGGAGGGGCCGTGACGCCCGTGACCCCCCTCGGCATCTCGGTGCTGGCCCTGCTCGCCGAGCGGCCCATGCACCCCTACGAGATGTACCGGCTGCTGCTGGAGCGGCACGAGGACCGGCGCGTGAAGGTCAGGCCCGGCTCGCTGTACCACACGGTGGACCGGATGGCCGAGGTCGGGCTGGTCGAGGCCACCGGCACCGAGCGCAACGGGGGCCGTCCCGAGCGCACCACCTACCAGATCACCGAGGCGGGCCGGGAGGCGCTCGCCGAGCGGATCCGCACGCTGCTGGCCGTGCCGGTCAACGAGTACCCGCAGTTCCCGGTCGCGCTCGGCGAGGCGCACAACCTCCCCCGCGCGGAGGCGGTGGAGCTGCTGCGGACGCGCACGCGCCGGATCGAGGGCGAGGTCGCCCAGTGCGACGCGCTGCTGCGGTCGGCCGCCGAACGGGGTGTGCCGGAGGCGTACCTGCTCGACACCCACTACCAGCGAGAACAGCTCAGAACCGAGCTGAACTGGCTCACCGACCTCATCGGTCGGCTCGAACGCGAGGAGCTGCGGTGGCCGAACGAGGACGAGCGGTGACCGGCGCCTCGCCGTGGCCCGCGCTGTGGGCGCTCTCCATCGGGTTCTTCATGATCCTCGTGGACGCCACGATCGTGTCGGTGGCCACGCCCGCGATCATGACCGACCTCGGCGCGGACGTCGCGTCGGTCGTGTGGGTCACGAGCGCCTACCTGCTGGCGTACGCGGTGCCGCTGCTCGTCACCGGACGGCTGGGCGACCGGTTCGGGCCCAAGCAGGTCTACCTCGTCGGCCTGGTGATCTTCACCCTGGCGTCGCTGTGGTGCGGGCTCACCACGACCGTCGAGCAGCTGATCCTCGCCCGGATCGTCCAGGGCCTCGGGGCGTCGCTGATGAACCCGCAGACGATGGCGGTCATCACCCGCACGTTCCCGGCCGACCGCAGGGGTCGCGCCATGAGCCTGTGGGGCGCGGTCGCGGGGATCGCCACGTTGGTCGGCCCGATCCTCGGCGGTGTGCTGGTCGACGGGCTCGGCTGGGAGTGGATCTTCTTCGTCAACGTGCCGGTCGGGGCGGTCGCGTTCGTGCTCGTCACGCGGCTGGTGCCGACCCTGCCCACGCACGTCCACCGGTTCGACCTGATCGGCGTCGCGCTGAGCGGGGCCGGGATGTTCCTCGTGGTGTTCGGCATCCAGGAGGGGCAGACCTACGACTGGGGGACGATCGCGGGCCCGATCTCGGTGTGGACGCTGATCGCCGCCGGGCTGGTCCTGCTCGTCGCGTTCGTGTTCTGGCAGCTGCGCAACTCCGGCGAGCCGCTGCTGCCGATGGGGCTGTTCCGCGACCGCAACTTCAGCCTCGCGAACGTCGCGATCACCACCGTCGGGTTCACGGTGACGGCGATGTCGTTCCCCCTGATGCTGTACGCGCAGGGGGTGCGCGGGCTCAGCCCCACGGAGGCGGCGCTGCTGCTCGCCCCGATGGCGGTCGTCTCGGGCCTGCTGGCGCCGCTCGCCGGGCGGATGGCCGACCGCCACCACCCGCGCTACCTCGCGGGTGTGGGGATCACCGGCTTCTCGGCCGCGCTGTTCTGGCTCGCGGGCGCGCTCGTGCCCGGGGCGCCGATCTGGCAGCTGGTGCTCCCCCTGGTGCTCGTCGGGGCCGCGAGCGCGTTCGTGTGGGCCCCGATCGGCAGCACCGCCACCCGCAACCTCCCGATGGCGCACGCGGGCGGCGCGTCGGGGGTCTACAACACCACGCGGCAGGTCGGCGCGGTGCTGGGCAGCGCGGGCATCGCGGCGATCATGGAGGCGCGGCTCGCCGCGCTGCTGCCCGGCATGACCGGTGACGCCGAGGCGGCCGTGACCCGGTTGCCCCCCGAGCAGCACGCCGCGTTCGCGGCCGCGATGGGGCAGTCACTGCTGCTGCCCGCCGTCGTGCTGCTGTTCGGGCTGGTCGCGGTGCTGTGCTTCGCGCGGCCGGTCCACCTGCGCCGGGGCCCCGCGGTCGTCGCGGGCGACTGACGGGTTACAGCCGGCGCTTGCGGCGCAACCAGAGTCCGCCGCCGACCGTGGCGGCGAGCGACAGCATGAAGACCGCGGGCAACGCCACGAGCAGCGACAGCGTCAGCCCGAGCGCGCCGACGACGATCAGGAGGAGGGGCAGCAGGGTCGAGCCGCCGCCCCCGCTGGGCGGCGCGGTCCACCGCGTGAACCGCTGCGCGAACTCGGGGTCCTCGGCCTGCAGCCGGCGCTCGATCTCCTCGAGACGCCGCCGTTCGTTCTGGTTGAGCATCGCATCGTCTCCCCGGCTGGGCCCCGCGCACACGTCTCAGGTCGGGGTGGTCTGCGGGTTCCCGCGAGGAGCGCGATCAAACGGCGGGCTGATCGGTCTCCTCGTCGCCCCAGTACTCGTCGGGCCCGGGGTCGTAGGCGGGGGCGTGGCGGGCGCACCAGCCCAGGTGCACCGGGCGTTCTGCGCAGCCCTCGGCGTCGCACGTGGTGAGCCACTTCCACAGCGCTTTGAGCCGCTCGGGCCCGCTCTGCGCGGACCCGCTCGGCTGCCACGGCGACGTGATCGTCATGTTCCCCCCGAGCCCCCCCCTGTTGCGTCCACATATCGGAACGCTGTCGATCTCCGTTAACGGCGTGGCCGAGATGTGACCTCCCGGAGACCGCCGATCACGGGGGTGGTGAACTCTTCGCCTCGGGACCGCGTGTCCCACATGCGGGCCACGGGGGTCCGCCGAGCCGGAGGAGCACGACCGAATGATCCCTCGACCCGAGGCGGTCGGCAACGCGGATCCGCCTCGCCCGCGATGGGCGGCCCGCCTGGTCACGGCGTTGGCCGCGCTGCTGGTGCTGGTCGTCCTCGTCGCGCCGGACGAGGCCGCCGAGCTCACCCCGGCCGCGTTCCTAAGGCTGCCGGTCGAGGCGCTCGTGGCCGTCGCCGTGCTGCTCGTGCTCCCGGCGCGGGCCCGCGGGCCGGTCGCGCTGGTGGGCGGCGCCGTGCTCGGCCTGGTCGCGCTCGGGAAGCTGATGGACCTCGGCTTCTCCGCGGTGCTCGCCCGGCCCTTCGACCCCGTGCTGGACTGGGCGCTGCTCGACGACGGCCTCGGCTTCCTCGGCTCGTCGATCGGCCCGGCCGGGCAGGTCGCCGTGGTGGTCGGCGCGATCCTCCTCGCCGTCGGCCTGCTCGCGCTCGTGACGCTCGCGGCGGTGCGGCTCGCCCGCGTCACGGTACGCCACCCGCGCCCCGCCGCCCGCGCGATCGCCGTGCTCACCCCGCTCTGGGTGGCGTGCGCGGTGTTCGGCGCCCAGCTGGTGCCGGACGTGCCGGTCGCGTCGGCGTCGGCGGCGATCGCCGCCGCGCACCGCGCGCAGCAGCTGCCCGCGAGCCTGCTCGACCAGCAGGCGTTCTCGGCGGCCCTCACCGACGACCCGTTCCGCGACGTGCCCGGCGACGAGCTGCTCACGGCGCTGCGGGGCAAGGACGTCGTGTTCGCGTTCGTCGAGAGCTACGGCCGCAGCGCGCTGGAACGGCCCGAGCTCGCGGGCCCGGTCGTCGCAGCGCTGGAGGCGGGCGACGCCGAGCTCGCGGCCGCCGGTTTCGCCGCCCGCAGCGGCTTCCTCACCTCGCCGGTGGCGGGCGGCAGCAGCTGGCTCGCGCACGCCACCCTGCTGTCGGGGATGCGGGTGGCAAACCAGGCCCGCCACGACGCGCTCATGGCGAGCGACCGGCTGACGTTGGTGAGCGCGTTCGCCAAGGCGGACTGGCGGACCGTCGCGGTCATGCCGGGCACCACCGGGGAGTGGCCGGAGGCGCGCTTCTACGGCCACCAGCACGTCCTCGACTTCCCGGCGCTCGGCTACCGCGGCCCCGACCTCGGCTGGGCGAGCGTGCCCGACCAGTACACGATGGCCGCGTTCGAGCGCATGGAGCACGGCCGGCCGGACCGGCCGCCGCTGCTGGCCGAGATCGCGCTCGCCTCCAGCCACGCCCCGTGGCCGCTCATCCCCCCGGTGATCGGCTGGGACCAGGTCGGCGACGGGTCGGTCTTCTCCTCCTTCGCCACCGGCGAGCCGCGCGACGCGGTGTGGGCGAAGGGCACCGACGCCGTTCGCGACGCCTACAGCCGCTCGATCGCGTACTCGATGCAGACGCTCGTGTCGTGGGCGGCGCACGCGGGCGACGACGACCTCGTGCTGATCGTGCTCGGCGACCACCAGGCCGCGCCGATGATCACCGGGCCGCGGGCGGGCCACGACGTCCCGATCTCGATCATCACCCGCGACCCGGCCGTGCTCGACCGGATCGCGGGCTGGGGATGGGACGACGGGCTGCGGCCGGGCCCTGCGGCCCCGGTCTGGCCGATGGAGGACTTCCGGGACCGCTTCCTCTCGACCTTCGGCCCGGGCCCTGCGGCCGACGAGCACTGACGGCCGTCGTTCACAGATCGAGCACGAGCACCTGCCCGCGTGCTCTGGAGACGCAGGGCAGCACGACGTCCCCCCGCGCGCGTTCGTCGTCGGAGAGCACGTCGTCGCGGTGATCGGGTTCGCCGGCGCACACCCGCACGAGGCACGTTCCGCAGATGCCCGCCCGGCAGGAGCTCTCCACGTCGATTCCGGCGCTCTCGATGACCTCGAGCAGCGAGTCGTACTCGGGCACGGTCAGCCGCAGCCCGCTGCGCTGCAGCACGACGTCGAACGCCCCGCCCCCGCTCCCGGTGTCGACGAGCGCCGCGCTGAAGCGCTCCCGGTGCAGCGAGCCCGCCGGCCAGTGCGCCGCCTCGCGCTCGACGGCCGCGATCAACCGCTCGGGGCCACAGCAGAAGATCGCGGTGCGCTCGGTCGGTGACCCGAGGACGGCCCGCAGGTCGAGCAGCCCGCGCTCGTCCTCGGGCACGACGTCCAGATCACCACCGGGTACGGCGCGCAGCTCGTCGACGAAGGCCATCGCGCCGCGGCACCGGCCGCCGTAGCGCAGCGTCCACGGCCGCCCCTGCGCCGCGACCCGGCGGACCATCGGCAGGATCGGCGTGATGCCGATACCGCCCGCGATGAAGAGGTAGCGGTCGGCGTCGACGAGCGGGAAGTGGTTGCGCGGCCCACGCACCGGCAGCTTCACCCCCGCCCGGACCAGGCTGTGCACCCGCTCCGAACCGCCCCTGCCCGCCCGCTCGCGCAGGACAGCGATCCGCCACCGACCGGTATCGCCGGGGTCTCCGCAAAGGGAGTACTGCCGGACGAAGCCGGCGCCGAGATCGACGTCGATGTGCGCTCCGGGCGCCCACCCCGGCAGCGGTTCGCCACCGGGGTCGACGAGCGTGATCGCCATGACGTCCGTGGCGCACAGCTGCGCCGACTCGACTTCGAGGGTGGTCCAGGTGTCCGTCACGACCCTTCCCGCTTCCTCGTAGCGACCGGGATCCGATCAGGCCCTCGCCGCGTCGACGGACTCCGGTGTGAACGTCTTCCAGGCGATGTCGCGCATACCGCGCATCGCGCGCAGGATCTCCGCCCGGTCCTCGTCGTCCTCGGCGTAGGTCGACAGCATCTGCAGGCCGAGACCGACGTGGAACTTCTCATCGGTCTCGATCCGCTTGTAGATGCGCATGACCTCGTCGAGGCCGTGCCGCTCCGCGCCCCGGAAGGTCGGCTCGAAGCTGCCGGATGCGGAGGTCTCCGACAGGTTCCACGCGGCGATCGCGGCGAGGGGATGGCGGTCCAGGCACTCCCAGAGGAACTTGCTCCACGGCTCGGCCTCGGGCGGGACGGACGTGGGCACGGTGCCGCCGAGGGACTCGATGGCCCGCCCGACCATGTCGTAGTGCTCGGCCTCCTGGAACGACTGCTTGGCCAGCAGGGTGATGTGCCGGCGCTCGAACCGCATGCCGTACCGGGCGATCTCCTCGTTCAGCAGGAACACGTAGTCGATCTCCCGCCAGCACCTCGGCGCGAGCCACGCGGCGAGCCGGGCGGGGTCCGGGTTCTCGTCGTACGAGGCGAAGAACGCCTCGGTCGCCTTCGCCGTGGACTCGACGACCGAGTCCAGCAGCTCGTCGACCTCCGCCCGGATCGGGTCCAGGCCGCCCCCGCCCCGCACCTTCCGCACATCGACCATCGCCGCCTCCTCCGGACTCGATTTGGATCCATGTATCCATGGATACAATCCGGCGGCGTGACCGCTGTCAAGGCCCTCCGCGAGACGGGCCGGCAGCGGCGCGGTCGCAGGCCGGCGCCGGGCGAGGCCCGTCGGTCCCGGTCAGCTGCCTACGATGACCAGATGTGAGGGCCACATGAGCGACGGCGTCATGCGCCCGGGAGTCGGGCTCCAGACCCCGACCAGCTACGCCGACCAGATCGCGCGCATCCTGGAAGGCGAGATCCTGGCGGGCCGCTACGCACGTGGCGAACACCTCCAGCAGGACGAGGTCTGCCGGCGGTTCGGCGTCAGCCGCACCCCTGCCCGCGAGGCGTTGCGCAAGCTGCAGGCGCTCAACCTGGTCGAGCTCATCCCGAACCGCGGGGCTCGGGTGCGGGTGCCGACCCTGCGCGAACTCGAGGAGGTCTACCAGGTCCGCGCCGAGCTCGAGGGGTTCGCCGCGGAGCTGGCGGCGCAGGCGGACGATCCCGAGATCACCCGGCGCCTCAGGGAGGCGCACGAGGCGCTCTCCGATCTCCTACCGGCGGCCGTCGCAGCGCTGGACGAGCTGGACGACGAATCCGACGCGGCCGCCGGCGAGCGGCTGCGCCACTTCAACGACACCTTCCACGGCATCATCCACAACGCGGGCGGGAACCGGCGGCTGGGGCAGATGATCCAGGAGCTGCACCGGTACTTCCCGAAGGACACCGTCCGGCGGGCGATCCGCACACCGGAGGCGCTGCAGGCCATCTACGTGGACGACCACGACGTCATCCTGGATCGGATCGCGAACGGGCGGGGCCCGCAGGCCCGCAGGGCGATGCGCGATCACATCATGCGGTCCCAGTCGATGATGATCGATCACCTGCGTGCGAGCGGGCTCGGGGACTGACGGTTGAGCAGGCAACCGGACGTCACCCTCACCCAGCTGCGCTACTTCGTCGAGGCGGCGTCGGCGCTGAGCATGACGAAGGCGGCCGAGGAGCTGCGGGTGGCCCAGTCGGCCGTGTCGGCGGCGATCGCCCAGCTCGAACGACAGGTGGGCACTGCGCTGTTCATCCGCCGGCATGCCCGGGGTCTCGTGCTCACCGCGGCCGGCGAGGAGCTGCTGCGCGATGCGCGCGGGCTGCTCGCGCACGTGGGCGAGGTGCTGGATGCCGCGCGCGGTCGGGGCGACGAGGTCCGCGGCCACATCAAGCTGGCCTTCATGATCACCCTGGTCCCGTTCGTGCTGCCCGACCTCCTCGCCGAGCTCGGGGCGAACTACCCGGAGCTCGAGGTCGAAGTCCTCGAGCTCGAAGCGGGTGCGGTGAGCGACGCGTTGCGCAGCGGAACCGTCGAGGCCGCCGTGACCTACGACCTCGGGCTCGGCCCCGGGGTAGCGCGGGAGGTCATCGCCGAGGTCCCGCCGTACGTCATCCTGCCGCCGGGCCACCGGCTGGCCGACCAGCCGGAGGTGCGGTTGGGCGAGCTGGTGGGCGAGCCGATGGTGCTGCTGGACCTCCCCCACAGCCGCGACTACTTCCGCGACGTGGTGGCGACGTCCGGCACGCCCCCGTGGATCGCCTACCGGTCGAGCAGCGTGGAGGCGGTGCGCGGGATGGTCGCCCGCGGCCTGGGCTATTCCCTGCTCAACCAGCGTCCGGTGCTGAACGGGACCTACAACGGGGGTCACGTCGAGGCGCGACCGATCGCCGACGACGTTCCGGCGCTGTCGGTCGTGGTGGCGTGGATGGAGTCGATCCGACGCAGCGCCCGCGCCCGCGCCGTCACCGACACCGTGCGCGAGGTCGTCCAACGACTCCGTTCCGCGACCTGGGGCGGGCGTCCCACACCGCCCTAACGGCTGCGACACCTCCCTGCAACACAAAAGACTCTGCATCAGAAATTCTGATGCGTTGGACAAATTATCTCTGTTTGAACGATTCCTGGTGCTTGCATAGCGTGCCCCGCACAGCCGCTGGCGTCTGACGGCCCCTCCCGGCAGGGACGCCAGCACGGGCCTGCCGTCCTCCCCTGCCCATCCGTTGGAGGCCCCCGTGTCCGACCCCACCGCACGCCCAGCCACGCCCGCCGACATCGCCCCCGTGGATCCCGCCTCGTTGCGCCGGAGCGTGGCCGCCGGCGCGATCGGCGTCTTCGTCCACTGGTTCGACTGGGCCGTCTACGCCTATCTCGCCACCACCATCGCGACCGTGTTCTTCCCGAGCGACAACGAGCTCGCCGGGGTGCTGTCGGTGTTCGCGGTGTTCGCGGTCTCGTTCGGCATCCGCCCGCTCGGCGCCCTCGTGCTCGGCCCGCTCGGCGACCGCATCGGCCGGCGGCGCACGCTGTCGCTGGTCATCATCGTGATGGCCGCAGCCACCCTCGGGATCGGGATCCTGCCCGGGTACGCGACGATCGGCCTGGCCGCGCCCGTGCTGCTGGTCGCGCTCCGGCTGATCCAGGGCTTCGCCGCCGGCGGCGAGTTCGGCAGCGCCGCGAGCTTCCTGGCCGAGTACTCGCCCCGCGCCCGCCGCGGGTTCGGGGTGAGTTGGCTCGAGGTGGGGTCGCTGCTCGGTTTCCTCGCCGGGGCGTTCACGTTCTACCTGATCTCGGTGTTGCTCACGCCCGAGCAGATCACCGCGTGGGGTTGGCGCATCCCGTTCCTCATCGCAGCGCCGCTGGGCGTCATCGGTTACGTCATCCGAACCAAGATCGAAGACACCCCGGAGTACCGCGCGCTGGAGATGACGGGGTCGGTGTCGCGCCAACCGGCCCGGGAGCTGCTCCGCAACAACCTCCGCCAGCTGCTGCAGGCCGCCGGCCTCATCACGTGCATGCACGTGCTGTTCTACGCGGTGCTCACCTACCAGGTGAACTACGAGACCGAGCACTTGGAGCACCCCGACGATGCCGCCGCGCTGCTCTCGACGTTCGCCTCGATGCTCGGGCTGTTCCTGGTGCCGCTGTTCGGTTGGCTGTCCGACCGGGTCGGGCGCCGGCCGATCATGGTCAGCGCCGCCGCAGCGCTCGTGATCGTGGCGACCCCGGCGTACCTGCTGATGCAGACGGGGATGTTCGGCACGGTCGTCGCGGTGCTCGGGCTGTCGACGATCCTCTCGGCGATCCTCGGCACCTACGCCGTGTGGTCCGCGGAGATCTTCCCGACCCGGACCCGGCAGAGCGGGCTGTCGATCGCCTACAACGTCACCGCCGCGCTCTTCGCCGGAACGGTCCCGTTCTTCATGACGGTCCTCATCTCCGTCACGGGCAGCCTGCTCGTTCCGGGCCCCTACCTCATGGTCGCCGGGGCGATCGGGTTGATCGCCGCGCTGAGCCTGCGTGAGACCGTGGGAACCAGCCTGATCAAGCAGCAGGACCTCCACGGCGTCGCCGCGCCGAGCGCGCCGTCGTCCCGGGTCGCCGACGGCGCTCGCCCCTGAGTCTGCATCTACCTTTCAGATCTACTGCTTCGAAAACATCTGTTGGCCTGTTGTACCGGGATCTCCGAGACTCGGTGCACCGGGAGTCGGTGCACCGAGTCCCGGCCCCAGGTGGCTCGTCGACGTCTACGTCACCGCGGGTGCTGTCGGGGGGAACGCGGGACGTCCTCCGGGAGCGGTACGTCGTGATCGATTACGGAGGTTGGGATGTCGCACCACGACACCGAGGTCGTCGTCGTCGGCGGAGGACAGGCCGGCATCGCGATGAGCGAGCACCTGGGCGAGCGCGGGATCGCCCACCTGGTGCTCGAGCGCGATCGGATCGCCGAGCGGTGGCGCACCGAGCGGTGGGACTCGCTGGTCGCCAACGGACCCGCGTGGCACGACCGGTTCCCCGGGATGGAGTTCCCCGACCTCGATCCCGATGGGTTCGCGACGAAGGACCAGGTCGCCGACTACTTCGTCGCGTACGCCGAGAAGATCGCGGCGCCGATCCGCTGCGGGGTGAACGTCGAACGCGTGCGCAAACGCACCGGTCGGCCCGGCTTTCACGTCGAGACCTCGGAGGGGGGCATCGACGCCCGCTACGTCGTCGTGGCGACCGGGCCGTTCCAGAAGCCGGCGATCCCGCCGATCGTGCCCCGGGAGGCGGATGTCGTGCAGATCCACTCCAGCGGTTACCGCAACCCGGACCAGCTCCCGGACGGCGCGGTCCTCGTCGTCGGATCGGGCTCGTCGGGTGTCCAGATCGCCGACGAGCTGCGGCGGTCCGGCCGGGAGGTCTACCTCTCGGTCGGCCCGCACAACCGGCCGCCGCGGCGGTATCGCGAACGCGATTTCTGCTGGTGGCTCGGCGTGCTGGGCAAGTGGGACGCGGCGACGCCCCCGCGCGGGGCCGAGCACGTCACGATCGCGGTCAGCGGTGCGGACGGCGGTAAGACGATCGACTTCCGGAATCTCGCGGCCGACGGCATCACGCTCGTCGGCATGACCCGTGCGTTCGACGACGGTCGGATCCGGTTCGCCGACGACCTGCGCGACAACATCGCCAGGGGCGACGCCGACTACCTCGCGATGCTCGACGAGGCCGACGCGTACGTCGCTCGCAACGGCCTGGACCTGCCCGAGGAGCCGCACGCCCGCGACCTCGGCCCGGCCCCGGACTGCGTGGTCGACCCGCTCTCCGAACTCGACCTCGCCCGTGCGGGGGTGACATCGATCGTCTGGGCGACGGGCTTCGTGTCCGACTACAGCTGGCTGGAGGTCGACGCGTTCGACGCCGCCGGCAAGCCGCAGCACCTGCGCGGGGTGTCCACCGAGCCCGGGATCTACTTCCTCGGGCTCCCATGGCTCTCGCGGCGCGGGTCGAGCTTCATCTGGGGGGTCTGGCACGACGCCGCGTACGTGGCGGAGCACATCGCGATCCAACGCAGCTACGCCGCCTACCACGACGCCAGGAGCCCGCGGGCGGCGCTGGCCTGACGCCGATGCCATGCGGAGCAGGACAACCAATCGTCACGTCACCAGGAGCAGTCTGATGCCGACGCACACCCGGATCCGTCCCTTCAACACCCGCGACACCTACCCCGAACAGAACCTCGACAACGACCTCTGCCAGGCCGTCGTCGCGGGCAACACGGTCTATCTGCGGGGCCAGATCGGGCAGAACCTCGACACCAGCGAGTCGGTCGGGATCGGCGACGTCGAGGCGCAGGCCGAGCAGGCGATGGCGAACATCGACATGCTGCTGCGCGAGGCGGGCAGCCGGATGGAACACCTGGTCAAGCTGACCATCTACCTGGTCGACCCGCGCTATCGCGAGCCCGTCTACCGGACCGTCGGGCGTTGGACCAAGGGCGTCCACCCGGTATCCACGGGAGTCGTGGTCTCGGCGCTGGCGCGCCCGGAGTGGCTGTGCGAGATCGACGCCATCGCCGTCATCCCGGAGGACGAACGATGACGTTCTCCATCGCGGCCCGGCACGCCGGGCGGTTCGGGATGGCGGTCAGCTCCTCCAGCCCGGCGGTGGCCGCGCGCTGCGTACACCTGCGGCCGGGTGTCGGCGCGGCCGCGTCGCAGAACGTGACCGACCCCCGGCTGGGCGGACGGATCCTCGACCGCCTCGCGGCCCACGGCGACGCCGAACGGGCTCTGAAGGAGGTGGGCGAGACCGCGACCGACCTGGAGTACCGGCAGCTGACCGCGCTCGGAGCGGCGGGGCCGGCCGCCTGGTTCAGCGGGGAGCGGACGCTCGGCACCCACGGTGCCGTGGTCGGCCCGCACTCGGTGGCCGCGGGCAACCTGCTCGCCGGCAGCGACGTCCCGTCGGTCATGGTCGACGCCTTCGAGTCGGCGGCGGGCGAGCTCGAGGAGCGGTTGCTCGCCGCGCTGCAGGCCGGCCTCCGCGCCGGCGGCGAGGCGGGGCCTGTGCACTCGGCGGGCCTCGCCGTCGTCGCGGACGTGGAGTGGCGGGTGACCGACCTGCGGGTCGACTGGGACGACGCACCGATCGACCGCCTGGCCGAGGCGCTCGAGGTTTGGCTGCCGCAGCGGGACGACTACGTCCGCCGCGGCCTCCAGCCGGCCACGGCGCCGTCGTACGGGGTCCCCGGTGACGTCTAGGAGGAAGCTGTGCCGCAAGAGCCTGTGCCGAGCGCGCTGACCCGGGCGAAGGCCGCGGCCCGCGCCGCCGTGGACGCCGCCGCCGACGAGCTGGTCGAACTGTCGAGGTCGCTGCACGCCCGACCCGAAACCGCCTGGCAGGAGCACCACGCCGCCGCGACGGTCCCCGAGCCCCTGGAGCGGCGCGGGTTCACCGTGACGCCGAACTACCTGGGGCTTGCGACGGCCTTCCTCGCGACGTACGGCTCGGGGCCGACACGGATCGCGTTGTGCGCCGAGTACGACGCCCTTCCGGGCCTGGGCCACGCCTGCGGGCACAACTTGATCGCCGCGTCCTCGGTCGGCGCCGCGCTCGGGCTGGCCGAGGTGGCCGACGATCTGGGCCTGACCGTCGAGGTGTACGGCACACCGGCGGAGGAAGGGGGCGGCGGCAAGATCGAGCTGCTGGACCGCGGCGCGTTCGGTGGGGTCGACCTCGCGATGATGGTCCACCCGGCCCCGGTCGACGTGGCGGAGGCCAGGCCGTTCGCGGTCAGCCACTCGCGGATCACCTACCGCGGTCGCTCGGCGCACGCGGCGGCGTACCCGGAGGAGGGTGTGAACGCGGCCGACGCGTTCACCGTCGCCCAGGTCGCGATCGGCCTGCTGCGCCAGCACCTGCCGCCCAGCTCACGGGTGCACGGGATCGTCACGTCCGCGGGGTCGGCGCCCAACGCGATCCCCGACAGCTCGTCGGGGCGGTGGTACGTGCGGGCGGAGACCCTGGCCGAATTGGCCGAGATCGAGCCGAAGGTGATGCGGTGCTTCGAGGCGGGCGCCCTGGCCACCGGGTGCACGCTGGAAATCGAGGCGGAGAGCAAGCCCTACGCCGAGTTCCGCACCGACACCCGGACGTTGGAGCGCTACCGGGCCAACGCGCTGGAGCTGGGACGCGAGTTCGCCCCCGCCGGGCTCGCGGGCCGGATGAACCGGGCCTCCACCGACATGGGCAACGTGTCGCAGGTCGTCCCCGCCATCCACCCGTACATCGGGGTCGGATCGCTGCCGGCCACGAACCACCAGCGCGAGTTCGCCGATCACTGCGTCGGGCCGACCGCGGAACGGGCCCTGCTCGACGGCGCGATCGCGCTGGCCTGGACCGGGTGCGACCGGGGCGCCGACGGCGGGCTGCGCTGAGACACCGCTCGCCGCACGGCCGCACCGGAAGGACCAGCCCGCCCTCGACCTCTCGACGAGAGCGGGCCGGCGCCGGAGAGCAGCTCGATCGACGAGACGGGCGCTACTTCGCGGCGTCACCCAGGGCCTTGAGCGCCTGGGCGGCGCGGAAGTACTTGTTCTTGCCCAGGTCGGCGACGGTCTTGATGTTGAAGGCCTGCTTGAGCAGGTCGGCGTCGTTGTCGGTGACGCCGGCGAGCGCGCTCACCGGGGCCTTGAGGATCTCGTCGAGCGACTTGTCCTCCCACTCCTTGTCCAGCACCTTCGCCAGGTCAGCGGTGACGGCCACGTTCTCCTCCTCGAGACGGTGTGCAGGCGGCTCCGCCGTCCGACCGATCGCAGGGGACCGATCGCCGGAGCCAGAGCTGCGTACCCGATCGACGCCCGCGACATGCGGGCCCGCCGATCACGCGATGCGCCCCGCCGCTCCCAGCGCCTCGACGAGCAGGTCGGCGAGCAGGCGGGCGCCGTACCCCGGCTCGTCCAGGTCCGGGTCGTAGATCGCGAGATCGAGGCCGGCCACCCGGGGGTCGGAGAGGAGGGGGACGAGCGTCTCGACGAGCTCGCCGGGCTCGAGGCCGCCGGGGTCCGGGCTGTCGACGGCGGGCATCACCGACGGGTCGAGGACGTCGGCGTCGAGGTGCACCCAGATCCGTTCGACGCCGGGCCCCATCGCGGCGAGCGCCCGCCCGGCCGCCGCGGCGCAGCCCGCGGCGCGCATCTCCTCGACCGTCGCCAGCACGGCCACCGCCGCCCTGGCCTCGGCCAGCAGCGGATCGCCCGGCTCGTGCATGCCGAGGGCCGCCGCGTCCTCGCCGCGGACGTAGGGCCCCAACCCCTCGAGGTCGGTGAGGTCGGGCTGCCCGCGCCCGGTCACCAGCGCGAGCCCCTCGCCCGCCGCGGCGCCGACGGCGGGCGAGTTGCCGGGGTGGCGGAAGTCGGAGTGCCCGTCGAGGTAGACCAGGCCGGTGCGGCCGCGGCGGCGCAGCCCGAGCAGGGCGCCCAGCAGGATGCTGCAGTCGCCGCCGAGCACGAGCACGAACCCGCCGGAGGCGGTGTGCTTCTGCACGCGGTCGGCCAGCGCCACGGAGTAGCGGGCGATCGCGGCCGCGTTGAAGACGCCGTCGCCCTCCACCCAGCCCCCGCGGTCGTAGCGGGGCGGGGTGACCACGCCGCCCTCCTGGGCGCCGAGCCGGGCGAGCAGGCCCTGATCCCGCAGCGCCCCGGCGAGCTTGTAGCAGCCGGGCACGGTGCCGGGGCGCGGCGGGCGGAGCCCGAGGTTCGACGGCGCGTCGACCACGACGATGCTCATGCCCCTTAGGGTGACATCCGTGAACAGGGCGCTCGCCGTGCTGACCTGCGGCGCGTTCCTCACGCTGGTGATCGGGGTCGTCGGCGACGGCGGGCCGATGGCGGCGATCGCGCTCGGCGCGGCGTACGCGCTGCTGTCCGTCGCGGCCTTCGGGTGGGTGCGCAGGACGGCGCGGCTCGCGTGGTCGGCCGCGTACGTCGTCGTCCAGCTCTCGCTCGCCTTCGCGACGTTCGGCCTGGATCCGGGCGTGGCCACCACGCTGTTCTTCGTGGTGCTGGTGAGCCAGTGCGTCCTGCTGCTCCCCCGGTCCGCCACCGCAGCGGTGATCGTGATCATCCCGTTCGTCCACGCGCCGATGGACTCCTGGCAGCACGCGCTGCGGGAGGGGACGGGCCTGATCGCCTCGGTGCTGTTCGCCGCGGTCATCACCGAGCTGCTGCGGCGCGAACAGCAGCTGCGCCGCGACCTCGCGGAGGCGCACGAGCAGCTGCGCGACCACGCCGCGCAGGCCGAGCGGCTCGCCACCGCGCAGGAGCGCAACCGGGTGGCCCGCGACATCCACGACGGGCTCGGCCACTCCCTCACCGTCGTGCAGATGCAGGTCAAGGCCGCCCGCGCCGTGCTCGCCACCGACCCGGCGAAAGCTGACGAGGTGCTCGCGAAGGCCCAGCACCAGGCGGAGGAGGCCCTCGGTGCGGTGCGCCGGTCGGTGGGGGCCCTGCGGGAGCCGCGCTCGGCCGAACCGCTGCCCGACGCGCTGCGGACGCTCGCCGACGAGTCGTCCGCCGCGGGCGTGCCCACCCGGCTCGCCGTCTCCGGCACCCCGCGCTCGCTCCCCGACGAGGCGCACGAGGCGCTGTACCGGGCCGCCCAGGAGGGGCTCACGAACGTGCGCAAGCACGCCCGCGCCGGCCGGGCCGACCTGCTGCTGGACTACGGCGACGGCGCGGTCCGCGTGCAGGTCCGCGACGACGGCGTGGGGAGCGACGGCCGCTCAGCGGGCTTCGGCCTGGTCGGGCTGCGGGAGCGGGCCGCGCTGCTCGGGGGCGAGCTGCGCGTCGAGTCCGCGCCGGGCGATGGGCACACGCTCACGATGGAGGTGCCGGGATGAGCCCCGTCCGGATCCTGCTCGTCGACGACCAGTCCCTGTTCCGGGAGGCCCTCGCGACGCTGCTCGCCGTGCACGAGGGCGTCGAGGTGGTCGGCGAGGCGGGCGACGGGGACGAGGCGCTGCGCAAGGCCGCCGAGCTCGCGCCCGACGTGGTGCTCATGGATCTGCGCATGCCCGTGCTGGACGGCATCGGGGCCACCCGGCGGCTGCGGGTCGAGCATCCGGAGATCCGGGTCATCGCCCTCACCACGTTCGACGACGACGAGGACGTGTTCGCCGCGCTGCGGGCGGGCGCGGTGGGCTACCTGCTCAAGGACGTGTCCTCGGCGCGGCTCCTCGAGGCCGTGCAGGCGGCCGCCCGCGGCGAGTCGGTGCTGCAGCCGTCGGTGGCGGCGAAGGTGGTGGCCCGGTTCGCGCAGCTGCCCGACACGGCGCAGCCGGAGCGCCCGGCCGCCCAGCCGCTGGTCGTGCCGCTGTCGGAGCGCGAGCTGGACGTGCTGCGGCTGCTGGCCGACGGCCGCAGCAACCGGGAGATCGCCGGAGAGCTGTTCCTCGCCGAGGGCACGGTGAAGAACCACGTGACGAACGTGCTGTCGAAACTCGGCGCCCGCGACCGCACCCAGGCGGCGCTGCGCGCCCGCGCCCTCGGCCTGCTGTAGCGGGGGTCATGCCGGGTCATGACCCCCGGTCATGACTTCCGGCACGTGGCTGCACGGCCGTCCGCGGCGAGGCTTCCGGCCATGACAACCACGCACCCGAACCTCGGCCGCACCACCTCCCGCCGCCTGCTGCGTTTCGTCGCCCACTACGTCGAGATGGTCGTCGCCATGGTCGTCGGCATGGTGGCGCTCGGCCCGCTCTGGCCCGCCGACTGGGTGGTCCGCCCGGACGTGCACGCGATGGCGATGGCGCTGAACATGACGATCGCGATGGGCCTGTGGATGAGCGTCCGCGGCCACTCGTGGGCCCGCACCGCCGAGATGTGCGCGGCGATGGTCGTGCCGTTCGCGGTTCTGCTGGTGCCCTACTGGCTGGGCGCGATCTCCGCGACGACCGTCATGGTCGCCGCCCACGTGATCATGTTCCCGCTGATGCTCGTCGTCATGATCTGGCGCCGCTGCGACTACTGGCACTGAGCCCCACCGACCCCGAGACGGGCACCGAGATGGACCGCGTCCTCCGCCACACCGTCCGCATCCTCGCCGTCCTGGTCGCCGTGCTCGCGCTGCCCGCGGCGGTCGCGACCGTCTCCGCCACGGCGGCCTTCGGCGCCTACTACGCACCCGGCCCGCAGCGGCCCGTCCCCGCGGCCGCGCCGGTCCGGCACGACCCGGCCAAGCCGACCGCCGTGGTCGTCGTCGGCGCCGTGGGCGCCGAGGTCTCCGACACCCTCGCCCCGTACGAGATCCTCGCTGCGACCGACCGCTTCAACGTCTACACCGTGGGGCCGCAGCGCACGCCGGTCACGCTGACCGGCGGCCTGGACCTCGTGCCGGACCTCACGTTCGACGAGCTCGCCGAGCTGGCCGACCCGGCGCTCGTGGTCGTCCCGGCGCTGCCCGACCTGGGCGAGCCGACCACCGCACCGGTCACCGAGTGGCTCGCCGCTCAGGCCGGCCGCGGCGCCCGGCTGCTGTCGATCTGCAACGGCGCGGGCGTGCTCGCCTCCGCCGGCCTGCTCGACGGCCGCCCCGCGGCCGCCCACTGGATGCAGCTGCGCGGCATGCAGGCCGAGTACCCGCAGGTGCGCTGGGTGCCCGGCCGGCGCTTCGTCGACGACGGCGACGTCGTCAGCACCGCGGGCATCCTGTCCGGCATCGACGGGACGCTGCACGTGGTGGAGCGGATGCTGGGGCCGGCCGTGGCCCGCGACGCCGCGACCGCGATCGGCTGGCGCCACTACGGCGCCGACTCCCCGGTGCACACCGGGCCCCCCGTCCCCGACCCGGCGGTGATCCTGAACGGCGGCTTCCTGCCCGACCCCCCGACGGTCGGCGTGGCGCTCACCGACGGCGTCGGCGAGCTCGCGCTCGCCGCGGTGTTCAACACGCAGGCCCGCTCGCTCGCCACCCGCGCGCTCGCGGTCAGCGACGACGGCGGCCCGGTGCGCTCCCGGCACGGGCTGACGTTCCTGCCGCGCGCCGAGCTCGCCGGCGCAGCACCCCGGCTCGACCGGCTGATCGTGCCCGGTGGGGGCCCGGTCGCGCCGGTGCCGGGCGCGCCCCAGCCGGAGTACCTGCCCCAGGACCGCTTCGCCTTCGACGCGACCGTGGCCGACCTGGCCGCGACCACCGACGTGGCGACGGCGCGCTGGGTGGCGAAGGTGCTCGAGCTGCCCGACGACGACCTCGCGCTCGACGGCCCCGCCTGGCCGTGGCTCCCGACCCTCGTGCTCGCGGCGCTGGTGCTCGTGGGGTTGCTGTTACATCAAATCATCGCCAAGATCCTCGACCGCCGTCGTGGCAGGGGTCACACTCAGTCGGCATGGCGGACTCAGCACCGACCCAGGCCCAACCCGAGCTGAAACGGGCCATCGGCCCAGGTCTCCTGCTCTTCTTCGTCGTCGGTGACATCCTCGGCACGGGGATCTACGCCCTGACCGGGTCGGTCGCCGAAGTGATCGGCGGCGCGCTGTGGATCCCGTTCCTCGGCGCGTTCGTCGTCGCGTTCCTGACCGCGTTCAGCTACCTGGAGCTCGTCGGGAAGTACCCGGGCGCGGGCGGGGCGGCGCTGTACACCCACCGCGCGTTCGGCATCCAGTTCCTGACCTTCATGGTCACGTTCACGGTCATGTGCTCGGGCGTGACCTCGGCGGCGTCGGCGGCCAAGGCGTTCGGCGACACCTACCTCAGGGAGTTCGCGGTCCTGCCGCTGTGGCTCGTGGCCCTGGTCTTCGTGGCCGGGCTCGCCATCATCAACTACCGCGGGGTCGGCGAGTCGGTGAAGGCCAACGTGCTGCTCACCTGCATCGAGGTGAGCGGTCTTGCGATCATCATCATCTTCGGGTTCTGGGCGATCGGGGCCGGCCAGGGCGACGCCGGCCGGCTCGTCGAGATCAACACGGGCGAGACGGGGCCGGTCCTGGCCATCACCACCGCCGTCTCGCTGGCGTTCTTCGCGATGGTCGGGTTCGAGGACTCGGTGAACATGGCCGAGGAGACCAAGGACCCGGTCAAGATCTTCCCGCGGGCGATGCTGCTCGGCATGGGGGTGGCCGCCACGATCTACGTGCTCGTCGCGATCGTCTCCTCGATGCTGATCCCCGCCGAGGACCTGGCCGCGGCGAAGAGCGGGGCGCTGCTTCGGGTGCTGGAGGTCGCTTCGCCCGGCTTCCCGCTGCAGCTGTTCGCGGGGATCGGGCTCCTCGCCGTGATCAACTCCGCCCTGATCAACATGCTGATGGCGAGCCGGCTGCTCTACGGCATGGCCAACGAGCGCGTGCTGCCGCGGGTGTTCGCCACCGTGCACCCCACCCGCCGCACGCCGTGGGTGTCGATCATCTTCAGCAGCGTGATCGCCTACGTCCTGGTGGTCAGCGTCGACATCAGCGTGCTGGGTGGCACCACCGCGCTGCTCCTGCTCGCCGTGTTCACGGTCGTCAACGTCGCGGTGCTGGTGCTGCGCAAGCGGCCCGTCGAGCACCGGCACTTCCGCGCCCCGACGTGGGCGCCCGTGCTCAGCGTGTTCCTGTGCGGTTTCCTCGCCACCCCGCTGTCCGGCCGCCCGGCGGTGCAGTTCCTCATCGCGGGCATCCTGCTCGCGGTCGGCGTGGTGCTGTGGGGCATCAACCACCTCGTCGTGGGCCGGGTGGAGTTCGACCCCAGCCACCTCGACGACAGCCGCGAGCACTCGCACCCGATCGACCCGCCGAAGTGACGCGCGCGGCGCACCGGTCCCGGGTCGGCCCGGGACCGGTGCGCCCGGTCAGCCGGTCGTGACCAGCTCGAAGTGCACGGTCCGGCCGGTGCGCCGCCGCCCGATCCGGTGGGCGAGCGGCACGACCACGCCGTGCAGGAACGGGTGCCTGCGCCGCAGCAGCCACGCGGCCCGCTTCGCCTCCTCTCCGTCGAGCAGCCGCGCCGTGCCGCGGACGGCGGGCCCGAGCGGCCTGCCGAAGAAGGTGGACGGGGCCACCTCGACGGTCGGGTCGCGACGCAGCCTGCGGGTCTTGCCCGCCTTCGCGAACGAGCGGAACACCGCGCGGTCACCGCTCACCGCGATGCTCACCGGCGTGCTGACCGGGGTGCCGTCCCGGCGGAACGTCGTCATGGCGACGGTGCGGCGGCTCGTGAACGCGGGCGGTGCGATCGCCATCATCACCTCCAGTCGGTCGGGTCCCGACCGGAGACGAGGCACCGGGGCCGGCTGTGACGAGCCGGCCGCGCCTGCGCAGCGGCGCCGGGCGGACCGCCTGGATCGCCGCGTTGAGGTACGCCCCGATGATCACCGCGAGCGCGATGAAGTACATGCCGAGCAGGAACGCGATCGGCGCCGCGAGCGCCCCGTACGTGTAGCCGGTGCTGGTGATCCAGTCGAGGTAGAGCCGCAGGCCGGTGGCCCCGACCAGGAACACGACCGCCGCCAGCACCGCCCCGGGCAGCCCCCGGTGCCACGGCGGCTTGAGCGGCAGCGCGATCTTGTAGAGCGTGGCGAGCGCCAGCACCAACACCACGACGAGCGCGGGCAGGTAGACCGCGTTCACCACCGTCCACGCCGCGGGCTCGACCGGGTCGGGCAGCAGCGGGAGCAGCCGCTCGGGCCCCAGCGCGGCGAGCGGGAGCGCCACGATGCCGACGGCGAGGCCGGCCAGGTAGAGCAGGATCGCGAGGCTGCGCTGCCACAGCCAGCCGCGCACCGGGAACTGGTCGTGGGCCCGGGTGATCGCGTCGACGAACGTGGCCATCGCCGAGGAGCCGGACCAGAAGCTCAGCAGGAACCCGATCGAGACCACCTCGCCCCGCGCGGAGGTGAGGATCTCGGCCACGGTCGGGGCGATGATCTCCTCCACGGCGTTGCGGCTGAACACGCCGCCCGACGTGCGGGTGATCCACTCCTGCACGGCCACCACCGTGTCCGGGCCGAACCAGCGCTCGGCGTACCCGAGCAGGCCGAACAGCCCGAGCAGCAGCGGGGGCAGCGAGAGCGTCTGCCAGAACGCCGCGGACGCGGACTGGCCGAGCACGTCGTCGTCCCACGCCCTGACCAGCAGCCGGGTGAGCACACGCCGGGCGGGCGCCGGGCCCCGCGCGGCGCCGGGCACCGGGCGCCCTTCGCCTAGGCCGGACGCTGCGGGCTGCCGTTCGGGTGCGGCACGCCCTCGGGCACGGCCGCGTCGGCGACCGCCTCGGCCGCGGCCTCCTCGGCCTGCGCGGCGTCCTCCTTGGCGATCGCGGCCAGCTCGTCGGACTCCACCGTGCGCTCGCGGGTGGCGGGCGAGCGCGGGACGGCCTCGGAGAAGGCCTTCGAGACGCCCTGCAACGCGGAGGTGACCTCGCTGGGGATCACCCAGAACGTGTTGCCCTCACCCTGGGCGAGCTGCGGCAGGACCTGCAGGTACTGGTAGGCGAGCAGCTTCGGGTCCGGGTCGTTGCGGTGCACGGCCTGGAACACCTCGTCGATCGCCCTCGACTGGCCCTCGGCCTTGAGGATCGCGGCGGCCCGCTCCCCCTCGGCCCGCAGGATCGCGCCCTGCTTGTCGCCCTGCGCGGTGAGGATCTGCGACTGCCGCTGGCCCTCCGCGGACAGGATCGCCGCGCGCTTGTCCCGCTCCGCGCGCATCTGCTTCTCCATCGCGTCCTTGATCGTCCGCGGCGGGTCGATGGCCTTGATCTCCACCCGGTTGACCCGCAGCCCCCACTTGCCGGTGGCCTCGTCCAGCACGCCGCGCAGCAGGCTGTTGATCCGGTCCCGCGAGGTCAGGGTCTCCTCGAGGTCCATCGAGCCGACCACGTTGCGCAGCGTGGTGACCGTGAGCTGCTCGACGGCCTGCAGGTAGTCGGCGATCTCGTAGGCCGCGGCCCGCGGGTCGGTGACCTGGAAGTAGAGGACGGTGTCGATCTCGACGACCAGGTTGTCCTCGGTGATCACCGGCTGCGGCCGGAACGACACGACCTGCTCGCGCAGGTCGATCATCGGGTAGACGCGGTCGATGTAGGGGATCACGAAGTTCAGGCCCGGCTGCAGCGTGCGCAGGTAGCGGCCGAGCCGCTCGACGTTGCGCGCCCGCGCCTGCGGCACGATCCGCACCGCCTTCACCACCGTGACCACGGCGAACAGCGCGATGAGCAGGCCGACCACCATCAGGGCGTAGTCGGAGGTCATGGTCACTCCCTGGGGTAGACGACGGCGGTGGCGCCGTCGATCTGCAGGACGCCGACCGCGGCCCCGGCCGGGATGACGACGGAGTCGTCGATCGACCGCGCCGTCCACTCCTCACCGCCGATCCGCACGCGACCGGCCTGCCCGGTGACCTCCTGCACCACGTACCCCGGCTTGCCGACGAGCGCCTCCGTCCCGAACCGGGTGCTGCTGCCCGAGCCGGTCAGGTGGCGCCGCGCGACGGGGGCGAGCAACCCGACGCCGGCGACGGCCGCGCCGGAGAACACGACGAACTGCACCGGCACCGGGAGCCCGAGCGCCGCGGCCAACGCGGTGATCAGGGCTGCGCCACCGAGGATCCCCACCGCCGCGGTGAGCGTGAAGATCTCGATGACGATCAGACCGACGGCGGCGACCAACCAGATGACCCACATGTCCACGGCCATCGCACCCTCCCGCCCACGACAACGGGGGCTGACCACCCCAGTATGCGCCCGCGTACCTGCGGAAAGAAGGGCTCGCGGCCCCGCGGGGTCAGCCGATGCGGTGGCGCAGCCGAACCGGGCCGCCCGGGAGCGCCGCGCTGGAGATCAGCTCGAGCGACCGCGCCGGGGCCCGGCCGCCGTGCCACACCCGTTGCCCCGGCCCGCGAGCACGGGGTGGCCGAGCAGGCTGACCTGGCAGAGCAGGCCGCGCTCGAGCAGGGCGCCGATCAGCGCGCCGCCGCTGTCGACCCGCACGACGCGGGCGCCGTGGCGCTCGGCGAGCGCGGTCAACGCGGCGGCGAGGACCCGCTCGTCGCCGACGACCAGCTCGGGGACGTCGGCCCGGGGCGGATGCCCCGGTGTGGCGCGGCGCGCAGCGCGAGCACACCCGACCAGTGGCGACGCCGGCCAGCGCCTCCCACTCGCGCACCCGGGCCCGGCCGTCGACCACCGCGAGCAACGGGGCGCCGGGCGGCGCGGGCCTGCGCGGCGCCCCCGCGAGCGCCGGCTCCTCGGCCAGGACCGTGTCGGCGCCGACCAGCGTGACGTCCTCGGACCACGTTCCCGCCGGCTCGTGGAAGCGGCCGACGTCCGGGAGGAAACCGGTGGTGGCGCCGTCGAGTGCGACCGCGACGTGGGCGACGACGCGCGGGCGGTCCACGCGGCGACGGTAGGACGCACCCCCGGCGTAACCGCGTGGCACGCTCCTGTTCGTGCAGGTGCTGGTGGTCGAGGACGACGACGGCGTGGCCGGCGCGGTGGTGGAGGCGCTCGCGACGCACGGACACCGGGTCGAGCGGGTCGGGCGGGCGGTGGACGTGTGGCCGCACCTGCGCGGCGCCGACCTCGTGCTGCTGGACCTGGGCCTGCCCGACGGCGACGGCATGGAGGTGCTGCGCAGGCTGCGCCGGGTCACGACCACGCCGGTGCTGGTGCTGACCGCGCGGGACGCCGAGCGGGACGTCGTGCGCGGCCTGCGCCTCGGCGCCGACGACTACCTGGTCAAACCGGTGCGGCTGCGGGAGCTGCTGGCGCGGGTCGACGCCGTGGTGCGGCGCACGCGCGCCGCGGCGGCCGCCCCCGCCGACGTGGTGGAGATCGAGGACCTGCGGGTGGACCTGACCGCGCGCCGGGCGACGGTCGGGGGCAGCGAGATCGCGCTGACCGCCAAGGAGTTCGACATCCTCGCCGCGCTCGCCCGACGCCCGGGCGCGGCGGTCAGCCGCCAGCAGCTGCTCGACGAGGTGTGGGGCGACGCCTACCTCGCCGTCTCGCGCTCGTTGGACGTGCACCTCACGTCGCTGCGCAACAAGCTCGGCCGCCCCGGCCTGCTCGCCACCATCCGCGGGTTCGGCTACCGGCTCGGCCGATCGTGAGGCGCAGGCTCCTCGTCGTGCTCTCGGCGTTCGCGCTGGCGGCGGTCGCCGGGTTCGCGGTGCCGCTGCTGCAGAGCACCGCGGCGGGCCGCACCCAGGAGTTCGTGCTGACCCGCACCGGCGACCTCGACCGGTTCGCCGCGCTCGCCCAGCAGGCCACGGGGCCGTCCGGGGCGGGACAGCTCGCGCAGGAGGTGCAGGCCCACCACGCCGTCTACGGCGAGGGCGTCGTGGTCGTCGATCGCTCCGGCCGGGCGATCGTCGAGGCGGGCCTGCGCGCCGACGACCCGGCCGTCGTCGCCGCCGTCGACGCGGCGCTGCGCAACCAGCCGACGGCCCGGCCGGTCGGGCTGCGGCCGTGGTCGACCGCCCCGATCCTGTTCGCCCGCCCGATCGGCACCGGCACCCAGGTGGGCGGCGCCGTCGTGCTGCGGGCCGAACCCGCCGCCGCGGCCGCCGACATCGCCACCGCGTGGGCGGTGGTGCTGCTCGGCGCGCTGGTCGCCGCGCTGGCCTGCGCGGTGCTCGCGCTGCTGCTGGCCCGGTGGGTGCTGCGCCCGATCCGGGAGCTCGCGGCCGGCCTCGGCGCGGTCGCGGCGGGCCACCCGGGCGCGCACGTGTCGCCGCGCGCGGGCCCGGTCGAGCTGCGCGAGCTGGCCGCCACGTTCAACCGGATGTCCGACGCCGTCGCCACCAGCGCCGAGGAGCAGCGCAGGCTCGTGGCCGACACCTCCCACCAGCTGCGCAACCCGCTCGCCGCCCTGCGGCTGCGCGTCGACACCCTCGACCCGCACGTCGTCCCGGAGGGCCGGGCCACCTACCGGTCCACCGTGCTGGAGCTCGACCGCCTGGAGGCGCTGCTCGACGGGCTGCTCGACCTGGCCTCGGCGGAGAGCCGCGCCACCGCGCTCGCCGCGGGCGCCCCGTCGGACGACCGCGTCGAGCTCACCGCCGTCGTCGCGGAGCGGCTCGACGCGTGGCGCGAGGCCGCGCTCGAGGCCGGGGTGCGCCTGGAGGCGGCTCCCCACCCCGAGCCGGTGGAGGCGGCCTGCACCGCGTCCGAGGTGGAGCAGCTGCTGGACGTGCTGCTGGACAACGCGGTCAAGTACGCGGGCCGCGGCGCCACCGTCCGGATCTCGGTCGCCGCGGGTGACGCCCGGGCGCTCGTCGAGGTGCGCGACGACGGGCCCGGCCTGCCCGCCGAGCAGCTGGAGCAGGCCACGCAGCGGTTCTGGCGGGCGCCCGGCAGCACCGCCCGCGGCTCCGGGCTGGGCCTGCCCATCGCCGAGCGCCTGGTCACCGCCCGGGGCGGCACCCTGTGCCTGTCCTCCCCGCCCGGGGCGGGGCTCGTCGTGACGATCGAGCTGCCGGCATGAGCGGGCCGTCGCGCCGCGCGTTCCTGCGCGGGCTCCTCGCCGCCCCGCTCGTCGCGGGCTGCACGGGCGGGTCGGCGGGCCCGCTCGTGCTGGCCGCGGGCGAGCCGGGCGGGTTCTACGTCGAGTTCGGCGAGCTGCTGGCCGAGGCGCTCGGGGCGGCCGGCGTGCCCGCGGCCGTCGTCAACACCGGGGGCAGCGTGGAGAACATCCAGCAGCTCCGCGACGGCGCCGCCGCGATCGGCCTCGCGCTCACCGACATCGCCCTCGCCGCCCGCAACGGGGAGGACCCGTTCGGCGGCCCGGTCCCGCTGCTCGCGCTCGGGCGCGTCTACGAGAACTACATGCAGCTGGTGGTCCGCGCCGAAGACCCCGCGACCAGCACCGCGGACCTGGCCGGGCGCCCGGTCTCGCTCGGCGCCGTCGGCTCGGGTGCGGCCGTGTTCGGCGACCGGCTGCTCGCGACCGCGGGCATCGCCGCCGACGTGACCCACCGCCCGCTGCGCGACGCGGTGGCCGCGCTCGAGGCGGGCACCGCCGACGCGCTCCTGTGGTCGGGAGGCGTGCCCACGCCCGCGCTCGCCGAGCTGGCGGCACGCCGCCCGATGCGGCTGCTGCCGCTCGCGGAGCACCTGCCCGCGCTGCGCGCCCGCCACGGCGAGGTCTACGGGCCCGTCACCGTGCCCGCCGACGCGTACGGCCCCGCCGCACCGGTGCCGACCGTGGGGGTGGCGAACCTGCTGATCTGCACCGCCGCCCTGCCCGACGAGACCGCGGCCGCGGTGGCGCGCACCCTCGTCACCGCCGCACCCGCGCTGGTGCCGGAGTCGGCGGTCGGCACCCAGTACCTCGACCAGCGCTCGCTCATCGGCACCGGCGAGGTCCCGCTGCACCCCGGTGCCGCGGCCGCGTACCGCGAGCTGCACGGCTGACCTAAGAGCCGGTTAAGAACGCGCGGCGCTCCCCTTTCGCCACCTTACGGTCGGCGCGAGGACAGTCCCCGACATCGACGAGGAGCGGGAGATGAGCACCGAGACCACGACGGTGAGCCCACCCACCGGGTTCGGCGCGAAGATCAGACAAGTGGGGCCGGGACTGCTCGCCGCGGCCGCGGGCGTCGGAGCGGGCGACCTCGTCGCCACGATGGTCGCCGGCGCCCGGTTCGGCACCGTGCTGCTGTGGGCGGCGGTGCTCGGCGCGATCCTGAAGCTGGCGCTCGCCGAGGGCGTGGGTCGCTGGCACCTCGCATCGGGCTCCACGCTGCTCGACGGCTGGCGGCGGCTCGGCCGCTGGGCGACGGTCTTCTTCGGCGTCTACATCGTGATCTGGGGCTTCGTGTACGGGGCCACCGCGATGTCGGCCGTCGGCCTGCCGCTCAACGCCCTGTTCGGCGGTCTCGACGTCCGCTACTGGGCGATGATCGCCGGCGTCGTCGGGCTCGTGCTGGTGTGGTTGCAGCGCTACGAGATCTTCGAGAAGTTCATCACCGTCCTGGTGCTGATCAAGTTCGTCACGGTGGTGTCGGTGGCCGTCCTCGTGGCGCCCGACCTCGTGGCCCTCGCCGGTGGGCTCGCGCCCCGGCTGCCCGACGGCTCGGTGATCTACGTGCTCGGCCTGATCGGCGGCGTCGGCGGCACGATCACCATGGCCGCCTACGGCTACTGGATGATCGCGAAGGGCTGGAAGGGCACCGGCTGGCTGTCGATGATGCGGCTCGACAACGCCGTCGGCTACACGATGACCGCGATCTTCGTGATCGCGATGCTCATCGTCGGCGCGGAGCTGCTGCTCGGCCAGGACCTCACCGAGAACGACCGCGGCCTGCTCGTCCTCGCCACCGAGCTGGGCGGCCGCTACGGCGACTGGGCGCGGATCCTGTTCCTGGTCGGCTTCCTCGCCGTCACCACCACGTCCCTGCTCGGCGTGTGGAACGGCGTCAGCCTGCTGTTCACCGACTGGACCCGCGCGATCCGGATGCCGCACGGCGCGGCCGCCGAGATCGCGGCCGAGTCGCTGCGCACCGAGCACTCCACCGCCACCGAGACCGGCTACGAGGCCAGGGCCGCCGAGCGCAGCCTGCCGTTCCGCGCGTACCTGATCTGGCTCACGATCCCGCCGATGGCACTGCTGTTCTTCGACCGCCCGTTCGCGCTCACGCTCGTCTACGGCGTGCTCGGCGCGGCGTTCATGCCGTTCCTCGGCATCACGCTGATGCTGCTTCTGAACTCGAAGCGGATCGCGCCGGACGGCCGGTCGGGCTGGCTGTCGAACAGCCTCCTCGGGGTGGCGTCGGCGCTGTTCGTCGTGCTGCTGGTGACCGACCTCGTGAACCGGTTCTCCTGAACCGCCCTCGCGGCCGCGCGGCCCCGGCCGGTCAGCGGTCGGGGCCGTCGCCGCCCCGCCCGGCGAGCTGCTCCTCCAGCTCCGCGATCCGCCGGCGCGCCGCGGCGAGCTCGTCCTGGAGCGCCACGATCCGGGCCGCGGCGTCGAGCGTCAGCCCCTCGTCGAACAGGGCGCGCATCCGCGTGGCCAGCACCAGCTGCCGCCGCGAGTAGCGGCGGTGGCCACCGGCCGATCGCGCCGGGGTGAGGACGCCCGCGGCGTCCAGGCTGCGCAGGAACGCCGGCTGCACGTCGATCAGCTCGGCGGCCTGGCCCATCGTCATGGATGGGTAGTCATCGTCGTCGAGCCGATCGACTCCCACCTCGGAAAGGCCTCCCGCACACGGATGGGCCCGGTCGCCTCCGACCGGGCCCGCACTTCAACCTGACATCGGTGTAGATGATCTCGCTACGTCCAGGCGATCATCACCTCCCCGTGCCACTCGGGCTTCCGGTGGAAGCTCCGGACACCAAAAACTGTAGTCCCGACTGCAGATGTCGGCAACAGAACGCGGGGTGTCCCCGAGGTCGGCGCGGGGCCTCCAGGTCGATCTCGACGGGGAAGGGCTCGACCGCGGTGAACGTGCCGGTGACCGCACCGTCGTCGACGTAGCCGAACCCGCCCGCCCGGTGGCAGGCAGGCAGCGACACCGGCTCGGCCGGGTCCACCGTCCAGTGGTGCGGGATCCCGGCGTCGGCGTACTCGCTGCGCTCCTGGACGTGGTCGGTGCGGACCGACCCCGGGGAGACGACCTCGACCACGAGGACGACCTCCGACGCCCGGAGGACCCCACCCTCGCGACGTACCCGCATCCGGGCCGCTTCGGGGGTGACGAGCGGTCGGACCCGGTACCCGGCGCTTCCAGCGGCGCCGGCTGCACAGCCCCTCCGGCACCTGCGCCCGGAGCATGACGGCCGGCTCGAAGGTGGCGTGGTCGTGGTCGAACGCCGGGCTCGGCGACGTCAGCAACCGCCGCTCCACCAGCCGCTGTAGCCGAGTTCGATCTCGCCGATCTCGAGGTGCTCGGCCACGGTCGGCAGGTGTCGCGGGGCGACCGGCCGGATCGTCACGGGCCCCTCCCCTCGGGACCGCGATTCCCGCAGAGCAGGCGGGCACGGGGTCGCGTTCCCGCGCCGGGTACCCCGATCAGCGGCGGACCAGCGCGGCCTCGGCGAGCCCGGTGACCATGCCGCGGAAGACCCGCGTCAGCGTGCGCGCGTAGATCCAGCCGGTGCCGGGGACGGCGGGGCGGAACGTGGCGCTCCACCGGATGCGCGTGCCCGCCTCGACCGGGGTGAGCTCCGCCACCGCCGTGTAGTCGCGCAGCGCCAGCCCGGACAGCAGCTTGTAGCTCAGCCGGCGTGGCGCCTCCCGCTCCACGATCTCCTCGCGGACGCGGTGGCGGCCGGTGACGAACACGGCGATGCCGCCGATCCCGTCGGGGGTGCCGTCCGCGCCGGGCCGCTCCGCGGAGTGCGACCCGAGCGGCGACCAGCTCGGCCACGTGGACCGGTCGGACAGCAGCGCCCACACCTCCTCCGGCGTGGCGCTGCTGGTCGCCTCGGCGGCGATGTGCTGGAGTTTCACGTCATCCTCCCGATGAACAGCTCCATGGCGGCGTCCGCACCGGCGCGGTCGCCGGTGGCGAGCAGGTCGAGCAGCAGGCCGCGCACGGTCGCGAGCCCCAGCCGCGCGGCGGCGGCCGCGTCGTCGGGCGCCCAGCCCCGGCGGACGAGGAGCGCGGTGAGCTGGTCGAGCCAGGACGGCACCACCCACTCGAGCATCGGCGCCGCGCCGGGGTCGCCCTGCAGCGCCCGGCCGTAGAGCTCGAAGAACAGCCGCTCGTACGGAGCCATGGCTGGATCGGCCAGACGAGACCAGAAGCGACGTGTCAGCTCGGCCGCCGCGGCGACACCGTCGACGCCGGCGTCGAGCTCGCGTTCCAGCTCCGCGAGCGCCTGGCGCTTTTGCCGCTCGACCTCCCGGACTACCTCGACTAGCAAGCCCTCCTTGGAGCCGAGATGGTA
>NZ_DATGOP010000058.1:0-79526 GCF_035305885.1 Pseudonocardia sp.
CGTCGCCCGCTTGCCGATGTGGCGGAACGCCTGACCCAACCCCACCGTCGTGGTCGTCTTGCCCTCCCCCAGCGGAGTCGGGGTGATCGCCGAGACCACCACGTACTTGGCGCGGGGACGATCGGCCAGCTCGTCGATCGCCTCCAGGCGGATCTTCAGCACGTCGCGGCCGTAGGGCTCGAGCAGGTGCGCGCCCAGGCCCATCTCGCCGGCGACGTCCTCGATGGGTTTCAGCTGCGCGTTGCGCGCGATCTCCAGGTCACTCGGGAAGGACACGGTCGGCTCCTAGGGTGTGGTGTTGCTGGCCGTGGACCGGATGCCGTACTCGGCGCCCGCATCGATCAGCGCGTCGGCGAGGTACTGACCCGACGAGCGCTCGCAGTGCAGCAGGTAGCTCGGGACCCCGTCGACGTCGTCGCGCACCAGGTCGGTGACGAGCTTGGCCACCGAGGTCCGCAACGCCGATCCGTTCGGGACGACGTCGTCGGAGAAGTCGATGGCGCAGACCTTCGCCAACACGTCGCGCGCGCGTTCGCCACCCAGCCGCAGCATCGCCCGGCCGTGGGTCAGGTCGACGACCGTGACGAACTCGTCGGGTGCGCCGGCGAGCTGCTCCATCCGCTTCATCAGCGCGTCCTGGGTGCCGGGTGCATCCAGCACCAGCCACTCGCCCGGACCCGAACCGACGACGAGCGCACCGGTCTCGTCGCGCGAGGCCCGGCCGAACGGGCCCAGGGCAGCGGCCATCGGCCCGTCGTGCGTCGCCCGCACGTGCACCTTGGCCAGCGCGCTGAGATCCGACAGCGTCACCGCCCCGCCCTGTGACGAGGTGGTCGGCAGCGTGATCGGGCTGCGTGCCACCGGCGTGGCGGTCACCCGAGCCGGCCCGACCGGGTCGTCGGACTCCGAGCGCAGGCGCCGTCCCTCGGGATCGACGTGAGCGAGGTGCTCGGTGACCCGCGCGGTGATCGTGCGCCGGTCGGGCAGCTTCACGGTGACCGCGGTGCCCGGGGCGGCGAACGCCGCCTCCAGCTGAGCGAGGCACACCGAGCGGCCCAGCGTGGGCGACATCCGGCTGGAGGTGACCCGGCCGACGATGCGGCCCTCGCTGACGATCTGGCTGGCTTCAGGCGGCACGATCGCCCCGTCCACCGGTTGCAGCCCGACCAGCCGCGACCCGCCGCCGCTCTCGTGCTGCCACACGAGCTCCGGCTTGCCGACGAAGTCGTCCTTGTCGAGCTTGACCGCCCAGTCCAGGCCGGCGCTGTAGGCACGGGTCAGCCCGTCTGTGTCCTGCCCGACGATCAGGTGGCCCTTCTCGAGGCGCAGGATCCGCTGGGCTTCCACCCCGAACGGGCGCACCCCGAGATCGCGGCCGTGCTCCAGCAGCTGCTCCCACACGTGCAGCCCGTAGGAGGCCGGCACGTGCAGCTCGTAGGACAGCTCACCGGTGAAGCCGATCCGCCACAGCACGCAGTCGTCGACCCCGGCGACCCGGCCGGTGCGCACGTTCATGTATCCGAACGCATCCTCCGAGAGGTCCACCCCCTCGGTCACGCGCCCGATCAGCTCCCGTGAGCGCGGGCCGGCCACGTTGATGCTCGCGTACGCCGTGGTCAGCGGCGTCACGTGCACCTTCCACTCGGGATGCTCGGTCTGCAGCCAGTTCTCCACCCACTCCCAGACCGCGGCGGCCCCCGAGGAGGTGGTCGACATCAAGTAGCGGTCGTCGGCGAGCCGGCCGGTGACCCCGTCGTCGAACACGACGCCGTCCTCGGCGCACATCACGCCGTAGCGCACCCGGCCGACCTCGAGCTTGGACCACTTGTTGACGTAAAGCAGGTTCAGAAGCTCCGGCACGTCCGGCCCGCGCAGGTCGAGCTTCCCGATCGGGGTCACGTCGATGATCCCGACGGCCTCGCGCACCGCGCGCACCTCGGCGGCCGGATCGCCGTAGTGGTCGGGTCGGATCCACTGCCCGGCCACGAGCGGCCGCGCCCCCATGCGTTCGTGCGCCTGCTGCATCGGCGAGTACCGGACGGGCTCGAAGCTGCGGCCCGCGAGCGCACCCAGGGTTACCGGCACGTGCATGGGGCGCCAGGTCGTCGTGCCGGTCTCGGCGATCGTGGACCCGGTCGCCTCGGCCACCACCGCGACGGTGTTTACCGTCTCCAGCTTGCCCTGCGCCGGGCCCATCGTGGCGGTCGTGTAGCGCTTGACCAGCTCGACCGAGTCGTAGCCCTCGGCCACCGCGGTGTGGATGTCCTTCGAGGACACGTCCTCGGAGAAGTCCACGATGCCGTGCGTGCGCCCGCGGAACAGCTCCGGGTGCTCGTCGAGCCCCAGCTGCGGAACCGCCACCGGCTCCTGCGAGACGGCCTTCGGCGCCGTCCCCGCTGCCGCGCCGGTGCGGGTGGGCAGCTGGGCGAGCCTGCGCGCCCGCCGCGCCAGCGCACGGCGCGCCGCTTCCCGCCCGACCGCGTCGGCGTGCTCGACGAACTGCTCCGCGGTGCCGTCGCCCGCGATGCCGCCCGCGACCATCACCTGCTCGGGCAGGTCGTCACCGGGCACGAACCGCGCCGCCCGCGGCACGTACACCGGCCGGTCCCCGGACTGGTTCAGAAGCGCCGTCGGCGCGGTCCAGCCCGTCGCGGTCACCAGGAGGTCCGCCTCCACGCTGCGCCCGTCGCCGAGCTCGACCGCGCGCACCCCCGACCGCCCGCGCACCCGCCGGACGTCACCGCCGCAGCGGGCGTCCACGACCTCGGCGACCTCGACCCCGACCCGGCGCAGGTCCTCGACCGCGGCATCGCCCTCGGGGTTGGCCGTCAGCACCACCGCACGCTGCCCTGGCCGCACCGCCCACAGGTTGATCAGCCGGCGCACCGCGGTCGACAGCATCACCCCGGGCACGTCGTTGCCCGCGAACACGTACGGCCGCTCGATCAGGCCGACGGCCACCACCAGCGTGCCGGCGCGGGCCTTGATCAGCTTCTCCGAGCCGTCCGCGGCCCGCTGGGCCACCGCGATCCAGTTGTCGTCGTAGCGGCCCAGAACCGCCGAGTCGGTGAGGACCTCGATCCCCGGTGTGGCCGCGACCTCGCCGCGCAGCTGCCCGAGCAGAGCCAGGTCCGCCGGCCCTCCCCAGCGCAGGTGCCCGCCCAGCTCGGGCTCCTCCTCGACCAGCATCACCGCCGCACCGGCGCGAGCCGCCGCCACCGCGGCCGCCATACCCGCCGGACCGCCGCCTGCAACCAGCACGTCCGGGTGCGCGTACCGCTTGTCGCGGTGCACGTGCGGGGTGTCCGGCGATACCGAGCCCGCGTGCGCGAACCGCGCCAGCACCTTCTCGTACAGCGGCCACAGCGGCTCGGGCTTGATGAACGTCTTGTAGTAGAAGCCGGGCGCGAGGAACCGCCCGACCAGCTGGTTGGCGGACTTCACGTCGAACCGCAGCGACGGCCAGGTGTTCTGCGACGACACCTGCATGCCCTCGGCAACCCGCCGGTGCGCCGCCCGCACGTTCGGCTCGTCTCCGACCTGCAGGATGCAGCCCGGGTCGTGGAAGGTCGCCGTCAGCAAACCACGCGGCCGGTGGTACTTGAAGCTGCGCGAGAACACCCGCTCCCCGCTCGCCGCCAGCGCGGAGACGATCGTGTCGCCCGCGTATCCCACCGCCGGGCGGCCGTTCCAGGTGAACCGCACCTGGCGGGAACGGTCGATCACCTCACCCGGCTGCGGCCCCAACCGGTGGTCCGTCGACACCGCACGACGGGACTGCACGATGGTCATCGATCCCCTCCAGCCACCGACCGGACGCGATTGCTCTCGGTTTCCCGCTCCACGCGGAAGAACCGGCGACAGCCTGCGCTGTGGTACCAGGTCTCGTTCACCCAACCGCGCGGATTGCGGTGCAGGTACAGGTACTCGCGCCACTCCCGCGGGGTCGCCGTCGCGGGATCCGGACGGGGCGACACCTCACCCGAGTACCGGAACTCGGTGACGTTGCGCGGACCGCACCACGGGCACGGCAATTCAATCATCGGAATCCTTTCCTCGGGATCCGGACGTGCCGACGAGCACGAATTCGAGGACGAATCGACGAGCGCCTAGTGGCCGACCGCCGCCGCGCCCTTCTCCCCCACCAGTGCGCCCTCGGCGAACCGGTCCAACCCGAACGCCGCGATGATTTCCGGCCGGCGCCGCGTCGCGATGGTCTCGGCCATCGCCTCACCCGAGACCGGGCCGGCCTTGAAGCCGTAAGTGCCCCACCCAACATCCAGGTAGAAGCCCTCCACCGGGGTCTCACCCATGATGGGCGAGTAATCCGGGGTCATGTCGCACAGGCCCGCCCACTGGCGCATCAACCGCATCTTCGACAGCGCGGGCATCAGTTCCAGCACGTGCCCCGCGAGGCCTTCGACGAACTCCAGCGACCCCCGCATCGAGTACGACGCGAACGGGTCCACGCTGGCGCCGAACACCAGCTCGCCGCGGTCGGTCTGCGAGACGTACACGTGCAGCGACCCCGACACGACCACCGCGTGCAGGAACGGACGGACCGGCTCGGTCACCGCCGCCTGCAGCGGGAACGTCTGCACCGGCGTGCGCACGCCGGCCATGTCCGAGATCAGCGTCGACCAGCCCGCGGTCGCGTTCAGCACCACCGGGGTCGCGATCCGGCCGCGGTTCGTCCGCACCCCGACCACCCGACCGTTCTGCACCTCGATGCCGGTGACCTCGGTCCGCTGGTGCAGGTGCACGCCGTGGGCGTCCGCCGCCCGCGCGTATCCCCACACCACCGCGTCGTGGCGGATGATCCCGCCCGGCGGGTGGTACAGCGCCCCGAGGATCGGGTACCGGGTGTCCGTCGAGACGTCCAGGTACGGCACGAGCTCCTTGACCTGGGCCGGATCGATCACCTCCGAGTCGACTCCCACGTGTTTGTTCACCTCGGCCCGCCAACGCATCGTGCGCAGCGACGAGTCGTTGTGGGCCAACGTCAGGTGCCCCTTGCGGGAGAACATGACGTTGAAGTTCAGATCCGCCGCGAGGTGGCGGTACAGCTCCATCGACCGGTCGTAGAACCGGACCCCCTCCGGGGTCAGGTAGTTCGACCGCAGGATGGCGGTGTTGCGGCCTGATCCGCCGGCGCCCAGGTAGCCCTTGTCCAGCACCGCGACGTTGCGGATCCCGTGGTTCCGCGCGAGGTAGTAGGCCGTCGCCAGCCCGTGCACACCGCCACCCACGATCACCACGTCGTAGCTCGAACGCAGATCGCAGGTGCGCCACGCGCGCGGCCATTCGGTGGAGACGACGCCGTGTTTGATCAGGCTGAACGCCGAGTACCTCGGTGGTCGACGCTTCCTGCTCCCATTGGCTGAACCGTTCCGGTGGTTGTTCCCGAACACAGGCACACGCCTCCCGAAGGGTCCGCTGGAGCGGAGCGCACCCCTGGCGCCCCGATGCGACAGTGATGCGGACCATACTCAACGAGAGTCAACGCTGTCCATCCTCAGTCAACACATTGACCGGATGGACCTCAGTTGCGCGTGCCGAGCGCCTTCACCGCGAGGAACTGGATCGGCAACGAGATCAGCGCACCCGGGCCGTGCGCGACCTCGCCGACGAACTGCAGGGTGTCGCCCGCCTCGAGCACGTAGCGGCGATCGCCACAGCAGTACTCCATCTTCCCGGTGATCATGAAGATCAGCTCGGTACCGGCGTGCTGGTAGAGCGGAAACGCGTCGGTCCGCTCGGTGAGCGTCACGAGCATCGGCTCGAGGTTGTCGTGCGGGGCGCGCATCGTGCCCAACGTCTGGTAGCGCTGCCCGTGCGCGGAGCCGCGGTGCTGGATCTCCAATCCGCCGCCCGCCTTGACGTGGATGACGTCCTGCTCCTCCGACAGGCCGCGGAAGAACGCGGTGACCGGTACCGACAACGCCTCGGCGAGCCGGGCGAGGGTGCCCAGGCTGGGCGAGGACTGCGCGTTCTCGATCTTGGAGAGCATGCTCTTGGACAGGCCGCACTCGTCGGCGAGCCGACCCACCGTCCAGCCGTGGCGCAGGCGCAGCTCCCGGACGCGCTCGGCGACGACCGCCGCGAGCGTCTCCTCGACGCCGGTGACCGCGGTGCCGTCCTCGGCCCCCGCGACCCTCGGGCTCACCCCGTCAACGGCCATCTCCACCCCCGCCATGTCGACGTCCTGGTTCGTCGGCGGCGTGGCGGCCCCACCCCGCCTGCGTCGACGTGAGTGGAACGGTAACCCCTCGCCCCGCCCGTTCGAGACGCACGGGCCCGGCGCGGCAGAGTGTGGGGCTTGTCTCGTGACGCGGGACACGGTTTACTGCCCGTGGATGCACGTCCCCCAGAGAGCAGCGGCGCTCACTGAAGGAGAGGGGCCAATGAAGTCCGATCTCGAACGGTTCCTGGCACAAGACGGGCGAGAGGACGAGATCGCCCGGGTGCGTCACTTGATCGACGAAAACGACGTCAAGTACATCTACTTCCAGTTCGTGTCCGTGACCGGGCGGATCATGGGCAAGGGGGTCCCGGCCGATCACTGGGAGCGGATGTGCCACTCGGGCTTCCAGCTCGTCTACGGGTCCACCGCGAACCTGTTCATCGACCGGAACGGCGACTACATCGGCTACAGCCCCGACGCTTGGGAGCTGGTCGGCCTGCCCGATGTGGACACGTTCCAGATCCTGCCGTGGGACCCCAAGACGGCCCGCGTCTTCTGCACGCTGTTCCGGGGCCGTGAGGAGGAGGTCGACCCCGGTGCGTACCTGACCTCGGACTGCCGGGGCAACCTCAAGCGGATCCACGAGGATTTCGAGCGCGAGACCGGACTGCACCTGCGCGTCGGCACCGAGCCCGAGATGATGTGGCTCAAGCTCAACGGGGACGGCACCCCCTCCGTGGAGGGCGTGACCAAGCCGTTCTGCTACCACATCGACCAGTTCGCCGAGCTCCAGCCGGTGATCCACCGGGTGATCGAGTACTCGAAGGCGATGGGCCTGGACATGATCCAGGGCGACCACGAGGACGCCCCAGGCCAGCTCGAGCTCAACTGGCAGTTCGACCGGGCGGAGCGCACCGCCGACCGGCTCACCACCTACCGGCAGATCTGCAAGCAGGTCGGCAGGGAGATGGGCGTCTTCCCGTGCTTCATGCCGAAACCGTTCATGGGCGTGTCGGCCAACAGCTGCCACCACAACATCTCGCTGTGGCAGGGAGACCAGAACATGTTCCTCCCCGAGGGCGACGACCCGCGCACGCCGGGCAAGGTGGGCCTCAACGCCCTCGGCGGCATCCTCGAGCACCTCGACGCGCTGGTCTGCGTAACGGCACCGACGGTGAACTCCTACCGCCGGCTCTGGGACACCGGGTTCTGGGCTCCGGTCTACGCGAACTGGGGGTTCCAGAACAGGACCACGACCGTGCGGGTCAGCGCACCCGGACGGTTCGAGTACAAGGCCACCGACTCCTCGGTGAACCCGTACCTGTCGTTCGCCGCCCTGATCCAGGTGATGCGCGACGGCCTGCAGCGCAACCTCGACCCCGGTCCCCCGGAGAACCGCAACAGCTACGAGGTGAACAGCGGGCAGGCTTCCCACAAGATTCCGATGAACCTGGGCGACGCGCTGAACGCCCTCGCTCGCGACGAGGTGGTCCGCTCGGCGCTGCCGGGCGAGATGTACACGGTGTTCGAGCACTACAAGCGCGACGAATGGGAGCGTTTCTGCGCCACCGTCACAGAGTGGGACATCAAGGAATACCTGGACATCCTCCCGTAAGTGGAAGGGAGCACGACCGATGTGCGGAATCGCCGGCATCATCTACCGGGGTAAAACCGGGGACGTCGGCCGGGACATGACCCGGATGCTGCAGTCGATGCGGCACCGCGGGCCGGACTCCACCGGTTTCGCGCTCTACGGCGAACCCACCGATCTGCTGGTGATGCGCTTCAAGCTCGCCGATCCCACCGACGAGCGCGACTTCGAGTTCACCGAGCGCCTGGAGCGCAACCGCCGGGAGGTCGAGGCGCGGCTGGCCAAGCTCGGCGCCACCATCGACCGCGTCCAGGGCGAATCGGAGTACGCCTACCGGGCCACCTTCCGGTACTCGGGCGAGCTCAAACCGCTCGCTGACTACGTCGAGGACGTGCCGGGTGCGGAGGTGCTCTCGCTCGGACACTCGCTGGAGATCGTCAAGGACTTGGGTGACGCGCAGACCGTTGCGCGCCAGTACCACCTCGACGGGTTCCGCGGGACCCACGCCATCGGACACGTCCGGATGGCGACCGAGTCCGACGTCGACATCGCGGGCGCTCACCCGTACTGGGCGTACCCGTTCTCCGACGTCGCGGTGGTGCACAACGGCCAGCTCACCAACTATCACCAGTGGCGGCGCCGCCTCGAGCGGCAGGGCCACCGCTTCCAGTCCGAGTGCGACTCAGAAATCATCGCCGTCTACATCGCCCAGCGGATGGAGGACGGGCTCTCGCTCGAGACGGCGATGAAGCAGAGCCTCGACGACCTCGATGGCGTCTTCACCTACCTCGTCGTGACCGACACCCAGCTCGGCGTGGCCAAGGACGAAATGGCTGCCAAACCGCTCGTGCTCTACGAGACCGACGACATGGTGGCGCTGGCCTCCGAGGAGATCGCCATCCGGGCAGTGGTCAACCACGAGATCGACACCTACGACCCCTACGAGCGCGAAGTGCTGGTGTGGAGCCGATGACGCAGACGAGCACCGCCCCCGAGGAGACGCGCACCGGCCCCCGGGTCGACCAGCGAGGGCTCGCAGAGCCGGACGTGACGGCACCGAAGACCGCCGTCATCACGGGCGAGCGCGCGGAACTGGACGCCGCGGAGCTGACCACCAGGCAGATCAACCTCGAGCTGCGCCGGCTGTTCTACGAGGAGGGCATCAGCGAGGTCCTGGTGCGCAACCCGGCCGCCCGGCACTCGATCGCGGTCGGCCTGCTGACCCGCTGCCGGATCCGCATCGACGGCAGCCTCGGCTACTTCGCCTGCGGTCTCATCGACGGTCCCGAGGTCCACATCACCGGGCGCGTCGGCTGGTCGGCCGCGGAGAACATGATGTCCGGCGTCGTCGTGATCGACAAGAACGCCGGCTCGCTCACGGGAGCTGCGATCCGCGGCGGCGACCTGGTGGTACGCGGGCACGTCGGCGCGCGCACCGGGATCGACCAGAAGGGCGGCACGATCATCGTCGGCGGCAACGCGGGCTCGATGACCGGGTTCATGATGCAGCGCGGCCGCCAGATCATCTGCGGTGACGTCGGTCCGGGGCTCGGCGATTCGATGTACGACGGAGCGATCTACGTCGGCGGGAAGGTCGCCTCGCTCGGTGTCGACTGCGTCGAGGCCGAGATGACGCCGGCCGACGAGGAACTCATCGACCGGAAGTTCCGCATCTACGGGCTGCAGCGGCCGGATCGGTTCCGCAAGTTCGTCTGCGGAAAGAAGCTCTGGAACTACGACAGCCTCGAGCCGAACGAGCGGAAGCTCGTCCTGTAAATCGAGCGCACGCTCGTTCGGAAGCGGTCGTCCGTTTCCCGATCTGTCGCACTCCCCTGCCGGTCAGGGGTGCCCACCGCCAGGAGACTTTAGATGAGCGCGTCCAACGGCAAGCCGCGGAACGTCCTCGGGCAGAGCCGGATCTTCACGCCGGAAGTTATCGACGACATCCACACGAAGGCCGAGCTCGGGCGCTACCGCATGCGCGGCTTCTCGATGTTCAAGCCGATCCCGCACTGGGACGAGCTGATGTTCATGCCCGGCACGCTCACCCGGTTCGTCATCGAGGGATACCGGGAGAAGTGCGAGACGAAAACCGTCCTCGGCGCCCGGTTCGCGAAGCGCCCGCTCGAGCTCGACATCCCCATCTACATCACCGGGATGAGCTTCGGCGCGCTGTCGCTCGAGGCGAAGATGGCGCTCGCGAAGGGCGCCTCGATGGCCGGCACGGCGACGTGCTCCGGCGAGGGCGGGATGATCCCGCCGGAGCGCGATTTGTCCACCAAGTGGTACTACCAGGTGATCCAGAGCCGGTACGGGTTCAACCCGCACCACCTCATGCTCGCCGACGCCGTCGAGTTCTTCATCGGCCAGGGCTGCAAGGTCGGGCTCGGCGGGCACCTGATGGGACAGAAGGTCACCGAGCAGGTCGCCGAGATGCGTTCGCTGCCACCGGGCATCGATCAGCGCAGCCCTGCCCGACACCCGGACTGGCTCGGGCCCGACGACCTCTCCTTGAAGGTCCAGGAGATCCGCGAGGCCACCGACTACCAGGTCCCGATCCAGCTGAAGCTCGGGGCGGCCCGCGTCTACGACGACGTCCGGATGGCCGCCAAGTGCGGACCGGACATCATCTACCTCGACGGAGCCGAGGGCAGCACGGGCGCCGGCCCGCACATCGCCACGGAAGAGACCGGCATCCCGCTGATGGCGGCGATCCCGGAGGCCCGCCGGGCGCTCGAGGACGTCGGCATGGCCGACGAGATCGACCTCGTCGTGGCGGGCGGCATCCGCAACGGCGGCGACGTCGCCAAGTGCCTCGCCCTCGGCGCCAAGGCGGTGGCCATCGGCCACTCCGCGTTGATGGCCTTGAACTGCAACAAGGAGATCCCGGGCGTCACCGACTACGAGGGCACGATCGGGGTGCCCGCCGGCCGGTGCTATCACTGCCACACCGGCCGCTGCCCCGTCGGGGTCGCCACGCAGGACCCCGAGCTGCGCAAGCGGCTCGTCGTCGACGAGGCCGCCGAGCGTGTCTACAACTTCCTGCACACGCTCACGCTCGAGGTGCAGATGCTCGCCCGCGCCTGCGGCAAGACCAACGTTCACAGCCTCGAGCCGGAGGACCTTTGCGCGCTCACCACGGAGGCGGCGGCGATGGCACGCGTCCCGCTGGCCGGCACCTCATACATCCCGGGCCACACGGAGGAGCAGACGTTGAAGGAGATGAAGCGGCTGCTGGAGAAGCACGTCGCCAACGACGGGCGGGGGGTGCGCGATGTCTGAGGCCTCCCAGGCGGTCCCGGTCGAGGTCCAGCCGTTCGACCCGAACAAGCGCAAGCTGACCACCAAGCAGGGCATCGACACCGAGGAGCTGACCGGGCGAACGTTCCCCTACCAGTTCGACCGCTCGCTGGTCGACGACATCGACCTCGAGGCGGCCACCCCGGGCGAGGATCTGAACTGGTTGGAGGACATCCACCTCATGCACGAGGACGGCGTGCCGGCCGTCTTCGACCGCTACACCAACGCGTTCTTGAAGATCTACTTCGAGATCCCGGAGGGACGCGAGGACGAGTACGCCCGCAAGGTGCTGATCAAGCACCTGCAGGAGGGCAACTCGTACGGGGTCTGGCTCAAGCGCCGTCACGCCAAGTTCCCGCAGCCGGAGCTCGGCTCGTGGCTCGAGAACTCGGCGATGGTCGGGGACAACTACCAGCGCTCGACGCTGGATGGCTGGGAGAAACCACTTCACTGACGCAGTGGCGTCCGGCTAGAGGAGGTCGGCGGATGACCGACACCGCACGTCCGGCAGTTCCCCCTGAAGGTCATGGCTCGGTCGCAGCCCTGCCCGACCCGGGCCTCCAACGAACCATCGGCTGGGCGGGTGCGTTCTGGATCGCGAGCGGCGTCCCGGCCCTCGTGCTTTTCTCCATCGGGTCCATCGCCGCCACGGTCGGGACGCCGTCGGTGGCGGTGTGGGTCGTCTCGGTCGCGTTCGGGCTGATCCAGAGCTTCACGTGGGCCGAGATCGCCGGGATGTACCCGCACAAGGCAGGTGGGGCCTCGGTGTACGGGGCCATGGCCTGGATGCCGTACTCGAAGTTCATCGCGCCGATCTCGGTGTGGTGCAACTGGCTCGCCTGGACCCCGGTGCTCACCATCGGCTCCGGGCTCGGCGCGGGCTACGTGCTCACCGCGCTGTTCCCGCCCGACGCTGCGATCAACACCTGGTCGCTGAGCCTGGTCGACCTCAGCGCGCTGAAGGACGGGCTGGAGCTGCGGCTCAACGCCCAGTTCTTCATCGCCGCCGCGTTCCTACTGCTGGTGTTCGCCCTGCAGCACCACGGCATCCTGCGCGCGGCCCGTGTCCAGACGATCGTCGGCGTCGCGGTGCTCGTGCCCCTGGCGATCGTCGGCCTCGTGCCGCTGCTCACCGGCGACGTCGTGAGCTCGAACTTCGCCCCGTTCGTTCCCCTGTCCGGGGCGTGGGACGGCGAGGGGTGGACCCTCGTGGCCGGCGGTTTGTTCCTCGCGGCCTGGTCGGCCTACGCGTTCGAGACCTCGGTCTGCTACACGCGCGAGCTCAAGAACCCGGGCCGCGACACACCACGGGCGATCTTCGGGGCGGGTCTTCTGTGCCTGGCGGTCTACACGATCGTGCCGCTCACGTTCCAGGGGTCGCTGGGCGTCGACCGGCTTGTGCAGGACGACATCGTGGACGGCAACGGCGTCGCCGTTGCGATGGTCGAGATGGTCGGCGGGGGCGCAGTCATCGGCAATCTGCTGGTGGTCATGCTCCTGCTGGCGCTGCTGCTGTCGGTCATGACCACGATGGCCGGGTCGTCGAGGACGCTCTACCAGGGGGCGATCGACGGCTGGCTGCCGCGCTACCTCGGCAAGGCCAACCGGCACGGCGCGCCGGCCAGGGCGATGTGGACCGACCTGGTGTTCAACTTGGTGTTGCTGCTCATGAGCGACTACGTGTTCGTGCTCGCCTCGTCCACGGTCTGCTACATGATTTTCAACTTCCTGAACCTGAACGCCGGGTGGCTGCACCGTCTCGACAACCCCCACCTGGATCGGCCCTGGAAGGCACCGACCGTACTCATCGCGGCCGGCGGCGTGCTGGCGTTCGTCAACGCGCTGCTGCTCGGTTGGGGTGCGAACGTCTGGGGGCAGGGTGCGCTGCTGACCGGTCTCGTGGCCGCCGCGCTGATCCTGCCGGTGTTCGCCTTCCGCCACTACTACCGCGACAAGGCGCGGTTCCCGGACTCGATGTACGAGACCGCGGTGGACGGGACCCTGGTCGCGCCCACGAAGCGCGCCGGCAACCTGCCGTACCTGGTGCTCGCGGGTGGCGTCGTGCTGGTCGTGATCGGACAGTTCCTCGCCGTCGTCTGACCCACCGGTTGCGCTGGGGCCGGCGGGAGGCTGGCTCCCGCCGGCCCCAGCCGTCCCGAGGAGGACCATCGTTGTCAGCAACGATCATCGATGGCAAGGCCGTCGCTGCCCGGCTGCGCGACGAAGTCGCGCACGAGGTCGCCGCCCTGCCCAGGGCACCCGGACTCGCCACCATCCTGGTCGGCGACGATCCCGCCTCGGCGGTGTACGTGGCGAACAAGCGCCGGCAGTGCGTGCAGGCCGGGATGCGCGACCTGCACCGGCACCTGCCGGGCGACGTCCGTCAAGACCAACTCGGAGCGCTGCTCGACGAGCTGTCGGCCGACCCCGACGTCACGGGCATCCTGCTCCAGCTGCCACTGCCGGACCACCTCGACGCAACCGCCATGATCGCGCGCATCCACCCGGACAAGGACGTCGACGGGCTCACCGAGGTCAGCGCGGGCCGGCTCGCGCTCGGCGTCCCGGGACTGCGACCGTGTACGCCGTCGGGTGTGATCGAACTACTCGAGCACGCGGGGGTGCAGCTCGAGGGTGCCGAAGCGGTCGTCATCGGCCGGTCCGACCTCGTCGGCAAGCCGATGGCGCAGCTGCTGCTGCAGCGCAACGCCACCGTCACGATCTGCCACTCCCGGACCCGGGACCTCGCCCGGGTCTGCCGGCGCGCCGACGTCGTGGTCGCCGCCGCCGGTGTTCCGCGGATGATCGGCGCGGACCACATCAAGCCGGGGGCGGCCGTCATCGACGTGGGGATCCACCGCACCGACGCGGGACTGTGCGGTGACGTCGACACCGAGGCGGTGGCCGAGGTCGCGAGCGCGATCACCCCGGTCCCCGGCGGCGTGGGCCCGATGACGATCGCCATGCTGCTGCGCAACACGCTGACCGCGGCCCAGCTCGCCGGCGGGCAGGAACGGGGCGCGGCGTAGATGCCCCCGCCCCCGACCCAGGCCGGGACGCTGTCCACCCGGTTCACCACCCGGTTTGGGGTGCCCCACCCGATCCTGCTGGCCCCGATGGGCACCGTCGCCGGTGGGGCGCTCGCCTCCGCGGTGACAGCCGGGGGCGGCCTGGGCCAGATCGGGGTCGGGTACGGCGACCGCGCCTGGTTGGAGCGGGAGTTCGCCCGAGCAGGCCACGCCCGCGTCGGCTGCGGCTTCATCACCTGGAAGCTCGCCGCCGAACCAGGGCTGCTCGACGCGGCGCTGGAGCACCGGCCGGCGGCGGTGACGCTCTCGTTCGGCAAGCCGAGCGAGTTCGCGCCGCGGGTGCACGACGCGGGGATCCCGCTGATCTGCCAGGTCGGTACCGCCGAGGAGGCGCGCCAGGCACTGGACGTGGGCGCCGACGTGGTCGTCGCCCAGGGCGGCGAGGGCGGCGGCCACGGTGTGCGCCGCCGCTCCACCCTCACGCTCCTGCCCGAGGTCGTGGACCTGGTCGCGGCAAGCGGGCGAGACGTCCCGGTGCTCGCCGCCGGCGGGATCAGCGACGGCCGCGGCCTTGCCGCAGCGCTCGTCCTCGGCGCTGATGGGGTCATGGTTGGCACCCGGTTCTGGGCCTGCCGGGAGGCGCTCATCGCCGGGGAGGCCCAGGCGCGGGCTGTCGGCGCCTCGGGCGACGACACCCTCCCAACCACGGTCTACGACCGGGTTCGCGGCTACACCTGGCCCCCCGGATACACCAGCCGGGTGCTCGCCACCCCGTTCGTCCGGCGCTGGCACGGCCGCGACGGCGAGCTCGCCGCAGCCTTGCCCGAGCTGAGGGAGCAATACCGGCGGGCCGCCGCGGCGAACGACTACGACGTCGCGCAGATCCTCGTGGGCGAGGGCATCGGCGTGGTCGACGCAGTGCGCCCTGCCGCCGAAGTGGTCGAGGGCCTCGTCCGCGACGCCGTCGCAGCGCTGCACGCCGCGGCGCCGCAAGGGCCCACCGGGTCGCGCTGCCGAGGCGCGGTCTCGGCCAGCGAGGTCGTCCCGTGACGCGACCGGGATGGGCGGTGGACCTGCGGTCTTGAGCGCATGAGAGACCCAGCTGATTTCCCCAGCGGAGAGAACATCTCCAAGATCGCTCACGCCATCGACGTCGAGGGGAGCGCCGTGCCCGCGCAGGACTTCGTCCAGTTCTCCACCCCCGTCACCCTCGTCCTGCTCGCGGTGTTCTACGGCGGAACCTTCCTGCTGACCCTGCTCATCGGGCGCAGGGACGAGAACGTCGACGCCTACATGGTGTCCACCCAGCGGGTGGGGTTCGGTTTCTCCGCCGCGAGCATGACCGCCACCTGGGTGTGGGCGGCGTCGTTCTACGCGTCGGCGATCTCCGGATACCAGTACGGGCTCTCCGGCCCCGTCCACTACGGCTTGTGGGGCGCCCTGATGATCCTGTTCATCTACCCGTTCGGCCGCCGTTTCCGCAGCCTCGCGCCACACGCCCACACGCTCGGCGAGATCATGCACGCCCGCCACGGGAGCTCGAGCCAGCTCATCCTCGCGGTCTCGAACCTGCTCGGCAGCGGCATCAGCCTGATGGTCAACTTCACCGCTGCGGGCGCACTGGTGTCGGTGCTCTCCCCGCTGTCGTTCGTGCACGGGGTTCTCATCGCAGGCGCCGGCGTACTCGCCTACACGCTGTGGTCGGGTTTTCGCGCATCGGTCTACACCGACTTCGCGCAGGTGAGCGCGATGATGCTGGTGGCGGCCGCGGTGATCCCGATCATCCTGTTCCAGGCCGGTGGACCCGCAGCGCTCGCCGCGCGGCTGCCCGAGCTCACCGCCGAGCAGCTCGACCCCCTCTCCGGCACGGCGTTCCTCGAGCAGGGGGCGCCGTTCCTCGTCGCCGTGCTCGCCTACGCGATCGGCAACCAGACCATCGCACAACGGCTCTTCGCCGTACGCCCCGACCGCATCAAGTCGACCTTCGTCACGGCGACGATCGGTTACGGTTCGATCGTCATAGGCCTCGGCATGCTCGGCCTGATGGCGCTGTTGATCGGGGTCCAGCCGGTCGGCGGCGACCCCAACAACATCGTGCCGCAGATGGCGTCGTCCTACCTGCCGGCGGTGTTCGTCGCGCTCTTCTTCATCCTGGTGATCGCCTCGCTGTCGTCCACAGCGGACTCCGACCTCTCGGCCCTGTCCGCGATCGTCATGACCGACGTCTACGGGAAGAACCTCGCGAGGGGCCGCGCCAACCCGCGCACCATGCTGCTACTCGGGCGCATCACGATGATCGTCGCCACCGTCATCGGCGTCCTGTTCGCGAGCCTCAACCTGAACATCCTCGTCATGCTGGTGTTCGTCGGGGCGCTGTGGGGTGCGATCGTCTTCCCGGTGATCGTCAGCTGCTACTGGAAGCGTGTGACGAACGCGGCGTTCACCTGGTCCGTGGTCTGCGCCCTGGCCGTGTTCACCGTCGCCCGGTTCGAGTGGGTGCCGCTCACCGGGATCACCGCGCTCGGGCTCGAGACCATCGCGGCCGTGGGCGGCGGGGTCGTCCTGGGCCTCATGGCCTTCGGCTTCTTCGGCGCCCGGGTCGGCGCCGGCGTCGGCACGGTGGCCGCGCTCGTGCTCATCCCGCTGTGCGCCGGGTTCCTGCGCGACCACGTCGTGCTGCTCAGCTCGCTGCTTGCCTACGGCGTGAGCACCATCGTGTGCGTCGCGATCAGCCTCGCGAGCCGCAACGAGTTCGACTTCGCGCTCATCGGGCAGCGAGTGCGCCGGTTCCAGGAGGAGCAGAGTACGACCGGTGCCGCGCCGGGACGGACGCCCTGACGGGCGGGGAGGAACCTCATGGGAACCGTCTGGTTGGCGATCTACATCCTGATGTGGCCCGCGCTCACGATCGGCGTCCTGGCCGTGATCTGGGTCGCGGTGCTCAAGGAGCTGCGCGCGGCCAAGCGCGAAGGCGAGGACGCGGTCTGAGGACCGGCCTGGCTGGGACCTCCCCTCACGCCATCAGCCGTCGCGCGCCCGGGCAGCGGGCGAGCACCGCGCCCAGCAGCAGGATCGTGACCGTCACACCCGTGAGGACCACCGCGGCGAGGAGCAGCGACGCGAAGCCGTCGTACCCCGGCGCCGCCAGCGGGTCGATCCACCGCGGGACGACCGAGAGCAGCCACGGCTTGGCGAGGTTCAGCGCGGTCTCGACCACCGCGAACCACCCGTAGCGGTACAGGTGGGCCGCGAGGCGCGCCCACGTCGGGGTCCAGCCGTCGGGGTCCAGGAGGGCTTCCCCGACGAACGACGCCAAGGGCGGGTTGAGCTCAACCCGGACGTCGATCGCGAGGAAGACAGCGGTGCCGACGGCGAGCCACGCCGCGGGATCGACGGCGGAGCGCGCTGCGACCACGACCCCCGGCACGAGCGCGACGCCCGCCCAGAGACCGGCCGAGCGGTTGAGGACGACGACCCATCCCACGCACCGCGCCCCGTCAGGCGGGTCGCTGGTCGTCCTCCACCGCCGGCATGAGGGCGCGCAGCCACCGCTCGGTCTGCGCCACGTGCGCCTCGGCCGCGCTCGCGGCCGCGCCCGGGTCCCGGTCGGCGATCGCGGTGGCGAGCACCCGGTGGTCGGCGTCGCTGCGGCGCCGCAGGTCCGGCCCCTCGGGCAGGGTGAAGATCTGGTACTTGCGGGAGCGGGAGCGGAAGACCGCGAGCAGGGAGGCGAGGGCGGCGTTCCCGCCGCTGCGGGCGATCTCGGAGTGGAAGCGGTGATCGAGCTCCGAGGCCTCCGCGGGGTCGTCGGTGGCCTCCATCGCCTCGATGAGCCCGAACAGCGTGTCCACGGTCTCCTGGTCCCGCCGGGCGGCGGCCATGGCCGCGGCGTGCGCCTCCAGCACCCGCCGGATCTCGTACATCTCCAGCAGCCCGGACAGCGGCAGGAGCTCGAAGGTCAGCGACAGGCCGCCGATCACGTCCTCGGGCCGCAGCGGCGAGACGTAGGTGCCCGAGCCGTGCCGGGGCTCCAGCACGCCGAGGGCCGCCAGCATCCGCACCGCCTCGCGCAGCGACCCGCGCGACACGCCCAGCTCCGCGCACAGGTCGCCCTCGGGCGGCAGGCGGTCGCCCGCGCCGAGCCGACCGCCCGCGATCATCCGGCGCAGGCCGTGGAACGCCTTCTCGACAGCCGACATCCGATCCCTTCCTGGCCGGCGGGGTGGACCCCGGCGGACCCGAGCACTGTAGCGAGTCATCGACACTCTCGATCGGCGAGGCACAAAGTCATTGGATGACTTTCTCGTTGCGCCCCCTTGCGAACCACCCGATCAGCTGCAATCGTGCCAAGTCATCCCACGCTGCCGAAGAGTCATCTGATGACATCGACGAGAAGTGGAGCCAGGTGAACACCCCCGAGGGCCGCACCGCCCCGCGCCCGATGCGGCTGGCCGACGGCAGGCCGGCCGCCGCCGCGTGGTCGCTCGATCCCGCCATCGCCCACCTGAACCACGGCTCGTTCGGCGCGGTCCCGCTCCCGGCGCAGGAGCGGCAGAACCTGCTGCGGGCGGAGATGGAGCGCGCGCCGGTGGTGTGGTTCCCGCAGCTGCCGGAGCGGATCGCGGCCGCGCGGGTCGAGATCGCCGCCTTCCTTCAGGTGGAGCCCGGCGAGCTGGCCCTGGTCCCGAACGCCAGCGCGGGCATCAGCGCCGTCTACGCCGCGCTCCGCAGGCGCCGCGGCGGCGAGATCGTCGTCACCGACCACGGGTACGGCGCCGTCACGATGGGCGCGCAGCGGCTCGCGCGCCGCTGGGGCGGGCGGGTCCGCACCGCCCACGTCCCGCTCGACGCCGACGCGCAGCGGGCCTACGAGGCGGTGGCCGCCGAGCTCACCGACGCCACCGACCTGGTCGTGGTCGACCAGATCACCTCGGCGACCGCGCGCCGGTTGCCGGTGGAGCGGATCGGCGCCGAGGCCCGCCGCCGCGGCATCCCGCTGCTCGTCGACGGCGCGCACGCCCCCGGCCTCATCGCCGCCCCGCTGGCCGACCTGCCGTGCGACTTCTGGGTCGGCAACCTGCACAAGTGGGCGTGCGCGCCGCGCGGCACCGCCGCCCTCGTCGCCCGCGGTCCGCTGCGCGACGAGCTGTACCCGCTGATCGACTCGTGGGGCGCCACCGAGCCCTATCCCGACCGCTTCGACCACCAGGGCACCGTCGACGCCACGAGCTACCTGGCGGCACCCGAGGCGCTCGCGTTCGTCGAGCGCACCTGGGGCTGGGAGCGGGCCCGCCGCTACATGGCCGAGCTCGCCGACTACGCCGAGCGGGTCATCGGGGCCGCGGTCGCCGAGCACACCGGCGAGCGGGGGCCCGTCGACGTGGGCATGCCGGTGCCCGGCATGCGGCTGGTGCGGTTGCCCTCGGGCCTCGCCGACAGCCGGGAGGCGGCGGACCGGCTGCGCGACCGGGTCGCGGCCGAGCTCGGCGTCGAGGCGGCGTTCACCAGCTTCGGCGGCACCGCCTACCTGCGGCTGTCCGCGCACGTCTACAACACCGCCGCCGAGTACGAGCAGTTCGCCAGGGCGTGCGTCCCCGTCCTCGCCGAATGGGCACGCGCGGCCGCTCAACCAGTGGAGAAGGTCAGTTGACGAGACGAACGACGGCAGCGCTCGCGCTCGGCGCGGCCGCTGCGATGCTCCTGCCCGCGTGCTCCGCCTTCAGCGGCGGGGACAGCGGCACGGTGACGCTCACCATGGTGGAGAGCCTCACCAACCCCTCCCGCACGCAGCTGCTCGAGCGCCTCATCGACGACTTCGAAGGGCAGCACCCGAACATCGACGTCAACCTGGTCTCGCCGCCCACCGAGCAGGCCGACCAGAAGCTGCAGCAGATGCTCATGTCGGGCAGCGGCATCGACGTGCTCGAGGTCCGCGACATCACCGTCGGCCCGTTCTCCACCAACGGCTGGCTGCACAACATGAAGGCCGACCTGGAGGGCTGGGACGGCTGGCAGGCCATGACCGAGAACGCCGTGCAGGCCGCCCACGACAGCGAGGACCGCGTCTTCTACGTGCCGTACGGCTTCTACGGGCTCAGCCTGTTCTACCGGACGGATCTGATCGCCCAGGCCGGCTTCAGCACTCCGCCCGCCACGTGGGAGGAGCTGCTGCAGCAGGCCTCGGCGATCCACGACCCGGCCCAGCGCCGCTACGGCTACGCCTTCCGCGGCGGCGCCCGCGGCAGCAGCAACGTCACCGCCGCCATCTCCGCCTACGTCGCCGACGAGATCGACGTCGACAACGGGTTCCGGCTGCGCGACGGGCGCACGATCTTCGCCGCCCCCGCGGCGCAGCAGGCCGTCGAGACCTACTTCGCGCTGTTCCGCCAGGCGTCGGCGGAGTCGTCGATCTCCTGGGGCTACCCGGAGATGGTCGAGGCCTTCTCCAACGGCTCGACCGCGTTCCTGCTGCAGGACCCCGAGGTGATCGCCGCGGTCCGCGAGTCGCAGGCGATCTCGCAGGACCAGTGGACCACGGCCCCGCTGCCGACCGGCCCGAGCGGCAAGACCGTGCAGCCGCTGGCCAGCGCCGGCTGGGGCGTCGCGGCCTCGAGCCCGCACAAGGCGGAGGCGGTCGAGCTGGTGCGGTTCCTCGCCGGCGGCGAGGCGGCGGCGACCTTCGCCAAGGAGAACAGCCTCGTGCCGACGCTGACCGCGGCGGGCGAGGACGAGTTCTACACGACCGGCCCGTGGGCGAGCTACGTGACGATGACCGAGAACCCGGACACCTACCTCGTCGTCACGCAGCCGCGCGGCGTCGCCTGGTGGACCGAGTGGGAGCAGAAGGCCGATGCCGACGTGCAGAAGGTGTTGCTCGGCGAGATGGCGCCGAGCGAGCTGCTCGCCGAGTGGGACGCCTTCTGGACCCAGAAGTGGCAGCAGGAGAACTAGGCGTGCACGCCACGGCACCGACCGAACCGGTGGCGGGCCGCACCGGGCGCGCGGGGGCGACCCCGGCGCGGCCGGGCGGCCCGCCGCCGGGCCGCCGGCGGGAGTTCACCGCCCGTCGCGGCCTCGTCATCACCGCGTTCCTCGCCCCGGCCGCGGTCTTCGTCGCGATCTTCACCTACTACCCGGTGGTCGCGGGCAGCCAGATGGCCTTCCGCAACTGGAAGCTCACCGACCTCACCGACACCTCGTGGGTGGGCTTGGGGAACTTCCGCGACGTGTTCGCCGACCCGGCGTGGGGCACGGTGCTCGCCAACACCGTCGTGTGGGTGGTCGGCTCGATCGTGCCCCAGCTGGTGATCGGCTTCGCGCTCGCGCTGTGGCTGCGCCGCCGGTTCCGCCTCCGCGGCCTCTACCAGGCGCTGGTGTTCTTCCCCTGGGCCGTCTCCGGCTTCCTCATCGGCATCCTGTTCCGCTGGCTGTTCAACAGCGAGTTCGGCGCGGTCAACGACCTGCTCCAGAAGGCGGGCCTGATCGACGCGCCGATCCCGTGGCTCGCCTCCCCCGGCACGGCGATGGTCGCCGTCGTGATCGCCAACGTCTGGTACGGCGTCACGTTCTTCGCGATCATGATCCTGGCCGCGCTCCAGTCCATCCCCGACGAGCTGTACGAGGCCGCCGCGCTCGACGGGGCGGGCAAGGTGCGCACGCTGTTCCAGATCGTCATCCCCTACATCCGCACCACGCTGGTGCTGACCGTGCTGCTGCGCGTGATCTGGACGTTCAACTTCCCCGACCTGATCTTCGGGATGACCGGCGGCGGCCCCGACGACCAGACCCACATCGTGACCACGTGGATGATCGAGATCACGCAGCAGGGCGACTACGGCCGCGCCTCGGCCATCGGCCTGCTGGTGGTCGGCGGGCTCGCGCTGTTCGCGGTGTTCTTCCTGATGGCCACCCGGGACCGGCGGGAGGTGCGCCCGTGATCGGCAAGGAGACCACGGCGGGCCGGACGACGAAGTTCGCGTTCCTGGGCCTGTGGCTGCTGTTCACCGCGTTCCCGCTGTTCTGGATCGCGATCACCTCGGTCAAGGCGCCCGGCGACGTGTTCGCCTACCCCATCGCGTACTGGCCGGAGACGTTCTCCCTGGAGAACTACCGCGGCCTGTTCGACAAGGCCGACTTCGGCGTCTACCTCGCCAACAGCCTGGTGGTCTCCACCGTGGCCGCCGCGACGGCGACGGTGATCTCCATGCTGTCGGGATACGTGCTCGCCCGCTTCGAGTTCCGCTCGAAGTCGGCGGTGCTGATGGCCGCCCTGGTCACGCAGATGATCCCGGCCTTCATCGCGCTCGGGCCGCTCTACCTGCTCATGACCGACCTGAGCCTGGTCGACAACCGGCTCGGGCTCGCCCTGGTCTACATCGCGATGTGCATCCCGTTCTGCACGGTCATGCTGCGCGGCTTCTTCGCCAACGTCCCCGAGGCGCTCGAGGAGGCGGCGATGATCGACGGGCTGACCCGGCTCGGGGCGCTGTTCCGGGTGCTGCTGCCGGTGATGCGCCCCGGCATCGTGGCCGCGTTCATCTTCAACTTCGTCAACTGCTGGAACGAGCTGTTCCTGTCGGTGACGCTGATGAACAGCGACCGCAACAAGACGGTGCCGACCGCGCTCAACGGCTTCATCTCCAGCTTCAACATCGACTGGGGCTCGATGTCGGCGGCCGCGGTGCTCACCATCCTGCCCACGATGGTGCTGTTCGCGTTCGCGAGCCGGCACATCGTCGCGGGGCTCACGGCGGGCGCGGTGAAGGGCTGAGCGCGCTCAGCCGACGTCGATGATCCCGGCGGAGCTCAGCGCCGAGTAGACGCCGAGCAGGAGGATCGCCACCGCGCTCACCCCCAGCGCGATCGAGGCGAACCACCCGCCGCGCAGCTCCGGCTCGACGTAGCGGTAGCGCAGGTACCAGGCGGCGACGGCGACGGCCGCGAGGAAGATGCCGCCCGCCACCCCGCCGATGAGGATCATGATGAACGGCGAGGCGATCCACAGGTAGGTCGCGAGCCACAGCACGGGCAACGCCACGATGAAGAAGCGCATCCACCCGTTGCGCCTGCGCGCGTCGGCCCAGTCGAAGACCCCGACGATGCTCAGGGCGTTCGCCCAGGACCGCGACCACGACGGGACGGCCGCCCAGATCGTCGACCCGAGCGCGGCGACGGCGCCGACGAGGTAGAGGTAGCGGCTCCAGTCGCCCATGACGCTGGCGTAGGTCTCCGACAGCACGAGGATCATGTCGTTGCCCTGGGGCACGAGGCCCTGCGGGTGCAGCACGGCGGCGCCCATCACGTAGAACGACATGGTGGCGAGCGTGTAGACGACCCACGAGGCCATCGCGTCCTTCTGCATGACGGCGATCCAGCCCCGGGCGCGGCGGCGGTACTCGGCGGAGCCGTCGTTGGGGCCCGACCAGCGGGCATAGCCCTTCTCCAGGCACCAGTAGGTGTAGGCGGTGATCTCCTCGGCCCCCACCCCGGTGAGGCCGAACATCGCGATCGCGACGCCGATGGCGCCGACCGGCAGGGAGAACGACAGGCCGGAGGCGAGGTCGCCCGCGGAGTACGCGTAGTCGGTCATCGGCAGGCCGAGCGCGATCACGACCGTGACGACGACGAAGACCATCGTGAGGAAGACCGCGACCTTCTCGATGAGGCCGTAGCGGTTGGAGTAGAGCGTCACGACGGCGAGCGCGGTGACGATGACCGCCCAGATCGTGAGCGACGTCGGCTCCAGGGGCGCCGACCCGAGCGGCAGCATGATGCTGAGCGCCGCCGCGAGCCCGCCGATCAGGCCGCCGGTCTGCACGAGCTTGGAGATCGCGAGCAGGGCCCACAGCACGAAGACCCATCCGATGTTGCCCACCCGCGGCGGCACCCGGGTGAAGCCCTCCATGCCGCCCAGGCCGGTGACGATGGAGTAGCGCGCGAGCTCGACCTGCACGGCGACCTTCACCAGCGTGGAGAAGATCACCAGCCACAGCAGCACGAACCCGGCCTGCGCGCCGAGCGCCGTCGCGGTGATCAGCTCACCGGCACCGACGATCGATGCCGACACGATGAGGCCGGGGCCGAAGAAGCGGACCGACCCGGCCCACGTCGTGGGCGGCTCGCGGACGCCCTCGGGGTCGAGGTGGTACGGGTCCGCGGCGACCACGGTGCTCTCGGGCTCGTGAGCGGCGCGCTCGCTGGAGGGCATGCAACTCCTTCTCCGGTCGGGACGACGACCGGCCACTGTAGGTACGCGCCGGAGGCCGACCGGACCCGGCACACCTGGTCCGGCGGCGGCGCTCACGCCGCGGAGTCGCCCCCGGGCGGGGCGTGACCGACCGGCCGCTCGTCGAGCTGGAGCGCGAACCGTTCGATCAGCTCGACGAGGGCCGCCCGGTCCGCATCGGACCAGTCCTGCAGCAGCTCGGTGAAGACGGCCGTGCCCGCCGCGTCCATCCGGCTGCGCGCGCGGCGGCCGCGGGCGGTGGCGCGCACGAGCACGCCGCGCCCGTCCTTCGGGTCCGGGCGGCGCTCGACCAGGCCGCGCTCCTCCAACCTGCGCACCTGCGTGGTCATCGTCGACTTGTCCACGCCGTGCCGCTCGGCGAGCTCGGAGATCCGCAGCGGCCCGGAGGCGGTGACGGTGCGCAGCAGGTTGACGTCCACCACCGACAGTTCGGCCCCGGCCGGCCCGAGCAGGCGCCGTCGCACGTCGCTGCGCCCGGCCCAGCGCACGATCCGGGTCACCGCGGTCTGGATCCTGCGGGTCCCGTCGTCGGTCCCCTCGCCCCGTCGCGCCTCGTCCATGCGGCGATCCTACTCACACCGTTGGTTGGAACAAACCAACCACATGGCTAGTTGGTTTGAGTGGACCAACCAAAGTGCGACAGCCAGGAGGAGATCGGTGACCAGCACCCTCACCCCCGCCACCGACAACAGCCGCACCCTGCGCGAGTTCGACTCCTACGACGAGGCCCAGGCCCTCGTGGACCGGCTCGCCGACGCCGGGTTCCCCGTCGAGCGGGTCCGCATCGTCGGCACCGGCATCCGGGTGGTCGAGCAGGGCGCCGACCGGATGACGGGCCGCCGCGCCGCCGGCGCGGGTGCGATCGCGGGCGCCTGGTTCGCGCTGCTCGTCACCGTCCTGCTGGGCCTGGCCGGCCTCGGCCCCGCCTGGCCCGCCGTGCTGGTCGCCAGCCCGGTGATCGGCGCCCTCTGGGGCGCCGCGTTCGGCGCCGTCGTCCACCGGGTCGCGCGCGGGCGCCGCGGATTCGCCGGCGGCCGCGACGTGCAGGCGGACCGGTACGCGGTCGAGGTGCAGGACGGCTACGTCGACCAGGCGGCCCGGCTGGCCGGGATCGCGTGACCGCGACCCCGGTCAGGAGGTGACGGCCGGTTCCTCCCGGCCTGCGGTCGGGAGCCCGGCCGCGGCGTACACCTCCGCCTCGTCGAGGGTCTCGCGCTCCAGCAGCCGCTCGGCGATGGCGTCGAGGCGGGCGCGCTCCTCGCGCAGCAGGTCGCGCGCCGCGCTGTAGCACTCCTCGATCATCCGCCGGACCTCGTCGTCCACCGCGGCGAGCATCGAGTCGGAGGCGACGGCCCGCGGGTCGCCCTCCTGCGGCAGCACCGACACCGGCCCGATGCGTTCGGACATGCCCCAGCGGCCCACCATCGCGCGCGCGGTGCGGGTCGCGGTCTCCAGGTCGTGCTCCGACCCGGTCGTGACCACGCCGAACACGAGCTCCTCGGCGGCCATCCCACCGAGCGCACCGATGATCCGCCCGCGCAGGTAGCGCTCGTCGTAGCCGTAGCGGTCGGACTCCGGGGTGGACACCGTGGCACCCAGGGACCGGCCGCGGGGGATGATCGAGACCTTGCGGACGGGGTCGGCGCCCGGCTGCAGCATCCCGAGCAGGGCGTGCCCGGCCTCGTGGTAGGCGGTGCGGCGCCGCTCCGCCTCGGGCAGGACGACGCTGCGGGCCGTGCCGAGCTGGACCTTCTCCAGCGCGTCGCCGAACTCGCGCGTGCCCACGATCTCGAGGCCGCGGCGCGCGGCCAGGATCGCCGCCTCGTTGACGAGGTTGGCCAGATCCGCGCCGGTCATACCGGGCGTGGTGCGGGCGATCTGCTCGAGGTCGACGTCGGGGGCGAGCGGGACGTCGCGGGTGTGCACCCGCAGGATCGCCGCCCGGCCCTCCTGGTCGGGCGGGTGGACCATGATCGTGCGGTCGAACCGGCCCGGCCGCTGCAGCGCCGGGTCCAACACGTCCGGCCGGTTGGTCGCGGCCAGCACGACCACGCCCTCGGAGCCGGAGAACCCGTCCATCTCGGTGAGGATCTGGTTGAGCGTCTGCTCCCGCTCGTCGTGCCCGCCGACGGTGCGGACGCCGCCTCGGGCCCGGCCGATGGTGTCGAGCTCGTCGATGAAGATGATCGCGGGCGCCCGCTTGCGGGCCTCGGCGAACAGCTCGCGCACCCGCTGGGCCCCGACGCCGACGATCATCTCGATGAACTCCGACGCGCTGGCGGAGAAGAACGGCACCCCGGCCTCGCCCGCGGTGGCCCGGGCGAGCAGCGTCTTGCCGGTGCCGGGCGGGCCGGCCAGCAGCACGCCCTTGGGCACGCGCGCGCCGAGCCGCCGGTACTTCTCCGGGTCCTTGAGGAAGTCCACGATCTCGGAGATCTCGCGTTCGACCTCGTCGATGCCGGCGACGTCGTCGAAGGTGACGCGGACGGTCTCCGGGTCGACCGGCTTCTTCCGCGCGCCGCCGAGCAGCCCTCCCCCGCCGAGCAGGTTCTGCTGGCGGCGGAAGAGCCAGATCCAGAACGCGATGAGCAGCAGCACCGGGGCGAACGAGATGAGCAGGTTCGACAGCAGCCCTCGCTGCTCGACCACCGGCGTGGCCCGCACCGTCACCCCGGTGCGCTCGAGCTCGGCGAGCAGGTCGTCCTGGGCGAACGTGGGCCGCTCGGTGGTGAACTGCTGGTAGGTCCGCTCCGGCGGCTGCCCGGGCAGCGGCTGCGGCTGCCGCAGCGTGCCCTGGATGGAGTCGCCCCGGGCGAAGACCTCGCTCACGTTGCCGGCCTCGACCTGGTCGGTGAACTCCGTGTAGGGCACCTGCGGCGGGGCGACCAAGCCGTCCTGGAGGCTCAGCAGCCCGAAGGCGACGAGGTAGCCGAACAGCACCCACAGCGCGAGGCGCCACCACGGCCCCCGCTGGGGCGCCCCCGACCCCTCGCCGTCCCGGACGCCCTCGGTGCGCCACGGCGTGTCGGTGGCCCGGCGCGGTGGCTGAGCGGACGGCGTGTCGCGTTCGCCGTTGCGGAACTCGTGTCGCATCTACCGCCCTCCCGTCCCCACGACCGATCGGACAGAACGATCTACCCGACGGTCCGTCATCTCACTCGGTGATACCGCGCGCGGTTGCGCGGCGCCACCATCCGGGCGGGGCGGTCAACCGAGCCCGAACTCGCGCATCTTCCGGTACAGCGTGTTGCGGCCGATCCCGAGCGCGGCCGCGGCCCGGCTGCGGTTGCCGCCCGCGGCGCGCAGCGCCTCGGCCACCGCCTCGCGCTCCGCGTTCTCCAGCAGCCCGCCGGCGCGGCGCGGGGTGCGCAGTTCGTCCGGGAGGTCGTCGGCCCCGACGATCCCGCCGTCGGCCCGGCGGGCCAGCAGGGTGACGGTGTTGCGCAGCTCGGCGAGGTTGCCGGGCCAGTGCCAGGCCAGCAGGTGGTTCCACGCCGCGGGCGAGAACCGGGTGGCCGACCGGGGCGGTGGGAGCTGCGCGAGCAGCTCCTGGACCAGCGCGGGCAGGTGCTGGCGGTACCGGGCGAGCGCGGGCAGCCGCACGGTGGTGGCGACCTGGCGCACGAGCCCCACCACGGCGTCGTCGGCGGCGTCGAGGTCGACCGTCAACGCGGTTGGCGCGCCGGCGTCGAGGAGCTCCGGCACCGGGTCGAGCACGGACGCACCCGCGGTGTGCAGCCGGCGCAGCACCAGCCCGCGGCCGCCGGTCACGGCGGCCTGCGCCGCGGGGAGCCACGACGGGTCGCGGCCCGGCTCGACCACCAGCGGGTCGTCGGCGCCCCGGCGGGCGAGCAGGCGCAACGCCGTCCGCAGCTTCCCGGTGCCCGCGCCCCCGGTGAGGGCCACGGTCTCGCCGTGGCGCAGCGCCGTCTCGAGCTGCTCGGCGACGTGGTCCAGCACGTGCAGGGGCGCGGGTGCCGCGGCCGGTGATCGGCGGGGAGCGGTCCGGCGGCGCGCCGGGCGCGCGGCGCGCTCGCGGCGGCGGGCGGGGCGGCTCGGCAGCAGGCGCACGCTGTAGGCGACCGCGCCGCCGTCGTCGATCGGCTCGACGACGGCCTCGTGCGGGCCGTCGGACAGCGGCACCCGCATCTGCTGCGGGCCGGCCGGCCCGTGCTCGCGCAGGAACCGCCACAGCAGCGCATGCAGCTCGGGTCCGGTGTGGACGAGCCCGGGGCGGTTGGCGAGCACCGTCTCGGCGTCGACGACGAGCGCCGCGGAGCTCGCCCGGTGCAGCGACAGGTAGGCCTGCACGAGCCGGCGGCGCCGCTCCCCCGCCTGGTCGAGCAGGCGCGCCTCGATCTGCCGCCCGATGTCGCCGGTCATGACGCTCATGAGCGGGTGCACGTCCTGCACGGCGCAGGCCAGCGAGAAGCTGCCGAGCAGCCGCCCGGTGAACGGCTCGACGATCGGGGTGCCCGCGCAGGTGAGCCCCTCGAGCAGGGTGTTGTAGTGCTCGGGGCCGCGGACCAGCATGGGCCTGCGTTCGACGAGGACCGTGCCGAGCCCGTTGGTGCCGATCGACCGCTCGGAGAAGTCGAACCCCTCCGCGGCGCAGGCCCGGTCCATCAGCACCCGCTGCCTGCGGACGGCGGCGTGGCGGAGCACGATGCGCCCGGACGCGTCGGAGAGCACCATGGCGACCGGCACGTCCGCGAAGCTGTCCTTGAGCCGGTCGAGCACCGGCTCGGCGGCCCGGCGCAGCTCCGGGAGCACGTCGACCGGTTCCCGGTAGGCGATCTCGCCGCCCGCGGCGGGCACGTCGTTGCCGACGCAGCGGCGCCAGCTCTGCTCGATGTGCTCCGGGACGCCGGTCGCGCCCGGGGGCGCGCTGAGCAACCCGCCCTCCACGAGCGCCTCTCGGCACCTGCGGATGCGGGCGCGCTCGGCCGGTGACAGCGCCGGCCGAGTCCGGATCTCGTTGCGCATCGTCGCCCCACGGTCCGTCCCGGGCGGCGCGCTCTCCCCGGCGTTGCGCGGCGCCGCCTGCGAAGATGTGTACCGCGTCCGGTCGAGTTCCGCAGCGGGGCCGCGTCCGGGCTGTTCCAGATCGGAACACCTGCGGCTCCCCGCCACCCCGCACAGTGAGGCCTGGATCACATCAACCCAGAGCACTCAAGGAGGCACGGGGGATGACGACGGCGCCATCGACTCGGCCCGCGGAACTGTCGGCGGAGTCCGACGCCCTGCGCGCGCTCTACGCGGACTGGGCGAACATCATCGCCACCACGCCGAACCTGACGATGCGGCTGTTCCGCAGCATCTTCGACGAGTGGCACCAGCCCACCCGCGAGCCGGAGGACGTGACCTACCGGGAGGAGACCCTCGGCGGGGTCCCGGGGATCTGGGCGCTGCCCATCGGCGCGAACACCGGCGAGGTGCTGCTCTACACCCACGGCGGCGGCTTCGCCGTCGGGTCGGCGGCGAGCCACCGCAAGCTCGCCGCGCACGTGGCCAAGGCGCTCGGGGTGACCGCGTTCGTGCTCGACTACCGCCGCGCCCCGGAGCACCCGCACCCCGCGCAGGTCGAGGACGGGGTCGCCGCGTTCACCGCGCTCCTCGACCGCGGCATCGCGGCCGGCGACATCACCACGATCGGCGACTCCGCCGGGGGCAACCTGGCCGTGGCGATCCCGCTGGCGCTGCGCGAGCAGGGCACGCCGCTGCCCGGCCGCGTGATCGCGTTCTCGCCGTGGCTGGACATGGAGAACACCGGCGAGACGCTGGTGACCAACGCCGCCACGGACGCGCTGGTCAGCGTTCCCCTGCTCGAGGGCATGATCGCCGGGGTGCTCGCCGACGGGCGGATCGACCCGAGGACGCCGCTCGCCAACCCCCTGCACGCCGACTTCACCGGCTTCCCGCGGCTCTACGTCAACGCGGGCGCGCTGGAGTCACTGCTGTCGGACGCCACCCGGCTCGCGGACCGGGCCCGGGCGGCCGGGGTCGACGTGACGCTCTCGGTCGTCGACGGCATGCAGCACGTCTTCCCGTTCATGGCGGGCAACGCGCCCGAGGCCGACGCGGAGATCGCCGCGATCGCGGCCTGGTACCGCGCCTGACCCCGTCCACCCCATCGACACCACGGGAGACACCCATGAGCACCACCCGCACCCCGGACCTCGACGCGATCGTCATCGGCGCCGGGTTCGGCGGCATCTACATGCTGCACAAGCTGCGCGACGAGCTCGGCCTCACCGTGAAGGCCTTCGAGAAGGGCGGCGGCGTCGGCGGCACCTGGTACTTCAACCGCTACCCCGGCGCCAAGTCCGACACCGAGGGCTTCGTCTACCGCTACTCCTTCGACCGGGACCTGCTGCAGGAGTGGGACTGGCACACGCGCTACCTCGACCAGCCCGACGTGCTCGCCTACCTCGAGCACGTCGTCGACCGCTACGACCTCGCGCGCGACATCCGGCTGAACACCGAGGTCACCGGCGCGGCGTTCGACGAGGACGCCGCGTTGTGGACGGTGAGCACGGCCGGCGGCGAGCGGCTCACCTGCCGCTACCTCGTCACCGCGCTCGGCCTGCTCGCGAAGACCAACATCCCCGACATCCCCGGGCTCGACGACTTCGCAGGCACGCTCGTGCACACCAACGAGTGGCCGCAGGACCTCGACATCACCGGCAAGCGGGTCGGGGTGATCGGCACCGGCTCGACCGGCACCCAGTTCATCGTCGCCGCCGCGAAGGTGGTACGCCACCTGACGGTCTTCCAACGCACGCCGCAGTACGTCGTGCCGTCGGGCAACCGGCCCGTCGACCGCTCCGAGGTCGAGGAGGTGAAGCGGAACTTCGACGCGATCTGGGAGCAGGTCCGCGGCTCGGTGGTCGCGTTCGGGTTCGAGGAGAGCACCGTCGAGGCGATGAGCGTCTCGGAGGAGGAGCGCAGGCGGGTGTTCCAGGAGAACTGGGACAAGGGCAACGGCTTCCGGTTCATGTTCGGCACGTTCTGCGACATCGCCACCAACCCGGAGGCCAACGCGGCGGCCGCGGCGTTCATCCGATCGAAGATCGCCGAGATCGTCGAGGACCCGGAGACGGCGCGCAAGCTCACCCCGACCGACCTGTACGCCAAGCGCCCGCTGTGCAACGAGGGCTACTACGAGACCTTCAACCGCGACAACGTCGAGCTGGTGTCGATCAAGGAGAACCCGATCGAACGGATCACCCCGGCCGGCGTGCGCACCGCCGACGGGGTCGAGCACGAACTCGACATCCTGGTCCTCGCCACGGGCTTCGACGCCGTCGACGGCAACTACCGGGCGATGGACCTGCGCGGGCGCGGCGGGCGGCACATCAACGACCACTGGACCGACGGCCCCACCAGCTACCTGGGGCTGTCGAAGGCCGGGTTCCCCAACATGTTCATGATCCTCGGCCCGAACGGCCCGTTCACCAACCTGCCGCCCAGCATCGAGGCCCAGGTCGACTGGATCAGCGGGCTCATCGCCACCGCCGAGCGCGACGGCCTGCGCACGGTCGAGCCGACGCAGGAAGCCGAGGACGGCTGGACGCAGACCTGCCGGGAGATCGCGAACGCGACGCTGTTCCCGAAGGCCGAGTCGTGGATCTTCGGGGCGAACATCCCGGGGAAGAAGAACGCGGTCATGTTCTACATGGCCGGGCACAGCGCCTACCGGCAGAAGCTCGCGGAGGTCGCCGAGGCGGGCTACGCGGGATTCGAGCTCAGCCCGCAGGACGAGCCCGCGCGCGTGTGACGGCGGCCGCCCGCGGCCGGCGCGCACGTGCCGGCCGCGGGCGGCCGCGCCTCGCGTCTTCAGACCATGCCGTGGGTCTGCCGGATTCGGCGCAGGGTCAGCGCCAGGAACAGCCGGTTGCGGCCGTAGGCGTCGTTCAGCCCGAAGCCGAACAGCCGCTCGGCCTGGGCGACGCGGTGCAGCACCGAGTTGTGGTGCACCCGCAGGGCGCGAGCGGCCCGCCGGATCGACCCGGTGGCGACGACGTCCAGGGTCGCCAGCATGTCCGGTCCCCCGACCGCGAGTACCTGGTCGAGCGCCTGGACGTCGCCGATGCACGAGATCTGCTCCGGGGTGAGCGCGTCGGCGAGGATGTCGTAGCCGTTCACCGCCTCGGTGGGGACCAGCACCCCCTCCTCCAGCGGGTACGGGCCGCGGTCGCGGGGGCTGGGCTGGGTGAACCGGAACGCGCCGTCGGCCTCCCGGCACGCCTGCACCGCCTCACCGGCCGGGTGCAGGCGGCTCACCGAGACCTGCAGCCCGCGCGGCACGTCCAGCCGGCCGACGTCGTCCGCGTCGCCCACGCGCAGCAACACCGTGGTCCGCGCGCGGGTGGTGGACAGGACGCGGGTGCCGGTGGCCGCCAGGTGGGCGACGAACGCCGCGAGCGCCGAGCCGTGGCCGGCGGCGGTGAACGCGCGCACCGGGGTCGTCGGGCGCAGCCCGAGGGCGAGCAGGGCCTGGTTGCGCAGCGCCGGGTTGGCCGCCCGGTCGATCAGCACGGCCACCTGCTCCGACTCCGACCGGCCGGGAACCGTCAGGGCCTCCCGGTCCAGCAGCACGACCGCGAGCACGGCGAGGCGCTCCAGCAGCAGCGGGTCGTCCGGCGTGGTCGGGGCGCCCAGGGCCACCGCCACCCCGCGCGGGGCGCCCTCGGCGACCACGTCGTCCGGCCACCGCGTCGACGTCCCGCCGCCCGGGTCGGCGACCACGGTCCTGGCCTCGGTCGCCTTGACCGCGACGACGCGACCCGCCCGGCGCGCGACCTCACCGACCGCCTGCTCCAGCGGCGGGTGGCGCACCAGCAGGTCGTCGAGGAGGCGCAGCACCTCGACCCGCCCGACCGGCAGGTCGGATGTCGTCATGTGCGCCCTCCCACCGCGTCCGCGCCGACCCGAGGTCGTCAGCCTCGCACGCGCGAGGGCCGTCGAGAAGGTGGCGCGGTGCGCCATTTGGCTCGGAAGCGAGCCAGATGAACGGTGACCCCCGCCACGGCGCCGGGTGATGCTCGGTCCGTCCCCCACACCGGCCCCGCCCCCCGCGGGCCGCGTTTCCCGACCCGCCGCCTGGTGCGGCGGCTCGGTTCCCTCCGCCCACTCACACCGAGGTGATGTGCATGGCACTGGACGACGCCACCACCGCTTTCCTGGCCCAGATGGCCGAATCCGGCGCGAAGCCGCTGCACGAGATGACCCCCGCGGAGGCCCGCGGCCTGGGGGAGACGCTGCGCGGCCTGTACGGCCCGGGCCCGCAGATGAAGCAGGTGCGCGACCTGCGGGTCCCGGTCGACGGCGGCGACATCGCCGTCCGGGTGCTCACCCCGACCGAGAGCCCGCGCGGCGTGCTCGTCTACTACCACGGTGGCGGGTGGGTGATCGGCGCGATCGACGAGTTCGACACCCTCGGTCGGGTCCTCGCCGAGCGCACCGGCATGACCACCGTTCTCATCGACTACCGGCTCGCCCCCGAGCACCGCTACCCCACCGCCGTCGACGATTCGTGGGCGGCGCTGCAGTGGGTGGCCGCGAACCGGGCCGAGCTCGCGCCGTCCGGACCGCTGGTGGTCTGCGGCGACAGCGCGGGCGGCAACATCAGCGCGGTCATGGCCCTGCGCGCGAAGGCCGCGGGCGGGCCCGCGATCGACCTGCAGGTGCTCGTCTACCCGGTCACCGACGCCGACTTCGACAACGAGACCTACCTCGAGCCGGCGAACCAACTCATGCTGACCCGGGACGCGATGATCTGGTTCTGGGACCACTACGCGCCCGACCCGGCCGTGCGCGCCGAGCCCGACGCCTCCCCCATCAAGGCGCCCGACCTGGCCGGCCTGCCCCCGGCCGTCGTCCTCACCGCCGAGCACGACGTCCTGCGCGAGGAGGGAGAGGCCTACGCGCGCCGGCTGGCCTGGGCCGGGGTTCCGGTGCAGCACCGCCGGTTCGACGGGCAGATGCACGGCTTCTTCACGATGGTCAACCTCCTGCCGGGCAGCGCCGCGGGGATCGACCACGTCGTGGCCGCCATCGACGAGCTCGCCGCGAGCCGGGCCTGAGGAGGACGAAAGATGTCGATCACCCCATCGATCAGCTCGGAACCCACCCGCGCCGAGCGCCGCGACGTGCCGAAGACCGTCGACGCCGTGGTCGTCGGGGCCGGCTTCTCCGGCATGTACCTGCTGCACAAGCTCCGCAACGCGGGGATGTCCGCCGTCGTGTTCGAGGCCGGCGACGACGTGGGCGGCACCTGGTACTGGAACCGCTACCCCGGCGCCCGCGTGGACGTCGAGAGCCTCGCCTACTCCTACTCGTTCGACCCCGACCTGGAGCAGCGCTTCGAGTGGCAGGAGCGCTACCCCACCCAGCCGGAGATCCTCGCCTACGCCCGCCACGTCGCCGACCGGTTCGACCTGCGCCGCGACATCGTCTTCGGCACCCGCACCACCGCGGCCCACTACGACGAGGCGAAGCGGTCGTGGACGGTCCGCACCGACCGCGGCGACACGGTGACCACGCGGTACCTGGTCATGGCGACCGGCTGCCTGTCGGCGGCGAAGCTGCCGGAGATCCCCGGCATCGACGCGTTCGAGGGCGACACCTACCACACGGCGCACTGGCCGCACGAGGGCGTCGACTTCACCGGCAAGCGGGTCGGGATCATCGGCACCGGTTCCTCGGGGGTCCAGTCGATCCCGGTCATCGCCGCGCAGGCCGACCACCTCACCGTGTTCCAGCGGACGCCCGCCTACAGCCTGCCGGCGCGCAACCGCAAGCTCACCGTCGACGAGATCGCCGGTATGAAGGCCCGCTACCGGGCCTACCGGAAGGCGCAGCAGGAGTCCGGCTTCGGCATCCCCACCAAGATCCCCACGAAGTCGGCGCTGGAGGCCACCGAGGAGGAGCGCAACGCGGCGTTCGAGGAGGCCTGGGAGAGCGGGAGCCTGGTCAACCTGCTGACCACGTTCACCGACTTCGCCACCAACCAGGAGGCCAACGACCTCGCCAAGCGCTGGATCCACGACAAGATCCGCTCGATCGTCGCCGACCCGCAGACCGCCGACGACCTCTGCCCGGACTACCCGGTGGGCACGAAGCGGCCGTGCCTGGACACCGGCTACTACGAGACCTACAACCGCGACAACGTCACGCTGGTCAACCTGCGCCGCGAGCCGCTCGTCGAGATCACCGCGCGCGGGATCCGCACCGAGGCCCGCGAGTACGAGTTCGACGTGATCGTCTACGCCACCGGCTTCGACGCCATGACCGGGGCGCTCACGAACGTCGACATCCGCGGCCGGGGCGGGGCCTCGCTCGCCGAGACCTGGAGCGCGGGCCCGCGGACCTACCTGGGCATCGGCACGGCCGGGTTCCCGAACCTGTTCATGATCACCGCACCGGGCAGCCCGTCGGTGCTGTCGAACATGATGGTGTCGATCGAGCAGCACGTGGACTGGGTGTGCGACGCCATCGCCCACCTGCAGGAGCGGGGCCTCACCACGATCGAACCCAGCCCCGAGGCCCAGGACGCCTGGGTCGACCACGTCAACGAGATCGCGAGCCACACCCTCTACCCGAAGGCCAACTCCTGGTACATGGGCGCGAACGTCCCCGGCAAGCCGCGGGTGTTCATGCCGTACGCCGGCGGCGTCGGGGAGTACCGCAAGAAGTGCGACGAGGTCGCGCGCAACGGCTACGAGGGGTTCGTGCTCGCCGAGTAGCGGGCGGACGAGGTGATCGGACGGGCACCGGCGGGCTCCCCGCCGGTGCCCGTCGCCGTTGGCAAGCAGAATCCCGCGCGAGGACTTGACCCTGACACGGTGGCAGGCGGGAGAACGGTGCGGTGTTGTCCATCGGAGCCTTCGCGCGGATCGGCCGGGTCTCCCACCGCATGCTGCGGCACTGGGACGCGGCCGGCCTGCTCGTGCCCGCCCGCGTCGACGAGGCCAGCGGCTACCGCTCCTACGACCCGTCGCAGCTGGAACGGCTGCACCGGATCGTCGCGCTGAGGCAGCTCGGGTTCGGCCTCGACGACATCGCCGCCTTCCTCGACGACGGCGTCGACGCCGACCGGATCGCGCGGATGCTGCGCGCGCGCCGGGCCGAGGTCGAACGCGACTACCGCGTCGCGGCCGCGCGGCTCGTCGACGTGGAGCGGAGGCTCCGCCTCATCGAGAAGGGGAAGTCCATGTCCGGCATCGAGATCGTCGAGAAGCCCCTGCCCGCCGTGCGGTTGGCCGCCGGGGCGGCCACCGTCGCCGACCAGGAGCAGGTGTCCGACGTGATCGGCCCGATCTACGGCCGCGTCGCCGCCGCCCTCGGCCCCGACCTCGGCAAGGCGCCCGCGGTGGCCCAGTACGACGTCGGCGAGTCCGGGATGCACCTCGTCGCGGGCTTCCCCTACGACGGGCCCGCCCGCGACGGGTTCGAGATCGTGGAGCTGCCCGCGGTGCAGACCGCGATGTGCGGCGTGCACCTGGGCGCGATGGACCGCATCGCCGAGACCTGGCAGGCGCTGCACGCCGAGATCGTCGCGCGCGGCTACACCCCCTCGGGCCCGTGCCGGGAGCTCTACCTGCGCTCCGAGCCGGAGCCCCAGACCGACTGGGTCACCGAGCTGCAGCAGCCGGTCGTGCGCGCCTGACGCTCACGGGGCGCGGACGAGCCGGCCCGTCTCCGCTCCGCCCGCGTCCCGCAGGACCAGGGTGGCGCCGTCGAACTCGGCGCGCGCGGCGTCGGCGAGCCAGCGGGCGATCGGCACGTTCTCGCAGCCGATCATGGTGCTGGGCCCGGCGGTGGCCGCGAAGCCACCGTCCGGGCCGAGCTCCCAGGTGCCCCGCGTGCGGTTGCAGCCGTCGGAGCCGGTCCACGTGCCGTCGGCGGCGAACTCGACGAACGCGCGTCCCGCGGCCGCGCCGTCGGCCGGAAGCCACCGGCCGACGAGACCCCCGCCCGGGTCGGCGTCGCCGGTTCCGGCCAGCGCGGTCCCGGCGGCGAGCACCAGCGCGAGGAGGCCGGCGAGGGCGAGCAGTGACGATCGGAGCAGCCTCATGGCCCTTGGACGCGGCGGCCCGCGGTTCGGGTTGGCCCGCAGCGGTGTGACCTACGCCACCCTCAGGCGGCGCGTCCGACCCGCCGGCCGAACACGCACCCGGCCGCGAGCCCGGCCCCTCCCGGGTAGTTGCCGCTGAACAGGCCCGCGAGCATCTCGCCGCAGGCGAAGAGGCCGGGGATCGGCCGGCCCGACCGGTCGAGCACCCGCCCGTCGAGGTCGCCCTTGAGCCCGCCGAACGTGAACGTGATCCCGCAGGTCACCGCGTACGCGTAGAACGGGGGCGTCTCGATCGCCACCGCCCAGTTGCTCTTCGGCGGGTCGACGCGGGCCGCCCGGCCGTCCTTCACCGTCGGGTCGAAGGCGCGGTCGGTGGCGATGGACCCGTTGAACTCCGCCACCGTCTTCACGAACGCGTCGCGGTCGACGCCCATGCCGTCGGCGAGGTCCTCGAGGGTGTCGGCGACCACCGGCGCGATGCCCGGCATGTCGTACTCCTCGGGCCGCAACAGGGGACGCAGGGTGGCGTCGAAGACCTGGTGGGCGATCGCGCCCGGCTGGCGCAGGATCTCCCGCCCGTACTTGGCGTAGGTGTAGTTGCGGAAATCGGCGCCCTCGTCGAGGAACCGCCGCCCCTCGGCGTTGACGATGATCCCCAGCGGGTAGCTCTGGCGCGTCAGGCGGTTGGTGAGCTCCCGGTTGCTCTCGTTGTCCGGGTAGGCCGCGTCCCACTGGACGCTGTGGCAGGTGGACCAGTCGCCGCCGCGCGCCGCGCCGAGCTCCAACGCGGCCGCGATCATGTCGCCCTGGTTGTGGGGCGTGCCGCGCACCACCGCGCGGTCCCAGCCCTCGCCCAGGTATTCGCGCCGCCACCGCGGGTTGGCCTCGAACCCGCCCGCGGCGAGCACCACCGAGTCGGCGGTGATCTCGTGCTCGCCGTCGGCCGTCTCGTAGCGCACGCCGGTGATCCGGCCGCCGTCGGTGAGCAGGCCGGTGGCCCGCGCGCCGTAGCGGACCTCGGTGCCGAGCCGCGCGGCGACGGCGGTGTGGTCGGCGATCAGCCCCTCTCCCCCGCCGGTGTTGCCCACGTGCAGCCCGCCCCAGAACAGGTAGGAGCCGTCGGGCCGCCGGTAGGCCTGGCGCTCGTACATCAGCCGGTACCGCAGCCCGAGCCCGTGCAGCCAGCGGACGGCGGCGTGCGATTCGCGCACGAGCACCTCCGCCATCGCCCGGTCGGTGCGGCCCTCGGTGACCTTCACCAGGTCGGCGAGGTACTCCTCCTCCGGGTACGGCGGGACCTCGGTCCGCGCGTGCCGCTCGTCGGGGTCGACGAGGTCGCGCAGGTCGTCCAGCCCGCCGTGCGCGATGCGGGTGGCGCCCGCCGTGTAGTAGCTGTTCCCGCCGGCCGTGTCGGCGGTGCCGCGCTCGAGCAGCACCACCCTCCGCCCGCGCTCGGCCGCGGCGTGCGCGGCCGAGAAGCCCGCGTTGCCGCCGCCGACCACGACCACGTCGGCCGCGTCCGTCCTGGTCATGCCCTGCCTTCCTGTCGTTCCCGGGGCCGCAGCCGGATGATGCGATCGCCGCTGCCGGGCACCGGCTCGTGCCGCTCGCCGACGAGCGGGTCGTGGCCCGGCACGACGACGCCGTCGGCGCCCGCGAGCTCGCTCAGCCGGTCGAAAGCGGCGTGCATGGCCGGGACGTCGTGGGCGATCGCGTACGGCCGGTCCTGCTCGTGGTTCGCGTAGAAGTGGCTCGCGTCGGAAGCGAGCACGACGACCCCGTCGGGTCCGTCGACGCGCACGACCTGCATCCCGGCCGTGTGCCCGCCGACGAGGTGCACGCCCACCCGCCCGGTGATCGCCGCGTCCCCGTCGAGCAGGGTGACCCGGCCCGCGTCGACCAGCGCGCCGAGCCGTTCCAGGTCCTCGTGCGGCCGCAGGTGTGCGTTCGCGCCGCGGTGGGCGAACGGGCCGTTCCAGAAGTCGAGCTCCCGGCGCTGCACCCACAGCCGGGCGTTCGGGTAGTCGCCCAGGTGCCCCGTGTGGTCGTAGTGCAGGTGCGTGAGCACCAGGTGGTCCACGTCGGCGGGGTCGACGCCGAGCTCGCCGAGCAGCTCGACGGGCGAGCCGAGGTAGGTGCGGGCGCCGCGGCGCTGCGCCTCCTCGCGGGTGAAGCCGGCGTCGACGACCGTGACCGCGTCCTCGTCGACCACCACCCAGGTGAAGTAGTGGATCGGCCACGGGGCCGTGCAGTCCTCGGGGTGGCCGTAGAAGTGCTCGCCCTTGACCGACTCGGTGCGGTAGGCGTAGCGCAGGGCGTGGACGCCGCGGGCGGTCACGACCGCTCCCCCGCGTCGAACCGCAGCTCCTGGCCGGTCCACCCCTCCCACAGCGCGGCGATCACCGAGTAGTCGGCGCGGCCGCGCCCGGCAGCCACCGCGATGTCGTACACGGTCTGCGCCGCCTGGGTGGCGAACAGCGGCACCCCGCTGCGCTGCGCCATGGCCAGGGCGAGCGTCGAGTCCTTGCGCGCCGCGTCCAGCGGCATCCCGCCGTCGAAGTCGCCCCGCGCGACGCGCTCGGCGACGCGGTGGGTCAGCGGGCGGATGAGCCCGCCGTCGGGGCGCTCGAGCATCCGCGTGATCTCGGCCAGGTCCAGCCCTTCGGCGCGGGCCATCGCCATCGCCTCGACGAGCACCACCATGACCGCGTGGGCGACGCCGTTGTTGACCACCTTCGCGGCCATGCCGCTGCCGAGCCCGCCGAACCGCGTCACCCCGGCCGCGCCGATCACGCGCAGCACGTCGGCGACGTCGTCCACGTCGTCGGGGCTGCCGCCGACGAGGAGGGTGGCCGCGCCGTTGTCCATCTGTGCGACACCCGACAGCACGGCCGCGTCGACGATGCGGACCCCGTGCGGCGCCAGCGCCTGCGCCGCCTCCCGGACGTCGGTGGGCAGCACGGTGCTGGTCTCGACGACGATCGCGCCCTCGGCCAGCCGCGGCCCCAGCTCGAGCACGACCGAACGCGAGATCGGGGGCGTCGGCAGCGAGAGGACGACGACGCGGCAGCCGGCGAGGCCGGCGAGCTCGTCGGTGACGGTGACGCGGTCGTGCTCGGCGGCCAGCGCGCGGCGCTCGGCGGAGACGTCGAACGCGACGACGTCGAACGCGGTGGCGAGCCTGCCCGCGATGGGCAGGCCCATCTGGCCGAGCCCGACCAGGCCGACGGTGGTGGCTTCCACGGATCTCCCTCGGACGTCGATCAGGACTTGATCGTGAACGGGTCGCGGACCTCGTCGGACAGGTCCACGAGCACGTTCTTGGTGCGCAGGTACTCGTCGATCGCCTCGATGCCGCGCTCGCGGCCGTAGCCGGACTTCTTCACGCCGCCGAACGGCGCCTGCGCGGCGCTGTAGCGGTAGGTGTTCACCCAGACCGTCCCGGCGACGAGCTCGCGGGCGACGCGGTGGGCGCGCGCGACGTCGCGGGTCCACACCCCCGCGGCGAGCCCGTACTCCGTGCCGTTGGCGAGCGCGATCGCCTCCTCCTCGCCGGAGAACCGGGTGATCGCGAGGACGGGGCCGAACACCTCGTCGCGGGCCAGCGGCGAGGCGGGGTCGACGTCGGTGAACACCGTCGGGGCGAGGTAGGAGCCACCGGGCAGCGCCGACGCCGGCACGTCGGTGCCCCCGGCGACGAGCGTCGCCCCGTCGCGCGCGGCGGCGTCGACCATGGAGAGGATCCGGGTGCGCTGCGCCTCGGAGGCGACCGGACCCATCTGGGTGGCGGCGTCCCGCGGGTCACCCACGACGATCCCCCGCGCGATCTCGGCGATCCGCCCGACCATCTCGTCGGCCACGCGGTCCTCCACCAGCAGCCGGCTGCCGGCGATACAGGTCTGGCCCCCGGCGGCGAAGATGCCGGCGACGGCGCCCGGCACGGCCCGGTCGAGGTCGGCGTCGGCGAACACGATGTTGGCGCTCTTGCCGCCGAGCTCCAGGGTCACCGGCACGAGGGTGTCGGCGGCGGCGCGCGCGATCGCCTGGCCGGTGGGGACGGACCCGGTGAAGCTGATGCGGCCGAGCCGCGGGTCGGTGGTGAGCGCGACGCCCGCCTCCCGCCCGCCGGTCACGATGTTGACCACGCCGGGCGGGAACCCGGCCTCGGCGACCAGGTCGGCCAGCCGCAGCGTGGTGAGCGGCGCGATCTCGCTCGGCTTGACGACCACGGTGCAGCCGGCGGCGAGCGCGGGCGCGAGCTTGTTGGCGAGCAGCTGCATCGGCGAGTTCCACGCCGTGATCAGCGCGGCCACGCCGACCGGCTCGCGTCGGGTGTAGTCGAAGGTGTCCCACGCGTCGAGCGGGATCGTGCGGCCGTAGATCTTGTCGGCCAGGCCCGCGAAGAACCGGTAGTTGCGCGCGGCGAACCGGGCCTGGCTCGCGGTCTCGCGCAGCAGCTTGCCGTTGTCGGTCGTCTCCAGCAGGGCCAGGTCGTCCGCGTCGCGCTCGATGAGGTCGGCGAGCCGGTGCATCAGCCGCGCACGCTCGAGCCCGCTGGTGCGCCGCCACGCGGCGAACGCGGACTCCGCGGCCGTGATCGCGTCGCGGACCTGCTGCGGGGAGGCGTCGGCGACGTCGGTGAGGTGCCGCCCGTCGATGGGGCTGGTGACGCGGATGCGGCGGTCGCCGGCGACGGCCGGCCGCTCGTCGCCGATGAGCATCCGCGGGTCCGGGACGACCGGGACGGCGGTGCGGTCAGGCACGGGCTGCTCCAATGATCGAGAGGGCTCGCTGCAGGTGGGGCCGGAACGCGTCGGGGTGCTCGCAGATCGGGAAGTGGCCGAGGCCGGGCATCGTCCAGAAGGTGGCGCCCGGGATGCGGCGCGCGGTGGCCTCGCTCATCGCCGGGGTGCACGAGTAGTCGTACTCGCCGGTCATCATCACGACCGGGCAGCGGGCGGTGTCGATCTCACCGACGACGTCGCGGCCGTCCCAGCCGCCGCTGTAGAAGTCGATGTCCCCGGCGAACGTGCGGTGCCCGCCCTGGGAGTAGGTGCGCCAGATGGCGTCGTGCGCGGCCTGCGGGGCGCGCGGCCCGATCAGGCCCTCGATCCACTCCGGCACGAACGTGGCCTCGTTGACCCGCGGGTGACCCGCCCACGGGGTCACCCGGCCGGGCACGTGGTCGGCCGCTTCGCAGGCGATGACGCCGCCGAGCCGGTCGGGGGCGCGGTGCGCCATCAACAGGCAGGCCTCGCCGGCCATCGACGCCCCGAGCAGGATCGGGCGGTCGAGCGCGAGCGCGTCGACCACCGCGAGGATCGCGTCGCCGTAGAGCCCGCCGTCGAGCGACCAGGAGCCCAGCGGCCCGGGGAGCGCGTCGGACCGGCCGTGCCCGGGCAGGTCGAACGCGACGACCCGGTACCCGGCGGTGAGCTCGGGGTCGGCCATCAGCGGGTGCGCCTGCCGCGAGTCGGCGCCCGCGGTGTGCAGGACCAGGAGCGGCCTGCCCGCGCCCGCCGACTCCACGTACAGGTCGAGGCGCGCGCCCCGCAGCTCGACCGGCACGTAGCGGCCGGTGATCGCGGGCCGGTCCAGCACCGGGTCGGGGGCGCGCCGCACCGGCCCGCTGACGACGGCCCGCGCGATCTCGAGCAGGCGGCGCACGACGTGCGCGTGCTGGGCGAAGCGCACCTCGTCGCCGTCGACGCGCGTGCCCGCCACCCGCATCCGCATGGCCAGGAAGTGGTGCGTGGTCGGCGCTGGGTCGCTCGAGAGCAGGTCCGCCCACGCGCGCTCCGGTGCGACCAGGACGCACTCGGGTTCGGCGCCGGGGCGCAGGTCGCCGTCGCGCACCTCGACGCAGACCCGGGTGGCCCCGTCGTCGAACCCGAGCCGCACGTCCGCGGACCGGGCGAACGCCCGCAGCTGCGCGTCCTCGCGGGCGGTCTGCAGCCACTCGTCGACGCGGCCGCTCAGGGCGGCCAGGCCGGTGGTCGCGGTCACCGTCACGCGGTCCCACCCCGGCTCGTGGCGGGGGCGAGGCCCTCGTCCTCGAACCGGCGCCCCGGCTGCGTCGCCCACCAGACGGCGCCGAAGGTCAGCACCGAGACGAGGATCATGTACGGCGGGATCGTCACCACGGCCGACCCGGCGGCGAGCAGCGAGGTGAGGATGAGCGGGGCGAACCCGCCGCCGAGGATCGCGCCGACCTGGTAGCCGAGCGACGCACCGCTGTAGCGCACGCGCGGCGGGAACAGCTCGGCGAAGAGCGTGGCCATCGGCCCGTACATGAGCGGGTGGATCAGGCCGAGGCCGACGACCGTCGTGACGGCGAGGGTGGCCGTCCCCGGCAGCGCGGCGTTGACGAGGAAGAACGGGTAGGCGTAGAGCGCGAACAGCAGGGCCCCGGTGAGGAACACCCGGCGCCGTCCGACCCGGTCCGACAGCGCCGCGGCGAGCGGGATCGTGACGAGCTCGACGACGCCCGCGACCGCGACGATGGTGAGCACCGCGCCCCGGGGCATCCCCAGCGACTGCGTCGCCCAGGTGAGCACGAACGTGGCGAACAGGTAGAAGTTCACGAACGGTGCGAGGCAGGTGGCGACCGCGAGGAAGATGTTGAGCGGGTGCTCCCGGATCGCCTCGAGCACCGGGACCGACGCCGTCGCGCCCGAGCTCTTGACCTGCTCGAACTCGGGGCTTTCGATCACGCGCAGCCGGATGAACAGGCCAAGCGCCACGAGCACGGCGCTGAACAGGAACGGGATCCGCCAGCCCCACGCCGCGAACTGGTCGGCGGGCATGAGGGCGGTGAGCGCGAAGGCGACGGTCGAGAGCACCAGGCCGGCGGGCGAACCGGCCTGGGTCCAGCTGCCGGCGAGGCCGCGGCGCCCGTGCTGCTCGTGCTCGACGGACATCAGGACCGCGCCGCCCCACTCGCCCCCGACGGCGAACCCCTGGGCCAGCCGCAGCAGCAGGAGCAGCGCCGGCGCGAGCACGCCGACCTGGTCGTAGGTCGGGAGCAGCCCGATGAGGAACGTCGCGACGCCCATGCCGAGGAGGCTGTAGACGAGCATGGTCTTGCGCCCGACGCGGTCGCCGAAGTGGCTGAAGACGACGCCGCCGATCGGGCGGGCGAGGAACCCGGCGGCGAACGTGCCGAACGCGGCGAGGGTGCCCACCAGCGGGTCGAAGTCGGGGAAGAACAGCGTGCCGAACACCAGCGCCGATGCGGTGCCGTAGAGGTAGAAGTCGTACCACTCGACGGCGGTGCCGACGAACGACGCGGTGATGACGCGCCGGGTCATCGAGCGGGAGTGCGCGGGCTTGGCGGTGGTCGGCATCGGATCCCATCTCCGTTGTCGGGAACAACGGTGTGCGACTGTATACATAGGTATGCCGAAGGGTCAATCGAGGGTCCCGGTCGCACTCCGGCGCAGGTGGGAGCCCGGGTGCGGCGCCGAGCGCCCGGCCGTGGCGGAAGCGGCGGCCGGCTACGCGATCAGCCGGCCCACGCCACGCGGCCGGCCGTGACCACCGCGCGCAGGTGGCGGTCGGGCTCGGCGAGGACGGTGGCGTCGGTGAGCGGGTCGCCGTCGACGAGCAGGAGGTCGCCGACGGCGCCGGGAGCGATCGTGCCGAGCTCGCCGGCGCGGCCGATCAGCTCGGCGCCCACCAACGTGGCCGAGCGCAGGATCTCCGCGGGCGGCTGCACCTCGGCCCGGATCCGGAACTCGTCGCTCTGGTGGCGGTGCATGGACCCGAGCAGGTCCGTACCGAACGCGATCTTCACCCCGCCCTTCCAGGCGCGCTCGAGCGCCTCGAGCCCGGCGTCGAGCACGACGCCGACCTTGTCCTGGCTCGCCTTGGGCAGGCCCGCCGCGGCGCCCTCGCGGCGCAGGTACTCGTAGGTGACCAGCGTCGGCACGAGGTAGGCGCCCTTCTCGACGAACAGCGCCACGCTGGAGTCGTCGATGAGGTTGCCGTGCTCGATGCACCGCACGCCGAGCGCGAGGCCGCGGTTGACCGCCGCCGCCGTGTACGCGTGCCCGGTGGCGTACCGGTTCGCGTTCGTCGCCTCCTCGACGACGGCGGCGACCTCGTCGGCGGAGAACTGGAGGGAGTCGATGCGGTCGGTCGGCGAGGCGACGCCGCCCGACAGCATGACCTTCACGTGGTGGGCGCCGGTCCGCAGCTGGTCGCGGGCCGCCCGGCGCACCTCGTCGACCCCGTCGCAGACGCGGCCGAGGCCCGGGCAGCAGGCGTGCTGGTCCAGGGCGGTGCGGCCCGGGCCGCGCAGGTCGGCGTGCCCGCCCGTCGGGGACAGCGCCTTGCCGCCGAACACGACCCGCGGGCCCTCCCACAGGCCGTCCTCGACCGCCGCGGCCACCCCGAAGTCGGCCCCGCCGACGTCGCGGACGGTGGTGAAGCCGCGCCGCAGCATCCCGCGCAGCACCGCGCTCGCCTGCGCCGCGACGTAGTACGGCGAGCTCTCGGCCACCGCGCCGAGGTCGGCGCTGCCCGCGGTGACGTGGACGTGGCAGTCGATGAGGCCCGGCACCACGTACCGGCCGCTCGCGTCGAGCTCGGCCGCACCGCCCGGGGCCGCGACCCGCTCGGCCACCTCCGCGATCCGCCCGTCCACCACGAGCACGTCACCGCGGCGCGCGACGCCCGCCTCGACGTCGACCACGGTGCCGCCCCGCACGACCAGCGCACCCGACCGCCCGTCGGCCATCCGCCGCCCCTCTCACCGATCGCAACGTTCGTTGCAATACTCGCGGCGTGGGCGACGAGGGCGCAAGGGTGCCGGCCTGGGTCGAGCGGCGCCTGGCCGGGCGGGAGCCGGGCCGGGGCGTGGCGAAGGTGCTGCGGGCGCTCGCCGCGGACCCGCGCCGGATGTCGTACGCGAGCACCGCGGCCGCCGCGCGGGCGGCGCAGGTCAACGTCGCGACGGTGGTGCGCGCCGCGCAGCTGCTCGGCTTCTCGGGCTGGCCCGCGCTGCGGGCCGAGATCCGCTCCCGCTACCTGGCGGGCCTCTCGGCGTCGCAGGTGCTCACCGAGCACGCCACCGACGACGGCCCGGCGCGCGCGACGCTGCGCCGGGAGCTGGCGAACCTGCGGGACCTGTCCGCGGTGCTCGACGAGGAGCAGATCGGTCGCGCGGCCCGGCTGCTGGTCGACGCCCGGGTGACGCTGGTGCTCGGCTCCGGCAGCTTCGCCGCGCCCGGCCTGCAGCTCGCCCACCTCGCCCAGACGCTCGGCCACGACGTGCGCCTGCAGCAGGTCGGAGGCACCGGCCTGCTCAACGCGGTCTCGCTGCTGCGCGAGGGCGACTGCGTGGTGGCCATGCTCCTGTGGCGCACGCCGCGGGAGGTCCTCGACGCCCTGGGGGTGGCCCGCGAGCGCGGCGCCCGCGTCGTCGTCGTGAGCGACCGCGCGGGCGAGCCGTTCTCGCACCTGGCCACCGAGCTGGTTCAGGTGCCCAGCGAGGGCGCCGGCATGTTCCCCTCCGTGGTGGCCGCGACGACCGTGGTGCAGGCGGTGGTCGCCGCCGTGGTCGCGCTCGACCCCGCCGCCGCACGGCGGGCGAGCGACGGCATCCAGGCGCTGTGGGACCGGTACGGGCTGTTCCCCGACCCCGACGCGTAACAGACTGCAACGAACGTTGCGGAAGGAGTGGCATTCGTGCGTGACCTGACCGAGTACCGCGTGCTCAGCTTCGACGTCTACGGCACGCTCATCGACTGGGAGAGCGGGATCGCCGCCGTCCTGCGGCCGTGGGCGCAGGAGCAGGGGCTCGCCCTCGACGACGATCAGCTGCTCGTCGCGTACGCCGACGCCGAGGCCGAGGTCGCGCGCACCCGGCCGACCGCGCCCTACCCCGACGTGCTCGCCGCCGCCTTCCGGGCCGTCGGGGAGTCGCTCGGGCGCCCGGTCTCGCCGGAGTGGGCCACCCGGCTCGGGGAGTCGGTGCCGAGCTGGCCCGCGTTCCCGGACTCGCGGGACGCGCTCGCGGCGTTGGCGCGCCGCTACCACCTCGTGATCGTCTCCAACGTGCACCGTGCCGGGTTCGCCGGCAGCAACACGCAGCTGCAGGGCGACTTCGCGGCGGTGATCACCGCGGAGGACGTCGGCGCGTACAAGCCGGCCGACAACCACTTCGAGGCGCTGAAGCGGGCGCTGCCCGGGCTGGGCGCGACCCCCGAGCAGCTGCTGCACGTGGCCCAGAGCCTGTTCCACGACCACGTGCCCGCCCGCAGGCACGGGCTCGACTCGGTCTGGATCAACCGCAGGCACGACCGGCCCGGCTGGGGTGCCACCCCCCAGCCGGGCGGCGAGTTCTCCTACGGCGCCGAATACCCCTCGATGGAGGCGTTCGCCGCCGCGGTGGACGCGGCCTTCCGCGCCCGCGAGGGACTCAGCCCAGAAGCGTCGGGATGAACAGGGCCGCGGTGTAGTAGGCCATGAACTGCACGCCGGCGTGCATGCCGAGCAGCCGGTTCATGAGCCCGCCGAAGATCCCGATGGTCACCGCCACGAGCAGGCCGAGCAGGCCTCCCTCGTAGACGGAGATGACGAGGATGAGGCCCGCGAAGGTCCCGATCACGGCCTCCTGGCTCAGCTTGCGGACCACCCACGCGGCGGCCGGGCGCGCGTAGTTCATCGCGAACGGGTAGGCGACGACCACCCCGAGCACGACGGCGAGCAGCCCGTAGCCGAGGAACTCCCCCGTCGACAGCAGGTCGTGCAGGTTGTGCGTCCCGCCCCCGCCCGCGTCGACGGTGAACACCGGAGGCGCGTTGAACAGCGGCGCCGCCGGCCCGGCCGCCACCGGGCTCAGCGGGAGCCCGATCGCGACGAGCGGGATGAGCGTCTCGGCGATGTAGGTCGACTCCGTGACGCCGTTCTTCACCGCGATCACCGACGTCAGCCGGTGGTAGGCGTGCTTGATCCGCGCCCCGACCGCCTCGCCGACCAGCACCGTCATCGCCACCGGGCTGAGCACGAAGGTCAGGCTCGATACGACGGCGCCCGCGCCGGTCGCGGCCTTCTGCGACCGGTCGAGCACCGACAGCGGGTTGGGGAACCAGCCCTGCCAGCTCTTGACGTCCGGGGCCAGGAAGAACGAGCGGCGGGTCTGCTGGCGCATCGACCCGCTCGCGAGCGGGGACGAGATGCGGAACAGATCCGCGACCAGCGGCCCGATCGCGATGCCGAGGAAGAAGCTGATCGACAGCGCCGAGCCGTTGATCGGCTTCACGAACGCCTGCAGCGCGGCGATGACCAGCACCATCGGCACCAGGCCCGCGACCGCGGCCCACCGGCCCCGCGAGAAGTAGGCGATGACGGCCGCGGCCACCGGGAACACGTACGGCGCGACCGCGGTGACCTGGTCGGCGAACGGCGCGATCAGCGCCGCGGCGCCGACCGCGACGGGGACGGCGATGAGCGCCGAGATCGCGGCCCCGGAGAGCGCCTTGTGCAGCGCGATGTGCGGCACCCCGAGCCGGCGCAGCAGGTCCGCCTCGCGCAGCAGCGGCACCGCCATCGTGTCGCCGGGGATGCCGAGCAGCGTGGTGGGGACCATGTGCGTCATGTGCTTGGCGACGGCGCCGGCGAGGAAGAACGCCAGCACCCCCGCCGGCGGCACCCCGACCAGCACGACCAGCAGCGTGAGCGGGGCCAGCGTGGCGGTCTCGTCGGTGCCCGACACCAGGCCGATCGCCGAGAACACGACCGCCCCGAGCAGCCCCATCCCGAGCGCGAGCAGGATCGTCGAGATCATCTCCGCACCGCCTGTTCCGCCTCGGGCACGGGCTCGCCCGGGCGCTGGTCGGTGAACAGCCCGTCGATCCCCAGCTCCCGCAGCTCGCGGCGGGTCGCCTCGGGCAGGTCGGCGAGGTCGCCGAGCACGCCGGACTCGGCGACCAGCTCGGCCACCGCCTCGCCGCGGGCGGCGTCGTCGACCTGCTGCTCGACGAGGTCGCGCTTCGGGGCGAACAGGCGCGCACAGATCGCCCCGGCGACCAGGCACGCGACGAGCCCGACCAGCAGCGCGTAGGTCCGCGCGAGCTGAGGCTCGGTGAAACGCGCGAACAGCTGCCCGGCGAGCAGGTACGCCGGCAGGCCGAGCGCGCAGCCCAGCACCACCGACCACCACAGGTGGGCCACGTCGACGACGTCGCCCCAGACCTCGGCGAGCTGCTCGCGCCGCCCGCTCACGTCGCACCCCCGGTCCGCAGCTCGGCGAGGACGCGCTCGGCGTGGTCGACGCGCACCTTCCGGTCGGCCACCAGCCGGGCCACCACGGCGGGCAGCTCCTCGGCGGTCGCGCCCACGGTGGTGGCGATGTTGCGCGCGTGCAGCGACATGTGGCCGCGCTGGATGCCCTCGGTCGCGAGCGCGCGCACGGCGGCGAAGTTCTGCGCGAGCCCGACCGCCGTGATGATCTCGGCGAGCTCGGCGGCGGTGCCGACGCCGAGCAGCGCGACCGCGGCCTGCGCGGCCGGGTGCACCGTGGTGGCGCCGCCGACGAGGCCCACCGGCATCGGCAGCTCGAGCGTGCCGACGAGGTCGCCCGCGGCGTCCTTCTCGAACCGGGAGAGCGAGGTGTAGCGGCCCTCGGCGGAGACCGCGTGCGAGTGCGCCCCGGCCTCGACCGCCCGTGTGTCGTTGCCGGTGGCGAGCACGACGGCGGAGATGCCGTTCATGATCCCCTTGTTGTGGGTGGCCGCCCGGTACGGGTCGGCCTCGGCCAGCGCGGCCGCGTGCACGATGTCGTCCACCACCGCCTCCCCGCCGAGCGCGTCGGCGGCGAACACGGCGCGCGCCCGCGACAGCCGCAGGTCGGCCTTGTTGGTGAGGATCCGCAGCAGCGGCCGCCCGCCCGCGATCTGCCCGGCCCGGTCGGCCACGGCCTCGGCCATCGTGTTGACCGCGTTGGCGCCCATCGCGTCGCGGACGTCGACCTGCAGGTGCGCCACGACGTAGGTGCCCGCACGGGAGCCGACGACGCGCACCGCGATGTCGCGGACCCCGCCGCCGACCTCGACCAGCCGGGGGTCCTGGGCGTTGGCGAGCTCGATGAGCTCCCGGCGCGCCTCGAGCAGCCGCACGCGGCCCGCCTCGGGGTCACCGACCCCGACGATCTGCACCTGGGCCTGCATGATCGGGTCGGTCGAGGACGTGGTGAAGCCGCCGCGCTCGCGGGCGACCTTCGCCGCGTTCGACGCCGCGGCGACGACCGACGGCTCCTCGGTGGCCATCGGCACCAGCACCTCGCGGCCGTTGACCACGAAGTTCGTGGCGATCCCGAGCGGGACGCCCAGCACCCCGACCACGTTCTCGATCATGTGGTCGGCCTGCCCCGGGTCGAGGCCCTGGTGCGGGTCGAACGCCGCGAGGCGCTGCGGGTCGAGCCCGGCGCTCTCGGCGACGACCGCGCGCCGGGCCTCCACCGGGCGGTCCCGGAGACCGGGGATACGACTCGTGGGCGACACAGTTCCCCTTCCACGTCGCTGTGGTCTGACATCAGCCTGGCTTGCGTTGCGTCGGCACCGTAGCGACGGGGCAGGCCGGACGGGATGGACGGACGGTCCACTGCTGGGCATGGTCACTGTGCCGATCGCCCAGCGGACCGCCCAACAGCGCCGAGGCGGGCCAGCCGGACGGCGACGCCGAGCCGGAACAGCCGGTCCGGCTCCTGCCAGCCCGGCCCCAGCGCCTCGGAGATCTTCTCCAACCGCTGCAGGACCGTGTTCTTGTGCACGTGCAGCGCGCGGGCGGTGGCCACCGGGCTCATCCGGTGGTCCAGGTAGGCCGCGAGCGTCTCGACGAGCGTGCCGCCGCGGTCGGCGTCGTGGTCGAGGACCGGGCCGAGCACCGCGCGGACGAACGCGCCCACCCGGGGCTCGCCCGGGCCGAACAGGGCGGTGTAGGGCAGGTACTCGTCGGTGGTCGCGGCCACGTCGGCCAGCCCGATCGCCGGGAGCACCCGGATGCACGCGACCGCCGCCTCGACCCGGGCGGGCACGTCGCCGGGCCCGTGGTCCAGCGGGGCGGCCACCGCGAGCACCGGCGGGCCGAGCTCGCGGCGCACCGCGGCGCGGACCGACTCGGCGGCGGCGGCCGGGTCGCGCTGCGCGCAGAGGGCGACCACGTGGTCGGCGTGCTCGCCGACGAGGCCGCCCGGCGCCACCGCCCGGGTGGCGGACCGGATCGCGCGGCGCCGCTGTTCGGCCGGCACCGCGAGCACCACCAGCGCGTGCAGCTCGTTGACCCGGACCCCGCGGGCCCTCGCCCGCTCGGCCACGCGGGCGGTGCGCTGGGGGTCGCCGGAGAGCAGGTCGGCGAGCAGGTCGCCGCGCACGCGCTGCTCGGCCTCGATCAGCGCGTCCTGCTTGAGGCTGAGCAGCGCGGTGATCTGGGCGGCCCGCTCGGCGGTGCGCTGCTCCACCGGCCCGAACTCGACGCCGCCCTGCTCCAGCACCAGCGCGCCGAGGAACGTCTGCCCGGCGACCACGGCGACGACGACGCCGCGCCGCGGGCCGGGCAACGGGACGCAGCGGCCGCTGCGGCGGCTCTCCTCGACCGCGGCGCGCAACGCGTCGCGCTGCCCGTCCGGCGGGTCGGCCTCGGCACCGCCGGTGGGGCGCAGGCCCTCGTCGAGGATCGTGACCCGGCACTGCAGCGCCCGCCCGAGGGCGGCGGCGACGTCGGGGGCGCCGCCGCCCTCCAGCACGAGCGCGGTGAGGTCGTTGTGCACGTCGCTCGCGCGTTCCATCGCCTCGACGTGGCGCGCCAGCTCGGCGTAGGCCCGGCTCGCCTCCTCCGCGGCCTCCCGGCTGCGGGCCAGCAGCCGCGCGGTCTGCAGCACGATCGCGGCGTGGTCGGCGAACGCCGACAGCAGCGAGATCTCCTCCGGGGAGAACACGTGCTCGAACCGGTTCGCGGCGAACAGCGCGCCGATCACCTCGTCCCCGGCCAGCAGCGGGACCCCGAGCAGCGACACGAGGCCCTCCGCGGCGACGGCGGCGTCGATGGCCTCGTCGTGCGGGGCCTGCGTCATCGCGCCGTAGTGGGGCGTCCACCGCGGGCTGCGGCTTTCCACCACGAGGCTCGCGAGCCCCTTCCCGCGCGGCACCCGCAGCCCGCGGAACGAGGGCGCGACGGTGCCGAGGGTGGTCCGCACCCGCAGCTCGTGGGTGTCGGCGTCGAACTCCGACAGGTAGGTGACGTCGGTGCCGACCAGGTCGTGGGCGCGTTCCACGAGCCGGTCCAGCAGCTGGTCGACGTCGCGCAGCTGCGCGAGCTCGCGGGCGCTGGAGAACAGCGCGGCGAGCTCGCGCCCGCGCCGCCGCCACCGCTCGGAGCTCGCGTGCAGCTGGCGCGCCGCGGCGCCGAGCCGCGCGGCGTCCGCGTCGGGCAGGTCGAGGCCCGCGAGCACCGCGCGCAGCCCGCCCTCCCGGTCGCCGTGCTCAGCGGCCGCCGCCTCCAGCAGCCGCACCACGGCGTCGACCGGCACCCGAGCGGTCACGTCGGCTCCTCTCCCGTGGCGCGTCGACGGGCATCATCCCCGCCGGGTGGCGGCCCGCCGCAGCCGAGGGCTGTCCGGAAAGCGAACATCGCGCGATTCCGACGATTCGCGCGGCGGCGACGGCGGGGCGCACAGAGACATTTGTCCCGGGAATGGCGCAGCGGGCTGCCCCTACCCACCGGATCGCACTTACGCTGCGACTTTCCGGAAATGATCGGAGATTTCCGCACTGCGGAACGCCGGGGGTTCACCGATGCATCCTGCTCCGTCCGTGTCCGAGACCAACCCCGTCCACACCCGTCGGGTCGCGCTGGCCACGCTGATCGGCACGTCCATCGAGTGGTACGACTTCTTCATCTACGGCGCGGCCGCCGCGCTCGTGTTCGGCAAGCTGTTCTTCCCGTCGGCGAGCCCGCTCACCGGCACGCTGCTCGCGCTGTCGACGTTCGGCGTCGGCTTCGTCGCCCGACCGCTGGGCGGAGTCGTGTTCGCGCACTTCGGCGACCGGATCGGGCGCAAGTCGATGCTGGTGCTGTCGGTGCTGCTGATGGGCGGCGGCACGTTCGCCGTCGGCCTGCTGCCGTCGGCCGAGACGATCGGGGCGGCGGCGCCGATCCTGCTCGTCCTGCTGCGCATCGTCCAGGGCATCGGCATCGGCGGCGAGTGGGGCGCGGCGGCGGTCATGGCCGTCGAGCACGCGCCCCCGCACCGGCGCGGGTTCTTCGGCAGCTGGCCCCAGGTCGGGGTGCCTGCGGGCATGCTCACCGCGAACCTGGCGATGCTCGTGATGTCGCGCAGCATGCCGGAGGAGGCGTTCCTGTCCTGGGGCTGGCGGCTGCCGTTCCTCGCCTCGATCGTGCTGGTCGTCGTCGGCATCGTGATCCGGCTCAAGGTGCACGAGTCGCCGGTGTTCGAGGCGGCGCGGGCGGCGGGCCGGATCGAGCGGTTGCCGGTGCTCGCGGTGCTGCGGCGCCAGCCGGTGAACGTGCTGCGCGCGGCCGGCCTGCGGTTCGCCGAGAACAGCACGTTCTACATCCACACCACGTTCGTGCTGACCTACGGCACCACGCTCGGGATGGAGCGTGACCAGCTGCTGCTCGCGGTGATCGTCTCGTCCGCGGTCGGGCTGATCAGCCTCCCGTTCTACGGCTGGGCCTCCGACAAGTTCGGCCGCAGGCCGGTCGTGCTGTGGGGGTCGTTGGTGCTGCTCGCGATGAGCTGGCCGTACTTCTGGGCGATCGAGACCCGCTCGCTGCCGCTCATCGTGCTGGCCACCGTGGTGGCGGTGAACGTCGGCAACAGCGGGGTCTACGGGCCACAGCCGGCGTACTTCTCCGAGCTGTTCGAGCCGGAGGTGCGCTACAGCGGGGCGTCGATCGGGGCGCAGGCGGCCAGCGTGTTCGCGGGCGGCCTGGCCCCGGTGATCGCGACCGCGCTGTTCAGCGCCACCGGCGGCTACCACCTCATCGCCCTCTACATGTCGGCGATGGTGATGATCACGATCGTGACGGCGCTGCTGTCGCCCGACCCCTACGGCGCCTCGCTGCGGCGCGGCGCCCCGGCCACGGCGTAGCGGCGGCGAGCGACCGGAGCCGCTGGGCGGACATCCGTCCGGCGGCCCCGGCGCTGCACTTCGCACGAGCGACCTCGCCCACCCGGAGTGCACCTCGCACGGCGCCGGCGGTGTGTGAAGCACACCCACGGCCTGTGCAGTCGCCCCGAGGGGCCGGATCCGGCCCGCCGCCTGCCGGACTCACCCCCCGAACCGGCGCACGGTCTCGCTGATCGCCAGCGCCCCGAACAGGACCAGCGACAGCACGAGCACCACCGTGACCGGCCACCGGTTGCGCAGCTCGGGCGCGACCCGCCGGCCGCTGAGCAGGACGAGGAACGCCACGACCAGCAGCGGCAGGAAGAACGCCCCCGAGATCGCGTAGGCCAGCACCAGCTGGACCGGCCGTCCGGTGAACATGATGACCAGTGGCGCCACCACCTGGAACGCGAGCACGGCGGTGAAGAGCGGCCGCCGCGGCGCGATGAACGCGTCCGCCTGGGAGTCCGGGATGCGCCGCACCACCCGGATGCAGTCGGCGAGCATGTAGCAGAAGCCGTTGAACCCGCCGGCGATCGAGGAGAACACCACCACGAAGAACGTCACGAAGAACCCGATGCGCACGAGCTGGCCGAACATCGCCGCGAGCGGGCCGCCCAGCGCCTCCAGCTCGGCGCTGTCGGAGATCGTGACGCCCGTGCCGTGGACCAGCGCGGTGCCCACCACGCTCAGGGAGAGCACGAAGACCAGGATCGCGCCGTAGCTCACCGCGGCGTCCTTGCGCATCTCCGCGAGGTGTCCGAGGTCGGTCCACCCCTTGTCGCGCACCCAGTAGGCGTAGATCGCGATCGTCGCGGACCCGCCGACGCCGCCGATCATCGCGAGGGCGGCGGGGAGCGACCCGCCCGGGATCGAGATCGTGAGCGTCTCGACGATCGTGGCCGGCTCCTCCATCGCGCCCGCCGCCAGCACCGCGATCACGACGACCCCGAGGAACATGACGATCGAGAAGCCGACCATGTACTTCTCGAAGAAGTCGTACCTGCCCGCGTAGACGATCGCCCCGGCGACCAGGATGATCGCGATGGTCGTCGGGACGGCGGGCAGCCCGGGGATCATCATCTCCAGCGCGAGCGCCGCGACCGAGCCGAGCCCGGCGCCGTAGAGCGTCGTCATGATCGCCACGGCGACCGTGAACAGCCACGCGAAGCCGACGTGGATCGAGGCGATCTTCGCCATCAGCGTGGTGGGGCCGCTGAGCTGCAGCCGGCCGCTGGCCTCGGTGAGCACGTATTTGATGACGACGCCCACGACCGCCACCCACACCAGGCCCATCCCGAAGGACCCGGCGCCCTCCAGCGCGCTGACCAGGTCGCCCGCCCCGACGCTCGTCGCCGCGAGCGCGAGCCCCGGGCCGAAGAGCGCGACCTTCTGCCACAACCCCGTCCGGACCGCCGCCACGTTGCCTCCCGCGTCCACCTCGGCCGGCGGTCGCGCCATGGTGTCCACTGTTCGGACACTTGACCGCCAAGCGGACTGGATCGTCGCACGAGGCCACCGATCGATCAACCAGCGCGAACCGGTTGCATCCGATCATGGATTATGGAAGATATATAAAACATGACTGGCTCCGGCGTCCCCCGCGACGGTCTGACCGACCGTTCGTACGAGACCCTCCGCGAACGCATCCTCGACGGACAGCTCGCGCCCGCAGAGCGGCTCCAGATCGACCGCCTCAGCAAAGAGCTCGGGGTCAGCCACACGCCGGTGCGGGAGGCGCTGAACCGCCTCGTGTCGGAGAAGCTCGTCACGCTGGAGCCCTACAAGGGCTTCCGCGTCACCCCCCTCCTCGACGCCGAGAGCCTGCGCCAGCTGCTGGAGGCCCGCCGGGTCATCGAGCTCGGGGCGCTCGAGCGCAGCGTGCGCCTCGCGACCGCATCCGACATCGACGAGATCCGGCAGGTGCTCGCGAAGCTCGACGGGATCGCGGCCGCGCCCGAGCTCGACATCGTGAGCTTCAACCAGCTCGACGCGCAGTTCCACCGGCTCACCGTCGTCCCGTGCCGCAACCCGTACCTGATCGATTCCTACGACGACCTGCGGGTCCACGTGCAGATCGCGCGCTACTACCGCGGGCGCCCCGCCGCGGACTCCCAGCAGGCCCAGGCCGAGCACCACGCGATCGTGGCCGCGCTGGAGGCCGGCGACCGGGACGCGCTGATCACCGCGGCGTCCCGGCACATCGACACGGTCAGCAGCCGGCTCGCGGGCGACGGGTCGGAGGTCTCGGCGTGAGCAATGCCGCGGCGAGCGTCGTCGACCTGCTGGAGCGGGCGGGCGTCCGGCGCTTCTACACCGTGCCGGGCGAAAGCTTCCTGGAGCTCATGGACGAGGTCGCCGCCCGGCCGGGCCTGCAGCTGGTCTCGACCCGGCACGAGTCCGGCGCGGCGTTCATGGCCGAGGCCGAGGCGAAGGTGACCGGCCGGCCCGCCGTCGCCATGGCCACCCGCGCCGTCGGCGCGGCGAACCTCGCCATCGGGGTGCACACCGCGAAACAGGACTCGACGCCCCTGATCGTGCTGCTGGGGCAGGTCGAGACCGACCACCTGGGCAAGGAGGCCTTCCAGGAGGTCGACCTGCCGCGCTTCTACGACGAGATCACCGTCTTCGGCGCGACGGTCCACCGCCCGGACCGGGCGGCCGAGATCGTCGCGAGGGCGCTGCGGCGCAGCACGGGACCGCGCCCCGGCCCCGCGGTGGTGGCCTTCCCCGCGGACGTGCTGGCCGGTCCGGGTGCCCCGGCCGACGCGCCCACCCCGACCAGCGCGCCCGAGCCGGCACAGGCCGCCGTCGACGCGGCGTACGACCTGTTCGCCGCGGCCGAACGCCCGGTCGCGATCGTCGGAGAGGGGGCGCGGGACGCGCACACCGAGCTCGTCGAGCTCGCGGAGGCGTTCGGCCTCGGCGTCTTCGCCGGCTTCCGCCGCCAGGACGCCTTCCCCAACGACCACCCCCACTACCTGGGCCACCTGGCGCTCGGCACGCCCGCGGAGATCACCCGCCCGCTGCGCGAGGCCGACGTCGTGCTCGTGCTGGGCAGCAGGCTCGACGAGGTCACCACCCAGACCTACACGCTCCCCGCCGCCGGTTCGGCGGTCGTGCAGGTCGACGCCGCGGCCGAGAACGTGGGCGCGGTCGTCACCCCGCACCTGGGCGTGCACGCCTCCCCCGCCGCGTTCGCCCGCGCCCTGACCCGGGTGGCGGCGCAGCGCGGCCACCGGGCGCGCTTCGGCTGGGTGCAGGCCCGCGCCGGCTACGAGCGGTTCAGCACCCCGGAGCCCGTGCCGGCCGCCGCGGACGGCCTGCACCCGACCGCGGTGGTGGCGGCGCTGCGGGCCCACCTGCCCGCCGACACGATCGTCACGAACGACGCGGGCAACTTCTCGGTGTTCGGCCACCGGTACTGGCGCTTCACCCGGCCCCGCACCCAGGTCGGGCCGGTCTCCGGCGCGATGGGTTACGCCGTCCCGGCCGCCGTCGCCGCCTCGCTCGCCGCACCCGGCCGCACCGTGCTCGGGCTCGCGGGCGACGGCGGGTTCCTCATGACCGGCCAGGAACTGGAGACCGCTGCCCGGTGCGGCGCCGAGCCGCTGGTCGTGGTGTTCCAGAACGGCCTGTACGCGACGATCGCCATGCACCAGGCGCGCGCCACCGGGCGCCCGGCCGCGGTCGACATCTCCCCCGCCGACCTGGGCGCCTACGCCGCGGCGCTCGGGGCGACCGCGCGCACCGTCGCCGATCCCGGCGAGCTGGGCGACGCGATCCGCGAGCTGCTCGCGCTGCGCGGGCCGCGGGTGCTCATCGCCCGCACCTCCCCCGACGTGCTCACGCCGTCGGCCACCCTCAGCGGCCTGCTCGGGGGGCGTGCATGAGCACGATCACGCGCATCGACGCGATCCCGGTCACCGACCCGCTGGACGTGGCCGACCGCTACGGCTCGTCGCGCGGCCTCGTCCCCGGGCGCGCTGCCGTGCTCGTCCGGCTCGAGACCAGCGACGGCGTGGTCGGGTGGGGCGAGGCGTGGGGCGCATCACCCGCGGTCAAGGCACTGGTCGACGAGCTCGGCCAGGCGCTCGTCGGCACCCCGCTGCGGCCCTCGTCGAACTGGCTCACCGGGCTGCTGCAGCGGTCCTACCACTACTCGTCCTCCGGCCTGCACGTCATCGCGGCCAGCGGCCTGGACATCGCGGTGTGGGACGCGTTCGCGCGCACGCTCTCCCGGCCCGTGCACGAGCTGCTCGGCGGCCCCACCCGCGCCCGGATCGCCTGCTACGCCTCGACCGGCTACGTCACGCCCGACAACGACCTCGGGCGGTTCCGGGCGGTGCTGCAGGAGTCGGCCGACGCCGGCTACCCCGGCGTCAAGATCAAGGTCGGGCTGGGGCGCGCCAGCGACGACGAGCGCACCCGCATCGCCCGCGAGACCTTCGGCCCGGACGCCGTGGTGCTCGTCGACTTCAACGGCAACTACACCGCCGACCAGGCGATCCGCTCCCTCGAGGCGATCCGCGCGCACGACGTCGGATGGGCCGAGGAGCCGGTCACCCCGGACGACCACGAGGGGTTGCGGATGCTGCGCGCGTGCGGGGTCCCGCTCGCCGCGGGCGAGGCCGTCTACACCCGGTTCGGGTTCCGCGACCTCATCGCGGGCCGGCTGATCGACGTGGTCCAGCCCGACGTCACCAAGTGCGGCGGCATCAGCGAGGCACGCGTGATCGCGCACCTGGCGCAGACCTGGAACGTCCGCTTCTCCCCCCACGTCTGGGGCGGCGCGGTGTCGCAGGCCGCCACCGTGCAGCTGCTCGCGGGCGTGCCCACCTACCCGCACACCGACCACCAGCCCGAACCCGTGTGGTTCGAGATGGACCGCGGCGCCAACGCGCTGCGCGACGAGCTCGCGTCCGTGCCGCTGCACCGCGACGGCACCGACGTGCTGGTCCCCCAGGCCCCGGGCCTCGGCATCGAGATCGACGAGAAGGCCCTCGCCCGCCTGCGGAGCGACCGGTGAGCCGGCAGCGGCTCGCCGTCATCGGCGGCAACGGGTTCATCGGGCAGGAGGTGGTCCGCCAGGCGCTCGCCCGCGGCTTCGACGTGCTGACCGTCGACCCCGGCCCGCCCCGCCACCCGGCCGGCCCACCGGCGGGCGGGCGGCACGCACCGGTCAGCGTCGCCGACGAGGACACGCTCGCCGCGGTCCTCACGCAGTTCGCCCCGCACGCCGCGGTCAACCTCGCCGCGTACGGCGAGGGCACCGTCGGGCTCGCCGGTGGGGCGGGGCACAACCCGGCCCGCGCGGTCGACGTCAACGTGCGCGGCGCGGCCGTGCTGCTGCGGGTCCTGCAGGGCTGCGGCTGCCGGCAGCTGTCGTGGTCGAGCAGCAGCACCGTGTACGGACCGCGCGCCCGCTACGGGGACGCGGCGGACGGCCCGGGGGTCACCGAGGACGCCCCGACCGCGCCGGAGCTGGTGTACGGGGCCACGAAGGTGGGCGCCGAGCAGCTCACCCGGGTCCTCGCCGCCGAGTACGGGATCCGCGCGGTCGGCGTGCGGCTGCCGCTGGTCTACGGCAACGGCCGCTGGTACGGCGGGAGCCAGCAGGACCTGGTGCGGTTCACCGGGCGCCTCGCGGCCGGCGAGCCCGCACACCTGCGGGCGTGGACCGGGGTCGCGGACTGGATGCACGTCGACGACGCGGCCCGCTGCCTGCTCGACTGCGCGACGAACCCCGCCGCCACGAGGCCCGTCTACAACGCGTCCGGCCACCGGTCGAGCCTGTTCGACCTCGCGACCGCGCTCGTCGCCGCCGCGGGCGCCCCGGCCACCGCCCACGTGGAGCCGGTCGCCGACGGCGCCCCCGACCTGCCGCTCCTGGACACCACCCGCATCCGCGCCGAGCTCGGGTTCGCGCCCCGCATCGCGGACCCGCAGACCGGCGCTCGCCACTACCTCGCTCCCCCGCACCCGGCCGACCCGGAGGACCCGCGATGACAGACCTGCCCAGCACCAGGCTCGCCCGGCTCGGCATCGCCCTGCCCGAGCCGGCCACGCCGAGCTTCGACTACGTGCCCGTCACCGACCACGCCGGCGTGCTCTACGTCAGCGGGCAGCTGCCGAAGGAGGACGGCGAGGTCCGCATCACCGGCACCGTCGGCGCCGACATCGACGTCGAGCGGGCCCAGGAGGCGGCCCGCATCTGCGTCCTGCAGGGGATCGCCTGCGCCGCGGCCCACGTCGGGAGCGTCGACGCCCTCGACCGGGTCCTGCGGGTCACCGGCTTCGTCGCGAGCGCTCCCGGCTTCCACGACCAACCCCGCGTCGTCGACGCGGCCAGCGAACTGCTCGGCCGCATCTTCGGCGAGAAGGGCCGCCACGCCCGCTCCGCCGTCGGGGTCGCGGCGCTGCCGCGACGAGCCCCCGTCGAGATCGAGTTCATCCTCACCGCGCGCACCCCGGAGGCACAACCATGAGGATCCCCAAGGCGAGCGTCGTCGCCACCGTCGCCGCACTGTTCGCAGCGCTCACCGGATGCGGCTTCCTCACCGGTGAATCGGCCCCGTCGGCGAGCGACGGGACCTGCACCGAGCAGAACCTGCGGCTGGCCACGATCCGGGCCGAGGACGACCCCGCCACCCTCGCCGCCAACCACTTCGCCGAGTCCGTCGCCCGGGCGACCGACGGGCGGATCACGGTGCGGGTGTTCCCGAACAGCCAGCTCGGCGACTTCAACGGCATCTTCGCCGGGCTGAGCTCGGGTCAGGGCGTCGACCTGTTCTACGAGGGGATCACGATCTACCCGACGCTGGAGGGCGCGAACGCGTTCACCGTCGTGAGCGTCCCGTTCATGTGGGACAGCTACGAGCAGCTCGTCGGCGTCCTGCGGTCCGAGGAGTTCGCCGAGCTGTTCGAGCAGGCCGCCCAGCAGACCGGCGTGCGGGTGATCGCCGTCGAGGGCGACGCCGAGCCGCGGGCGCTGTCGGCGAACCGGCCGATCGTCACGCCCGAGGACATGCGCGGGCTGAAGCTGCGCATCGCCCAGGCGCCCATGCCGCAGGAGTTCGCCCGCGCGCTGGGCGCGAACCCGCAGGTCGTGCCGCTGGCCGACCTGTACCTCGCGCTGCGCCAGGGCGTGGTCGACGCGCAGGAGAACGGCGCGATCACGATGATCAACCAGAGCCTGCACGAGGTGCAGAGCCACTACATGCCGACCAACTACATCCGCGACGCCCGCTCCTGGTACGTCAACGACGCGTGGTGGAACGGCCTGTGCGCCGAGGACCGCGAGGCCATCACCCAGGCGGCGATCGAGGCCGGGCGGCTGAACACGGCCGAGGTCGGAAAGCAGCTCACGGCCGCGGAGGAGCAGCTGCGCTCCACCATCTCCGTCGTCGAACCGGACGTCGAGGCGTTCCGCGCGGCGCTCGAAGGCCGGTTCGACCAGTTCGACGGCCAGCTGTGGCCGGAGGGCCTGCTCGAGCAGACGCGCCAGATCCGGGACGCGCAACGATGAGCATCCTCACCCCCGCCGGGCCGGGAGCGTCGTCCCGGCTCAGCGGCTCGATCGGCCTGGCGGCGCAGGTGGTCGCCGCCGCCCTGTTCATCGCGCTGCTGGTCGTCAACCTGGTGCAGGTCGTCCTGCGCGCCGCCGGCGGCGGCTTCGTGTGGGTGACCGACCTGAGCCAGCTGATGCTGCTGTGGCTGGTCATGATCGGCACCGTCGCCGCCTACTGCGCGGGCGAGCACATCGTGACCGGCTACCTCGACCGCAAGCTCGCCGGCCGCGCCCAGGGTGTGCTGCTGCTCGGCCTGCGCGTGCTCGAGGCGCTGTTCTTCTTCGTGCTGATCGTCGCGGGCTGGTCGGTCACCACCGTCCGGGCGGCCATCCCGTACGTCCAGCTCGGCATCTCCACCGGCTGGACCTACGCGGCGATCCCGGTCGCCGGCGTGCTGCTGCTCGCGGCGGCGCTGACGAGGCCGCTCAGCCCGCCGAAACCGGAAGTACCCCTCGACGACCTGCCGGGAGGACGCCCGTGAGCACCCTCCACGACCTCACGACCACCGAGTTCGCCGCGCTGTCGCCGCGCCCGCGGGTCGCCCTGATCCCGGTGGGAGCCACCGAGCAGCACGGGCCCAACCTCGCCATGGGGGTGGACTGGCGGATCGCCGAGGCGATCGCGCGGCGCGTGGCGGCCACCCTCTCCCCCACCGCCGTCGCCACCCCCGCGCTGCCGTTCGGGCTGTCCGGGCACCACATGGACTTCCCGGGCACGATCAGCATCGGTGCCGACGCGTTCCGCGCGGTCCTCACCGACGTGGCGCGCAGCCTGCGCGCCCACGGCATCACCAAGGTCGTGTTCGTCAACGGCCACCGCGGCAACGAGAACGTCCTCGGCGTCCTCATCACCGAGCTCGCCTACCAGCACGGGATCGAGGCCGCGTCGACGTTCTGGATGACCCAGGCGGCCGACGCCATCGCCCGCCACCGCGTGACGCGGCGGTGGGGCCACGCCTGCGAGATCGAGACCTCGGTCGCCATGGCGCTGACCGCCGATCTGGTGCGTCCCGACGCGCTGGAGCCGGGCGACCTCATCGACGACTACGGCGCCTTCGAGGACAACTACGAGCCGTTCGCCGCGGGCGTGGTCCGCTCGTTCGCCTCCCGGACCCGCAACGGCGTGTTCGGCGACGCCACCCGCGCCACGCTCGAGGCGGGCACCGAGATCAGCACCGTCGCGATCGAACGGACCACCGAGTTCGTCAGGGACTTCGCCCGGCGTCCCAGCCGACTGCCCGACCCGAGGTGATCCGTGGACGTCCTGATCCTGTTCGGAGCGCTCTTCGCGTTCATGGCGCTCGGCCTGTCGGTCTGGGTGTCGATGGGCGCCGCGGGTCTGGTGGCGCTCGCCGTCCTCGGCCTCGGTGACGCGACCGACCTGCCGACCGCGATGGCCGACGGGGTGGGCAACTTCGAGCTGCTCGCCATCCCGTTCTTCATCCTCACCGGGGAGCTGCTCAACCGCGCCGGCCTCACCGACCGGATGGTCGCGCTGCTCATGTACTTCCTCGGGCGGTTCCGGGGCGGGCTCGCGTACGCGACCGTCGGGGCCAACATCGGCATATCCGGGGTCTCGGGCAGCGCACCGGCCGACGCCGCAGCCGTCTCGTCGGTGATGCTCCCGGCGATGCGCAAGGAGGGCTACAGCCCCACCTACGCCGCGGCGATCAACGCGAGCGCCCCGATCATCGGGCCGATCTTCCCACCCAGCATCCCGATGATCTTCGTCGCGCTCGTGACGCACCTGTCGATCGGGAAGCTGTTCCTCGGCGGGGTCGTGCCCGCGCTGCTCCTCGCGGCCGCCATGATCCTGCTGATCATGTGGCACGGCGGCCGCGGGAAGCTGCCCGAGGCCCGCCCGGAGGCCTACACGCAGACCCCGCTGCTCCCCCTGCTCGGCCGGGCCCTGCCCGCCCTGCTCGCGCCGCTGCTGCTGGTCGTCGGCATCATCACCGGCTTCGCGACGGTCACCGAGATCGCCATCCTCGCCGCCACCTACGTGCTGTTCCTCGGGGTGGTCGTCTACCGCACGATCACCTTCCGCGACCTGTTCCCGCTGTTTCGCAGCAGCGCGGTGAACAGCGCGACGATCATGATCCTGTTCGCGGTCGTGGGCACGTTCTCCCACGTGCTCACCGTGGGCGGGCTGAGCGAGAACGTCACCGAGCTCGTCGGGGCGCTCGACGTCGGCCCGGTCGCGTTCCTGCTGCTCGCGATGCTGTTCTTCCTGATCGTCGGGATGCCGATGGACGCGGTGCCCGCGATCTTGATCTTCCTGCCGATCCTGCTCCCGGTGGCCGAGGACCTCGGGATCGACCCCATCCACTTCGGCGTGATCGTGGTGGTCAACCTGATGATGGGGCTCCTGACCTGGCCGGTCGGGGCGTTGTTGTACGTGATCACGAAGACCAGCGGGGTCCCGTTCGGCCGGCTCAGCGTCGCCGTCCTGCCGTTCTTCGGCGCGATGCTCGCCGTGCTGCTCCTGCTCGCCCTGGTACCGGGGCTGGTGACCTGGCTGCCCAACCTCCTGCTCGGCTGACCGCTCGCGTTCGGTGCAGCCAGGTGACAACGGAGTGCAGTGAGGGAGAAGACTCCGCCCGAGGCCGCTTCCTAGGCTCCGTCGCGACCCACTCGACGGGGAGGAGCGGCGGCACCCATGGGCGATGCGGCTCGTGCGGACACCGGCTACACGATCGAGATCGACACGGGCGGGACGTTCACCGACGGCTACGTGGCCGGCGCCGACCGGGTGGTCGCGGTGAAGACCGACACCACGCCGTACGACCTGGCCACGGGCGTGCTCGCGTGCGTCGACCGCGCCGCGGAGCGGCTGGGCCTGTCGCGGCCAGAGCTGCTGCGCTCGACCGCGGCGTTCCGGCTGTCCACGACGGTCGGGACGAACACGCTGATCAACCGCTCGGGGCCGGCGGTCGGGCTCCTGCTCGGTGAGGGCGCCTCGCGGGCGGCCGAGCGGCTGAGCCCCGGCCTCCCGCTCGAGCGGGAGCTGATCGCGCCGATCGGCGACGACGGCGCCGACCCCGACGGCATCCGGGCGGCGGTGCGGCACCTCCTGGAGCGGGGCGCCCGGGTGCTGGTGATCGCGCTGTCCGGCGGGCCGCACCTCGCGGACCGGGAGCGGGCGGTCCGGGCGGTCATCGGCGAGTCCTACCCACGCCACTACCTCGGCGCGGTGCCGGTGCTGCCCTCGCACCAGGTCACCCCGGTCGACGACGAGCGCCTCCGCGTGCAGACCGCGGTGCTGTCGGCCTACCTGCACCCGGTGATGAGCAGCTTCCTGTACCGGCTGGAGGACGCGCTGCGCGCCGACGGCTACGCCCGTCCCCTGCTGGTCGCCGACGCGAGCGGCGGGACGTCCCGGGTGGCCAAGACCTCGGCGCTGCGCACGTGGGGGTCCGGCCCGGCAGGCGGGGTCGCGGCGACGGCCACGCTCGCCGCCGCGCGGGAGATCCCGGTGGCCGTCGGGTTCGACGTCGGCGGCACCAGCACCGACATCTGCGTCGTCGTCGACGGGCGGTGGCGCTACGAGGTCCAGCCGAGCATCGAGGGGATCGAGGTCGCCCTGCCCGCGCTCTCGCTGGTCTCCGCCCCGATCGGCGGCGGCAGCATCGCGCGGATCGTCGACGGCGAGCTCACCCTCGGCCCGGACAGCGCGGGCGCCCAGCCCGGGCCCGCGTGCTTCGGGCTCGGCGGCGACCAGGCCACGGTCACCGACGCCGTCTGCCACCTCGGCCTGTTCGACCCCGCCCACTTCCTCGGCGGCCGCAAGCGGCTCGACCCGGCCGCCGCCGAGGCCGCGCTGGAGAAGCTCGCCCAGCCCGCCGGCTGGGGCGTCGACGACCTCGCGACGCGGATCGTCGCGCGCGCCGGGGAGCTGATCGCCGACGCGATCCGGGACCGGCTGCGGGTCGCGGGCGGCGGTGCCGGCCCGGACGGACCCGTCTCGCTGTTCGCGACCGGGGGCGCGGGCGGGATGCTCGCCTGCGCCGTGGACCGGGCGTTCGGCCGAGCGGACCGGTCGTACGACACCGTCGCGTTCCCGGTGAGCCCGGTGTTCAGCGCGTTCGGCCTGTCCCAGCTCGACGTCCGGCACGCCTACGAGGCGTCGAGCAGCTCCCCCGCGCTCGAGGCGGACCTCGCGGCGCTGCGCGAACGCGCGCTCGCCGACATGCGCGCGGAGGGGTTCGGACCGGAGGCGGTCCACTTCGCCGAGGAGACCGAGATCGTCGACGACACCGGCCGCGTCCGGGTGGTCGACGGCCGGGTGGAACGGACCCCCGACGGCGAGCGGCCCCGCGTGGTGCGCCTGATCGCCTCGACCCGGGGCAGGCGCGCGCGGTTCCCCAGCGCCGGTGACGCGCCGCCGGAGCCGGTGGCCCACCGCGAGGTCCGGTGGCCGGACGGGGCCCGGACCACCCCGGTGTTCGCGTGGACCGCGCTCGCCGCGGGCTCGACGATCCGCGGTCCCGCCGTCCTCGAGACGGACGAGACGACGCTCGCCGTGCCGCCGGGATACGCGGCGCACATCGGTTCCATGGGGGAAGCGAGGTTGATGGCCCGGTGAAGATGCAGGTCACGGAGAACCTCGACGTCGACGTCGAGGCGCGGCGGTGGTCCTGCCACCACTGCGGCGCCGACCTCGGCGCCGCCGAGGCCAACTACAAGCAGGGCTGCCTCGTCGCCGCGCGCGACCCGGAGGAGATCTGGCAGCCGCACGTCCAGGAAGAGGTCACCTTCAGCTACAACCGCGACTGGTGCCGCCTCGTCGAGTTCTACTGCCCAGGCTGCGGCTGGCTGATCGAGGTCGAGGTGCTCCCGCCCGGCCACCCGATCACCCACGACATCGAGCTCGACCTCGACGGGCTCGCCGCCGGCGGGCGGGGCGCGGACCCGGGGGTGACGCGCTGATGGGCGCGACCATGGACGTCGACATCGGCGGGACGTTCACCGACTGCCTCGTCACCCTCGACGACGGCCGCACCGCCGCGGTCAAGACGCCGACCACGAAGCACCGCCTCGCGCTCGGGTTCATGAAGACCGTGCAGCAGGCGGCGTCCGAGTTCGGCCTCACGGTCGAGGAGCTGCTGCGGCGCACCGACATCGTCCGGTACTCGACGACCGTCGCGATGAACACCCTGATCCAGCGCAACGGCCCCCGGCTGGCGCTGATCACCACCGCCGGGCACGAGGACGTGCTGCGCATCGCCCGCGCCGCCTCGTGGGCCGACTCGACCACGCCCCAGGATCTGCGCAACGTCGCCCAGATCGACAAGCCGGTGCCGCTCGTCGACCGCTCGCTGGTCGTCGGGGTCCGGGAGCGCATCGACTGCTTCGGCCGGGTCGTGCAACCCCTCGACGAGGAGCACTTCCTCGCGCGGCTGCGCGAGCTGGTCGACCAGGGCGTGCGCGGGTTCGTGGTGTCGCTGCTCTACGGCTACCTCAACCCGGTCCACGAGCGGCGGATCCGCGAGCTGATCGAGACCGAGTACCCGGAGGCCTACCTCGGGGCCGTGCCGATCATGCTGGCCAGCGAGGTGCTGCCGAAGCGCTGGGAGTACACCCGCACCAACACCACCCTCCTCAACGCCTACCTCCACCAGGCGATGTGGGAGGAGCTCGCGGGCATGAACGACGACCTGCGGGCCCGCGGCTACGAGCGCGGGATCATGATGGTGCACAACACCGGCGGCATGGCCGAGGTGTACCGCACCGCCGCGGTCGAGACGTTCAACGGCGGCCCGGTGGCCGGCCTGATCGGCGGGGCCGCGATCGGGCGGCGGCTCGGGCACAAGAACGTGATCGTCGCCGACATGGGCGGCACGAGCTTCGACCTCGGCGTGATCGTCGACGGGTCGACCCGGACCTACGAGTTCCGCCCGGTCATCGACCAGTTCTGGGTGGACATGACCATCCTGCAGACGCGGTCGATCGGCGCGGGCGGCGGCTCGATCGCCTGGGTCAACACCGCGGTCGGCAACCGCCTCGAGGTCGGGCCGCGCGGCGCGGGGTCGCTCCCGGGCCCCGCCGCGTACGGCCTCGGCGGGCGGGAACCGACCGTCACCGACGCCGACCTGGTGCTCGGGCTCATCGACCCCGACAAGTACTTCGGCGGGAACCTGCGGTTGCAGCCCCGCCTCGCCGAGGAGGCGATCCGCACGCACATCGCCGACCCGCTCGGCATCAGCGTGGTCGAGGCCGCGCGGCGCATCCGCCGGATCGTCGACGGCAACATGGCGAACGTCATCGCCCGCGAGACGCTGCTGCGCGGCTACGACCCGAAGGACTTCGTCCTCATGGCGTTCGGCGGCGCCGGGCCGACCCACTGCACCGGCTTCGGCGGCCACCTGGGCATCTCTCGGATCTACGTGCTGCCGACCTCGCCCGTGTTCTGCGCGTGGGGGTCGTCGACGATGCCGGTGGTCCACATCTACGAGCTGTCGCGCCGGCTGGAGCTGCTCTCGCCCGGCGACCAGCGCCCGCTCACCGACCACGCCGCGTTCAACGAGGCCGTCGACACCCTGATCGCGCAGGCGCGGCGCGACCTGCGCGGCGAGGGCTACGACCCCGACGAGGCGTCGTTCTCGCTGGAGCTGGACATGAAGTTCGGCGGCCAGTTCCACGTCCACCGCGCCTCGTCGCCGGTGCTGCACCTGACCGGCGAGGCGGACGTCCGCGCGGTGTACGAGCGGTTCGCCGCCGAGTACGCCGAGGTGTTCAGCCCGTTCAACGTGTTCCCGCAGGGCGGGGTGGAGATCCACAACTTCGTGCTGCGGGCGCAGACGGCGCCGCCGGAGTGGGAGCTGCCGGTGCACCCGCTCGACGGGCCCGACCCGTCGGCGGCGCAGACCGGCACCCGCACCGTGCACTGGGCCGACGGCGACGCCGAGACCCCCGTCTACTCCCAGGAGCTGCTCAAGCCGGGCAACCGCTTCCGCGGGCCGGGGATCGTCGAGGCGCCCTACACGACCGTGGTCGTCGAACCGGGCTTCTCCCTCGAGGTCGACGAGCACCTCAACTACGTCATCACGGCCGACGGCAAGGAGCAGGCATGACCGCGACCGTCCCCGAGACCGCCGCCGAGGTCGCCGAGCACCTGCGGGTCACCCCGATCACGATCAGCCCCTCGACGATGATCGAGTGGACGAAGCCGGAGCCGCTGTCGGACCTCGCCCGCCGGTGCATGGAGTCGCTTCGGCCCGGCGACTACGAGATCTACGACGAGAAGCTGCGCAACGTCCTCGAGGAAGCCCGCGAGGTGTTCGTGCGCAGCGGCGTGACCGGGATGCTGCGCGCCGGCGACCTCATCGTGGCCGTGTACACCGCCAACGGCGACCTCGCCAACGCCTCCGCGGGCACCTACCTGCACTGCGTCACGGCGATGCTCCCGGTGAAGTTCGTGATGCACAAGTACTACGCGAACCCCACCGTCGGGGTGCGCAACGGCGACATCTTCTACGTCAACGAGGCCCGCTACGGCGGCATCCACAACCCCGACCAGATGGCCTTCATGCCGGTCTTCCACGACGGCCAGCTGATCGCGTGGGTCGCGGCGCTGACGCACAACCCGGAGACGGGCGCGGTCGAGCCGGGCGGCATGCCGCTCACCGCCCGCTCCCGCCACGACGAGGGCATGAAGCTCACCCCGATCAAGATCGGGGAGAACTTCCGCGTGCGCGACGACATGCTCGACATGATGGAGAACTTCACCTCCCGGGCACCGCGCATGCAGGCCGTCGACGTCCGGGCCCGCATCACCGGGTGCGACCGGCTGCGGCGGCGGATCGTGGAGCTCGCCGAGGACCGCGGCAACGACTTCGTCCGCGGCCTGCTGGCCAAGCTCGTCGTCGAGGCCGAGCGAGCCACCCGCCGGCGCATCAGCCGCTGGAAGGACGGCGTGTACCGGGCGACCGCGTTCCTGGACACGATCGGGCGGACCTCCTGCCTGGTCCGCGGCTGCCTCACCGCGACGAAGCGGGGATCGGAGATCGTCTTCGACTTCACCGGCACGTCGCCGGAGAACGACGGACCGTACAACTGCTTCCCGCACATCGTCGCGGCGCACGCCGCGGTGACGATGTACGCGTTCCCGTTCCACGACCTGCCGGTCTCCAACGGGGCGCTCGCCCCGTTCACCTGGATCGTGCCCGAGGGCACGGTGCTCAACGCCCACCCGGACGCGGCGATCAGCTCCAGCCCGATGATCAACTCGCTGACCGTCTCGGTGGTGCAGCAGGTGTTCGCGCGGATGATGTTCTCCAGCGAGGACCGCCCGCAGGTGACCGGCAACATCTGCTGCCAGCCGTGCACGCCGCTGATCGCCGGCCCGAACCAGCACGGCGTCCCGCTCGCCGAGCTGGACAACGCGCTGCTCAACACCGACGGCCACGGCGCCCGCCAGGACCGCGACGGGGTCGACGCGTACGGCTTCGCCTACGGGCACTCGACCCGCGCCCCGGACACCGAGGACAGCGAGCTCGAGCAGCAGTTCCTGCGCCTGTACTTCCGGCTGCGCACCGACAGCGGCGGCGCGGGGACCTTCCGCGGCGGGATGGGCACGGAGACCGCGCTCGTGGTGTGGAACGTGCCGTTCGCCGTGTGGACCGTGTACGCGACGTGCAGCTACGCCCCGACCACGCTCGGGGTGTTCGGCGGCTACCCGGCCGCCTCGGCCCCCGGGATCAGCATCACGAACACCGACGTGGTGGAGAAGCTGCGCCGCGGCGACCCCGACCTGCCCCGCGACACCGTCGAGCTCGCCACCCGGCGCGCGATCAAGGGTGAGTACCACTTCGAGCACACCAACCGGGCCACCCGGCCGGCGGTGGAGGGCGACGTCATCGTCGCCACCACCGGCGGGGGCGGCGGCTACGGCGACCCGCTCGCCCGCGACCCCGCGCTCGTCGTGCAGGACGTGCGCAACGGGGCGGTCAGCGATTGGACCGCGCGCACCATCCACCGCGTGGTGTACGACCCGGAGACCTTCCTCGTCGACGAGGAGGCGACACGGGCCGCGCGCGACGAGGCCCGCGCCGAGCGGCTGGCCCGCGGCAAGCCGTGGGCGCAGTTCCTGGAGGAGTGGTCGACGCTGCGCCCGCCGGAGCACACGCTGACCTACTTCGGGTCCTGGCCGGACGGGGTGCGGGAGCGTCCGCTGGAGCGGTACTGATGCCGACGCTCGACGACCTGCTCGCGCGCGCCGGGCGGCGCCTGGTGGGGCCGCTGGGGTTCTGGCACGCCGCCGCGCTCGAGCAGCTGCCCGAGGCGGCGGCGCTCGGCGACCCGGACGCCGCCGCGCGTGCGCTGACCGCCGCGGTGAAGCTGTACGACCTGGACGTCGTGGTCGCCGCCCCGGTCGAGGCGGTCGCGTGGGCCGTGCGCGGGGCCGGCATGCCCGGCGCGCCGGTCGCCGCCGCGGCCGCAGACCACCGGGCGCGGCGCCCGCTGTCCGCCCCGCCCGACGTCGACGCGGTGGCGACCGCGCCCGCGACCGGCTTCCTGGAGGGCCTCGTGGCGCGCCTGAGAACCCTCACCGCGAGCGGGGTGCACACGGCGGTGGCCGTCCCGACCGCCGCCTCGCTCGCCGCGTCCCTCGGGCCCGCGGTCGGCGAGGAGTGGGCCGACGACGCGGTCGGGGCGGTGCTGCGGGCGGTCGGGGCCGCCGAGCCGGACGTGGTGCTGCGCGTCGGCGACGGCGACCGGGCGGGCGTCGTGCCCGGGCTGTGCGGCTTCTTCGACCTCGCGCTGGTGGAGGTCCTGCCCGGGGAGTCGGGGCCGGTGAGCGGCCCGACCGGCGAGGAGTTCGTGGCGGGGTCCCCGGCGGCGGGGCGGTTGGTGACGACGACGACGGAGCTGCCCGCGACGGCGGACCCGAAGGAGGTGGCCGCGCGGGTGCGGTCGCTGCACGCGGAGGGAGGACGATGACCGCTCCGGCCCGGCACTGGTACCCGGAGGAGGCCGACGACTGGGGTGAGCTGCAGGCGCGGCAGGCGAAGGTCCTGCCCGACCTGGTGCGGCGCCTGCGCGACCGCTCGCAGCTGTACGCCGAGCGGCTGGCGGACACCGACCCCGACGGCGTCGACGAGCTCGCGCGGCTGCAGGACCTGCCGTTCACGACCAAGGACGACCTGCGCGCGGGCCAGGCGCAGCGGGTGACCGGGGCGATCCTGGGCCGCCAGCAGGCCGTCGACACCGAGCAGATCGAGCAGGTGATCTCCTCGTCCGGCACGACCGGCACGCCGGTGTACTTCGGCCTCACCCGCGCCGACCGGGAGGCCTGGACCGACGCCATCGGCGCGTTCTACTCCACCGCGGGCCTCGGGCCGGGCTCGGTCGCGGGGCTCTCGACCGGGATGCCCATGGTGGCGGGCGGCATCCCGTACGCCGACGGCATCCGCCGCACCGGCGCCGCGCTGGTGTGGTTCGGCGGACAGACCACCCCGCGCATGGTCGGCACCCTCGAGCGGCTGCGGGTCGACACCCTGGTCGCGACGGCGTCGTTCGTCGCGATGTTCGCCGACCGGGTGGAGGAGGTCCTCGGCAGGCCGGCGCGCGAGCTCGGCGTGCGCACGATCGTCTCCGGCGGCGAGCCCGGCATGGGACTGCCCGAGGTGCGGGCGGGCGTGATGGACAAGTGGGGCGCCACCCGCATCAGCGAGGTCATGGGGCTCGGCGACGTGCTGCCCGGGATCTGGGCGGAGTGCGAGGCCGGGGCGGGCATGCACTTCACCCCGGTGCGGGACGTGCTGGTCGAGCTCGTCGACCCGGACTCGGGCGCGCAGCTGGCCTGGGAGGACGGCGCGAGCGGCGAGCTCGTCTACACCACGATCCGCCGCGAGGCCACGCCGGTGCTGCGGTTCCGCTCCCGCGACCACGCGGTCGTCACCGGGATGGGCTGCGCCTGCGGTCGGCGGACCCCGCGGATCCGCTGCGTCGGGCGCACCGACGACATGCTCATCTACAAGGCGATGAACGTCTTCCCCTCCGCGATCCGCGAGGTGGCGCTGGGCGCGGCGGGGGGTGCGGTGCACGAGGTGGTCCGGATCCGCAAGGCGTCGGCCGAGCAGGTCCGCTTCGACGACCCGATCCCGCTCGAGGTGCAGGCGACGAAGCCCCTCGACGACGCGGCGCTGGCCGACCTGAGGGCCCGGATCGAGGGGGCCGTCCGCGAGCGGCTGCGGGTCCGGGTGGCCGTCGAGTTCGTGCCTCCCGGGACGTTCGCCATCACCGGCGACAAGAACTCGATCGTCTACGTGGCCGGCTAGCGCTGTGATCCCGGCTAGCGCTGTGTGATCCCGGCTAGCGCTGTGTCCGCCCCGCCCGGTACTCCCGCGGGCTCACCCCGTACCGCTCCCGGAACAGCCGGCTGAAGTGCGACGCCCGGGGCAGGCCGACCGCGTTCGCGACCTGCTGGATCGTCATGGCCTCCCCGGGCCCGCCCACCTGCGCGAGGTAGGCCCTGGCCCGCTCGAGGCGGGCCCGGCGCAGCCACTCGACCGGCGTCGTGCCCGCCTCGCGGAACGCGGTGAACAGGTACCGCTCGGAGATCGGGATCGCGGCCGCGACCTGGGCGGGCGCGAGGTCGGGGTCGGCCAGGTGGTCGAGCATGTACCGCTGGGCCCGGTGCAGGATCGCCGACCGCGGCGAGTGCCGCTCGGCGGTCTCCCCGCCCCGTTCGAGCACCGCCGCGGTGGTGAGCTCCACGGCGTTCTTCGCCGCGGCGCACGCCAGGTCGTCGTCGCGGTCGGCCGCGTGGACGCGCAGGGCGAGCAGGGTGGACACGGCGAGGCCGGCGAGCCCGGCCCGCCCGTCCAGGGCCGTCGCGGTCCGGTCGCCGAGCGCCCGCAGCCGCGGCCCGATCCACGCCCGCGGGATCTGGATCATCGTCAGCTGGCAGGGCGTCACGAACTCCGCCGTGTACGCCGCCGCGGAGTCGACGATCGCGAACTCCCCCGGTTTGCGCAGCGGGGCGGCCCGCCCGTCCTGGGCGACGGCCACCTCCCCGCGGCGGAGCACGAACATCACCAGCGTGTCGCTGGGCTCCCGCCGGACCAGCCGGTCGGACCGCACGACGCGGTACGGCTGCGCGGCGACCCGGTCGATCGACAACCCACCGAAGGCGAGCCGGTCCATCCGGCCGGCGAAGCCGTTGCGCTTCGGCACCAGGCTGGTGCCGTGGACGGCGAAGAAGTACCGCTGCACCACCGACTGCCAGTAGTCGGGCTGGTCTGCAGGCGCGACGCCCTTGGTGGTCACGGTCAGCACAGCCGCGCTCCTCGCTCCGTCGTGGACACCCTCGCCCACGATCACCGGTCACGCGCTTGCTGGAAAACCGTAGAGCAGCGCAAACGCCCGGTCAGCCGCGCTTGGGACGATCCTGCGCCGCGACAGAAGACGTAGGCGGCGCGAGCCCGAACCGGCGCTGCACGTCCGGCCGGTGCGCGAGCCGCCGCGGGTAGCCGGGCCCCATCCGCATGTCGGTGTCGTCCGCCTCCAGCGGCTCCTTGCAGTGCGCGCACACGACCTCGGCGTGGGTGTCGTGCCCGCACCTGCGGTGGTGGAAGGTGACCGGCGGCCCCGCCTCGTCGGCGAGCCACCGGTCACCCCACCGCGTCATGGCGGCGATCACCGTGAAGAAGTCCCGGCCCTTGTCGGTGAGCACGTAGTCGTGGCGCACCGGATCGCGCTGGTACGGGCGCTTCTCCAGCAGGCCCTCGTCCACCAGGCGGCGCAGGCGGTCGGTGAGGGTGTTGCGGGCGATGCCGAGCGCCTCCTGGATCTCGTCGAAGCGGTGGAACCCGTAGAACACCTCGCGGAGCACGAGCGGCGTCCACCAGTCGCCCAAGAGGTCCACCGTCCGGGCGATCGAACAGGGCCAGGTGGCGAAGGAGGTCCGCTTCATGACGGCAGCCTCTCAGAGCGTTCCTGCGCCGCTCACCCTCCCGACGAACAGCGCGTTGGCCGGAAGGCGGCGACGGTGCGGCGTCGAGCTACAGGCGCTCGATGATCGTGGCGTTGGCGAGCCCGCCCGCCTCGCACATGGTCTGCAGCCCGTACCGGCCGCCGTGCTGCTCGAGCACCGACAGCAGGGTGGTCATGAGGCGGGCGCCGCTCGCGCCGAGCGGGTGGCCGATCGCGGTTGCCCCGCCGTGGACGTTGACCTTGGCCAGGTCCGCCCCGGTCGCGGCCTGCCAGGCCAGCACGACGCTCGCGAACGCCTCGTTCACCTCGAACGCGTCGATGTCGGCGATCGAGAGCCCCGCGCGGTCGAGCACCTTCCGGGTCGCGGGGATGATGCCGGTCAGCATGAGCAGCGGGTCGTCGCCGGCGACGGCCATGGCGTGCACGCGGGCCCGCGGGCGCAGGCCCAGCCGCGCCGCGGCCTCGCTGCTGGTGATCAGCACCGCGGCGGCGCCGTCGTTGATCGGCGAGGAGTTGCCCGCGGTCACTCTCCACTCCAGGTCCGGGAACCGCTGCTCCCACACCTCGGCCCGGAACGCGGGCTTCAGCCCGGCCAGCACCTCCACCGAGGTCGTGGGCCGAACCGACTCGTCCCGGGTGACCTCGACGAGCGTGCCGTCGGACGGCGCCTTCAGCGGCGCGACCTCGCCGGCGAAGCGGCCCTCGTCCCACGCGGTCGCCGCGCGCCGGTGGCTCTCGGCGGCGAACTCGTCGAGCCGGGTCCGGGAGAGGTTCCAGCGCTGCGCGATCAGCTCGGCGCTGATGCCCTGCGGCACCAGGCCCTCGGGGTAGCGGTCCGCGACGCCCGCGCCGAACGGGTCCTTCCCCGCGACCTGGCTGCCGATCGGCACCCGGCTCATCGACTCGACCCCGGAGGCGATCACCACGTCGTAGGTGCCCGCGATGACGCCCTGGGCGGCGAAGTGGATCGCCTGCTGGCTCGAGCCGCACTGCCGGTCGACGGTCACCGCGGGCACCGACTCGGGAAGCCCGGCCGCGAGCGCCGCCCAGCGGGCGGTGTTGCTGCTCTGCTCGCCGATCTGGCCGACCGCGCCGCTGATCACGTCGTCGACCACGGCGGGGTCGATCCCGGTCCGCTCGACGAGCGCACGGATCGCGTGCGCGTGCAGGTCCACCGGGTGCACGCCGGAGAGGGCCCCGCCGGGCTTGCCCTTCCCCACGGGCGTGCGCACCGCGTCGACGATCACCGCATCCCTCATCGTCTGCTCCCTCGCTCGATCAGTTGCCGGACCCGTTCACGGTCCCGTTCGGCGTGCGCGCGCTCGGCGGGCGTCACGCGTTCCAGGCGGACGGGCACGTCCTTGTGGTGGGGGGTGCCTGCGATCGGGTCGCGGTCGGCGGCGTCGGTGATCAGGTTGATCCGGGGGCCGTGCGTCACCCGGCCACCGCAGCCGTCGGGGACCGCCATCCCGTAGCCGTGCGGCAGCGCGACCTGGCCGCGGCGCAGGGTCTCGTCGACCTCGGCGCGGACCACGATCCGCCCGGCCCGGCTCACGACCGCGACCCAGTCGCCGTCGGTGGCGCCGATCGCGGCGAGGTCCTCGGCGCGGGCCCGCAGCGCGCCGTCGGGGTCGGTGCGCCGCCACGCGGGCGGGCGCAGGATCTGGTTGGCGTTGTGGCTGCGCCGTTGCCCGTTGACCAGCGACAGCGGGTAGTCGGGGTCGGGGCCGTCGCGGCGGGGGTCCAGGCCGGTGAGCCAGTCGAGCAGCTCGGGCACGGCGAGCCGGATGCGCTCGTTGGGCATCAGCGTCCAGACCTCGTCGTAGGTGTGGACGCTGAAGGCGAGCCCGCTGGGGCTCGCGAGCACCCGGTCGAACAGGGCCTCACCGAGCGCGGGGCCGGTCAGGTCGGTTCCGAGCGCCCGTTGCACGGCGGTGGGCATCCGCGCCGCGGCCGCGTGGCAGCCCGGCCACAGGACGGCGGCCGGGGCCGCACCGTCGGGCAGGGTGCGCCCGAGGGTGCGGTAGAGCAGCACGGGCGCGATCGACGGGTTCTCCCGTAGCAGCGGGCCGGCGTGCGTCAGCAGGTTCGGCCGGTCGGTGCGCGCGAGCTCGGTGAGCCGGTCGAGCGTCGGCCGGTCGGGCAGCAAGCCGAGCTCGTCGGCGAGCCGCGCGTAGATCTCCGCCTCCACCAGCGTGCCGGGCAACGGGTCGAACACGGCGCGGCGCAGGTGGAAGTAGTTGGTCGGCCACTCGAAGTCGAAGAACGTCCACTCCCATTTCTCGAACTGGGAGGCGGCGGGCAGGACGTAGTCGGCGAGCGCGGCGGACTCGGTGTAGGCGACGTCGACGACGACCGACAGCTCGCACTCGCGGATCGCCCGCTCGGTCGCCTGTGTGTCCGCGGCCGTGTTGGCCGGGTTGGACGACTCCACCCACAGCACGCGGGCCCGGTGCGGGTGGTCGGTGAGGACCTCCTCGGCCAGCGTGTTGAGCGGGAGCAGGCCGCCGATGTACTCGAAGCCGGTGATCTCCGAGCGTTCGCCGTTCGACTCGCGCCACAGCGGGACCAGCCAGGAGTGCAGCCCGTTGGTGCCCGGACGGCCGAAGTTGCCCGTGAGGAGGAACAGGAGCTTCTCCAGGTAGCTGTTGAGGGTGGAGTTGCGGCCCTGCTGGATCCCCAGCTCGGCGCGGACCGTCATCGCGCCGGCGGCGAGGATCAGCTCGACCGCCCGCTCGACGTCGGCGCGGTCGACCTCGGCGTGGGTGATCCACGCGTCGACCGGGATCGCGCGCAGCGCCGCGGCCACCTGCTCGAAGCCCTCGGTGTGCCGGTCGAGGAACGCCCGGTCGGCGCCGCCGCGGGCCACGACGAGCGCGAGGATCGCCCCGAGCAGGTAGGCGTCGGTGCCGGGCCGCAGCGCGAGGTGCACGTCGGCCATCGCCGCGGTCTCGGTGCGCCGCGGGTCGATCACGATCATCTTCCGGTTCGGGTCGTTGCGGATCGCGTTGACCGCGTGGCGGGCCCGGGTGAACCCGTTGGCCATCCACGGGTTGCAGCCGAGCACCACCAGCAGGTCGCACTCCTCGACGCCCTCGGAGGTGTGACAGGTCTGCGCGCCGAACAGCTTCCCGTTGACCCAGAAGTCGCCGGTCTTCTCCTGCGACAGCGCCCCGAAGAAGCGGGTGGAGTTCATCCACCTCATGAGCGCGAGCCCGAAGCCGCCACCGGAGTGGTTGCCCTGCCCCCCGCCGCCGACGTAGGCGAACGAGCCGGGCCTGCCCGCGGCCGTGTCGGCGTCCCGGACCGCGCGCAGCCGGGCGGCGATCTCGGCGAGCGCCACGTCCCAGCCGATCGGCTCGTGGGTGCCGTCGTGGCGGCGGCGCAGCGGGGTGGTGAGCCGGTCGTCGTGGTCGCCGTACCAGGTGAGCCGCTGGGGTTTCTGGCACAGGTAGCCCGCCGAGCGGGGGTTGTCCCGGTCCCCGCGGACCCGGGTGATCGCCCGGCCCGCGGTCTGCACCTCGAGCCCGCAGTTGACGTAGCAGAGGTTGCACGCGGTCTTGTGCCACCCGCTCACGCGCCACTCCCCGATCTCGATCTGCCGGTCTACCTCCAGAGTTGCTTAATAGGACTCACTGGTCAAGACCGGGGGAGGGCCTCGCCTGCGGGCCGCGCGCGGGTTCTGCAGCGAGGATGCAGGTGGGCCCCGCAGCGGTGGGTACCGACCCCGGGTTCCGCGGGACCCGCTGCGTGACCTCGCCGGCCTCCTGGTGGCGACGCAGAATCCGCGCTCCGCCGCCTCGAATTGGAGATGGCCACCTTCACGCAACCACGCGGCACGAAAGTGGCCATCCTGCAACGCTGGGTTCCGCGGAACCCGATCCACCAGCCCCGAAATTGTCGGACCCGGGTGGGATCCTCACCTCACCACCCAGTGAGGAGGAATCCCCGATGCCCGCGCCATCGTCCCCTTCCCCGCCCCCTTCTCAGCTCTGAGCGATCACGACGTGGAGGTCGGGCTACTCGGGATCGCCGGTCACATCGCCGCCGCCCAATGCCGGTTTCTGCAATACCTGGCCGAGTTCGACGCGCGGAAGCTGTGGGCGGCGCGTGACGGGGTCACATCCTGTGCGCACCGGGTGTCGTGGAAGATCGGCATGAACATCCGCACCGCCGACGAACACCTCCGCACCGCCCGCACCCTCCGCAAGCTCCCACTGATCACCCAGGCATTCGCCGCCGACGAGCTGACCTACTCCACGGTGCGGGCCATCAGCCGCGTCATCGGTGACGACACCTCCACCCTGGAGCGGATCTCCCAGCAGCTCGCCGACGCCACCTCCCACCTGCCCAACACCAGGGCGGCCGACCCGGAAGCCGCCGAGAGAGTCCTCCTCGCTATTGCCCGCTACGGCACCGCCGCCCACCTCGAACGCCTCCCTCGAACTCCGCGC